>JANMGQ010000028.1:0-24465 GCA_031374735.1 Hyphomicrobiaceae bacterium | reverse complement strand
GTCCAGGTCGCACTCGTCGCCAGAGACGAAGTTTGAAGCATATGAACAATGGGCCATCGGCTGCATTGCGCGCGGACTAGTGGCTTGTCTCGTCAGAAATGATGTGCCGGTTTCTTTGCCACATCCAAAAGATTGTCGTGGCCAGCCTTGTGCCGGCCACCCATCGTGCCGCAATTGAAGCGCTTGAATATGTTGAAAAATGGGTGGCCGGGACAAGCCCGGCCATGACAGTTTAGGGTGGTCGAACTGCGCGTATCACGACATGCCATCTTAGATGGGGCAGACCACTAGGTGTTCCGGGGAGTAAGCTTTCCATGACCGACTTCCTCCAGCTGGTGATCGCCGGCCTCGCCACAGGTGCGATTTACGCACTGGCGGCTGTCGGCTTCACCTTGCTCTGGCAGGCGTCGCAGACGATCAACTTTGCCCAAGGCGAGTTCGTCATGCTGCCCGCGTTCTTCGCGCTGATCGCGACGAGCTTGCTTGGGGTGCCATTCTGGATCGCGGTGTTGATCGCCATCGCCGTTTCGATGCTGCTGCTCGGCGTGACCTTCAAGCTCATTATTGTTGATCCTCTGATCAAGCATGGGCCGATGCCCCTGGTGATCTCGACGATTGCCGTTGCGATCCTGCTCAAGGACGGCATCAAAGAGTTTTATTCGGCTGAGGCGCAGCCGTTTCCGTCTCTGTTGCCGTCGACTTTGATCGACGTGTTCGGCGTCAAGGTTTCAGTTGCGCAGGTGGGCGTGTTCGTCATCGCCATGGGCGCAATCGTTGCGCTGCAATACTTCCTCTCGTCGACCCGCACCGGTCGGCAGATGCAGGCGACCGCCCAGAACCCGACCGTTGCGCGCATTCTCGGCGTGCCCGTCGAGCGCATGATCCTCTACACCTTCCTGATCAACGCCGCGCTGGCGGCCGTCGCATCGGTCCTTGTTTCGCCGGTCTATTTCGCCAAGTTCACCAACGGCGAGCCGTTGGGCTTGGCGGCCTTCGTCGCAGCCATCGTCGGTGGCTTCAACCAGGTGCGCGGCGCCATTGCGGGTGGCTTGGTGGTCGGCGTCATCGATAACCTGGCTGCGGGATATCTCGACAAAATCGGCATTGCCTCGTCGTACCGCCAGGCGATCCCACTCATCCTGCTGGTGCTCGTCATCCTGTTCCGGCCGCAAGGGCTGCTCGGCCGCAAAGAGGAGCGCTCGGTATGACCCTCGATCGGTTGAAGATACCGGCGCTGCTGCTGACAGTGCTCGTGCTCATCGTGCTGCCGTTGGATCTGACCAGCATTGGCCTACCTTGGCGCGGCTTGCGCTCCTACGGCATGCTGAACCTGTCGCGTTGGCTGGTGATTGCGATTGCCGCCATGGGCGTCAACTTGATCGTCGGCTACGCGGGCCAGGAAACGCTGGCACAGGCGGCCTTCTTCGGCATCGGCGCTTATCTCACCGCGTTGACCACGCAGGCGGGACTGCCCTGGGGCTTCGCCTTTGTGGCGGCGGGCGCGCTGACGTTCGTGGTCGGCATCGTGCTCGGTTTTCCAGCGTTGCGCGTGCAGAAGCACTATCTGGCGTTTGTCACTCTCGCTTTCACGATCTTCGTCTGGCTGGTGTTCCGCAACGAGGAATGGCTGACCGGTGGCGTGTCGGGCATCCAGGGCATCCGCCGCCCTGTTATGTTCGGTGTCAGCCTCAGGCCGCCGCTGTATTTCTACTGGTTCACGCTTGCCATTACCGCCGTCCTCACATTCGTCATGTGGTGGCTGGTCCGCAGCCCCTGGGGCCGCGCGTTCACAGCGCTGCGCGAGAACGCCATCCGCGCCGAAAGCCTCGGCGTCGATGTGCGCACGTACAAGCTGCTCGCCTTCGCCATCGGCTCGGCCTACGGCGGCTTCGCGGGTGCGCTTTACGCGCCGTTGATCGGCTTCATTGATCCCTCGCCTTTCGCCCTGGCGCCGTCGCTGCTGTTCATGCTGATGGTCGTTGTCGGCGGCTCTGGCACCATGGTCGGACCGTTCCTCGGCGCCGCCGTCGCGGTGCTGCTGCCCGACTGGCTCGAAGTCGCCAACTCGAACCTGCCGACGTGGCTCGCCGGCTGGAACCCGAAGTCGATCGCCTTCCTGCAGCATATGCTCAGCTATCTGCTGGTCTATGCGATCATCGTCATCCTGATGATGGCCTTCTGCCCGACCGGTCTCGTCGGGCTGTTCAAGAGGCTCGTTACGCCAACGCGTCGGCCACATGCCGACGATAAGGGGCCGACGCTCGGTGCGGGTCTGGGTGCAGGCACGGCCAAGACCGGAGGCGTGTCATGAGCCCCACTCTTGGTCCACCCGTGCTCGAAGTCCGCGATGTCGCGAAATCCTTCGGTGGTGTGCATGCCGTACGCGGCGTGACGTTCGATGTCCGCCCCGGCGAAATCCTCGGCCTCATCGGTCCGAACGGATCCGGCAAGACGACGCTGTTCAACTGCATCCTTGGCCAGCTGACACCGACGCGCGGCGAGGTCCTGGTCGGCGGCGAGAGCGTCACGGGGCTGCGGCCCTCGCAGCTGAACCGCCTCGGCATCGGCCGCACATTCCAGCTGCTGCAGGTGTTTCCAGAGTTGACCGTCCGGGAAAACCTGATCCTTGCCGGACAGGAGCATGAGGGCTCACGCCTGTCGCGCCTGTTCGGCGCGCGCGATGCCGGCCTCTCGGGCCAAGCCGCCAAGATGATCGACTTCTTTCGCCTCGGTCATTTGGCGGACGAGAAGGCCGGTGGCCTCTCCTATGGCCAGCAGAAGCTGCTCGATTGCGCCATGGCCTTTATGGCTGGGCCGAAACTCGTGCTGCTCGATGAGCCGGCCGGCGGCGTCAACCTGACCATGCTCGGCAACCTCAAGGAACGCCTGCAGGCGATCAACCGCGAGACCGGCGCAACGTTCGTCGTCATCGAGCACAACATGGAGTTCGTCATGTCGCTGTGCACGCGCATCCTCGTCCTCGCCGAAGGCCAGATCATCGCCGAAGGCACACCCGACGCCGTGCGCCGCGATCCGAAGGTGATCGAAGCGTACCTGGGCCATTGAGGGCCTCAATCATGACCAGTTCAACTCCCGACGCCCTGCTGACGCTGACCGACGTTGTCGCCGGCTATGGCAAGATGACAATCCTCAACGGCACGACGGCGGCCATCCCGCGCGGCAAGATCACGACCGTGATCGGCCCCAATGGCGCCGGTAAGTCGACCATGTTCAAGACCGTGTTCGGTTTGCTCGGCGTGCGGAGCGGTCAGATCAAGCTCGACGGTCGCGAGGTCACCAACTGGACGCCGCGCCAGATGCTCGACGCGGGTGTGTCGTATGTCCCGCAAGGGCGCAACATCTTCCCCGAGCTCAGCGTGCGCCACAATCTGGAACTCGGCGGCGTTGCGTTGAGCGATCAATCCGGGCTCAGTGCCAAGATCGATGCGATGATGGGGCGCTTTCCGATCCTGCGCGAGAAAGCCAGCGCACAGGCGTCGTCCCTTTCTGGTGGTCAGCAGAAGCTGCTCGAAGTCGCCCGCGGCCTCTTGCTCGAACCGAAGCTGATGCTGATCGATGAACCCTCTATCGGCCTCTCGCCGCTGATGGTGCAGGAGGTGTTCGGCATCCTCAAAGGCCTGCGCGACAAGGGCGTGACGATTTTGCTGATCGAACAGAATGCCAAGATGGCCCTGCAAATGTCGGACTTCGGCCTTGTGCTTGAACAGGGTCAAACCCGCATCGAGGATACGGCCGCCAAAATTCTCGCCGATCCGCGTATTGCGCAATTGTTTCTCGGCGGTGGCCTCGCGCCCGCCGCAGGCGCCGCACCATGAGCAAGCCCGCCACCATCGTCGGGCTGATCGGCTCGAACATCATGCAGTCGCTGTCGCCGGCGCTGCACGAAGATGCGTTCGCGGCTCACGGCATCCGCGGTCACTATCATCTGATGGATCTCGATCGACTGGCGGAACGCCGGCTGGAGCACCTCCTGACGGCCGTAAAGGCGGTCGGATTTGCTGGAGTCAACGTCACGTTTCCAGTCAAGCAGACGATCATGCCCCTGCTTGATGAGGTCTCGTCGGATGCGCGCGAGATCGGCGCCGTCAACACCGTCAGGATCGACAAGAGCGGGCGAACGACAGGTTACAACACCGACCGCAGCGGTTTCCGCCGCAGCGTCGAAGATGAGTTCGGCCGCGACGGTCTGCGCGGCTGCGACGTCGTGCTGGTCGGCGCTGGCGGTGCCGGGCGTGCGGTCGCGTTCGCCTTGATGGATCTCGGTGCCGCGCATGTCGCGGTTTACGACGTGGACATTGGGAGGGCGACGGCAACGGTCGCCGACCTCATGACCCACTTCGGCACGGGACGTTGCAGCTATGTCGAAGATCTCTCCGAGGCGATTGCCAAAGCCTCAGCTGTCATCAACGCGACCCCGATCGGCATGACCGGCAAGAGCGGCATGCCGGTCCCCGCCAGGTCCCTGCGCGCGCATCACATCGTAGCGGATGTCATCTACAGCCCGATGGAAACAGATCTGATCATCACGGCCCGGAGCAAGGGCTGCCGCGTCCTCACGGGCGGCGGCATGTGCACGCATCAGGCCGCCGATGCATTCCGCCATTTCACAGGCCTCGAACCCGACATCGCGCGCATGAAGCAGACATTTGCGCGCGCGTTGGCAGCACGTGATGCGACTGATACCAGGGCGCGAAATGACTGACCGATCTTCAAAGGTCGCTATCCCGGAATGTGATCAAACGCTGCGCGTGATCACATTCCGGGACCTTCACCTCTGTCTGCATGGCATCATTGCCTCAAAGCGACCGGTCAAGGTTCCGGATATGCCGGTCGCGCCACTGCGCGACGGGCATTCCGGGATAACGCCGCGTGTCTGATCAGTCACTCTTTCTGGCCGCTGGTATGATACCGTCCCACGAAAGTTCTGACTTTCGTGGGACGGTATCATGCGCGCGGGGTTGGTGAGGCGGCCGCGCGCCAGCAAGGAATCATACCGGCCCGCTGGCTGGTCGATGTGAGTCACAACTTTGCTGGGCCGGTATGAAGCGCCATCTGCATGACACACTCAATGCGCACCCACGGAAAACGATCATGAAACTCTCGATCGCGACGGTCTGCCTGAGCGGTGATCTCCGCGAGAAACTGCAGGCCATCGCTGCTGCCGGCTTGCAGGGTGTCGAAATCTTCGAGAACGATCTTCTGGCGTTCGATGGCACACCCCAAGACGTGCGGCGCATGGCGGCGGATCTCGGCCTCGACATCGTCGCCTTTCAGCCGTTCCGCGATTTCGAGGGACTTCCGCCAGCAAAGCGTGACCGCGCGTTCGCGCGCGCCGAGCGCAAGTTCGACCTGATGGCCGAGCTAGGCTGCACTCTGATGCTGATCTGCTCCAACGTCGCGCCTGATAGCATCGGCGGCATCGGGCGGGCTGCCGACGACTTCCGCGCGCTCGGCGAGCGGGCTGCGACGCGCGGATACCGCGTCGGCTACGAGGCGTTGTCGTGGGGCCGCCATGTCTATGACTATCGCGACTCCTGGGAGATCGTGCGCCGCGCCGATCACCCGGCCATCGGCCTTGTCCTCGACAGCTTTCACATTGGCGCGCGGCGCACGGATATGGCGGCGATCCGCAACATTCCTGGCGACAAGATCTTCTTGGTGCAGCTCGCTGATGCGCCCATGCTGACGATGGACTATCTCACCTGGGGACGGCACTTCCGCAGTTTTCCGGGGCAAGGCGATATGCCGATCCCGGAGTTCATGGAAGCACTTGCTGCGACCGGATACGACGGCATCCTGTCGCTCGAGATCTTCAATGATCAGTTCCGCGCGGGCTCGACGAAGTCGGTGGCTGTCGATGGACATCGATCGCTGATCTTTGCGCTCGACCAGCTTGCCGCGACGGCCGTTCGGCCGATATCTGGCAAGACAGTATCGAGCCAGCCCACAGCTCGCCCGGCTATGCCGCCACGCACCCGCTGTCAGGGGACCGAGTTCATCGAGTTTTCCATCGATGCCACGACCGCACCGCAATTGGAAAACCTGCTGCTCAGTCTCGGATTCTGCCAGACCGGCCGCCATCGCTCGAAGTCCGTCTCACGTTGGCAGCAAGGACAGATCAACCTCGTGGTCAACAGCGAGACCAAAGGCTTTGCCCATGCGTTCGGCGTGACGCACGGCGCTGGTGTCTGCGCAATCGGCTTGAAGGTCGACAATGCCAATGCTGCGCTTGGGCGGGCGCGCGCGCTGCTCGATGTGCCGTTCAGCCAAGGCATCGGACCAGGCGAGATCGAGGTGCCGGCGATCCGCGGGTTGGGCGGCGGGCTCGTCTATTTCATCGACGGCAAACCGCCTCTCGACCGGCTGTGGGACAGCGAGTTCGTCCCCGTTCCTGTCCAAACGAAAACCGCTGCCGGTCTGACCACGATCGACCACATTTCACAGTCGATGCATTACGAGGAGATGCTGTCCTGGCTTCTGTTCTACACGTCGCTGCTCGATCTCGCGAAGCTGCCGGAAGCGACCGTGCTCGACCCGGGCGGCGTCGTGAAGAGCCAAGTCATCCAGACGGCCGGTGGTGAACTGCGGCTCGTACTGAATGCGTCGCAATCGGCACGCACCATGTCGTCTCGCTTTCTAAACGAGGCGTTTGGTTCCGGCGTGCAGCACATCGCGTTTTCGACCAACGACATCTTCGCAACGGTTGAGCAGCTGAAAAAGAACGGCGTGGACCTGCTCCGCATCCCTGAGAATTACTACGACGACCTCGAAACCAAGACCGAGTTGTCACTCGAGGTTATCGAACGGCTCAAAGCCGCCGACATTCTCTATGAGCGCGATGGCAACGGCGAGTATCTGCAGATCTATACGCATGCCTTCGACGATCGCTTCTTTTTCGAGATCGTCGAACGGCGGCAAGCCTACCAGGGCTTCGGCGCAACGAACGCGCAGATCCGCCTCGCATCACAGACTCGCGCGGCCCGCAACCCGGCCGTGCCCAAACGCTGACGGCGCCGCTGCGGCGGTAGTTGATCCCATTTCTGATTTCAGAAGTGGCCCGCGCAGTGGCTATCCCCACCACTGTCATGGCCAGCCTTGTGCCGGCCACCCATTTCTCCGCACACGCCGATAGAAAAATGAACCCGCAATTGCTGCAACACTGAGGCCTTCAGCCCATTATGAAACTGTTGCCCGATGGGTGGCCGGGACAAGCCCGGCCATGACCGTTGGCCCGGCCATGACCGTTGGGGATGTGGCGGCCGCAGCGCGCGACTTCTCCGTCTGGCCCAAGCGACATTTCCGCAGCCGCGCAAATGCAGCCGCGCACACGGTATCAACCCCACGGGGCTGACACCGACGCGCTGCCGCGCTCCTCACATGCGCTCGACGCACATGGCGACGCCCATGCCGCCGCCGATGCACAACGTGGCGAGGCCCTTCTTGGCGTCGCGGCGCTGCATTTCATACAGCAGCGTGGTCAGCACGCGCGCGCCGGATGCGCCGATCGGGTGGCCGATGGCGATGGCGCCGCCGTTGACGTTGACCTTGCTCGCATCAAGGCCGAGGCCCTTGTTGACCGCGCAGGCCTGAGCCGCGAAGGCTTCGTTGGCCTCGATCAAATCGAGGTCGGAGACCTTCCAGCCGGCCCGCTCGAGTGCCTTCTTCGACGCCGAGATTGGACCTGTGCCCATGATCGCGGGATCAACGCCCGTATTGGCCCAAGAGACAATCTTGGCCAACGGCTTGATGCCGCGCTTCTTGGCCTCTTCCAAGGTCATGAGCACGACGGCGGCAGCGCCATCATTGATGCCGGAGGCGTTGGCGGCGGTGACAGTACCGGCCTTGTCGAACGCCGGCTTCAGGCCCGAAATGCCCTCAACCGTCACGCCCGTCTTGATGTACTCGTCTTCCGAGACGATCACGTCGCCCTTGCGGCCCTTGATGGTGACCGCGCAGATCTCGTCCTTGAACTTGCCGGCCTTCTGGGCCGCCTCGGCCTTGTTCTGCGATGCAACGGCAAACTTGTCCTGCTCTTCGCGTGTGATCTGGAACTGGCGCGCAACGTTCTCCGCCGTCACGCCCATGGCGTAGTGGTGGAACGCGTCGGTCAGCCCGTCGAGCATCATGGTGTCGACCATCTTGGCCTCCCCCATCTTGACGCCATCGCGCAGTTTGATCGCATGTGGCGCCTGGCTCATGCTCTCCTGGCCGCCGGCGACAACGATCTTTGCGCCGTCGAGGATCTGCTGCATGCCGAGCGCCACCGCGCGCAGGCCCGAGCCGCACAGCTGGTTCATGCCCCAGGCCGGCGTCTCATTGGGAATGCCCGAATTGACCGACGCCTGCCGTGCCGGATTCTGACCCGCGCCGGCATCGAGCACCTGGCCCATGATCACTTCCGACACGTCCTTCGGATCGACTTTGGCGCGCGAAAGCGCGGCCTGGATCGCGATCTTGCCGAGATCATGCGCCGGCAAACTGGCCAGCGCGCCGTTGAAAGAGCCGACGGGTGTGCGTGCGGCTGAAGCGATCACGATGGTGGTTGCGTCGGACATGGCAGGGCTCCTCGATAGGGCGACAACAGCCGGAAAAGCTCACGATCTGGTCATTGTGCGTATGCGAGATGCTGCGCCCGCACAAGGGGGCGCCAGGGTTGCACAGGGTTGCACCAGGGCAATCGGGTAAGCACCGATCAGAAACCTCGGTATCCCGGAATGACATCGGCGCCTTCAGCGTCGATGTCATATCCGGGACCCACACCCGTCGAAGTTGACAAAAACGTCAATCCACATTGAGAGGTCACGATCCCGGATGGCAGATCAGCGCTGAAGGCACTGGTCTGCCTCCGGGACACCGGGACTTGTGTGTTCATGCGATTGCCTTGAGGGCTGCACCCACGCGTTCCTTTTCGACAAACGCGGCGTGGCGTTCTAGAACCGCTGCGTTGGCCCTGGGGGACTGGTGATGCGTATTAACGACTGGAGCGAGTGGCAGCGCGGCATTGACTACCTGTTCGGGCGTAACGCCTTGATCGGCCTTGCTTCGGTCATGCTGCTCATCATTTCAGGATATGCCACCTGGGCCGGGATGAACGATTTCATCGTCGGCGCCAGCGTCGCCAAGGGGCGCGAACTTGCCGGCGGCGTCACGGTTTCGCATGTGCATCTCGTTATTGCCGTCACCGTCGCTTTGACCTTCCTCATGTGGATCGCGCTGCGCGAAACCATCGGCCGCGGCCGCTCGTGGGCCACGCGCGCCATTACAGCGCCGCTCTATCTGTTTCTCGTGCTCTGGTCGGTCGGCTTTGGCTACGGCTTCTGGTGGAGTTTGATTGCCGGGGAGGAGGCGACGCGCACCGGTCTTGCGGCGCTCCAGGAAGATGCACGCGACGCCAGCAATGCGGTGTCGTCTCGTCTCGATGCCGTGAAATCGCAACTCGACAGCGTCGTGACCTGGTCGGACGGCCAGATGGCCCGCGAAGAGACCAGCGGCGGCAGCTGCGGCGTCGCCTCCGGTGCCGGCCGTGGCAGGCTGTATGCCGCGCGCAAGAGTGTGCGCGACAGCGTCGCCGGGTTGCGCGACAACGTGGTCAAGAACTGGGTTGGCCCCGTGCAGGCTGACATCGAGTCCATGAAGAAAACCGCTGCCGATTTCGAAACGGCGGCGCCTGAGGACCGGCAGAAGAAATTCGAGATCGTCTCGACCACCATTCGCAGCGGCGCCAAAAACATCGCCGGCCGCTCGAACGAACTCGGCAGCTCGACCGCCACTGAGATGCGCGCGCTCGCCAACGCCGTATCGGTCGAACCGGACAAGCCCGGCTTCACCTGCTTTGATCCGACACTGGCGCAACGCCTGCGGCAGGCGGCTGATCAGGCCTCGATCCCCGCCACGATCCAGCTGCGCAGCGTAGCCTTCAGCGAAGGCCCCGCTGGCGTCGCCAACGCGGTCAAGAACCTGTGGCAGAACCTCGGCAGCTATTCGGTGTCGCTGGTCAAATACGTGTTTACCGGCGGTGCCAGCGGGTTCACATCCGGCGGCGAGCCGATCACCGGGCGCGATATGATCGCGCTGCTGGCAACCATCGGCATCGACCTCGGACTGTTCGTCCTTGCACTGCTCGATCGGCCGGGCCCGCCGCCACATCGCGACGATGGCCTCGAACGCGCCCAGGGCCGCCTGCATACTGTCTCGCCTACGGTGCGGCGCGAACTCGAATCCGCTTTCCGTACCGCCGTGGCGCGCGCGCCCAACGTCAACATGGAGTGGGTGCGACAGCACTTCGTGCATCATGCGGGTACGTCGTATTTTGTCATCCCGAATCTCTATGGCGTCGAGAAGGGGACCGACGAGAAGAGCATCGCGACTTCCAAGACAGAGGAGCTGTGGGCGTTGGCGCTGAACCAACTCGCCGGCGTCATGGAGGACGTGAAGTTGATCAAGGCCGTGTCGGCGAAGGATCTGCAGAAGTTTCTGGCGGAGGAAACACGCGAGAGCTTCAGCGATCTGAGCAAGGCGCGCATCGAGTGGCGCAAGAAGCATGAGAAGGCCGCCGATCCCGCCAACGACGTGACGCCGATCCGCAACCACGGTCTGTTGTCGAAGGCCGAGCGTGCCCTCGACATCGCCGGTTGGAGCGCCAAGTCCAAGCGCGACCTCGAGGTGTTCAAGCTGGTCGATGTCGACGGCCTGACGCCGCTGTTGAGCCTGCTCAACGACGCGACGCTGGACACGCCGGTCGCAACCGCACCATCGACACCGCGGCCGATGCCGGCGACAGCGGCACCCGGTCAAAGCTGACAGGCAGGCTGCGGCGCGAGGCAACGCACCTGTGTGAGGTCCGCTGCAACAGCGCTGCCGCACCGATGTCCTGTCAGCGACTCAAGACGCCCAACACAAAAGCGGCCGTGGCGGCTTCCTCGTGACGTATGGCGCGACGCTTCATGGCGCCTTCGTCTTGTCCCCATCTGGCGATTTGCCAGTCTTCGTCGACGTGAGCTGCCTGCCAGGCCTGAGCGATCGACAAGCGGCGCCGGTCGACCGCCAGGGTCAATACGGCCGAGCCCGTCAACGTCGTCAGCACGTGCAGGGCTGCCAACGACAGAGGATGGCGCGTGCCGATCGCGCGGGCGACTTGCGTGGCAACGGCCGGCGCCTGAGTGACATGCAGCAGTCCCGTCGACACGGCAAAGATTGTGCCGAGATCGCGGGCCGCCCAATCGAGCACCGGGTCCCAGGCTTCCGCTTCAGCGGCGTTCAAGGCGTCGGGTCCATCGGAGCGATAACAGAGCAGGTCGGTTCCGGCATATTTGACGATCTCGTCCGTCACGGCGTCTGCCTGAAACGCCACGGCATCGATGGCGGTGCACGCCAATGTCGTCAGCGGCATTTTTAAGGGATCGATATGCGTCGTCTGGGCCGCCCATTCGTCGGTGAGACGTTGTGCTATCGCTTCAGCCGGAACCGTCAGCGGCCGCTTGCCAGGTGTCTTGGCTTTGCGGCCATCGAGCAGCAATTGCCACGCATCGCCGTCTTCCGCGACCGACACGGCGGTGTAGAATCTGCGCGGCAATACACGCGGTTCGGAGCGAATCTTCTGTGGCGCGGGCCTCGGATCATCAGAAAACAAAGGCGGCACGGTCATGGACAACTCTCCTTTTCGAGAGCGCTATACCATACCGTGCCGCCTGTTATAGCGGCGCTACCGCCAAGCCAGAACGATCGCAAAATCCGTCATCCCGCACAAGCGCGGCCTCTTTCGGCCGCGTGCTGATGCGGGATCCAGCGCATCAGCGCGCGTCGCGCACATTATAGACCGAACACCGCGGACCGCTTCGCGGCCATCTTGTGCGGGATGACGAAGTGTCAGTTCATGCAATTGCCGCTACCGCCAACCGTTTACGCCAACATCGAAATGTCGCTTGCCCAAGCCGCTGCCGTTGCGCCGCCCGTGTGGACATCCGCCAGAAGCGCGACATTGACGAAGCCGTCGCCGAAGTCGACTTGCAGCACTGTGCCATCGGCCGTGTCGGTGAGCGCGATGAACTCGTCGAGCTTGTCGAGGCTTTCGGACAGATCGACGCCTTGCAGCCCCTTGATGTCACCAATCACCGCGCGCAGGTCGAGGCTGTCGTTGCTGCTGTTGAAGCCGTAGATGGTGTCCATGCCTCGGCTCAGTCCAGCCTCGTCCACGATGTCCGACGTCTTCCAGACGAAGGTGTCGCGATCATCGCCGCCGGCGATGATGTCTGCACCCTTTCCGCCGCGCATGACGTTCTCACCGTTGCCGCCGATGATCAGATCGGCGCCGTCGCTGCCGCGGATCATATCGGCGTAGTTCGAGCCTACGATGGCCTCGATGTCCTTGATCGTATCGGTGCCGGTGGTGTCGCTGGACGCCGTGCCGCGATGCATGTCGACCTTGATGCCACTGGTCGCGCCAGAGAAGTCGAGAGTGTCGAAGCCCTTGCCGCCGAAGTAGGAATCGTTACCCCGGTCACCCGCCATCGTGTCGTTGCCCTCGCCGGCATAAACCGTGTCGTTGCCACCGCCATCAAAGATGACGTCATCGCCCGAGCCGCCGTTGATCACATCGTTGCCACCGCTGCCGTAGATGAGGTCGCCGCCGGCACCGCCACGGATATCGTCATCGCCGTTGCTGCCCGTGATCACATCGTCGCCATCGAAGCCCTGGATCAAGTCCTGCAACGTGCCGGATACGCCACCTGCACTCCCCTTGAGAACGTCCGCCCCGCCTGTACCGTTGATGGTCGCCATAGTTCGCCCCGTCTTTCCTATCCAGCCCGATTGAACACGACCACCGCTGCTCCAAAGCATCCCTCGGGCGGTGAGCGTTTTATACAATTAGCAACAAACTTTGAAATTACTCTGCACGCGCATGGCCGAATTCGAATTTAATTTCGATAAAATACGTTGCATTCCAGGATAATAAAAAAGGGCGTCCTGCAGGTTCTGCAGAGCGCCCGTTTGAAGCAGATGTTGATGCTCAGATCAGACGAGGAGCGCACCAGATGCAAACAGGTCGTGCGCGGTCATGCCGTGGACACCGTCCAGGATGGCCACATCGACGAATTTGCCGCCGACCATGGCCGAGATGTGCAGGCCATCCTTGCCGTCTGTGACCTTGACCAGGTCGTCGTGCTTGCCGTTCACACCCTTGAAGATGTTGTGCAGGTCGAGCACGTCGCCCTTGGAGAAGTCGGTCACGTGGTCGACACCGCCCAGATCCTTGGCGAGATCTTTGGCGAACCACACGAACGTGTCATCGCCTTCGCCACCCGTCAGCGTGTCGGCGCCGCCGCGTCCGCGCAACACGTCGTTGCCCGCGCCGCCGTCCAGTGTGTTGTCGCCCTTGTCGCCGCCAAGCACATCGTCGAACGACGTGCCAACCACGGCCTCGACGCCCTTGACGTAGTCGGTGCCAGCGCCAACGGCGACGTGGGCGTTGAGGTCGACCTTGACGCCGCTGCCCCAGCCGGAGAAGTCGATCGTGTCGAAGCCAGAGCCGCCGACGAGGCGGTCATTGCCGGCATCAGCAATGAAGCGGTCGTTGCCGGAGTTGCCCATCACGAGATCGTCGCCGTCGCCGCCGGTCATGACGTCGTTGCCCGAGCCGCCAGACATCTTGTCGTCGCCGACGTCGCCGTTCATCTTGTCGTCGCCGGAGACGCCATACATCACGTCGTTGCCGGTGCCGCCGTCCATGTCGTCATTGTCGGGACCCTTGGCGACCTTTCCCGAGCCCTTCGAGAGGGCCGCGACGTTGTCGACGCCGATATCGAGCGTGAAGCGCACATCATCGAAGTCTTTGTCGCCACCGCCCCAGAGATCCTCGAAGCCGATCTGGATTTTACCGTCGAGAACTTCGGTGCTGTTGCCGGTATGGTTGTAGCCGTCGGCGTTCAGCCAGCCCGACGTGTTCGAGCTGTGGAACACTTCGTTGCCATACTGGCTCTTGATGTCGATCTCTTTGCCGTCAGCGCCCACGTAGACGAGCTTGGTGTGGTACTTGTCAGCATTGCCATCGACGCCGGCCTTGCCGCCCTTGGTCGAATCCATATCGACAAGTTTCCACGTGGCGTTCTGATCATTGAACAACTTGTCCTGGCCCTTTTGATCGAAGCCGTTCGGCACGACGAAGAAGCCAATCTTCTCGCCAGCCTTCAGTTCGAAGTCCTTGGACGAGACGCCCTTCACAAGATCTCCGCCGGAGCCCTTTTCAGAGGCGTTGGCGAACACGATCTTGACGTCGCTCATCTTGCCGTCGGCACCGATCTTGTACATGCCGAGCACATTCTTGTAGCCGGCCGTTTCGCCCTCAAACGTGATCTTGGCCTGGACGTTTTCGGCAATCTTCAAACCACCGAGATCAGCCTTGGTTGCGCCCTTGTTGGAGCCGACCATGACGTCGTCGCCCGAACCGCCCGACATCGTGTCGTTACCGCCGCCACCCCACATGGTGTCATTGCCGCCGGCGCCCGTGAGGGTGTCTTTTCCGCCTTCGCCCTTGATGACGTCGTCGGTGCCACCGCCGCCGAGAACGTCCTTGCTCCCCGTCCCAACCAGACTTGCCATTCTTGCCTCCCGATCAAGCTGCGCGAGTCAAAGCGCAACTTATATATATGCGACGCAAAATACGCCGTCAGATCGATGGAATAGCAGTCATAAATTAATACGCATTCATACGACGCCTGTAAGATTTGCGATAATTTTATGCAAATGCAATTCAATAGTGCTTTACAGAAGATTTATGGGCGCGCCCATAAAGCGCCGCAAGAGTTCCTGCGCCCCACGCAACGTCGGTCGCCCCACGGATCAGGCGGCCACGGGAGGTGATTAGGCCGAGGCAGGATTCCGCCGCACCCATGCCCATACGCCCGAGCGCCTTGATGGTGCGGTTTGCGCGGCCGCCGCGGTTGCGCGCAATGAGGCCAAGGGTATGGCCTGTGCGATACCGGCGCCTCAGCACCCAGCCGAACGTCATGCGGTCTGGCGGGATCTCCTCGTGGGCGACGGCGTTGGAGGCCGCAACCATGCGCGCGCCTGCAGCAAGCAACTGCGCAAAGAAATCGACATCCTCGCCGCCCGAATGATTGAAGTCCTGATGAAAGCGCGCGCCTGCAGCCTGGATTGCTGCGCGTCTGATGAGGATGTTGCCGCTCGCACCGTGCGTGAGAGGCGCGCCGTCCTCGAATGGGCCGACTTCATGGTAGCGACCGTCCTGCATCCAGGCGGGCGCCGGTGCACTGTAGGCCGGGCGGACAACACCTTGCACGATATCGGCTCCGGTGCGGGTCTGCATGACGAGCAGCGCATCCAGCCACTGCGGTTCGGCCCATTCGTCATCATCAATGTAGGCGATGAAGTCGGCATCCGCAGGTGCCGCATCCAGGCATGCGTTGCGCACGGTCGCGAGGCCCTTGGCTGGCTCGATGCGATACATGAGCGGATATCGGCTTTGAATGTCGCGGGTTTTATCGCTACTGCCCGGCAGCGATGCATCGGCATCGTTGTCGATGACCACCACCGTGATATCAGGGCGCGGGCTCTGTTGAAACGACAGCGCATCCAGGCTGGCGAGCAGCCGACGCAGTCCGTCAGGGCGCCGGTAGGTCGCGATCGCGACAGCGACATGATGGGGCTTGGTCATGCGTTACAAGCCCGGGCCGCGTGATGTGCGTGGGCTTGTCAGCGCCAGCAGGATATGTCGAAGGCGGCGGCGCGAGCCGACTGCGTCGAGGACTATCGCGGCGATGATGTAGGTGACGGCACCGGAGCCGACAAGAATAGCCAAGCCGATCACGTCCGTGCGATCGACCAGCCATTGCACGATCGCCGTCACGGCGACCATGACAGCGACGGCCGCAAGGATACGTCCAAGCCGTACCGGGACGATGGGGAGCGAAAAGGCTTGGCGCGACAAGTAGAGGCCGAGGGCGACGCCAAAGGTTTCAGAGATCAGC
This sequence comes from Hyphomicrobiaceae bacterium, assembly GCA_031374735.1. Classification (GTDB taxonomy): domain Bacteria; phylum Pseudomonadota; class Alphaproteobacteria; order Rhizobiales; family Hyphomicrobiaceae; genus JABFRJ01. The sequence goes on along the minus strand of JANMGQ010000028.1, from coordinate 8,461 downwards.
AGCGACATGGCCGCCCCGTTCAGGCCGAACCAGCGGATGAGTGGGACCATCAGCACCAGATTGACCAGAAAATTCGCAGCCGTATGCCAGATGTAGAGATTTGGCTTGTTCGCCAGACCAAAGCTCAATTGGACGTATTGCTGCGATAAAGTGTGGGCGAAGATCGCGAACGCAAAAACCGGGATTAGCCCGGTGGCGGCGGCCCGATACTCCGGCCCCAGGATGGTGCCCGCAACCTGCGGCGCTGCAATGGCCAGTCCTGCGACGGCCGGCAGCATAACGGCCACAAGCAACTCGAGACCGTCAGCGAGATGGCGGGACGTCCCCGTCGCGTCATCACGATTGAGCGCCGAGACCGCGAGCGGGCCCATGGCCATGCTGGCACTGATCGCCGGCAGGATCGCGCATTGGCGAATGAAATCGGCTGTCGCGCCGTAGACGCCAGCTGCATCCGTGCCGATCAGCGCATAAAGTGCGAAGCGATCAAGCGCGAGAGTCAGAGCCACGAACACACCCGACAGCGTGATCGGCATGCCGTAGCGCACCAGCTTTACGAGTGTCGCACGGGTCGGCGGATTGCGCGGCGCCGCCCAAATACGGCTCGAGAGCAGAACGGCGGCGACGGCATATCCTGCAGCCATCGCCAATACGAGCGCGATGCCACCGCCGCCCAACAGCACGGCCCCGAGGCAAAACGCAAATGACAGCGAGCTTCGCGTCACCGTGCCCAGCACATAGACCGGTACGCGTTGTTGCGCGCGCAGCACTTCCTGGCCCAGCTCAAACAGCGCGATGCAGCTGGCGAACAGCACCGCGGCCGCGGCCTTCTCAAAGGGCACTCGGAACGCGAACAGAAGGACAAGCAGCACAATCGGATAGGCGAGCAGTGTCAGGCCATAGCCGACCAGCGCAGACAGCCGCACATCTGCGTCGGCTTCGGACTGAAAGCGCAAGACGGCATGGCGCAGCCACGTAAACAGCCCCGTCGCACACACACTGCCGATGCTGACGGCAACCACGAACAGTCCGTACTCGGCTGGCGCAACAAGTCGCGTCAGCACAATCACGCTGGTAAAACCGAACACGGCCGCCGCGATGTTGGCGATCATGTAGAGGAACGATTGCTTCATGAACATTGCGTGTCAGGCTCCTCTACTGAAGCGCTGAAGCACGCGCAACATAGGCTTTTCGGCAAAGCTCGCGTCAAGCGGCAGCGGGCGGTTGGCAAGGCCGTCGCGGCGCTTGAACCACATCGGCATCCACGTGTGCTTGTCCGTGATGCCCCACGTGCAGATCAGTTTTGGCCGACAGCCTGCAAACACAGCCGACAAAAACTGCTCGGTGCGCTTTGCGACAATGGCATCCCGCTCGGCGATGTCGGCTGGAAGTTGGAAATCGTTGACGTCGAGTTCGGTCACCAGCACATCGAGCCCGGCACGGTGCATCTCGGCGCAAAAGGCCGACACGCCTTCGCTATCGATCTCGGTCGAGCCGTCGAGGTGGGCCTGCAGGCCGACGCCCGTGAGCGGCACACCGCGCTCCTTGAGGTCGAGTATGAGCCGGCGGAACGCGGCACGCTTGAGCGTGTCGCGAGGCGTTGCGGCCTCGATGGCGTATTCGTTCAGCACGCGACGTTGGCGTGGTGCGACTTCGGCCGCAATGTGGAATGCCTTGTCGATGTAGCGCGGCCCAAGCCGCGACGGCCAAATGCCATCGCGCAGATCGGTCGTCGAACGGGGCTTCTCCGCAATCGGTTCGTTGACTACATCCCAATCATCGATCGGCGCCCGATAGCGCTCGACGACACGCGTAATGTGCTGCCGCAGCTCGCTCTCCGCGTCGCTCGCGCTCGCGATCGTCTTTAACCACGGTGGATTGCCTTCGCACCACACGAGGGTGTGGCCGCGCACCTGCAGGCCATGCGACTTGGCGAAGGCCACCGTCGCATCGCCCGCCGCAAAGTTGAACTCATCGCGCGAGGGGCGGATCTCAGCCCACTTCATGGCGCCTTCAGCGACGATCACGTCACAGTGCTTTGCGATGGCAGCACGATAAACCGCATCGTTTGGAAAGATGTAGTGATTGGCAGCTGCGCCGAGCGGCACGCGTGGCGCGGCGCGCGCAGACGGTCCCGCCAAGGCCGCAACGATGCCCGCGAGCACACTTCGGCGATGCAGTCGCAGAGGGTGCACACGCGTCTCCGTTTCGTTCCGGCACGGCCCGCGCCACGAAGGGACGGACTACGGCTTTTGCGCGTCGGCGCTGCGAGTATTGTGCCACGCATCCCCTGCGTGCCCAGCGCCGCAGCGCTGGCGGTACGGGATTTGCTCTACATGAATCGGGCAATGGGAGACAGAGCAACGCAATGGCCGCCGTATGGCATGATACCGGGTTGGACCCTGGCCGCGGAGAGATCGTCTCGCCCGGGCAGCGTGCCGAGCTGTCTGCCATAGAATCGTGCCTGTTTGTGGCCGCTGCCCTGCTTTACTGGACAGACATCTTGCGACTGCTGTTTCCAGGCACGGACGGCATCTCGGCGACCTATCGCATCACCCACTTCGCGTTCTACGGCCTGTTCGTCCTTGCGCTTGTTCGCGACCTCGCAGGTTTGCGCCGCGCGCTCATGGCGACGGCGCTGCTGGTTTTTTTCCTGCTGCTGCCGCTGCTGTCGATGTTGTGGTCGATCAATCCGCCTGAGACGCTGCAGCGCGCCATCGCCGTCCTGGGGAGTTCGCTGTTTGGTTACTATGCTGCCACACAGGTTGCCGGGCGCACGACGCTGCGCCTCCTTGGCATCACCGCGACGATCGCGGCCGCGCTCAGCCTTGTGCTGATCTTCTTCGTGCCCTCGATGGGGCGCATGAGCGAAGGGGAGTATGTCAACGTCTGGAGCGGCGCTTGGATCCACAAGAATGGCATGGGTCAGATGTGCGGCCTCGGCCTGCTCATCTGTTTGATCCTCGTCCTGCGCGATGGCGCCAGGCGCAACTGGATCATGATGTCTGGCATCCTGCTGAACGCTGTCATACTCGCAGGTTCACGGTCCCTTACGGCGCAGCTGGTCGCGATCATCAGCGTGGTGCTGCTCTTCACTGTTGGCCGGTTTGTTCGATTCATCTTCGCAAATGCAGCCCTGCTGGCCATCCTGTTTGCGCCGACGCTGCTTTATCTGATTGCGACTGTCTCGGCTGATGACGCACTGAAGTTGCTTATGTCATTTGGTAAAGATGCGACGCTGTCATCCAGGCTGCCCCTCTGGCAGATATTGCTTGTCTACATCGAAGACCGGTTTTGGCTCGGCTATGGACATGAAGCATTTTTTTCCGAGTCCCATTTTGTTGTGCAGATCATCGAGCAGAAGCTGCATTTTCGTCCGTGGTACTCACACAACGGCTATATTGAAATCTGGCTTGGGCTAGGCGCACTTGGTTTCGCCTGCCTGACGGCGCTGTTCGTACGCTTTGCCTGGCTCGCCGGCGGGCTTATCTACCGCGACGACAAGGCCCCCTTGTTTCAATTGTGCTTCCTCTATGTGCCGATCTTTCTGATGCAGAATACGGCCGAAGTCACGATATTGCAGCGCAACAGCATGAGCTGGTCGCTGTTCGTCATGCTTTATGTGTACCTTGCGCTTGCAGCCCGTCAGGCAAACCAGCGGGAAATACCACGTACAGGTCGTGTTTCTGTCGCGCAGCCATCGCGACTGAGTATTGCGTAGCTTCGGGCATTGCGAAGATTCGGTAATGTGAAGTGTTCGCGGCGGGCGCGAAACGGCTTGCACAATTGCCCAATTTGTGTGCAACAGTTTCTGATGTTGTTCTCGGAACGTGGATGATCACTTGGGGCACCAGGATGATCAACGACCGACCATTTTCTGCCTTGGCGTTGAAGTCTGACCTTCGATTCTGGCGCCCGACACGTCTGGCGACGGAGACGGGCGGCGGTCGCTTCCGGGGGGAAGACCGCCGCCCGATTATCCTGATGGCTGCCGAGCGCTTTCGCGCAACTCCATCGTTCAGCGCCTGTTTGAGCCGCGCGCCGCTTTCAGCCGGGCGAAGTCTTCGCCCGCGTGATGTGACGACCGCGTCAGCGGCGAGGCCGACACCAGCAGAAACCCTTTGGCCATCGCGGTTCGCTCGTAAGCCTGAAATTCGTCTGGCGTCACAAAGCGGTCGATCGCTGCATGTTTGCGCGTCGGCTGCAGATATTGGCCGATCGTCAGGAAATCGATTCCCGCCGAGCGCATATCGTCCATCACCTGCAGTACTTCCTCTCGTGTCTCGCTCAGGCCGACCATGATGCCGGATTTGGTGAACATCGCCGGGTCGAATTCCTTGACGCGTTGCAGCAGGCGCAGCGAGTGGAAGTAGCGCGCACCTGGACGGATCCTCAAATACAGCGACGGGACGGTCTCGAGGTTGTGATTGAACACGTCCGGCTTCGCCGCCACGACAACTTCAAGGGCGCCGTCCTTGCGCAGGAAATCCGGCGTCAAGATCTCGATCGTCGTCGCGGGCGACGTGCGGCGGATGGCCGTGATCACGTCGGCAAAGTGTTGCGCGCCACCATCAGCGAGGTCGTCGCGGTCGACAGACGTGATGACCACATGGCTCAGCCCAAGCTTGGCAACCGCGTCGGCGACCCGTTGCGGCTCTGTGCCGTCGAGGGCTTCCGGCATCCCGGTCTTGACGTTGCAGAAGACGCACGCCCGTGTGCAGGTGTCGCCCATGATCATCATGGTCGCGTGCTTCTTCGACCAGCACTCGCCGATGTTCGGGCAGCCCGCCTCCTCGCACACCGTGACGAGGCCGTTGGCTTTCACGATCGCCTTGGTCTCGTTGTAGACGGGCGAGCCCGGCATCTTGACCCGCAGCCAATCCGGCTTTTTCAGCACAGTCGTATCCGGCCGCGCGGCCTTCTCGGGATGGCGCGGCCGGGATTGTTGACCGGTCTGGTCGGGTTTGGTGGTGTCGACGACGGTAACCATCAGGGCGCTTGGCTCTCTTTGGCCGCAGGTTCCGGTCATATCGGGCGCAGACCTTCGATTGGCAAGTGATCACCGGGGCACTCGCCATCCAGCCCACCCTCGGCTATCTGCAGCCCATGACAGCCAAGCCTCCCGCCACACCGTTCGCCGGCCATTTTCCTGGCCGGCCGCCGATCGATGCCTATGGCAACGGCGGCTTTCGCTTTGCCGATATGAGCCACCGCGGCAACCTGCTGTTCGTGTCGACCGGTGTGTTTGCAACCCTGTCCGCCGATGTCGATGCGATTGCGCGCGAAGCACTCGAAAAGCTGCGCGATGGCCTGGAGGCGCAGACCGTGCTGCTGGTTGGCACAGGCCGCAAGCAGGTGTTTCCCTCGGCCGACACGCGCAAACTGTTTGCCGACGCCGGTGTCGGACTTGAAGCGATGGACACGGGCGCTGCGTGCCGGACGTACAATGTGCTGCTGGCCGAAAAACGAGCGGTTGCCACGGCTGTGATCGCGGTCGATTGAGGGCTCTGCGCGAGGTGGACGCTATGGCGGTATCGAAAGGGTTTCTCGACGGCATTGCCGATATGCTGCACCCGCTCGGGGTGATCAGTGTGCGCAAGATGTTTGGCGGCGCGGCGTTGTATTGCGACGGGCAAGTGTTCGCGCTGGTCAGCGATGACGTCCTGTATCTCAAGGTGGATGAGAAAACGCGCCCCGCGTTCGAGGCTGAGAGCTGCGGGCCGTTCACCTACGAGATGCCGAAAGGCGTGCAGATCATGGCGTCGTATCACAAAGCGCCCGACCGTTTGCTCGATGATGTCGACGACATGCGCACCTGGGTGAAAGATGCCATAACCGTCGGGCGGCGCGCCGCGAAAGCGCCGAAGGCAGACAAAGCGACCAAGCCCTGCAAGGCGCCCGCGAAAAAGCCGACCACGAAGGTACGCGCGCGATGATCAGCGTCATTATTCCAACTCTCAATGCTGAAGCTGCCTTGGCGCAGTGCCTGACGGCGCTTGTGCCGGCCGTCGTCGATGGCCTGGTGCGCGAGGTCATCATTGTCGATGGCGGCTCGACCGACCGCACGGTGCGCATCGCCGATCAGGCCGGCTGCGATGTGATCCACGCGCCACGTGGCCGCGGCCAGCAGCTGATCGAAGGCGCCAAGGTCGCCAAGCATCCGTGGCTGTTGTTCCTGCACGCCGATACAGTGCTCAGCGAGGGCTGGGTGCGCGAGGTGCAGACGTTCATCGATCGTGTCGATGCGGGGCAGAGGCCGCCGGCCGCCGCCATGTTCAGCTTCGCGCTGGATGACATGGGCTTCAAACCGCGCGTGATCGAATATGGCGTGGCGCTGCGGTGCACGCTGTTCCGTCTGCCCTATGGCGACCAGGGCCTGCTCATCCCGCGCCACCTGTATCAGGCGCGCGGTGGCTACAGGCCACTGTCGTTGATGGAGGACGTGGATTTCGTCCGTCGCCTAGCCCGCGGCGAGCGCGTTATCCTGCGCACGCCCGCGCTGACCAGCGCCATCCGCTACAAGCGCGACGGCTATGCGAAGCGCGCGCTACGCAACCTCACTTGCCTCGCACTCTACATGGCCCGCGCGCCCAGCACCGCGATCGAGCGGCTGTACCGGGGGTAACGATCGCCCTGGCTCGCACTTGCCTCTCCCCCGTCTTCAAGGGGCAGAGGGAAGCCGAGTGCGCCGTTCAACAGCAGTCAAACACGGGTCACAGACTGGCGCTCGCAATCTCGGGCGGCACTTCGCGTTGGTAGGCGGCGCCGATGGCAAACAGCAGTCCCTCAGCGTACGGCTTGGCGATGATCTGTATACCATGTGGCAGACCACCCTGGCGCGGGATCGGCAGCGTCAGCGTCGGCAGCCCGAGATAGTTGATCGGACGCGTGTACTTCACCACGCGGCTCATGACGGCCTGCACGCGCGGATCGCCCGCAACATCCAGCTCAGCGATCGTCGGCAGCGGGTCGGCATTGATCGGCAGGATGGCGACATCGATATCGGCGAACGTCGTTGCCAGCACGCGCTGCAGATAGGTGCCACGCGCGCGCAGCGCCGTCATGTGGTCAACGCCCATGACATAGTGGCCGACCTCCAGGCGCGTGCGCACCTGCGGACCGTAGTCGTTCGGCCGGCTCAGCATGTAGCCAGCATGCGCCGAGGCCGCATCGGGCAGTTGGATCAACTGGGTCAGATGATCGATCGTCGACCAATCGGTGAAGCTGCACTTGGTCTTCTCCATGCCGACGGATTTCGTCAGCACAGAGATGACGCGCTCGACCATCTTGACCATGGCTGGATCAGCCTCGCCGATCAGCGCCTTGTCGATGCCAAGCTTGAGGCCTTTCACGGGCTTCTTCATCTGCGCCAAGTAATCTGGGACGGGCACGGACGATGCCGCGGGATCGCGTGCGTCGGGACCCGCGAGCACGCCCAGCAGCAACGCGAGGTCTTCGACATGGCGCGCGATCACGCCGAGCGTATCAAGACAGAGCGCCAGCGGCATGGCGCCAGCGCGCGACACGCGCCCCCACGTCGGCTTGATCGAGGTCACGCCGCAGGCTGCCGCCGGCAAGCGCAATGAGCCCGCCGTATCCGAGCCGAGGCCGGCCGGGATCGCACCCAGCGCCACCGAGCACGCCGTACCGGATGACGAACCGCCCGTGATGCGCGTTGTGTCCCACGGGTTGCGCGCATGGCCGATGACATAGTTGTGCCCCGTCGGGCCGAAGGCGAACTCGGTCAGATGCAGGGCTGCCGCCTGATGACTACCGGCTTGCTTAAAGCGCGCAATGACAGTCGCGTCTTCCACGGCGGGCTTGGCTGCGCGAATGCGTGCACCCCAACTGGCGATCTTGCCCGTGCGGTCGAACATATCCTTGTGCGCCAGCGGCACGCCATGCAGCGGGCCGAGATCGCGGCCTTTGGCGAGTGCCGCGTCGGCCGATTTCGCAGCCTTCAACGCCTCGTCGGCTTCCATCGTAACGACCGCGTTCGAGACCTCGTGGGCGTGGTGCAGCTTGGCGATGACGTGTTTGGTCAGCTCGACGCTGGAGATCTTTTTCGCCGCGATAGCCTTGGCCTGCGCGCGTGCGGACGCTATGAGAATATCGCTCATTTGCCACCCCGCACTGCTGGCGCGGACGCAACCAGCACGCGGCGGAAATCATCCACATCCGCCTGCAGCGGCAGATCGAGCGCCACTTTACGCGCCGTCGCCGAGATCATGGCGACATGTGCCGCCGCCGCCTCCCGTCGCGCATCGGGCATATCGAGATACTGCCCAGGACTGTTGGCTGGCGCGCTTGGCTTTTGCATTGAGGGCTCGGTGTGAGGGAGAGACGCCCGACGATAGCCAGCGCATGGCCTGCAAGCAACGTCACGCGGACGGATCAAGGGTGCGCCCTGGGAGTTATACCGGCGAGCAAAATTTCTGACTGACGACCTCCCCTCCCACTGTCA
>JANMGQ010000023.1:0-8652 GCA_031374735.1 Hyphomicrobiaceae bacterium | reverse complement strand
CTCGATGCCGCCGAAGCGCCAGCCAAAGGCCCGGGCCTGTATTACATGGACACCTCATCCGCCGCCGCCGAGTGCGTCACCCTGATGGCCGCCGCCGGCTATGTCGTGCACACGTTCCCGACGGGCCAGGGCAACGTCATCGGCAATCCCATTGTCCCCGTGATTAAAATCTCCGGCAACCCGAAGACGCTTCGCACCATGGCCGAGCACATCGACTGCGACGTGACCGGCATCCTGCGCCGGGATCAGACAATCGACTCGGCGGGCGACGCGCTGATCGAGATGATCATCCGCACCGCCAACGGTCGCCTGACGGCGGCCGAAGCACTCGGGCACCGGGAGTTCTCGCTGACCAAGCTGTATCGGAGTGCGTGAGGGGGCGGCACGAGTAGCGCCAAATGTTCGCCGCCAATCCTTATCGACAGAGCCATGCCGCTCTCCATCGCATTCGCTGAAAAACGCTCTACCACAACCCCTGCCCCGTGAACAGACCGTGACCTGCCCGACCGTCGGCAATACGCAAAATAGGCTGATCCTGCAGTGGATCTACGCGTCTTCGGCGCATCGCTCACCAACTCCCAACTTTCAACCCCAGCACTTTCTCGAAGTCCAAGTCCCGCGACAGCACTTGCCACCGCGCCCCGACCCCTGATCCACGTTGAATGCTTCATAATAAAACACAGTAATCGCCGATATTAACCCTGCAGAGAGATGACCGGGCTCTGTAAACACACTCATTTGTGTTCTGTACTATGTTCAAACATCACCCGCGCCGGTTCGCGTATCCCATCTGCGACCGCCGAAATCATCGGAGATGTTCATGCGTACTGCACTCGCGACCGCCGCTCTTCTGTCGACGCTCGGCGCCCTGCCGGCCGCTGCTGGCTGCTATTCCAACTGCACCCCCGTCGAGCCCGTCGCAACGACGTATGTCAAACCCGCTCACACCGTGCATGTCCGCGAGCCCGCCGTGATCGGCACACGCGTGCAGCGCATCGAAACGCAGCCCGGTTATTGGACGGCGACGCGCCAGCCGGCGCAAGTCGGCGTCATGCACAAGAGCGTTGTCGCGCAACCAGCCCAGGTGCACCACCAGACCATTCCCGCCAAATATGAAACTGTGCACGAGACCGTCGTCGTACGTGCAGCCTCGGTGCGCTACGAGATGCGCGCAGATTGCTGCGGCCGCATGGTCAAGTGCGCCGTGCATGTGCCCGCCGTGACCAAGACCGTTGCTCGCCAGGTGATGGTCTCGCCCGCGCACTCCGTCGCGCACACGACGCCCGCCGTCTACAAGACCGTGTCCGTGCCCGTGCAGATCGCCCCGGCCAAGACCAGCTATCAGTACACGCCGCCGAAGGTCGACTACGTCGCCCATCCCGTGACACTGAAAGGCGAAACTTTCCGCGCCGTGCACGTGCCGGCCGAAGTCGTGCGCGTCGAAAACCGCTCGCGCTGGAATCGCTGGCACTGAGCGCAGCGCTGAAACGTTGCACGTTGCATGGGGTGGCCGATCGGCCGCCCCATTTTCTTTTTGGGATCTAAGGCGTTGCAAATATTGACGCAGGCCTGACAGGCGGCATGCCACCCCTGCAGCATGCCGGCACACACGTGTCCGCAACCGGTTTCGTAAAACGCCAACCTCGATTAAGAAGTGAGATCGCTGCGATGCCTGTGCTGACCGTAAATTCCTATGAACTTCGTAGCCAACTGCTTACGTCCAATGTCCGCGGCATTGTGAGACTCTTCTGCTCTGGCGGTTGGGTTGTAACCATTCAGTTTCGCGCCCAACCTCCGGCGCCTCCTCAGTTCAGCTCAAACAACGTGCTTGCCTTCGAGAATATCGAAGCCTACGCGCGCATTGTTGATATGCTTCGGAATGAAAAGCCTGTGAGCATACTTGTAAATGCCGAGCCGGCTAGCCCAACTCTCTCGCTCTTCACGGGTCAAGAGCCTGTCGGCGACGGGGAGGTATAAGGCCTCAGGACGAGTTGCGTTCACCCCGCGGCGCTATCATCCGTGCGGCGCTTGGGCAGCGGCTTGACACTCGTAATCTTCATCGTCGGAAATTCGCGCATCACCTCGGCGACGGCGGGGTGCGCAATAAGTTCCGCCATTTCGCGCGCGGCCTGCTCGCGCTGCACGGAGCCTATGGTCGGCTCGCCCATACGCGGCGCGATCGCGACCATCCACTTGCGATCCGTCCAGGCATTCAGCTTTTCGCGCAGCTCGTTGGCGATTTCCTTGGGCGCGTTCGGCATCAGGTAGATATCAATCAAGCCCTGCGCGACGTCGAAACGCACGAGGCTGATGTTCTCTTCGAGGTTCACCTTCAGGCGCGGATCGCGACGGATCCCTGCGAGTTCGACGGCCTCGGCAAACGACTTGATGGTCGCGGCGACCGGCGGCATCGGCCGCGCGGATGGCCCGATGTCAGCTTCGATCTCAGCCTGATCATCCTCCTCCGCCGGGATGTAGGGCGCTGTGTCGTCGATGCCAGAAAGGCCGTAGTCATCAAAGGACGACACCGGCGGCGGCTCGTTCGAGTTTGACGGCGTGGCTTTCGCCTCCCACGGCGGCTTCTGGCCGGCTCCCTGATTGAGCGTGCCGCGCGGCGGCGCATCGCGCTGAGATGCAGCGGGTGCCGCGCCCGGCCGCAATGGCGCGCCACCGAGCGCCCGGATGATTTCGTCCGGTGACGGCAAATCGGCTGTGTAAGCGAGACGGATCAGCACCATCTCGGCCGCCGCGAGAGGCTGGCCAGATTTGCCGGCCTCCTCGATGCCTTTGATCAGCATCTGCCACGCGCGCGTCAGCAGCGGCACGGACAATTGCGCCGCCAGCGCTGTCGCGCGCGTGCGTTCCACCGGCGACAAACCCTCGCCAGCGGCCTCAGCTCCGGCGACCTTGATGCGCGTCGCCAGATGCACGGCTTCGGCGAGATCGGCGAGCACGCGCAATGGCTCCGCACCATCGGCATGCAGCTTGCCGAGCGCATCGATGGCCGCGCCCGGTTTGCCTGCAAACACGTGCTCCAACAGATCGAACACACGCGTCTTGTCGGCGAGGCCGAGCATAGCGCGCACATCATCCGGCTGCACCGCACCTGAGCCCATTGCGATGGCCTGATCGAGGATCGAGAGCCCGTCGCGCGCACTGCCTTCGGCGGCACGCGCGATGAGGCGCAAGGCATCTTCATCCGCACTAGCGCCCTCGTCGGCGAGAATCTTCTGAAACAGCTTGGTCAACGTGGCCGCATCGATGCGGCGCAGGTCGAAGCGCTGGCAGCGCGAGAGAACCGTCACTGGAACGCGGTTGATTTCTGTCGTCGCGAAGATGAACTTCACATGCTCTGGCGGCTCTTCGAGCGTCTTCAGCAGCGCGTTGAACGCGCCCTTCGAGAGCATGTGCACTTCGTCGATGATGAACACCTTGTAGCGCGCCGACGTCGGCTTGTAGCGCGCGTTCTCGATGATCTCGCGCACGCTATCGACGCCAGTGTTGGAGGCCGCGTCCATCTCGACGATATCGGGGTGCCGGCTCTCCATGATCTCGGCGCAGTGGCGGCCGAGCACCGGCATGTCGACCGTCGGCTTGTCGATGGTGTCGGTCTGGTAGTTGAGCGCGCGGGCGAGAATGCGCGCCGTCGTCGTCTTGCCGATGCCGCGCACACCCGTGAGCATATAGCCCTGTGCGATGCGGCCCGAGTTGAAGGCGTTGCGCAGTGTTTTGACCAGCGCATCCTGGCCGATCATGTCGTCGAACGTGCGCGGGCGGTATTTGCGTGCGAGCACGACATAGGGCTTGGCGGGCGCCGCAACTGCAGCGCCGTTCTCCACCTTGTCGGTCACGTCATTGTCGGCTGCGTCTTTAGGCTTCTTTGCCACACCAGATACTCACGGCTCGAACGGGCCACTGCCCGCACCAAAGCCGTGGTTAAGCGCTCAAACGCCGCCGGCGCAAGTCTCAATGTCCGAGAGCCGGTTTGCCGGCGTGTCTCGCGATGCGGATGCCAACACGGCGTGGCAATCGCAATTGCCCCTGCAGACGGACCAGTGGGACGAACATGGCAAGCAATACCAGCGGGCTGAAATTGATCCCGGTGCGAGACAGGATGCCGGCCGTCAGCACCAGCCCGAGTGTGGTTGCCATCAGCACGTGCATCAATGCGGGCCGGCCCAGTCGCGCGATGGCCTGGTCGCTGAGAACGATGCGGCCAACGGCAAGCGCGAGCAGCGGCGCCTCGTAGGTCTGCAGGTAGGGGCTCATGTTCAGTGTCGCCAGAACGATGGCGAGAAAGGAGATGTCCGGGTCCGTCTCGTGGCGCAGCACGTGACACATCGCGCCCGTCACGGTCAGCGTGACCAGGATCTGAACCAGGCCTCCCGGCAATCCGAGCGCCGTCGCCAGATAGTATGCCGACATCTGCAAAGACGGCGACACACTCTGATCGAGGAGAAATGCCGCTTGCTGCGGGATCGTCTTGCTGAGGAACAGGCTCCAGGGTTGCCACCCGAAGGTGGCGACCGTTGCCGCAAGAAAGAGTGCCGTCAGGCACCCCGTCAAGGCAAAGGCGCGCCATTGCCCGCGCGCGGCAAAGGCAGGTGCTGTTGCGAGTGCGAGCTGCGGTTTGCAGGCGAGCGCCGCGATGATCGCGGACGCGATCCAGGGGCGACGACCGGCGAGCGTTATGCCGAAGTAGAGCGCGGCGCTGGTGAAGAAAGCGGTCTGACCATAGGACAACGCGACGAACACGCCAGGAACAAAGGCAGTTGCTGCGATCACGGCCGCAAGTCCACCAACACTCGGTTTGTTCGCGCGTCCCGACTGACCGTGCGTGAGCGCTGCGATGTAGAGCGAGAGGCCAAGAACGGTCCATGCGAGGCAGGCAAAGCCATAGTTGGAGATCAAACTGAACGGCAGCAACAGCAGCATTGCTGTTGGCGGGTAGGACCAGACCATGAGGCCGCTGACGTGCCCAAAGACTTCGCTCGCCCGTGCAATATGGCTGCCCATATCGAACAGAGCGCCGAAATCGCTGCTCGCACCGGCGCGCGCTCCAAGCCACAGGTTGGCGAAATCGACCTGGAATGGCACCCCACGCAGCGTCAGCGGCCATGCGACCACTGCCACATCATGCCAGAGTGAAAGTGCGATCAACGGCCAGCACACGGCTGACAGCAGCAGAAATTGAGCTGCCGGAGACCGCGTCCTGAAATCCTCGGCCAATGAAGCCACGCCATCCCCCAAGCCGGTCCGTGCTTCCCGAAATGGAACACGCGCGAGGACCAGTGCGGACTGTGGTGCAGGGGGGATGCCAGGGATGATGCCAGGGATGATGCCAGCGGCGGCGCCAGCTGATCAAATGCCGCAGGTGGCCGCTGCAACCGGCTGGGTCACACCAAATGCGCATAAAAAAAGGTATTGAGAGACTGGCTGGACCCGCACTATCCCCGTTGGGGCTGCTTCTTTCGACCTGACCCGGTTGGCGAGGGTTACGTCCCAGCCAGCCTCCCGGACGCGCTTCTATAGAGGTTGGGCGAGGCGTGCAACGGGATGTCGGTTCATGCAATTGCTTTAGGCGATGGCATTCTAACGGTGATGGCAAGATGCGGAACGTGTTCTGGGCGCTGTTGGTCGCATTGTTGAGCAGTCAGGCTTGGATGGTGACACCGTCACAGGCACAGGATATCGATGCCATCGAGCTGGTCGAGACCGGCATCTTCGTCGGCCGCATCGACGGCAAACAGCCAAGCCCCAAAACCGCGAGCGGGACGATCAACATCGTCTCTGACCGCCGTTTGGTCGAGGCGACGGACCGCATCTGCGCGCGTCGCGGCGTCATCTTCGGCATGACCTATATTGTCAAAGGCGCACCAACAGGCGCCGACGTCGTGTTGGATCTGGTCACGCGCTTTCCGCCGGCCGGCATGCTCAATGGCAAGGGGCAGCGCTTCACGCACAACGAGTTTACCTCAATTGTCACGGTCGGTGCGCGCAGCGTGCGCACCTTTTCCTTCGACGAAGCCTGGGAGATGGTGCCGGGCACTTGGACCTTCGAGTTTCACCACAAGGGCCGCAAGATCGGCGAAACGTCGTTCCTGGTCATGACGACGTGCGAGACATCCTGAGGCAGTGCCTCAACACCCGCAGCCACAGTCGTTCGCCTCGAGCCGCTGGTCCATGGTCCGCGCCGGCTCGGGGCAATTGCTGTCGCCGACCACTTTTGCGGGCACGCCGGCGACGGTCTTGTTGGGCGGCACAGCCTGCAGAACGACGGAGCCGGCCGCCACTTTCGAGCAGTCGCCGACGCTGATGTTGCCGAGCACCTTGGCGCCGGCCGCAAGCAGCACGTTCTTGCCGATCTTCGGATGACGGTCGCCAGTCTCCTTGCCATTGCCGCCCAGCGTCACATTTTGAAGGATAGAGCAATTGTCGCCGACCACCGCAGTCTCGCCGATGACGATGCCGGTGGCATGGTCGAGCATGATGCCGCGTCCAATACGAGCCGCCGGGTTGATGTCGACACCGAAAATGCGGCTCGATTGGCTCTGCAGATAGAGCGCGAAATCCTTGCGGCCCGCGTTCCACAGCTCATGGGCAAACCGGTGTGTCACGAGGGCGTGGAAGCCTTTGAAATACAGCAACGGTTCGATGTAGCGGTCGACGGCGGGATCGCGATCGTACACGGCTTGCAGATCGGCCCGGAAGATATCCCCGATTTCAGGCTTGGCTGCCAAAACCTGGTTGAATGTCTTGGCGATCAGCCCAGCGTCCACGTCCGAATGATTGAGGCGCTGGGCGAGCCGGTGGCACACCGATTCCTCCAGCCGCTCGTGAGCCAACACGGTTGCATGCACAAAGCCACCAAGCGCGGGTTCAACCCGCACCACGGCTTCAGCTTCATCCCGCAGTGTCGCCCAGATCGGATCGACGGCGGCAATTGGAGAACGGGCGGTATTGCGGCTGACCGGCATGGCGGGCTCCACGTGGGCGCATCACTTCGGGCGCATCAAATTCAACGGCTGCTTTGACATATAGCACGCCGAGGGCCTTTCCAGAAGTGCCACGCGCAATCTCGCCAAGCCAATCGCACGAACAAGAGCCTCGTCATCCCGCACAAGTGCGGCCTCTTTCGGCCGCGTTTGTGCGGGATGATGGGCCCTCAAAATTTCGCATGACTGCCCACTCGGCCCGATGACGGTTTAGGGCATATCAAGGGCGGCGTGCGGCTCGCAATAGTAGTTCACCGGTGTCGTTCACTGGCCCCGCGCAAGGGCGTCGGAGAAGCCATGGTTGACGTCGCGATGGCCCGCCTCGTCGAGGCGCACTGCGATCACCACGTCGCGCAGACGCGCATCTTCCGGGAGCTTCCAATACGCGATCGCAATCTGCGGCGCCGGACTGTTTTCAGCGCGCCCAGCATCGATATCGGCCAGATACTCCGTGTAGCTGAAGACAGCTTCTTCTTCGAGGTAGCCAACGAAGCGGTGGGCAACGCGCGGCCAGAGCACGTAGAACAGAAAGAACCCATTGAAGAAGATGCCCTGCGCGATGATCACCAACAGTCGCTCGAACACGTTCGGCTTTGCCACCTGAACGAATGTCATGAGGTGCATTGCTCGTTTTCGGCTTCATCGAGCAGCGTTTTGATCCAGCCACGATCGTCTTGGAACCGGCGCAGCGACTTCAAATGCTGCAACATGCCGCCGACCATGCCGGGCACGGCAGCCACGGTCTCCAAGACCACCGCACGATGGCCGTAGCGATGGCGGAAGAACGCATCAGCAAACACACGCAGAAACTTCACAGCGCCGTAGGCCAGCCGGTCGCCAAAGCCCCGCGGCTCGTGGTGCGTGACACGTAGGTCACAAGCGGGCAGGTCACAAGCTGGCAGGTCCCGAGCGGGCAGGTCAGGGGTGGGATCGGTCGATGTCATGACAACCTCGCATGCGCCACCTCAAGAGATGGGAGCGCGAGGCCACAATGCATCGTGTCACGCCGTCGCGGGGCGACGCATCAGGTGATCGCGGCCAGCCGCGTGTCTAGCGCCAGCACCAGGCACCAATGCGGCTCGAAGTCGGCGCCGAGCGGCCAGATGTGATCCTTGAAGCGTGTCAGCATCTGCTCCTCGTAGCGCTTGAACCAGTCCTTGCGGCAGAGCACGAATTTGGTTGCAGCCACGATCGTCTCGCGGTCGATGATGGCCAGCACGCACATATCGGGATTGGTTTCGAGGAACTGCTGCACGGCCACCATCAATGTGGGATAGCCGGGGTGCAGCATGTCGTCGAGCACGATGATGCCGCCGGGCGCGAGCACGGCTGTCGCCAGCTCGAGATCGCGCGTCAACGCGTGCCGGGAATGCTCGCCGTCGACGTGGAAGAGGCGCACCTTCTCGCCGTCGAGCTTGGCCAGCAGGTCGTCGGGCTTCATCGTGCGGCTGTCGGCCTTCCATGTGATGCGCCGGGCTTCGCTGACGCCGTGCTTGGCGCAGTTGGCGTGGAAGCGGTCGATCACTTCCGGGTTGGGCCAGTCGAAGAGATCGATGCCCAGAGCTTTTTCGCCGTCCGTCAGCGCATGCGCCATCGCGATGAAGAAGCGCCCCTCGAACGTTCCGATTTCGGCAATGGGTCCGGTGATGCCCTGCTC
>JANMGQ010000242.1:0-2015 GCA_031374735.1 Hyphomicrobiaceae bacterium | reverse complement strand
TGTTGTTCTGGGCAAGGAAACGGTAGAGTCGCTGCACATCGGCGAGCGCCGGAGGCGACCAGATCAGTCGTGGCATTCCGGGGGATCGACATCTTGACCTGATTCCAGCTTGGCGAGCCAGTTATCGGCTTCTTCAAAAGTCGCATGTTGCCCGTTGGATCGGTATTCGTTCCAGGCGTTAACGCCGTCCTGGCGGAATGCCTCGCGCTTTTCCTCGCGCGTGACGTACTGGTTGATCGCCTCCCGCATCAACCAGTGTGGCGTGCGTTGGCGCGAGGCAGCAAGGCGTTTCAGGCGCTCCTTGGTGTCCGCATCGATCTTGATGGCGACCGGACGGGCGACGGTGGCAGTGGTTGTCATAGGGATCTCAAGCGGCGGGTAAGTATAGGTATTACCTGATCATACCGGATTGACCAATGTTGGCCTGGAAATATGGCGCCTTACCGGACCACACGGTCGATGCCGGCCACACTTCGATGCGGGCCGCGACCGATTTGCACTTCGACTTGCATCAGACTTCGATCAACCCTTTGCGCAGCGCGCGAACATGTTGCCAAACCAGGGCCTTGGGCAAGGTCATCGCCATCGCCTGCATACAGCGTTCAAGCCAGCCTTGGCGGTCTTGCAGCCTTTGAATGGCGCGGCCTAAGTCGTTGCGAATGGATTGACCATAGGGCCCTTCCGCCTTGCTGATCGCCTGTTGCAAGAGTGTCTGCTTGGGCTTCATCATCGCCAGATCGATCACGTCGCGATTGAAGGCGCCGTCATCCCCCCAACGGTCGGAATTGGCCAGCAACTTGCTCGTGGCCATGTCCAGGGGCGTGAGCGTTGCGATGCCGCAGATTTCGTTTTCTGCAGTAGGAATTTCCAGTTCAATGCGGCCTTCCAGGACGATTTCAAGCTTGATCGGCTGATTCGCTACTGAAAGCGTTGTGCGGAGGCCGTATTGATCGGCGCGTACCTCGCGGATTTGCTTGAACGCAGGGTGGCCCTTCCGAACGATGGTCGCGACACCGTCTTCGGCGGTCAGCAATTGCCGCAGATTTCGGTAGCTGGGCAAATCCGAAACGAGAAAGTCAATGTCGACTGACTCGCGGTATTCGCTGTGTAGCAGCGCTATCGCCGTGCCGCCGCCAAACAGGCAATGGTTGCTCTTGAGCAGCGCCCCGTCCAATCCGTTTAACACCTCCGCTATACGTTGGTGGTGGGCTCGCTTAAACATGGCTGACATGCCCTGCAAGCCCTTGCCGCAGCGCGTCGATCAATTGGCGTTCATGGCTTTGCAACGCGCTTTCATCCACATGACGCCAGTTCCGCTCGTAAATGTCGAAAGCCTCGGTCGGTGTCAAGGTCTCGGTGCCAAGTAGCTGCCAGGCGAGCGCCTTGAGTTGCGGATAGTCCGCGAGCCGAACCTGTGCCGGAATCCAGCCGGTCCGGTCGGTGCGTGTGTCGTCCCGTGCGGCCGCGAGCCGGGCCGGGTCGACAAGACCCAATTCCAGGTTCAAAGCGGACAAGGCATTCATGTAAGCACCGATGGTGACCGCCGGCTCGCCTTTTTCGATCCGATGCAGGGTCACACGCGACATGCCTGCGGCTTCTGCAACCGTGGCAGCGTTGATCCGAAGCGCTTTGCGCTGCGCGCGAATCCCGTGGCCTAACTTGATAAGCCGGGCTAGGGTTGCGTCGGTAGCGAATGGTGATTTCGCTGGCATAGTGCATCTCATTATATTCATTTATGCTATTTTGTAAATAACAAGAAACGTTTTTATCCCTACAGCCGGCATTTTGGTGCCGCGAAGGCTATATAGCAGTCGAGCCATGGCAGAAGAAACGCAAGCCCACTGATCCGACCAAGCTGATCGGCCATGAAGCGCTGAAAAAGAGCCTTTGCCAATAGCCACAGCGCGGAACGGCAACTGAGGAAACTGGATCGTCCGGAGCTGCCCGCATTGATCCGGGCGAAACGCTCCCGACCAACCTATCGCGGGTTGACCACAGTTCAAGGCTGGCCGCAC
>JANMGQ010000206.1:0-5396 GCA_031374735.1 Hyphomicrobiaceae bacterium | reverse complement strand
TGTTGAGGGTTTCGGATGACGGCCCTCACGATCGGCCGACACGCACACGGGGCCGTCGTTCGAAAGCCTTCAAGGAAGGAACCCGCGGGAGATGGGGCTCGCCGGTGCGGCTGGCTCTATGGGGATTTGGCCGCTTGGCATGGCCGTCGTGATGACGGGAGCGGTGCCTGTGAGTGGCACAGACATGTGATGATTGACGCCATGGCACACGGGGCGACGTCGCAGGCCGCGGTCCGACCTATTCTGCCACGTCGTTTTTGTGGGTTGGCGCGCGGCGGCACTGCTCCAGCGTGGCATGTCGCAGGATCGTGCAGGCCCACGAGACAGGCGCGCATTGTCATGACGTGTCGATCCGGATGACGAAGCGTGAGGGTTCTGCGCGATGTCGGGGCGTCTCACCGCGCTCGAAGGTCTCGATGATGTGCATCGTGCCCCCGCAGCAGGGGCAGGTGCGCGCCGGTTCCACAGTCACATGTTCCGCTGCTTCAGCTGTCACGGGTTCTGGCTGCGGCACTGACAGAAGTTCGCGCGCGAGCGCGATGTTGTTTGCCTTGCCGCCGCTGGCCATGAAGCCGGTGTGGCGGACGCGGTGGGAGCCCTTTGGCAGCACATGAAGAAGCACGCGGCGAATGAACTCGTGCGCATCGAGTGTCATGGTCGTGTAGCGAGCGTCACCGGCGACACGGTAGTTCTTGACGCGGAACGTCACGCTGGCGGCGTCGGCTTTGATAAGCCGGCTGTTGGAGATCGCGTCATGGCGGAGCCATGCTTCGCATGGACGCGGTGCGTGTAGCGCGACAGATAGGCGAGCACGGCCTTCGGCCCGCCGAACGGCGGCTTCGTGTAGACGATCCATTTCTTCGTTCGTTTCTTCAGCGGCGCCAGGAAGGCCGCAAAGGCCGGCGCGTTGGCGAGGGGCGCGTGCGCGCCGAAGAACTGCAGTTGGCCGGCCGCGTGCGCTGCGGCGAGCTTCTCCGTCATCAGGCGGCGGAACAAAGCCGAGAGCACGCGCACCGGCAGGAAGAACGCAGCGTTCGCCTTGATCCATCTGTCTATCTCGGGGGAGAACCCGCCACCCGGCACGATCATGTGCACGTGCGGATGATGCGTCATCGCGCTGCCCGTCGCGCCCCGCGCGCCTCCGGCACGACGTGTGCAGGACCGAGGTGATGCCGATCCTCGCGCCAAGGTGCTTCGGGTCTGCTGATATGCGCAGCATCGTCTCGCTGCTGGCCTTGAACAGGGCGTCGTAGATGACGGCCTTGTTCTGGTAGGCGATGTCGCTGATCTCGACTGGCAGCGTGAACACGACATGCTTCGCGTGCGGGGCACGACATGGAAGTACGGCACGGGCAGCAGTCCGGCCTCACGCGCAGCCATCCACTCGCGTGCTTGCGCGCCCTGGCACTTCGGGCAATGCCTGTTTCTGCAAGAGTTGTAGGCGATGGACGTGAAGCCGCACGCTGCATTCTCGCAACGCGCGACGTGTCAGCCGAGGACCGCCGTGCGGCAATCCTCGATGGCGCTCATCACCTTCAACTGCGGTAGGCTCACATGACCGCGGTTGGCGTCACGCCAAGCAGGGCCGTGGTCGCGGAAGATGTCCGCGACCTCCAGAGCCGGACGGGGCATGAGCCGTTTACTTCGGCGGTGCCTTCCGTGTGCGGTTGAGCCGCGACAGCTGATCGAGCGGGCTCGTCACATCGCGCAGCACCTTGCTCGCCACGTGAACGTAACGCGCCGTCGTGTCCAACTTCGTGTGGCCCAGCGGTCGCGTGTCATAGTGCACCTGATGTCAACTCATTGAAAGTCAAAGACCTGCTGTTTGGCGTTTGGTGTTAGCGGCGGGCCTGCGCCTTTCTTGCCGGTGAAGCCGGCCAAGTCTGCAACCTTGATGGCCCACGGCGCGCCCGGACAGGCCTGCCGTCCCTTGATGTCGCCGCGCCGAAGCATGCGAAGTGCCGTCATGGAGCAGACGCCGACCACTTTTGCGGCCTCTTCGAGCGAGATCTCGCCGCGTTCGGCCCATTCGCCGGTGCGGAAGGCGTCGATGACGTGGTGTGAGCGGAATCCGCGCACGCGTTCCAAGGTCCAGGCGTTTCCATGACCGGTCTCGACGCCAACGCGATTGAGCAGCCGCGCGATCTGCTGGTCCGGCATGAGCCGCGCCAGTTCTCCGATCAGCGCCTTGGTTTCGTCAGGCATGCGCGGATTGTGCCGCCCGGCCGCGTTCAGGCGTTGCTTCACGGTGAGTTCGGTGTGGTCGCCGCCTTGCCAGTGCAGCACCGCATGGATGATCGCGCCGTCTTTGACCAAGTCATGGCGCGCCGCACGATGATCTCCGACAATGCCGCGCGCAGAATGCGCTTGCGCGTCGCGGCAGTCGCTGCCGGATGCGACCACGCGCGCTCGATATCGGCGCCGAGCGTCAACAATTGTGCACGTTCTTGCTCGCCGAGCGGTGGCAGACGTCGCGCACTCGTGGCAGCGATCTCGCCTTCTATCCGCGCCATGGCCTGCAATGCCTCATTCCAGCGCCGCTCCAACTCGCCGACAACGAGCCGGTTCGCGGGATCGACCGCGTCGTATTGGCGGCGGGCGTGGGACACGTCGTAGCGCGCCTGCTGCAGGGAGAGTTCGAGTTGGCGCTCAGCCGCGGTCTTTTCGCTCGTCTGCGCTTCGATTGCCACCAGCGCGGCCTCGCGGCCGATGGGCCGCAAGAGGCGCAACACGTCCTTGGTGACAGCGGCCTCGATGCTCAGGCCGCTGACCGTGATGCAGCGTTCGGTGCCCTGGTTCGAGAGTGCGCCATAGCAGTTATAGCGCCCGAGCTTGCCGCCGTAGTGCACGTGCATTTTGCGCCCGCAATGACCGCAACGCAGCAGCCCGGCGAGAAGCAGTTCACCTTCGCGCGCAGCACCTCTTGCAAGCGCGCTGCTCATGGAGGTCGCGTTGTTGGCGATGACTTTCAGGTTCCGTTCGTACTCGTCCCAACTGATGTAGGCGGCGTGATGCTCCTTAATCAGCACATCCCACTCGGTCATCGGTTTGTGCACGCCGCGACGAATGCGCTTGCGACCGCCCTCGACACTGATCCGACTTTTCGTGCGCCCGAATACATAGGCGCCCGAATAGATCGGGTTGGTCAGAATGCCGTGCACGATGTTGTAGGCCGGCAAGCGCCACAAGACGCCATGCGCTTCACCCTGGCGTGATTTGACCGGCAGCTCGATCTTTTCGTCTCTGAGCCAGATGTGCACCTGTCGCGCGCTCTGGAACTCGGCGAACTTGGTGAACACCAGCTGCAGTGCCTCCTGCACGCGCTTGTCCGGGTTCTTCTCGATGCCTTCGCGACCAACCTTCACGTAACCAGCTGCAACGCCGAGAACCAGCGCGCCGCGGCGTGCCTTCTGTTTCAGCGCTTCCTGCGAGCGCTGACGGAACAGCGACAACTCCAATTCGCTCATGGTGCCCTTCATCCCCAGCAGCAAACGATCATTGGGATGGCGAGGATCATAGATTCCGTCTTCGGAGGTCCCGGACCCCGATCCGGGATGATTGTTCCGACCAATCCACAGAACTCGATCAGCGTATGCCAGTCTCGCCCATTGCGCGCGAGGCGGGACACCTCGATTGCAAACACGGCGCCGACCGAGCCCGCGCAGATGGCGGCCAGCAGTCGCTCGAAACCCGGTCGGGCGATGCCGCCGCCGGAGCGGCCGAGATCATCGTCGATGACCTCGACGGTGTTCCAGCCCAGCTGCTTGGCGCGATCGGCAAGACCGTACTGACGCCGCCGGCTCTCGTGATTGTGCGCCAGCTGATCTGCCGTCGACTGCCGGATGTAGACATATGCGCCGCGCGCCAAATGCTCAGCCGTGATCTTGCTCATGACCGACCTCCGGTTTTGCTGGCTTTGCGAGTGTTGCTGCGATTTCGCGCAGCAGGGCGTTCATGGCCGCGGCCAGTTCGGCCGCTTGCTTCGGCGGTAGCGCGAGGCGCGGCCGTTTTTCGTCGAACAGGCTCGATTGATCCTCGTCTTGCGGCGTCATGGTCGGCCTCCCTTAGCTTCGACTCGGCACTGAGGGAGCCTAGGAGCGCATCGATCTCGCGGCGCAGCGCACGCAGGATATCAACGGAAAAGTGCGGTTCAGTGCCGATCTCGAAGCGTGACGCCGCCGGCTCGATCATCCACGCCGGCAGACACGCGAACGAGCCGTCGGGTTGATGCACGACGACGAACGCCAAGCCGCCGCGTTCAAGGCGTCGTCGAATTTGCACCGTTTCGCCGCAGCGCGGATGAAACCGATAGGTGATCCGGCCTTCGGCCGGCTGTTCGTGGGCAGTATGTCGTGTGGCTGAACAGCACCTGGATCACGCGGATGTCGATGTTCGCCTCAAGCAGATGCGTCGCGAACGAGTATCGCGCGACAATCTGGATGCGAACGGCGCGTCAATCAGGATGAGACGCGGTGGCCGAGCATTTTGATGATCGGCGCTGGCCATCGAGATGGCAAGCACTTTGATTGACGCGCAGCGTCAATCAGTCTTCGGCCGTTTCGGTTTTCTTCGCCGTCGCGTGCGACGCGGGCCGACCGCGACCTCGCTTGCCGGTCCAAACGGCGGCGCGCAACTATACGGGAGATGAAGGAACCCTTCGGGTTCGGCGATCAGGTCGCTGATCCCAAGCCACCGCGAGCGGCTGTGGTCAAAAGCCATTGTCGTGAGCGTCGCGGAAACGCCAGGACTATGATCCTGGCAGGTATGGTCGGGAGAGGCGAACGCAAGTGAACTGCTTCTGAAGCGTCGAAAGCGGATTAGGTGATGTCAAAATCGTGGGTTGACCCTTGCCTCACGAGATCAGCCCGGACGATGTCCTGATACGGACCGAGCGGCATCCGGCGTGTAGGCAGCGCGAAGCTCGATCAGGCTCCCGTATGGAACGTGAGAACCTGACCGGTGATGGCAAGGGAAAAGGCTCAAGCGGCGAAAATCGCAAGACCGAAAGTACCGAGGCACCGGAGAGGGACGGACTGCTCCGTAGTAGCGATGAAGCGGCTGTAACGGTCGTGGAGCGAAGGGGGCGGGTCATCGTTGCTGATTTGGGCCAACGGGTTCGCCCGGTTGAGCCCTTCGTTCAGCAGAAGGCGGCAGCCTTCGCGCGATGGCACGAGCCGGATGAATCGCGAGGTTCAAGTCCGGATCTGTGAGGGGCTCGGGGTGAAAGTCCCCGGGCCTACTCGGCAAAAACCGACCTAATCTTACTGAGTCATTAAACCACAGTCGATGACTGCCGCGACTCCTATAGCTGCCGAGATTCCATCTTTGGCAACGGGAGCGAACACGATGGGTCAACGCGCAACGGGCAGTGACGAGCGGTTTACTGCATATGTTGA
>JANMGQ010000184.1:0-4906 GCA_031374735.1 Hyphomicrobiaceae bacterium | reverse complement strand
GAAGGGTCGCGCACAAGGCCTTCAAGCCCGCGATGAGCGATTCGAGCACCACACTGCGCTTGAATCGGAAGGTCGCACCCGAAGCGATGAGTCACCCTGCCGCAGCCACCGGGGCGGCAAAGGTCATAATGAGAACTGCTGCACGCCCAAGGCCTTGATTGCGGTCTATATTGGGACGGGCTATAGCGCTCCGTCGCGCGTATGCAGCGCGCGTCCCTATCGGCCCATTGGTCGGCCCTATGGGCCCGGCCCTATCGGAAAGACTCCGCGTGAAACTGACGGGCGACAAGGACAATCCAAAAGCCATAGGCCCAAAAGGCATAGGGAAAACGGACGACGAAGCATCGTGGTGGGAAACCGCGAAGATCGTCTTTCATGCTCTGCTGATCGCGATGTTCATCCGGCTGTTTCTCTACCAGCCGTTCAACATCCCCTCGGGCTCCATGAAATCAACGCTGCTCGTCGGCGATTACCTGTTTGTCTCGAAGCTTTCGTATGGCTACAGCCGCCACTCCTTCGTGTTCGGCTTGCCCCCATTTGCTGGACGCGTGTTCGCCTCCGACCCCAAGCGCGGCGATGTCGTGGTGTTCAAGGTCAATCAGCGCGGCGAACTGGTCGACTATATCAAGCGTCTTGTCGGCTTGCCCGGTGATGAGATCATCGTTCGCAACAGCGTTGTTTTCGTCAACGGCAAAGAGCTGCCGCGCAAGGCCGTCGGTACGTTCAACGATGTCGACGAGGACGGGCGCACCACGGTCCGCGATGCCTTCGAAGAGACAATGCCTGACGTGGGCCGCACCTACACCGTGTTGCAGACCAAACGTGGCCCGTCCGCCCCGGCCGACAACGCCGGCCCGTTCAAGGTGCCGTCTGGGCACTATTTCATGATGGGCGACAACCGCGACAACTCGCTCGACAGCCGCTTCTCGGTCGGCTTCGTGCCCTACGACCGGCTTGTCGGCCGTGCCGACATCATCTTCTTCTCGACTGACACGTCTTGCTTCAACGATCCCGAGCGCAACGTGATCGTGCAAAAGGTGATTTCGATCGGTTGTTCGCTGTCGACTGGCATTCGCTTCCGCCGCTTCCTGAAGCTCGTGCGCTAGGGTCGGTGACGTGGCAGCCACCCGCAAAACGTCATCGCCCCTCGATGCAGCCCTCGGCCACAAATTCAAGGATCGAGGCCTGCTCGACAAGGCGCTGACCCATTCGAGCGTGCGCTCGAACGGACGGGCGGCGACGCGCGGCGGGCTGAGTGACAACCAGCGCCTCGAATTCCTCGGTGATCGCGTGCTCGGCCTCGTCGTCGCCGAGCTGCTGACGGAAACATTTCCGCACGCCAACGAAGGTGACCTCGCGCGCCGTTTCAACCACCTGGTGCGCGGCGAAACCTGCGCCGTCGTGGCGCGCAGCTGGGCTATTGGCTCGCATCTGATCTTGTCGGAGAGCGAGGCCGATAGCGGTGGTCGCGACAAGGAAAACATCCTGGCCGACGCGTGCGAGGCCATTCTGGCAGCGATCTTCATCGAAGCGGGCTTCGATACGGCGCGTAAAATCGTACGCCAACACTGGACGCCATTGCTCAACACCCTGCCGACCGAACCCGCCGACGCCAAATCAACCCTGCAGGAATGGGCGCAAGCGCAGGGCCTACCGGTGCCCGTCTATCGCGAGATCAAGCGCGAGGGGCCCGATCATGCGCCGGTGTTCACAGCCGAAGTGCGCATCGACCACAAGCGCGGGGCGACAGGTTCCGGCGCCAACAAGCGTGCCGCCGAGCAGGAAGCGGCGACTGCGCTGTTGCTGCGTGCCGGCGTCTGGAAGCGTGACAAGGCGGCAGCAAAGGGCCCGTGAGTTCAGCGCGCGCCCACGGTCGTCATCCCGCCGTCATCCCAGTCACGTCGTCGGATCATTGTCCGACGACACGAACCGGGATCTTTACCCGTTGCTGTTGGACGTCTGAGCCGCTGCACGCTCCAAGATTTACAACGCTGGGAAATGCCAAATTGACCGGTAAAGGCCGGCCAATTGGTGCGGGGTGACGCCGTGGTCCGGCGGCACTCATACGAGTGCCGCGGCTTGGTGCACACGGATGGGTGTGCGCGGGCCGGGGATGTGTCATGATGGCCATCGTTGGGATGCGACGGAACCCGCGCCAGAGGGTCGTTGCCGCCAGACGCGTCCGCGACGTTTGCAATGAGCACGCACCAGCACTCATGTCCTTTTCGCTGAACGATCTGTCGGTCAACTTTTCAAAACCGTTTATCAAACGGCCGGTTGGCACGACGTTGCTTGCCGTCGGGTTGATGCTGGCTGGCCTGATCGCTTATCGGTTTCTGCCCGTCTCGAGCCTTCCGACGATCGAAATCCCGACCATCCGGGTGACGGCCAATCAACCCGGCGCCGATCCCGTGACGATCGCGGCCACTGTGGCGGCGCCTCTGGAACGACGCCTTGGCGAGATTGCTGGCGTGACCGAGATCACCTCGACCTCGGGAACTGGCAGCGCGCGCATCGCCCTGCAATTCGATCTGAGCCGGTCGATCGAAGGTGCTGCGCGCGATGTCCAAGCCGCCATCAATGCGGCCATGTCGGACTTGCCCTCGGATATGCCGACCCTGCCGACATTCCGCAAGGCGAATCCAAACGCCATGCCGGTCATCATCCTGGCGCTGACGTCGAAGTCCTTGCCGCCGAGCGCCATGTTCGACGCCGCCGACACGGTGCTGGTGCAGCGGATCTCGCAGATCGACGGCGTGGCCGAGGTCAACGTATCGGGCGCCGAGCAGCCGGCCGTCCGCGTCAAGGTCAATCCGGGCCAGCTGGCGTCCATGGGGCTGTCGATGGAGGAGGTGCGGCTGGCGATCACCAATGCCAACGCCGTTACGCCGCTCGGCACCATCGACGGCGATCGGCATCTGATCGCGCTTGAGACCAACGCCCAGCTCAAGACGCCAGCCGACTATAAGGCGATCATCGTCAAGTCTGTGAACGGCGTGCCGATTCGCGTCGGCGATATCGCTACGGTGGAACAAGGCACGCGCAACACACGGTCATCGGCGCTGTTCAATCTGCAGCCGGCGGTGATCCTCTTCATCACCAAGCAGGGCGACGCCAACGTCATTGAGACCGTCGACAAGATCAAGGCTGCTTTGCCGGAGTTGCAGCGCTGGATACCGGCTGGCATCGAGATTTCCATCCTGTCCGACCGCACCACGACGATCCGTGCCTCCATCGCCGACATGCAGCACACGCTTGGCCTCGCCATCGCGCTGGTCATGCTCGTCGTGTTCGTCTTCCTGCGCCGGGGCATGGCGACGCTGGCCGCGGGCATCACAGTGCCGCTGTCACTCGCCGGCACGCTCGCGCTGATGTGGGTCGCCGGCTTCTCGATCAACAATTTGACGCTGATGGCGCTCGCCGTCGCGGTGGGGTTCGTGGTCGACGATGCCATCGTCATGATCGAGAACATGATGCGCAATCTGGAGCGCGGCCTGACGCCCATGGAGTCTGCGATCGAAGGCGCGCGTCAGATCGGCTTCACCGTCATTTCGATCTCTGTCTCGCTGGTCGCGGCCTTCATCCCGCTGCTGTTCATGCCCGGCATCGTCGGGCGCTTTCTGCGTGAGTTCTCGGTCACGATGGCATTCGCCATTCTGGTCTCGACGATCGTGTCGCTGTCGATCACGCCGATGATCTGCGCCCATTTCATCAAGGCCGGCGCACACGGTGTGACAACGCGTTTCGACCGCATGGTCGAGGGCATCCTGCAGCCGCTGATCCGTGGCTATGCCTCAACGCTGCAACTCGCGCTCCGCTTTCGCTGGGTGACGACACTCGTCATGCTGGCCACCATCGCGGCGACCGTGAACCTGTACATCAAAATCCCCAAGGGCATGTTCCCCACCGATGACACGGGGCTCATATCAGCGAGCATGGTGGCCTCGCCCGATATCTCCTTCGAGCAGATGAACGAGCTTCAAAAGCGGGCCGTCAGCGCTGTCATGAACGATCCGGCCGTGGCCAACATCTCGTCCTCCGTCGGCGCGTCGTTCTTCTCGGTGCAGCCCAACACCGGCCGCATGTTCTTTTCCTTGAAGCCTTTGGCCGAGCGTGGTGGCGCCTCCTCCCAGGAGGTCATCGATCGATTGCGCCGCCCGGTGAATTCCATCCCTGGGCTGCGCGTGTTCATGTTCGCGGTGCAGGATTTCGGCATGGGCGCGCGCTCGTCGAATTCGAAGTACCAGCTGACGCTGTGGTCGCCGGATTTCGATGATCTGGTCACCTGGACACCCAAGGTGCTGGAGCGCGTGCGATCGCTCGAGGGCATCGAGGACGTGACAACGGATCGAGAATCCGGCGGGTTCTCGGTCGACCTGACCACCGACAAGCTTGCCATGGCGCGTCTCGGCGTCCGCGCGCAGGACGTGAATTCGGCGCTCAACAATGCCTTCGCGCAGCGGCAAGTGTCGGTCGTCTACACCCAGCGCAATCAATACCGCGTGGTGCTCGAAGTCGACCCGCGCCTGCAACGCGATCCCGGTGATCTCAGCGCGATTTTTGTGCCCGGCCGCAACGGGGCCCAGGTGCCGCTGTCAGCCGTGACGACGTCGACGCGCGGACTGGCGCCGCTGGTGGTCAACCATCAGGGGCCGTTCCCAGCCATCACCATCAGCTACAACGTCAAAGCCGACACCAGCCTCGAGACGGCACAAGATCGCATTACGAAAGCACTTGCCGACATGCGGCTGCCAGACAGCATCCGCGCAGAAGCGGCAGGCGACGCACGCGCCTCGCGCCAAGGCACAGGTGCCCAGCCGCTGCTGATCCTGGCCGCGCTGGTCGCGGTCTACATTGTGCTCGGCGTGCTCTACGAGAGCTTCGCGCATCCGCTGACCATTATCTC
>JANMGQ010000137.1:0-27875 GCA_031374735.1 Hyphomicrobiaceae bacterium | reverse complement strand
CCGCGCAAAAGCGCGAGTATCTGATGAAGCGTTGGCGGCGTGACTGGAAAATCGAGTTGATCGAACAGGTGAATCCAACGTGGGCTGATCTCTATCCCGAAGTCCTTCGCTTGCACGGGCTTGAGCCTTGACGTCGACGGGTGAGGACCCCGGATATTTGTCGTGCGAAGGGCACGCCAAATTCCGGGACACCGTTGAATTTGGATGGCGTGGCCGCGTCAGCACCTGGCCCAAAGCGGTCCCGCACCTGCCCCTCACAACACCGCCGTCATGCCACCGTCCACATACACAATCTGCCCATTCACATAATCCGACGCAGCCGAGGCCAGGAACACGGCGACGCCGATTAGCTCGTCGGGCCGTCCCCAGCGCTTCGATGGCGTGCGGCCGACGACCCAGGCATTGAATGTCGGGTTGTCGATCAGCGCCTGGTTCATGTCGGTCATCATGTAGCCGGGACCGATCGCGTTCGCCTGGATACCGTGCTGCGCCCATTCGGCTGTCATGGCTTGGGTCAGCAGCTTGATGCCGCCTTTGGCAACCGCATACGGCGCAACGGTCGCGCGGCCGAGACTGCTCATCAGCGAGCCGATGTTGACGATCTTGCCGCGTCCGCGCGGGATCATGCGCTTGGCCGCTTCGCGCCCAATGACGAACGCGCTCGTCAGGTTCGTGTCGATCACCTTCTGCCACTCGACCGTCGTCAACTCAACCATCGGTTTGCGCAGCTGAATGCCGGCGTTGTTGACCAGCACGTCGATCTCGACGCCGCGCGCAACGAAACCTGCAAACGCCGCAAGGATCGCCGCCTCGTTCGTCACATCGAACACGGCGCCTTCGGCTTGGTGGCCCTTTTCACGCAACGCTGCGACAGCTTTCGCAACACCAGCCTCCGTCGTGCCATTGATCAGCACGCGCGCACCGGCGTCGGCGAGGCCTTCGGCCATGGCAAAACCAAGCCCGCGCGCGGAACCTGTGATCAGCGCCGTGCGGCCAGCAAGCGAGAAGAGTTGCGACATGATCTATCCTTGGCGTCTGACACCGAACCCGTATGGCGCGTTGTACTGCGACGACGCGGTTTTTTCCAGCGTGGCAATCCGTTGACACGAAGTTGCGTTCCCGCACTCACCGTTTCCACAGCGTGCTGCTATGACACGTGCCGCAGCGCACGTGCCGAGGAGCAGACATGTCGACTGAAATGATCAGCCCACGCTTTGCCGGCCTCGACGACTGGGACAGCGCCGATATGGTCGCTGCCATGTGGGACGGGCAGATGGCAGCAGTTGCTGCCGTGCGCCCCGCGTTACCGGCCATTGCGAACGCCGTGGAGGCGGCGGCGGACCGGTTGGCAGATGTCGGCCGGCTGGTCTATGTCGGCGCCGGCACATCCGGTCGGCTCGGCGTGCAGGATGGATCAGAGCTGCCGCCGACGTTCAGCTGGCCCTTCGAACGCGTCGTGTTCCAGATGGCAGGTGGACCTGGCGCGCTGCTGCGCAGTGCCGAGGGAGCCGAAGACGACGCGACTGCTGGCGCCGCAGAAATCGATCGCCACTGCATCGGCCCAAGCGACGTGGTCATAGCGATAGCAGCCAGCGGCGGCACGCCATACACGGTCTCAGCCACGCGTCGCGCACGCGAGCGCGGCGCCGTCACGATCGGCATCGCAAGCAATCCAGGCTCGGCTCTCTTGCTTGCGGCCGAGCATGCGATTTTGACGGAGACCGGCGCCGAAGTGATTGCAGGCTCGACCCGCATGAAAGCAGGAACCGCTCACAAAGTGGTGCTGAACCTGCTGTCGTCAGGCATCATGGTACGGCTTGGCCGCGTGTACGGCGGCATCATGGTCGACATGAAGCCAAGCAACGTCAAACTCAAACAGCGCGCCATCGGCATCGTCGCCCATATCGCCGCTTGCAGCGAACCGCAGGCGCAAGCAGCCCTCGATGCGGCCAGCGGCGACATCAAGACGGCGGTGCTGATGGCCAAGGGCCTGGACCGCACGACGGCCGAAACGAAACTCAAAGCGGCGAAAGCGCGTCTGCGCACTGCGCTGGCCGAGATTTAGCGCCAAATACCGACCAGCAAAAATTCCGACCACCAACCATCAAGGAGCGTCATCCCGAAATGCGATCACGCTTCCCGCGTGATCGTATATTCGGGATCTTTACCTCCATCCGTAAAGCACCAGTGCCTGTCGCTAGAGGTAAAGATTCCGGATGTACCTGCCGCGCCTCGGCGCGACAGGCACTCCGGAATGACGATGATAGGTTGGTCAGTCAAAATGTCTGTCCGCTGGCCTGAGCTTCAAGCGCCAAGCGTGCCGGTATACTCGTCCTCGACTGGACCGGTCATGAGGATACGATCGTCCGCGGTCCACTCGATATCGAGCGGGCCGCCTGGCACGTTCACGCGCACCTTACGCTCGGTGAATTTCTTGCGCGCGGCACACACGGCTGTCGCACAGGCAGCCGAGCCGCAGGCCTTCGTCAGGCCCGCGCCACGCTCCCACACCTGGATGTCGATCTCGCTGCGCGATTTGACTTTTGCCAGCGTGATGTTGGCACGATCTGGAAACAACCGATGATGCTCGAGCATGGGACCGACGCGGCCGAGATCGACGATATCGAGGCGCTCGACCCAGAACACGCAATGGGGATTGCCGACATTGACCACCGACGGCGAATGGATCAGCGGCGCATCAATGGGACCAACCTGCAACTCGATATGGCGCGTGTCGTGAAAGGCCTCGACCAGCGGGATATCCTGCCACGCGAACTTTGGCTGACCCATGTCGACGGTGATGCGCATTTTGTCTGCGACCGCCGCGGCCAACACACCAGGGCGCGTCTCGATGGCAAAGTCGCGCTTGCCGGTCGCCTCGTGAACGACCCAGGCGACACATCGCGCACCGTTGCCACAGGCGCCAGCCTCGCTGCCGTCGGTATTGTAGATGCGCACATAGGCCTCGGTGCCCGAAGTCTTCGGGGCGTGCAGCACCATCATCTGGTCAAAGTGTGTCCGTGGGACCGCGGCAATCGCGGCTGCCTCAGCCTCGCTGAACACCTTTGCCGTGCCGCGCAGGTCGACGACGAGGATCTCGTTGCCGAGGCCGTTCATCTTGCGAAAGGCGATGGGCTGCGACATGGTAGAATAGGGCTCTGGACGGGGCACGGCTGAAGTAAAGCGTTCGCCACCGCTAGATGGCCTGCTTTGCCGGCAATCGCAACTCGCAGTCTCGCAAGGCCTCCACTGGTGCGGCGTGCCGGTTCCTTGCGCGGCAGTTCATCTCTGGTAACGTCGAACATCTGTTCACCGTTCCACGAGATCCACGCTCCATGTATCGCGTCTTCCAGCGTGTGGCCTTTGCCGCGCTCACACTCGTCTCTGCCATGCTCATGGGCGCGAGCACCCGCGCGCAACAAACCAATGCGCCCTTCGAATTCGTCGCCATCGGCGACATGCCTTATAAGACGCCGCAGGATTTCCCGCGCTTCGACCGCCTGATCGAGGCCATCAACACGGCGAAGCCGGCTTTTTCCATCCACATCGGCGACATAAAATCGAGTTCAGAGCCCTGCACCGACGAATATTTCCGCTCGATCCATGGCCGTTTCCAGCGCTTTGAGGCGCCGCTCGTCTACACGCCGGGCGACAACGAATGGACGGATTGCCACCGCGAGCGGGCCGGCAAGTTCAATCCGCGCGAACGGCTCGACAAGCTACGGGAGATCTTTTTTGCGACGCCGGGCCAGAGCTTGGGCAAAGCGCCAATGCCGGTTGAAAGCCAGGGCAAGCTGATGCCCGCGCACGCCAAATATGTCGAGAATCAGCGCTTCTGGAAAAACGGCGTGCTGTTCATTGTCCCGCACATCCCAGGCTCGAACAATGGCTTTGAGACCACGGAACTGGAGGCTGCATCGGAATACTTCGAGCGCAACAAGGCCAACATCCTCTGGCTGGATGACAGCTTCAAGCTCGCGCGCGACCAGGGGGCAAAGGCTATCGTCATCGCGTTCCAAGCCAACCTGCACGACATCAAACAGAAATTCCCGGCTGTGCCCGTCTCGTCCGGATACGTCGATACATTGCGCGCCATCGACCGCGGCGCAAAAGCTTTCGGCCGGCCGATGCTCGTCGTGCACGGCGACGACCACGAGATGGAAATCGATGGCTTCCGGGGGACCGACTACAAGCGCATTCCGAACGTCTGGCGCCTACAGGTGATGGGCGACATCTACATTCACGGCGTCACCGTGACGGTCGATCCATCGAGCCCGGGCGTGTTTGGATTTCGCCCGTTCATTGTGCCTGAGAACGGACCATACTGAGGATTTGTTTCTGCTCGGCATCGGTTGCTCATCTGCCGTTATCAGCTACAGTCTCAATGATAAAACCGGGGGATACATGGTCGAACGCCCGACACTTTTTGCGCGTGTCTTCCCGCACGTGATCTTGTGCCTGGGCGTATTGATTGTCGCCTTCCCGGTCTATCTCGCCATCGTCGCCTCAACGCACAAAGCTGGCGACATCGTCTCAGGCCAATTCGGCTTGCTGCCGGGCGGCCAGGCGTTCGAGAACTACAGTCGCGTGCTGTTCACCGGCACAGGCGGCACGACGCGCGAGCCGGTTGGCACCATGATGCTCAACTCCTTCATCATGGCCATTGTGATCGCCAGCGGCAAAATCGTGCTGTCGATCATCACCGCCTTTGCCCTCGTCTACTATCGGTTCCCGGGCCGCACGGCGGTGTTCTGGATGATCTTTCTGACGCTGATGCTACCGGTCGAAGTGCGCATCTACCCGACCTACAAGGTGGTCACCGACCTGCGCCTGCTCGATACCTACACGGGTCTCACGGTGCCGCTGATCGCCTCGGCCACTGGCACGCTACTGTTTCGCCAGTTCTTTCTGACCGTGCCGGATGAACTGCTGGAGGCCTCGAAGATCGACGGCGCCGGCGCCTGGAAGTTCTTCAAGGACACGCTGGTACCGCTGTCAGCGACCACCTCGGCGGCGCTGTTCGTCATTCAGTTTATTTATGGCTGGAACCAGTATCTGTGGCCGCTGCTGATCACATCCAAGGACAACATGCAGACCATTGTCATCGGCATCAAGAAGATGATCGTGACACAAGATGCGCTCACAGAGTGGCAGCTTGCCATGGCAACGGCGGTGCTTGCCATGTTGCCACCAGTTGCCGTCGTGCTGCTGATGCAGCGCTGGTTTGTAAAGGGGCTGGTCGATACGGAGAAGTGACACCAGCAGTCAGAGTTTGTGACTGACCAACCTATCGTCGTCATTCCGGAATGTCTGTCGCGCCGTGGCGCGGCAGGCATATCCGGAATCCTTACCTCTCGATGATTGGCACGTGTGCTTTACGGACAGACGTAAAGATCCCTGATACTCGATCACGCTGGATGCGTGATCGTATTCTGGGATGACGCTTCTTGATTTGATAGGTCAGAATTTTTGCGCATTGGCGTAAGCCCGATCACGCGGCCTTGGCCGTGATCCGTGCCACCGGTGCGCCGACGACGCGATTATCTCCGCGCAGCATCAGCACGCAGCCCTCGATCAAGCCGCGGGCGAGATAGTCCTCGGCAACGAGGACGCCAGCATCCAGCGCCATTTCGATCTGTTCCGTCGTCAACTTGCCGATGTCGCTGGTGACCAGAAGCTTGCCCAGATCCGTGTCGGGATCGAGTTCGTTGGCAGGAATGCGCTCGATCGTCGGACCCTCGACGTTGACCGCATTGGCAATCAAAGTTGCAGCCGCATCGGCGACACTGGCTGACTTGGCGAGCACCGTCACGCTATCGGCGATACCCAGCGAGAACGATCGCCCCTGCGCGCCTGATGTCGCAATGCCGCGAATGCCCATCTCGTGGGTCAGCACCACATGTCCGTTGAGCTTGGGAATCTTGCCGCCGGTGAAATCGCCCGCGACACCGAACGTCAGCGTGTGACCGGGCGACAGATGCAGCGCGATATCGCCACCATCGTTGACATAGGCTTTGTCGAGCGGCGCGGCTTTCAGCATCAACTCGATCAGCGCGTCGGCCACCGATCCAGCCACCGATGCCATAGGTGTGATGTACACGCCTGAGAACGGTTCGCAGGCCTCGACCATGCGCTTGGCGATGGAGCCCTTCACTTTTGGGCCTTTGGACATCGGCTTGCGCAATTCTTTGATCTCTTCGGCCAGCGTCGGCAGGATCTGAGGGAAAGCCCGCGTCGCGGCGCGCGTTGCAGCGCGCACGGCTTCCGGCGTTCCCCAGGCTTTCAGCACAACGTCGATCGGCCCGTGATGCAGGTGGGTCCTGTCACCAGAAAGCTTGTTGATGGTCGGCGGCTGCCACATGCTGGGCTCCTGCGAGACCTTTCAGATGCAACGCTTTCTCAATGATTCGGCCCGTTTTGGGAAGAGCATGCCGGCACGCGTTGGATTTTTTGACGTCGAGCCGCGTCCCCTAACAACGCTGTTCATTAAGTATTTCTTCTCTTTGTCAGCGCAAACTGTGATCAAATAAGCGCAAACGGTCGGAATAGACTGTGAAAGCTAGATTTTTTGCCTCATAGACCGTTGTTAGAATCCACGAACATCCGCACTCTATCAAGACGGATCTGACTTGAAAAAGCCTGAGTTGAAAAAGGCTGTGTAGCGCAAGTGCCGACATGACCCTGCCCGCTGACATCACCATCGCGACCCTGGCCCTCAAGGCATTCATTGTCTTGGGTCTTCTGCTGTGCGGCGTGTACTTGCTGCGCCAAGCCAAACGTGCGCGCCGGCCCGCAACCGTCATCAAGGGCCGCGTCGTCGCCAAAGGCCTTAAGCGATCTGCGCCGATCGTCGTCGTGCCGCCTCCGCCGCGCCTCAAACCGGGCGTCGAACTCGGCCGCCTCGCCGGCGTGATTGAGGATGCTCGCACGCGGCTCGACAGCATCACAACCTGCCAGCGCTCCGCCTCGCGCCACCTTGATTCTGCTGAAGTGGCCCTCAACACCCTTCTAGCCGACATCGTCAGCATCATGCCGCCGACAATCGCGCCCTCTGTGCAGCCGCGCCGCACAATGGCCATGGCTGCTTAAAACCTCGACCTTGATCCAAACTGTGGGCGTCAGCCGCGAGCCATGCAATCGCGTGTCGTGCGCAATGCGGGCGTGCCTGGTGTTGCGCCCGCAAGGCCGATGCTACATCGTGGCAGCACACACGTTGCACCAGGGGAAACGCACCATGCGCAAAAACGCGCTCAAAGAGTTGCTCGCCAAAGGCGGCACGGCCATCAACGGCTGGATCGCGACACCGAATTCGTTTCAAGCCGAAGTCTATGCAGGCCAAGGCTGGGACAGTGTCACCATCGACATGCAGCACGGCGCCAATGACCTCAACGACGTCATTCCGGTCATGCAAGCGATCAATCTCGCCGGCCCGACGGCTATGGTACGCGTGCCGTGGAACGACCCATCTTACATCCAGCGTGTGCTCGATTGCGGCGCCTACGGCATCATCTGCCCCATGATCAACACCAAGGACGAGGCCGAAGCGTTCGTCTCGTCCGGCCGCTATCCGCCGATGGGCGCGCGCTCGAACGGTCCGTTCCGCGCCAGTCAATTCGCAGGTGGCGACTATCAGCAACACGCCAATTCCGAGATCCTGCTGTTCGCCATGATCGAGACGACCGAGTCGCTGAAAAACCTCGACGCAATCCTGAAAGTCAAAGGCCTCGATGGCGTCTATGTCGGCCCGACGGACCTTGCGCTGTCGTTCGGTAAGCCAGCCACGCTTGATCCCTCCGACAAGGAGGTGCTCAAGGCCATGGCAACCATCGCTGAGAAAACCCGCAAGGCCGGCAAGATCGCAGGCGTGCACACTGACAGCCCGAAAACGGCTGGCAAACGCTTCGCCGACGGTTATCAGTTCTGCACCTTGCTCAACGATGTCCGCCTTCTCGCCAACGCGGCCAACGCCTGGGTCCGTGAAGCCAAGGGCCTCGCCAAAGGCGAGGCGTCGAAGAGCTATTGATCACATCGGCGCTCCCCAGGCCACGTGGCGCTGGTGAGCGCTTGAGACCGGCACGATCTTGATCAGCACGGACAGACGTTGCGACGTGTTTCACGTGAAGCGGGAGCGTCTGGCCCGATTTTCATTTCGAGCGTCTGTCACGACCGCGCTTCATGTGCTGATAGCGTTCTAAATGTCCGCTATGGCCTTCTCGATCCGCGAGCTGTCGGAGGTGGCACGCAGTTGGATGTTGCGGTTCTCGATCACGAGTACGGTCTTCGTTTCACCCTTGTGATTGTCGATCAACTCGAAGCGATCGACCAGCGGCGCCGCGATCAGGGCATGCGCGAAGGTGATTTCGAAGCGGCGCTGTATCGCATCGGTCGGTATGTCATGTCCGCCCGTTTGAACCCGAAAAGCGACGCGGCGAGCGGACTGCTTCCATGATGCGAGCGCCACAAAGTAAAGCCGAATCTCATAACCCTTTGAACGCGCGTCAACGATCTCTTTGAGCGCAGCGTTCGACGCAAGCGTCGTCTCGTATGTGAACGACCGCCCTTGTTCCTTGAACAGCTTCAAGTCTCGAATTGCCTCGCGTGCTGCAGGCAGCGCGGCAGCGTCTGGATTGACCGGGTTCAATCGCCTCGCAATCGCATCGGGATCGATTTTGGGGCCAGTTTGCACAATGGGCGTCATCGTCGACTTGCCGGCACCATTCGGCCCGCCGAGGACGAGAAAGATGGGACGTCGATGGAGAGGCACGCACACTCTCCGGATCAGCGAACGGCATTGGGCAGGCGGCGAACGATCTCCACCGCAACCTTGTTTCCGCCTAGGTGCTCGAGATCCGTCGCGTATCTGGTCCCATCTGGAAACTCGATAACTCCCAGATCACTGCCGGTGAGTGCGATATCGTCGTATGTGATCCAACTTCCGCTTTCGAGGCCGGCAATGGCCGCATCGCCATACCCATTCCGGCGCAGCTTCTCGCGGTCGATCGCGAATTTCTGGCGCGGGAACGGAAAGTGGTCGCGCTTATCGGTGACGACGCGACGACCGAGCGGCACATCGATCGGTCCGGTAACCATTAGGCGTTCCGTGCTCGGTTCGGTGACAGCGGGCAGGTCCATGGCGCTCTCCAGCTCCCAGGCTGGACTATAGCAGATCAGGCGTTTTGGGCCAAACGAACCGATATCCGACGCCATCTGAGTTCACCCTCGCAGGCGCGGATTGACCAGCACATATGCAATATCGGCGAGCAGATTTAGCAGGATGTATGTCGTCGCCGTGATCAACGTCACGCCTTGGACGACCGCGTAGTCACGGTTGAACACGCTATCGACGATCAGCTTGCCAAAGCCCGGGATCGAGAACACCTGTTCCGTCAGCACGGCGCCCGATAGCAGTGTGCCAAGCTCCAGCGCACCGAGTGTAATGACAGGCGTCAGCGCGTTGCGCATGGCGTGCTTGATGACCACGACTTTCTCGGCGAGCCCCTTCGCGCGCGCCGTGCGCACATAATCGGCGCTCATGGCTTGCAGCATGGCCGATCGCGTATGGCGCATCAGGACGGCTGCGAACGAATTGCCGAGCACGAACGCCGGCAGGATCGTTGTCTTCATTGACAGCCAGAAATCCTCGAACGGTGACACGTAGCCCGACGCCGGCAGCCAGCCGAGCTGCACCGAGAACAGAAAGATCAGCATGATGCCGAGCCAGAAATTCGGCGTCGACAAGCCCCATAACGCAACGAAGTTCACAATATAGTCAGTGGCGGTGTTCTTCTTCACCGCTGAGATGACTCCCGCCGTCACACCGATCAGCAGCGAGATGATCAACGCCATCAGCGCGAGCTGCAGCGTGACCGGGAACTTCTGTGCGATCAGCGTCGCAACCGGCTCCTTCAGTCGCATGCTTTCGCCGAGATTGCCCGTCAGCGCATTCTTGACCCAGAACAGATATTGGATCGGCAGCGGCTGATCTAGGCGATATTGCTTGCGGATTTCGGCGATGACGGCCGGATCTTTTTCCTCACCCGCCATGACGAGCGCGGGATCACCCGGCAGTAATTGCTGCAACAGGAAGATGATCACCGTCACAAAGAACAGTGTCGGAATCAGCTGCAACAGGCGGCGGGCGAGAAACGTCAGCATCGGTGGGATGTCTCGAAGGCAGTCAAGGGACGATGCCTGAATCCGCACGCGATGTCATGCGCAAGAGAACTTGCAAATCCACGCCGAACTCGGCACGCACCGATCCATGAGCACCAACACCTTACCGCTGGCCGGCATCCGCGTCATCGAATTCAGCCAGATGGTCATGGGCCCGACATGCGGGCTGATCCTGGCCGATCTCGGCGCCGACGTGATCAAGGTCGAACCACCGAAGGGCGACCGCACGCGCACGTTCAAAAGCGTCGCCTCGGGCTTCTTCAACACCTACAACCGCAACAAGCGCAGCGTGGTTATCGACACCGCCACACCTGACGGTCGGACGACGGCGCTCAAGCTGATCCAATCCGCCGATGTGCTGATCGAGAATTTCCGGCCGGGCCTGCTGGCCCGCTACGGCCTCGACTACGACAGCCTCAAGGATGCTGCGCCGCGGCTGATCTACTGCTCGCTCAAAGGCTATCTGCCTGGGCCTTATGAAAACCGGCTCGCACTCGATGAAGTCGTCCAGATGATGGGCGGCCTCGCGTACATGACAGGACCGGTTGGCCAACCGCTGCGCGCCGGCGCCTCGGTCAATGACATCATGGGCGGCATGTTCGGCGTGATCGCGATCCAGGCGGCATTGCGAACGCGCGAGCTAAGCAGTCGGGGCGCCTACATCCAAAGCGCGCTGTTTGAAAACAATGTGCTGCTGATGGCGCAAGCCATGATGTTCGAAGCCGTCACCGGACAAACGTCGACACCATACTCGGTCAAAGCCTCGCCCTGGCCCGTCTACGACTTGTTCGACACACGCGACGGCGACAAACTGTTCGTCTCCATCGTCGGCGAAGATCAATGGACCGGCTTCTGCAATGCCTTCGGCTTGCAGGCCTGGTTGACCGATCCGCGCCTCGCCACCAGCCAAGGCCGCACGGACCACCGCAGCTGGATCATTCCCGCCATCAACGACCTCCTGAAGGCGCGTCCGATGGCCGAGCTGTGTGCCACCTTCGAGCGGCTCGGCATGCCATTCGCGCCCGTCAACAAACCCGGCGATCTGTTCGACGATCCGCACCTCAATCAATCCGGCGGTTTCCTGGAGCTGACCACGACGGATGGCCTCAAGACCAAAACACCAGCGCTGCCCTTCACGATCGACGGCCAGCGCCTGCAGAAACGCCGCGATCCACCGCAGGTGGGTGAGCATACAGCGGAGGTTCTGGCAGAGATTGGGAAGGTTGTGCTGTAGGGGGATGTAGGGCGCGTCAGAACGTGATGGCTCGTCCCGCATCAGCCAACACAAACCGTCGCCTCGGCAAAGGCCGGCGCCAGCGGGGCTGCGGCCTTTCCGGTCATTGATGGGATAGCTAAAAGTCAGTTGAATCCGAGGCGGGCGTAAGCTGGCTGGTTGCTGACGTTGAAGGTGTGCGCCCGCGAGGTCTTGAACGCCCCGAAGGGGCCTACGACTGTAGCCACGGGTGAAACCCGTGGGAGCGATTTTAGAGTTTCGCCTCGGAGGGGCGAAGGAAAGTCGATGCTAGGCATGTGCGCGCACGCGTCGTGTTCGACGAGATGCATGTGTTCGACTGAGGGCCCTCGCGCCGGCGTTTCCACTGCCCTTCCAGGGCAGAGCGGATGACGATTACGTCCACGGGTTTCGCTGCGCTCCACCCGTGGCTACAGCCTGCGGCTCCTCCGGGGCCGTTGCAAGAGCAGCAGCCCCTGCACACGGCACAGCTTGGTCCATCCGCAAAATTCTGCTTTATGCTGCACCTCCAGACCGCCGATGTCCTCGACGAGATCGGCGTGAAAGCATCCACGGGAGGAACACCATGACCATCATGACACGCCGCAGCGCGCTCGCGTCCGGCTCGGGCCTTGTCGGCGCATCTTTGCTGCCACGCGCCGCCTTTGCGCAGGCGACCAAGGAGGCGTCGATGGCCTTCGGTCCGGCGACGGCCGTTTATGCAGCCAGCCAGGTGGCCGACGAGAAGGGCTTCTTTAAAGCCGAGGGCCTGACCTACAAGCTGATCGCCGGTAACGCGGGCACGCACGGTCGCCAGACGCTGGCCGCTGGTCAGGCGCTTTATGCCCACGGCGACGCCAGCCACGCGCTGCAACTGACCACGCGCGGCAAGCCGTGCAAGATCATCATGGCGACGCAGATGGTGGCGTCCACGTCGACCATCGTGGTGCGCAAAGACCTGTTCGACGCCGGCATCACGACGCCTGAAAAGCTGGCGGCCTACAAGCGGCCGGACGGCACGAAGCCGGTCGTCGCGGCGACGGCCATCGGCTCCGGCACCTGGATGTACGGCACCTACGTGTTCGAATCGAAGGGGCTTGGCGATAAGATCAACTGGGTCGCTGGCGGAGGCCTCAAGACCATGCTGCCCGGCTTGGAGACCAAGCAGTTCGATGCCATCATGACTGTGCCGAGCTGGGTCGTCGAAGCCGAGGCCAAGGGCTTCGGCAAAGTGCTCTACAGTGCCACGGACAAAGCAGCCTTCCAGGGCGTGTTCGGTGGCAATGTGCCGGTGCTGGTTGTCTACACACTGGCTGAGACGACCAAGGATGAGAAGGACCGCACGCAAGCCTTCGTCAACGGCATGTATCAGGCCATCAAATACATGAAGACCGCGCCCGTCGCGGAACTGCAGGCGCTGATCGGCAAGAAATACTACGACGGCATCGACGAGCCGTCGCTGCGCGCCGAACTCGTGTTCGATCGTGAGACCTGGGACTACACCGGCCGGATCAGCAAGGAAGACTTCGAACGCGGCGGCAAGGTCTGGTATCGCCAAGGCACAGACATCCCGCCCGCCAAGTTCGAAGACATCGTCGACATGAGCTTCCTCGACGCGGCGCAGAAGAAATTCGGCTGAAAAATGCACGAGCTAAAACAAAGCCGGCGCCTTTCGGCGCCGGTTTATAACTTCACGTGAGCGAACGACGTCACTCTTCCCGCTTGCGCGGGATGCCTGGTACGCTGCCGCCACGCGGCTTGCGCTCTTTCGGACCGGGCAGCGCCTTCTTCGGCGGCGTGGCATCGGCAAGGGCTGCAACGTCCTCGCTCTCGCCTTCGATAACTTCTTCGTCCTCCAACTCCTCCTTAGACTTCGGCCGTGTGGCGGGGTCGGAGGGGAAGTAGTCGAACGCGAGGTGACGCTTGAGGCCCTCACCTTCCAGGCGGATTTTCACCGCGCCGCCATCCTTCAGCTTGCCGAATAGAACTTCGTCGGCGAGCGGCTTCTTGATGTGCTCCTGGATCACGCGAGACAGCGGCCGCGCACCGAACTTC
Organism: Hyphomicrobiaceae bacterium; assembly: GCA_031374735.1. Lineage (GTDB taxonomy): Bacteria > Pseudomonadota > Alphaproteobacteria > Rhizobiales > Hyphomicrobiaceae > JABFRJ01. Next base: position 14,416 of record JANMGQ010000137.1, on the reverse strand, counting down.
TCGTCGTAGCCTGTCTCCACGATCCACATTGCCGCCGGCTCGGTGAGCTCGATGGTGATGCCGCGCTCTGTGAGCTGGGCTTCCAGCTGCAGCACGAACTTCTCGACCACCTTCTTGATCACGTCGGCCGGCAGGTTCGAAAACTGCACCACCGCATCGAGACGGTTGCGGAACTCCGGCGTGAACAGCCGGTTCATCGCCTCCGTGTCTTCACCTTCGCGACGTGCGTTCGAGAAGCCCATCGCCGCGCGCGCCATGTCGGACGCACCGGCGTTGGTGGTCATGATCAGGATCACGTTGCGGAAGTCGATGGCCTTGCCGTTGTGGTCGGTCAGCTTGCCGTGGTCCATCACCTGCAGCAGGATGTTGAACAGATCCGGGTGCGCCTTCTCGATCTCATCGAGCAGCAGCACACAGTGCGGATGCTGGTCGACGCCATCCGTCAGCAATCCACCCTGGTCGAAGCCGACATAGCCTGGAGGCGCACCGATCAGGCGCGAAACCGTGTGCCGCTCCATGTACTCCGACATGTCAAAGCGCAGCAGCTCGATGCCCATCAGCGACGCCAACTGCTTGGCGACTTCGGTCTTGCCGACGCCCGTCGGACCCGAGAACACGTAGCAGCCGATCGGCTTTTCCGGCTCGCGCAGGCCGGCGCGTGCCAGCTTAATCGCAGCCGTCAACGAATTGATCGCCTTGTCCTGGCCGAACACCAGACGCTTCAGATCCTTCTCCAGGTTCTGCATCACCTCGGCGTCAGATTTGGTCACGGTCTTGGGTGGGATGCGCGCCATGGTGGCGATGGTCGCCTCGATCTCCTTGGTGGTGATCTTCTTCTTGCGCTTCGCTTCAGGCACCAGCATCTGCGAGGCACCGGTTTCGTCGATCACGTCGATCGCCTTATCCGGCAGCTTGCGGTCGCCGATATACTTGGCCGACAGTTCCACCGCAGCCTTGATGGCCTCGTTGGTATACTTGAGCTTGTGATACTGCTCGAACACGGGCTTCAAGCCGCGCAGGATCTCGATCGAATCCTCGATGCTCGGCTCTTTCACATCAATCTTCTGGAACCGGCGCACGAGGGCGCGATCCTTCTCGAAGTGCTGGCGATACTCTTTAAACGTCGTCGAACCGATGCAGCGCAGGCCGCCGGCTTGCAACGCAGGTTTCAGCAGGTTCGACGCGTCCATAGCGCCACCTGATGTCGCGCCTGCACCGATGACCGTGTGGATCTCGTCGATGAACAGGATCGCGCTCGGATGCTGCTCGATCTCCTTCATCACCTGCTTCAGGCGTTCTTCGAAGTCGCCGCGATAGCGTGTGCCGGCCAGCAACGCACCCATATCGAGCGAGAAGATGGTCGCGTCCTGCAGGACCTCTGGCACTTCACCGCGCACGATCTTGAGCGCAAGGCCCTCGGCGATCGCGGTCTTGCCGACGCCGGGATCACCAACGAACAGCGGGTTGTTCTTGGAGCGGCGGCACAGCACCTGCACGGTGCGCATCACTTCGGCATGACGTCCGATCAGCGGATCGACCTTGCCGTTCTGCGCCTTCTTGTTCAGGTCGACACAATACGTTGCAAGCGCACTCGCACCCTTCTTATCGTCATCACCGCCAGTGCTGCTGCCATCATCATCCGTCCCGCGCACCGATTTCGGCTCGCTCATGCCCGGACGCTTGGCGATACCATGCGAGATATACTGCACGGCGTCGAAGCGGCTCATCTCCTGCTCTTGCAGGAAGAATGCAGCGTGGCTTTCGCGCTCGGCAAAGATGGCGACGAGCACGTTCGCGCCTGTCACTTCCTCGCGGCCCGACGACTGTACGTGCACGACGGCGCGATGCACCACACGTTGGAAGCCGGTGGTCGGCTGGGCGTCGGTCGCGCCCTTGCGCACGAGGCTTTCGAGCTCTTCGTCCAGGTACTTCTGCACGCGCTGGCGCAGCACGTTCAGATCGACGTTGCACGCCCGCATGACGGCAGAAGCGTCGCGGTCGTCGATAAGCGCGTACAGCAGGTGCTCAAGCGTCGCGTACTCGTGCCGGCGCTCGTTGGCCGCTTCGAGAGCGCGATGCAGCGCCGCTTCCAGGCTCTGGGAGAATGCTGGCACGTTGTTATTCCTTCTCCATGCGGCACTGCAGAGGATGCTGATGTTCCTTTGCAAGATCCATGACCTGGGTCACCTTGGTTTCGGCGACCTCATAGGTATAGACCCCGCACACACCCACGCCCTTCTGATGAACGTGGAGCATGATTTTTGTGGCGTCTTCGCGGCCCTTGCTGAAGAACCTCTCGAGCACGTGGATAACGAACTCCATCGGCGTGTAATCATCGTTCAGCAGCAAGACTTTATACAAGCTCGGCTTCTTGGTGACGGGGCGCGTCTTGGTGGCAAGACCGATCTTGCCATCGTCGTCGTTGCTCGGCTTGCCTTTCCCAGGACCCTTTGCAGCGAACAGGGGTTCGCGCACTGAACCGATGGCGACAAAGCCGCTGGTTACAGAACCATGGGCTTCAGATCGCCCCGCAAAGATCGGCAAATGCGCCAGATCTCCGGTCATGTGTCGTGCCCCTCAGCCAGTTGAGTCATGGTGTTTGCAGCCACCCTGCACGGGTCATTGCCTTGAAGCTACGTGGAAACTTGGCCCAGGGCAAACAGTAACGTGGCCTGTCATGCGCCTGCGTCGATGAAGCCTTCGGCACGACCCGAGTGGCCCGTACCGTGACAGTAAATGGCGATGAATTGGCAGTCGGCAAGGGGGCGCGAACGAACTGGCGCGAGCCAAGATCGCGCGGGCAGACACAAGGGTGCGCTACAACCTTTCGCGGGCAGACGCCGTCGCCTTTGCAACTGGCCTATGCTTCGTCGTTCTCGGGCGAGAGACGGTAACCGAGCCCGCGGATGGTCTTGATCATATAGGGCGGGATCTTCTTGCGCAGGCGGCCGATGAAGACCTCAATGGTGTTGCTGTCGCGGTCGAAATCCTGCTCGTACAGGTGCTCGACAAGTTCCGTGCGCGAGACGACGCGCTCGCCGTGGTGCAGCAGGTAGGCCAGCAGGCGATACTCATGCGAGGTGAGCTTCACCTGCTCGCCAGCGACTGTGACACGCGCCGTCTTGGTGTCCAGACGCAGCGGTCCGCATTCGATCTCAGATTTGGCATGGCCCGAGGCACGACGCACCTGGGCGCGGATGCGAGCCAGAAGTTCCTCCATGTGGAACGGCTTCGCCAGATAATCATCGGCGCCTGCGTCCATGCCCTGCACCTTGTCGGACCATCGATCGCGCGCTGTAAGGAGGATCACCGGCATTTTCTTATCGGACCGGCGCCACTGTTCCAGCACGGAGATGCCGTCCATCTTGGGCAGACCGATATCCAGGATGACAATGTCGTAAGGCTCTGTATCGCCGAGGAAATATCCCTCCTCCCCGTCAAAGGCCGTATCGACGGCGAAGCCGGCCGACGTTAGGGCCGAGACCAGCTGGCGGTTCAGGTCCTTCTCGTCTTCAACCACGAGGGCGCGCATGGGCGACTCCTGAGAGGATATTGATTTTACAAGATGTATCCCGGTTTTGCGGCGGCGTCACGTCTGCAAAAGGTCGGAGTGTCCAGATCACGTCGGACGGCCAATCGCCCTCAAGATGTAGCGGAGATTATCGGCAACCGGCTGACTCCCGTCGATGCGCACGAGGGGGCACGGCAGCGTCGCGATGAAGGCCTCATGCCGCGCGCGGCTCCGACCTGGCGCTGTGCCATCTTCGTAGCGGGACGCCCACTCGACAAACTCGGTGACATCCGCGTGTCGCCAGCCGCCTGGGCGGACGGCATCGTGGCCGAAACGCCCTCGGCAGGAACATATCCCGCATGAGGCGCAGCCGGTCCGAGATATCGCGCTTGATTTTGTAAGGTGGGATCGTTGGGACCCAATAATAATCATCCGTATCGTGTTGTGGGATGGCGCATTCAACCGCAAGCGCGCGGCCAAGCGTGGTGACGCCGGAACCTGACGCGCCGAACAGATGGATGCGATTGGATTTCATTTTTCCTCTCTGAGCACTTTCGGCAGCTCGGCAAGGTGGAAGCCATCAAACGCCGCGTGGGCTGGATTTTGCCGCTTGGGCAGTGGCCGGCTGATTTTGGCGTTCGGCGCAGCGCCATCAACGCGCAAGGTCGTGCCTGAGATAAATGCGGCGGCGTCGGAGAGGAGAAAAACGATCGAGGCTGAGACTTCGCTCTCGGTGCCCATGCGGCCGAGCGGATTTAAATCCTTCAAGGTGCGAATGCGAGCGTGCATTTCGGGCGGATAGTGATCCATGCCGGATGAAGCGATCCAGCCGGGCGCGACAGCATTGACGCGCACATTTGACGGTGACCACTCATAAGCGGCGGTCTCGGTGAAGTTGACCATGCCGGCGCGAGCGGCGCCGGAGTGCCCCATCATCGGCATGCCAAGCCAATTGTCGGCTGTTATGTTGACGATCGAGCCGCCGTTGGCCTTCATCCACTGGGTGAAGGTTTCGCGCGCCATCAGAAAGCCGCCTGTGAGATTGTTGCGCACGACCGTGTCCCAGCCTTTGGCCGAGATGGATTCGAGCGGGGCTGAGAACTGGCCGCCGGCGTTGTTGACCAGGTGATCGATGCGGCCGAAGCGGGCGAGGATGGCGGCAATCGTTTCCTTGACGCGGTCTTCCTCGCGGATATCGCAGGTAAACCCCTCGGCCTCGCCGCCGGCTTTCGCGATCTCCGCCTTTACCGCATCGAGCTTCTCAATTTTCCTCCCGATCAACGCGACCTTCGCGCCAAGCGCCGCCAGTTCATGTGCCGTGCAGCGGCCAATGCCGCTCCCGCCACCGGTGACGATGGCGACACGGCCGGCGAACAGGCCAGGGCGGAAGGCTGAGGCATAGATGGACATGGTGCTGCTGGTGTCTGACCTCTGGTCAGACACCATATGCGCGACGGTGGCGGTTAAGCGAGGGGGTGACTATGCAAAGGTCAGGCACTTCCCATCACCGTCTCAAAGTTGGCCGGCAGGACGATCTCGAGCACCTCGCAGTCATCGGAATAGTCGACCACGCGGTGGCGCATTCTGGGCGGCTGCATCCAGGAGGAGCCGACCAGCATCTTCTCCGGCTTGTGGCCGTCCATTTCAGTGATGATCCAGCCTTTGAGCACATAGATCATCTGGAACTGCACATCGTGCGTGTGCCAGATCCGGACCTCATCCGTGCAAGGCGGCACGAAGCGGATCACGTGAGCGATGGCTTTGCCGTTGCTGGCCTCGACGTAACCGAGGTCTCGATAGCTGGCATAGGAGCGCAAGCCGCTGTCGAAATGGGCGCCGGCGAGATGGCTGAAGGCGAAGCGTTCGGTCGGCATGAGAGTTCTCCGTGAAGGCCGTCATTGTTCGTTCCGCAATTGTGACGCTTGATCAAGGGGGCAAGCATGTTGACGGCCAGCACGTTGACGATTTGTCCACGCCACGGCACAAACAACCCATGGCACAGGATCTCCTTCCAAAACCACTGACCAAGGCCGACTTCTATGCGTTCATATCGCAGGAGCCGGAAGGCCGGTTTGAGTTCGACGGCTCCCGGATCATCGACATGACCGGCGGCACATTTTCGCATGCTCACTTTGCCGCGCGATTTGCATTCGCAATCCAGCGCCAGCTGGATGACAACGACTGGAGCATCACCGTTGCCGATCGAGGCATCGAACTCGACAAAGCCGTGCGTTACCCAGAAGTGGTTGTCGAAGCCCTGTCGACGGTCGACACCGCCAGTCGCTGGACCACGACCCCGGCATTAATCGTTGAGGTACTGTCGCCATCCTCAGTCGAGCGCGACCTCGAAGACAAGCCAGCCGAGTACGCGACCATTCCGACCCTGCACGCCTATATCGTCGCAAGCCAGACTGAACCCACGGTGTGGCTTTGGCTGCGCTCGCCACGCAGGCGTTTTCCAGTCAAAGCAAAGAAGATCACAGGACCGATCGGCGAAATAGTGATCCCATCGCTCGGGCTCACTTTACGTCTCGCCGACATCTATCGCGACCTGCTGCGGCGGTCGCCATGAGCTTCTGATGGCACCGCGCACGGTCGCGTTTAGAACGCACGCGGAACTGGTTGCACTGCGGGCGGCCAGCGGCTATCGACGGCAGACGCTCTCCAAGGGATGCTTCGACCGCCATGGCCGAGACCGAAATCCGCAATTTCAACATCAACTTCGGCCCCCAGCACCCGGCGGCGCACGGCGTGCTGCGTCTTGTGCTTGAGCTCGACGGCGAAGTCGTGGAGCGCGTCGACCCGCATATCGGCCTGCTGCACCGTGGCACCGAAAAACTGATCGAACACAAGACGTATCTGCAGGCGATCGGCTACTTCGACCGGCTCGACTACGTCGCGCCGATGAACCAGGAGCATGCGTTTTGCCTCGCGGCTGAGAAGCTATTGGGCGTAAAGGTGCCATACCGCGCGCAGCTGATCCGCGTGCTCTATTCCGAGATCGGGCGCAGTCTCTCGCACCTGCTGAATGTGACGACGCAGGCCATGGACGTCGGCGCGTTGACGCCACCGCTGTGGGGCTTTGAAGAGCGCGAGAAGCTGATGGTGTTCTATGAGCGTGCCTCGGGCTCGCGCATGCATGCCAAATATTTCCGCATCGGCGGCGTGCATCAGGATCTGCCGGATAAGCTCGTGCAGGACATCCAAGCCTGGATCGATCCATTCCTGAAAGTGGTCGACGACATCGAGACGCTGCTGAGCGAAAACCGCATCTTCAAGCAGCGCAACGCCGACATCGGCGTGGTTGATCTCGACACGTGCTTCAAATGGGGCTTCTCGGGCGTAATGGTCCGCGGCTCAGGCGCAGCCTGGGATCTGCGCAAGTCGCAGCCCTATGAGTGCTACGCCGAGATGGATTTCGACATACCCATCGGCAAGAATGGCGATTGCTACGATCGCTATCACCTGCGCGTCGAAGAGATGCGGCAGTCCGCCAAAATCATGCGCCAGTGCTGCGACAAGCTCATGTCGCCTGCAGGCCAAGGGCCGGTTGTCACGGCTGACCAGAAGGTGGCACCGCCAAAGCGCGCCGAGATGAAGCGCTCGATGGAAGCGCTGATCCACCACTTCAAGCTCTACACTGAAGGTGTCCACGTGCCAGAGGGCGAGGTGTATACCTGCGTCGAGGCGCCAAAGGGCGAGTTCGGCGTCTATCTGGTCGCCGACGGCTCCAACAAGCCCTACCGCTGCCACATCCGCGCGCCCGGCTTCGCGCACCTGCAAGCGATGGATTTCATGAACCGCGGCCACATGCTGGCTGACGTGAGCGCGATCCTGGGCTCGCTGGATATCGTGTTTGGCGAGATCGATCGGTAAGGATGCTCGCCCGCGATCCAACTACCGGCAGATGCGCGTTTCGCCATTGCGGCCATGCCGAGCAAGGTCGACGTGGAAGTGATCGTGGTGGAACACGTCGGCCTTCGGGCCGAGCACAGTCGTGAATGTCTGACAGGCGCCGTCGTGGATCGCGCGCAGGAAGGCCCGCTCATCCGGCGCCCCGTTCCAACCACCCTTGACCGTCACCACACGACCATCAGCCAAGTGAAAGGCTGAAATGTCGAGGGCGTTGGCGAAACCGTGTTCCGACAGCTTTGCGCCGCTCTGGTTGTTCATGGGGCGACATCCATACGATGCCGCGACCTTCAACTCGACCAGAGGCACGCCAAGATGTTGGCGCGCGGCCGGTTCGACGACGGTTTGGACCCAGTGCTCGACAGCTGGCACCATGGGGCACCGCAGCGTTGCGGCCGGCCGCAATCCGACTCGCCCGGCCGCTGTCGCCGTCACTTCGAGGGGCTGCATCGCGCCGCACACGCCTGGACCACCAAGCGATGAGCGCTGCGTGACGAAGCGGTTGTCGGCGATGATTTTGGACGAGAGACAGGCGCGCTCTTCGTCGGCGCGCCACGGTTCATTGCGAGCAATGAATTCAGGCCCGCTCTTGCCGCAGCTCGCGAGGAGACTGGCTGCAAACAGGGTGCACAAGACGGGGGCGACGCGGAACAAACGCATGACCGCGAACTTACCAGCAAGAGGTAGAAGTTTAGTTAACGCTTCCTTTAGCTGAACGCAGCGGCTGTATTGAGCCCGCGACGCGGCGGAAGCGTGACGGTGGCCACACCTACTTCATCGCCAGCGTCCCAGCGCCGACGATCCGCCCAGTCGTGCCCATCTGAACCAGAACGGTGACTTGGTCCGCCTCGGATTGATCGATCGCTTTTGCATCGAGTGCCAGCGACACTGCTTTGCCGTCATAGCGCCCAACCTGCATGAAACTGCGAACGGCATTGACATAGGTGAGCGTGCGTCCAGCGTTCTCTCCGCGCTTCACCGCCACATCAACACGGCGCGATACTGTGGCGAGCCACACCGTCGCCTCGCCAGGCCACGCATCAGAGGCCCCAAGTCCAACCTCTGCCCCAGCCGAAGTGCGGGCCAACGTGATAGGCACCCACACATCGCGCTTTTGAGTCTGCGCGACGGCCCTGTCGATGGCCGACTTGTCCGAGCCGACGGCGTGGTGAGAGCCACCGACCACAATCTGCGGGGTGTAAACCTGACCATCTCCACGCACTTTAGAGTAGGCTTTCTGGCGGTCAGTAAACTTCGGGTTGGCAAGCGTGTCCTTCCAACCGAGCGAATCCCAATAATGTACCGAAAACGACAACGCGACCACGTCGGTACGCTTGGCATACTGCTCAAAGAGCGCATCGGCAGCCGGGCACGACGAGCATCCTTGGCTGGTAAACAATTCCATCACGGTCGGACGGTTGATCTGCTGCGCCATGACAGGGCCAATGACCAGCACCGACATGAAGGCAACTACCACCGCAAGATGTGCCGCCCCTCGCACAGCCCACAGCATGGGCTTAAGCCCGTGCAGGACCGAAAAACTCGGACTCTTCGATTGCTTCAGCTGCCACATGCCGATGATCTCGGTTGGCGTCGTCACCCTCTCGCGGGTGATCGCCGACGCCCACTCCCCACGTTGAACGGACAAGCTCCGCCCAAACCTCGCCGCAGTATCTGCAGATCGGTGTTCAAAAGCGAGTAACGAATGGGTGTTTGCTCAGCTACATCAGCAAGTCGTCGGCGCGGGGCTACGTCGATGCAGCCCCCGGGGGAGCAGACCATGTGCTGAGCCCGCCCTTGTTGATCGCGATCACGGCTTGCGTCCGACTATCGACATTGAGCTTGGTGAGAATAGCCGAAACGTGAGCCTTGATGGTGGCCTCCGAGACGTTGAGTTTGTAGGCGATCTGCTTGTTCAGCAGCCCCTCACCGAGCATCGCCAGGACCCGAATTTGCTGTGGCGTGAGTGTGGACAACCGCACCGCCAGTTCTCGATCAGCCGGATCAGCAACCGCGTTGGGATCGAAATCCGGTGGTGTGTAGACGTTGCCGGCCAACACTTGCCGGATCGCCTCGCGTGTCACTTCTACCGAAGCTGATTTCGAAACAAACCCGGACGCACCGTAGTCGATGCAGCGTCTGATCGTGACCGGATCATCCGTGGCAGACACGACGATAACTGGCAGATCTGGATGCAGCGTCCGAAGGTGCAACAGACCTGAAAAACCTTGCACGCCAGGTATCTTGAGATCCAATAGAATGAGTTCGGTCTCTTTCGGTTCAGCCAGCTTTCTCTCGATTTCGTCGAACGAACCCGCACCTTCAATGTCGACGTGCGCGAACGTCGCCTCCAGCGCGTTGCGCAAGGCTTCGCGAAACAACGTGTGGTCATCGACGAGGATGAAGCGGCTGGCGGCCATTGCGGCCTCCTGGATAGGACAGATCTGCATTTTGGCATGCCCCGCCGCGCACCGGAAGAGTGTTTTCACACGCCTGCACCAAAACGTTCATGTTCAATGGCGCAGATCAGTAAATTTTCTCTCACTGCGGATCCGCAAGCCAATGATAGAAAGGGGCCACAAATCCGCTGAGTTGACGTGGTGATCGTCAGCGGCACTCTCACACGGCCCGGGGGAAAAATGATCGATTGGCGGGAACGCAAGCCGTATTGGCGGCACACAAAGTGGCAGATGGCGGCCACCCTTCTGCCGTTCATTGTCGCAACGGTCTTGTTGCCACTTTACGCCGACGCTTTGAATACTCTTCGCATTTTGGGCATGCCGCTTGGATTCTTTCTCGTCTGCCACGGTCTTCTCGTGATTGCCGTCGTGGTGACCATCGCCTGGGTCAATCGGCAGGACGCCATCGATCACTGGCACGGGGCGAACGAAGACGTATGATGCGCTCGGTCAATCCGCGGCTTGGCCTTCTGCTCGGCGTCTACGGCGCAGCGCTTGTGGCTGCCATGGTCATAATTTTGCTGCTTGAACAAATCGGTGCGACCGAGGCCGTGGTGAAATCCGTGGCCTTCTGCTTGCCGCTCACCTTGTTTGCGGCCGTCGGCTTGGCATCCAGCACCCGCGACAGTCTGGATTTCCACGCAGCCGGCCGCAGAACACCGCCCTTCTTTGCAGGCATTGCCACAGCCGTTACGGCCCTCGGTGGCTTTGGCATCATCATCCTGTCAGGTTGCCTCTTCATCATGGGATCGGACGCGCTGCCGCTGCTGCTCGGCATCCCTGCGGGGCTGGTGATCATGGCGGTGGTCCTGGTGCCATTCATCCGCAAGGTCGGGGCGCATACTATTCCAGGCTTCCTCGGCCAGCGCTTGGATAGTGGTCTCGTGCGCGTGGTTTCAGGCGCAGTCTTGAGCTTACCGCTCCTTCTCATTTTAGTGGCCGAAATTCATGTCGCGGGCCGAATCGGAGCAGCGCTGACGGGGCTTCCAACGGTCCTCGGATCCGCGCTTTGCCTGGCAACGTCAGTCTTGGTGGTCATGCTCGGGGGCATGCGGGCCCTGACGTGGTCGTCGTCAGCAAAAGCTTTGGCCGTTTTTTTGGCAGTGGTGGTTCCCGCAACCGTGGTTTCACTCATGCTTGCCAATCTGCCGTTCCCGCAGATGACCGCGGGTAACATCGCACGCAATGTGCTGCGCGCCGAAGAGTTTCGCAACACGCCGCTGCTCGCCGTTGGACCCCTTGCTTTCAGCGTCCCAATCGACGGCTGGGTCACCCTGACCAAGCGCTTCCTGCAGTCGCACGGATACATCGGGACGCTCGCGTCCTCATTGACAACACTTATTGTCATGGCCGGGATTGCTGGCTCTCCGGTTCTGCTGGCGCGGGCTGGAACAACGCCGTCGGTTCATTCGGCCCGTTCAGCGATGAGCTGGGCGGTCTTGTTTTCGGCCTTTATCCTTCTGACCTTGATCGCGATCGCAGTCTTCTTGCGGGGGCTCGTGGTGGACCAAGTCGTCGGCCAAGCAGCCGATCGGCTGCCTGCGTGGTTTCTGAACCTGCAGCAAGCTGGCATCATGCAGATCGAAGGCAGAACCGGCGAAGTGCGACTAGGCAGCATTCGGGTCCAGCGCGATCTGGTGTTCCCAGCACTCCCGCTTGCTGCGGGACTGCCATACGCCGTTTCGGCTCTGATGCTAGCAGGCGCCCTCGCAGCGGCACTGGCTGCCATCGGTGCGCACATTCAGGCACTCGGCACGATCCTCGCGCGGGATGTGGTGCTCGGGCCTGAGCGAGAAGCCCATGACGAGGGCGCGCGCGTCTTCATCGGCCGGGTCGCCATGGGTATAGTTGCACTGATCGCGTTTGGCATCAGCCTCTTGCCCGCAGACCCTCTGCTGCTTGTCCTTTGGGGTCTAGCAATCACGGCGTCGGCCGTGTTCCCGGTGTTGGTTTTGGCGGTTCTATGGAAGCGTCTGAGCGCATGGGGCGCCATCTCGGGTATCGTCACGGGCCTCACGGTGACCGCTATCTTGATCTTGTCTGAGCGCATGGGCGTCTCAAATCTTGCAGGCGTTCTTCCTGCCGCAATCGGCATGCCGGCAGCCTTGCTCGCCGCGATCAGTGTATCCCTCGTCACGCGCGCTGTCGGTCGACACACCCTGGAATTTGTCCGCGACATGCGTGTCCCGGGCGGAGAGACAATGTTCGACCGCGAAGCGCGTATTTTGCAACTGCAGCATCCAGAGCGGCATCCTATCCAAGGTCCGGCACAATAGGGCTGTGGCGGCCTACATGGGCGCCCGACAGTGTCGCTTCGCGGACAGCTTGTCGCACTGCACAAAATAGTCTAATCAGACGTCGCATGTGTGGCAGGCCTTTCCCGATCACAGGGCTTTTGTGGGCTGCTAGCGGTGCAGACGTCATTTCGAGCTGGGAGGCTCGCGGTGACACACGGCTGCGGCCTTGACCCCGACCCGGCGGGTCTATGGTCGCGTCCAAAACGCTCACGTGGCGCCGGCGCATCACGCCCAAGCCCGTGCGTACGGAAACGAGCGGAAGGACAAATTCATGAGCGCTGATGCAGCTCCCGCGGCCAAAACCGCGTCTCTAACCATCAATGGCAAAACAGTGGCGGCGCCAGTGCGCTCCGGCACGATCGGGCCCGATGTCGTTGACATCGGAAAGGTCTACGCAAACACGGGGGCGTTCACCTACGACCCAGGCTTCACGTCAACGGCCAACTGTTCGTCCAAGATCACCTACATCGACGGTGATCAAGGCGTGCTTTTGTATCGCGGCTACCCGATCGAGCAACTGGCCGAAAAGTCGACGCACATCGAGACGGCGTACCTCTTGCTGCATGGTGAACTGCCAAACGCGAATCAGCTGGCCGAATGGCAGAGTGTCATCACGCGCCACACCATGGTGCACGAGCAGATGACCCGCTTCTATTCGGGCTTCCGCCGCGACGCACACCCGATGGCCATCATGTGCGGCTCCGTCGGTGCCTTGTCAGCGTTTTACCACGACAGCACGGATATTCACGATCCGGTTCAGCGCATGATCGCGTCGCATCGCATGATCGCGAAGATGCCGACGCTGGCCGCCATGGCTTACAAATACTCGATCGGCCAGCCGTTCATCTATCCGTCCAACGCGCTCGATTACACGTCGAACTTCCTGCAGATGTGCTTCGCCGTGCCGTGCGAACCCTATCACGTCGACCCGCTGTTCTCGCGCGCCCTTGATCGCATCTTCATTCTGCACGCCGATCACGAACAGAACGCATCGACATCAACCGTCCGGCTTGCCGGCTCGTCGGGTGCTAATCCCTTCGCCTGCATCGCCGCCGGCATCGCCTGCTTGTGGGGCCCAGCCCACGGCGGCGCCAACGAAGACGCGCTCAAGATGCTGACCGCGATCGGCCACAAGAAGAACATCCCGGACTTCATCGCGCGCGCGAAAGACAAGAACTCGCAACAGCGCCTGATGGGCTTCGGCCACCGCGTGTACAAGAACTATGACCCGCGCGCGAAGGTGATGCAGAAGACCTGCCACGAGGTGCTGGGCAAACTCGGCATCAACGATCCCTTGCTCGAAGTCGCCATGGAACTGGAGCAGATCGCGCTCAAGGACCCTTACTTCGTCGAAAAGAAGCTCTACCCGAACGTGGATTTCTACTCCGGCATCGTGCTCCGCGCGCTCGGCTTCCCGACCTCGATGTTCACCGTACTGTTCGCCGTCGCCCGCACGGTCGGCTGGATCGCCCAGTGGAAGGAAATGATCGAGGATCCCGAGCAGAAGATCGGCCGTCCGCGCCAGCTGTACGTCGGACCGCCCAAGCGCGAGTTCGTCGATCTGCCGAAGCGAGCGTAAGCCAATTCGGGGCGCTCCCGTTGGGAGCGTGGATCGACTTTTCGAACGTCATCGCTGCCGCGTTCCCGTTCGGGAACGCGGCGTGGTTCGCTTTACCTTGATTTGTGGCTGAGCGACCTGGGTGCCAGATGATGCTAAGCGCCGCCTACGGCGAGGTGCAGGTGTCTGACACCACAGCCGCCACACCCCAAAATGTCATGGCAGGCGTCACGCCTTGCGTGCGGAGCACGACGTGCCTGCCACCCATCGCCCCGCAAATGACGCGCGACGGTTTTGACCCTTAGGAGACATTCACTCCCAACGTCGGTGTCCCGGAATTTGGCGTGCCCTTCGCACGACAAATATCCGGGATCTACCCCGGTCGAAATGATGTGCTACGCTCACGCGATGACAGACTTTTTCGGCAAACAGTTTCATGTCTGCATGACTGCGAGCGCGCCACGCGGCGTCATCTCTATCGGCATGTCGAGTGACCTCGTCGTGCGTGCCGGGCAACATCGCGATCGCTTGATCGAGGGCTTTACAAAAAGCTACTGGGTTGATCGACTTGTCTATTTCGAAGCTCATGAGACGGCAGCGTCCGCGCAAAAGCGCGAGTATCTGATGAAGCGTTGGCGGCGTGACTGGAAAATCGAGTTGATCGAACAGGTGAATCCAA
>JANMGQ010000111.1:0-2910 GCA_031374735.1 Hyphomicrobiaceae bacterium | reverse complement strand
GCAGCTGGTGTCGCCTCAAGCAAGGCGCATGGAACGGCACGCGCATTTCTGGAAAAACTCGGACTTGGCAAGCACGCCGACAAATTTCCCAACCAGCTTTCGGGCGGTCAGCAGCAGCGCGTCGCTATCGCCCGTGCGCTGGTCCATGATCCACGTCTGATTGTCTGCGATGAGCCCACCGCCTCGCTTGACGCGGCCTCAGGCCAATCGGTCATGGAAATGATGCGCGAGATTGCCGTTAAGCCAGGCCGGGCCGTGATCGTCGTCACCCATGACAACCGCATCTTCAAATTCGCTGACAGGATCGTCCGCATGGTCGATGGCCGCGTCGAAAGGATCGAAGAAGGCGATGTTCTCGCTGAAGCACTCAAGGAAAAGGAGCACGCCTGATGGCTGGCCGCTCGAAACTCGTGACTTATGTCTTTCCGCTGATCGCGGCCTCTGCACTTGGCGGCGCGGTCTATTCGATTGCGCAGAATAGACCGCAGCGAAGCCTTACCGAACCTGCCGCCACCCCCCCATCAGCGCCGCAGGTGGCCGCCGGCAATGAACGACAGAGCTTCATCGGTGCCGCCGGCATCGTTCAGCCTTCGTCGGAACAAATCGACATCGGTTCTCACCTGTCTGGCGTTGTGGCGCACGTCTTTGTCACCGTCGGTTTAGACGTCAAGGCTGGCGATCCTCTGTTCACGCTGGATGATCGCGAGGCGAAGGCCGAGCTTGACCTTCAGACCTTCCAGGCCAGAGGCGCTGGCGCTCGCATCCGAGAGTTGCAGGAGGGCATCCCGGCAGCAGAGGCCCGGCTGGCTGCGGCTCGTGCCGATACCGACGACAAGCGGGCGCAACTCAAGCTGATCGAGCAGGTTGGTGACCGTCGCGCAGTCTCCCAGCAAGATGTGCTGACACGCCGCTATGCACTCGCCGGTTCCGAAGCCCGCATGGCGGAAGCGGTGGCAAATCTACGCCTGTTGAAAAATCCCGATGGCAGCGCCCCAACGATCGACGTTCAACGGGTGCAGGCAGAGCAGTATGCCGCGGCGACCGCCAAGGCAAAGGCCACCCTTGACCGCCACATTGTGCGTGCGCCGCTGGATGCGAAGATCCTGCAAGTCAATGTCCGCGCCGGTGAGTTTGCACTGGCCGGCCTCCCGAGCACCCCGCTTGTGGTGATGGGCGTGGTTGATCCGCTCCGGGTACGCGTCGACATCGACGAGAGCGACATCGCGCGTTTCTGGCCCGATGGAAAAGCTTCAGCCACCTTGCGCGGCGCTGCCGAGAAACGCGCGCCGCTCAGATTCATCCGCCTCGAGCCGCTGGTGGTCGCAAAGACATCGCTCACGGGCTCGACAACTGAGCGGGTGGATACCCGTGTGATGCGGGTCATCTACGAATTCTCGCCTGCCGATCTTCCAGCCCTGCCAGGCCAGCAGGTTGATGTGTTTATCGAGGCAGTGCCTCAGAGAACGTCTTCAACCCGGCCGGCCGGTGATCGGGCATCCCGCTCATGATCCGCAACCTGTTTCTGCTCGCCGTTGCTGGCTTGATCAGCGGCTGTATGACCGTTGGCCGTGACTACCAGACGCAAGACGCTGGGCTGCCATCCCGCCACCGCGATGCTAGCACCCATGTGAGCCGCGCACCGCCGCAGATTGATCGCTGGTGGACATTATTCAGGGACCCTGTTCTCAACCGGCTTGTTGAGCGGGCTCTGTTGCAAAACCTTGATCTGGTTGCAGCCGATGCGCGCATACAGCAATCACGCGCACTTGCGCGCTCCGCATTGGCCAACAGGCTGCCAAACGCGCAGGGGACGGGCTTCGCAAATGTTCAGCGTGATTCCCGTGAGGCGAGTGGTAATCCGTCTCTGGCGTCTGGTGACAGCTACACCCTCTACAGCGGGCAGCTCGACGCGTCGTGGGAGCTTGACCTGTTCGGTGGCCTGCGCCGCGCACAGAATGCGGCCAGCCGCGATCTTGATGCCGATAGCGCAAATCGCGCGGCGACGCAGGTCAGCCTGGTGGCCGAGATCGCCGACACTTACGTCCGCCTGCGCGCTTTGCAGGAGCGTCTCGCGCAAGCCCGCGCTACGGTCGCAGCCCAGCAAGATGCCGTATCGCTGTCGCGCAGCCGGTTCCAGGCCGGATTGGTGTCCGAGCTGGATGTCGCCCAGGCCGAAGCGCTCCTGGCAGATTTTCGCGCTGTGATGCCGGGGCTGCAAACCGACATCCAAGACCGGCGCAACCAGATCGCGCAGCTTGTAGGCACAATCCCATCCGGTGTGGTCACAGACCTGCAGCCCTTCCGGATCATTCCGGCTACTCCAGGTGTTCCCGGCATCGGGGTGCCGTCCGATCTTCTGCGCCGCCGACCTGACATTATTCAAACGGAACGCCGCGTGGCTGCCGCCTCTGAGCGCATCGGTCAGCAGATGGCCGAATACTTCCCGAAGATATCGCTTCTGGGGACGCTTGGCCTGCAGGCGCGGGACGCGGCGGCGTTATTCAGCGGGAGTGCGGGCCTCGTCTCGGCAGGCCCCTCG
Organism: Hyphomicrobiaceae bacterium; assembly: GCA_031374735.1. Classification (GTDB taxonomy): domain Bacteria; phylum Pseudomonadota; class Alphaproteobacteria; order Rhizobiales; family Hyphomicrobiaceae; genus JABFRJ01. Next base: position 371 of record JANMGQ010000111.1, on the reverse strand, counting down.
ATCCAGTGGCGGCTCCTGGACTTTGCCCGCATCGATGCTGAGGTCGCCCGCAGCGAGGGCGTCGAAAAAGAGCGTCTTGCGCTCTACCGTGCTGCCATCCTGACAGCCATGAAAGAAGTCGACACCGGCCTTGTGCGCTTGCGCGGCGGTATTCAGGAGCAGAGCGTGCGCGCGCGCTCGGTCGCAGCGCAAGTGCGCGCGCGCGATATAGCACGCGACCAGTACACACGTGGCCTGACCCAACTGTTGCCCGTGCTGGACGCTCAACGACGGGTCAACGATGCGCAAGATGCGCTCATTCGCGCTCGCGAGGCGCGGGCAACCGCTGCCATAGCCCTGTTCAAGGCTCTCGGCGGCGGCTGGTCCATACC
>JANMGQ010000073.1:0-38062 GCA_031374735.1 Hyphomicrobiaceae bacterium | reverse complement strand
GCTGTTCAACATCAATCCGTTTGCGTTCCTGAGCCCGCTCGGCGTTACCGGCATCGTGCTCGATTTCGCACAGCAGCTTGTGCGCTATTCCGTCGGCACCGGCGGCCAGCTCGTGGCGCAGTTCGCGCGCGGCAACGCGGGCCAAGCGGTTATCGAGGACTTCCAGAACGTCAACGCCAACGGTGAGTCATCGGCCCACATCGCCGTTCTCAAGCAAGGGGGCAAGGCGACATCGGTCGATCAGGTCAAAGACTCCGTTGATCTGGCCCTTCAAGCCGGCTTCGGCACCTGCATCCGCGGCACCGACCCGCTGATCCTCGACCTCGACGGCGATGGCGTGGAGCTGATCCGGCAGGATGCGGCGAGCATCTATTTCAATCTCGACGGCGATGCTAATGCCGAGCGGACGGCGTGGGTGAAGGGCGATGACGGGTTCCTCGTCCGGGACCTGAATGCCAACGGCAAGATCGACGACATCACTGAGATGTTCGGCAACGCGACCACGCCGGGCTTCACGGCGCTGAAGACGCTCGACACCAACAACGACAACAAGATCACCTCGGCCGATACGGGTTTCGCAACGCTGCGCGTGCGGAAAGACCTCAATAGCAATGGCGTCACGGACGCGGGCGAACTGTTCACGCTCGCCTCGCTCGGCATCACCGAAATCTCAGCCGTCGGCACGCCGCAGACGGACAAATGGAACAACGGCAGCGCCATCCGCGCCGAGGCGACGTTCGTTGCCGGAGGCGTCACGCGCACCATTTCGGACGTGCTGCTTGAGACCAGTCAAACGGACACTAAGTACACCGGCACGACCGTGATCTCGACCGCCGCAGCCGCGCTACCCGCACTGAAGGGCTACGGCGATCTGGTCGATCTGCGCCTGCAGATGACCGTTGACGCCGTCGCGACCGTCGGCCTGCTGGCAAAGGTTACGGCGATGCGCATCCGACCGCATCAGCACAGATACGGACTCTCCGACGGCCGACATGAGCCGTTTCGACAGGTCCGCGCGGCGGCGCAGTTCGTCGGCGGGGAGGTCGAGCGGGGCGGAAGACGGCGGTTGTGTGGAATCGGACATGGGGTTGCCTGCGGTGGTGAAGAAAGTGTTGCGTGATCCGGGAGGTTGTGTTGTGGGTAGCGGGCAGGCGGTGGGGTGTTGATGGGAAAATTTAGCTTTAGCGGCTGGCTTGGGTTCGGAGCATTGATCGTGTTGGCGCTCGTGCCCGTGTGGCTGCTGCGCCCTGCGAGCACCGGCATGCTCGGCCGAAATACTTGGTCGACCAGCTCGGAATTGACAACAGTAACACTCAAAGTCGAGGCATCCCCGGCTCCCAGCGCGTATGATCTAAAGGGGGCCTACACCATCACGTTTCGCACATCGAAGGCTCATATCGTTGGCATCACCAACGCCGGAAGTTTGCGTGGAGAGCGGGCCGTCGCATTTCGCTTTTGGAGCAAGTCGTTTGATCCGGTCATGCCTGATTACGTCGAGTACGCGAAGCTGTGTCCCAAAAGCAGCGCTGAAGGCGGTGTCCCATGTAAAGGGTCGCGCTACGATCAACGGCTCGCAGCCGGCGAACGCGATATTCGTTTTGAGGTTTGGAACGGGGTCGATTTCAAGGCGGAAATCGATGCCTACGTCAGAGCGATTCGTGAGCCCGGTTTGTTTCCAAATTGCCAAGTTGAATACGTCGAACAGATTGGCATGCTTGTCCTGGCTGCACCAAAGTCGTCCTGGCCGGACCCCAGAGATGAAGGCGCGATGCTTGCCTTGCGTTCAGCGAAAGGGTGCAGCCACGCGCCCGGGCGGGCACGTAACTCCTCAATTGGAGAATACGAGCCATACTACACTCCAGGGACATTCGCCGTCCGGTTCGAGCCAGACCCACGTGATCCCTCCGGCGACGTCAGCGCGACGGTAAATGGGAGCGCCCTGCCTTCAGTCGGTGTGTCCGATGGGCAGCCAGCCTCAGTCAGCATGAGCGTTCGCTACGGGCCTTGGAAGGTCCTGACGTGGGTCAAGTCGAAGGAGCGGAAACACTGGGTCGAGGATAGCCGCGCCATCCAAGAGTTCCTGAGACGCATCGTTGTGTCAACCGCCGGAAGCGAGAAGTGATCTGTCCGACGCCGTGAATCACCCGTTTAAGGTTGGAAAAAATGGCAGACCCCAAAATCGTCCCTGAAGGCACTCGGCTCGCGCTCACGCAATCCGAATTGGACACCCTCAAGATTCTTAAGGACGCAGGGGACCGCGGTGGCTTCTACATGGCTTATTACGGGATGACGGGCAATTCCGAGGTCCTGCTCACTGCGAAGATCGCCACGTTCAGTGAAGCTACTGGCGGCGTGGCGTTCGCGGCGAACCGCCTCCTCCTGGACGATTTTACGACTGGGCCGCTTGCACCTGGAAGCAGCAAGGTCTTCCAAGGCATCTATTGTATCTCTCAGGGCGTCGCTGACTTCACTTACCAAACAGTCGCAAAAGATCTTGACCCGAACTATGCGCCCGCGCAGGGCACGCCTGCGATCCCAAGCCGGACAGCTGACAGCTCTCGCGACGGCCTAACGTCCCAAAACCAACTGTACGTCGCTGCTTTCGACAAGTGGCGTTCGGTCGATAATGGCACGCTATTTCCCGGGAATTTTCTGACAGCACAAAGCGGTCTCGCCCAATGGCTGCAAGGCCGCGACTACACTCATCCGGACGTGACTGCGACACAAGCCGGCGCAAGTACAGGTTTCGTGTATTCCGCGAAGGCGACGCTCTATGCGTCGTATTTCGGCAAACAGCAGTCCGAGATGTCAGCCTCGACAGTCGTCGCCGGACCCGACGGATACAATTTGACTGTAGCTGCGGACGGCAAAGTCGACGGCGTATTCGGGAACACTCAGAGCGATATTTTGGCGACAGTTGCGGCCCTCGCCGCGCAGGCACGCACCGCGTTTGGCCCAACGGGAACCGCCGACGGGCGCGCGCTGCTCGATATTGGGGGCTTCGCAGCCTTCGGATCGGACTGGACAACCGTGAGGACAGTCTGGGCTGCCGAAGTTCCCGTTGTTGAAGCAAAAGTTCGCCAGATCCTCGGCCTTGGGGCAACCGATCCAATTACAGAGTCAGCACTCGCCGCTTTCCGCAAGGGGCTTTACGAAGGCGGGCCAAACAGCGGGGGTGATGCTGGCCGCATCACCAACGAGCGCCTGCTCCGCTTGCCCGAACTCGTCCGTACCAACGGCGTCTCGCGCGCCACCATCTACCGTTAGATCGACAGCGGCCGTTTTCCGCCGCCAGTCAAACTTTCCACCCGCTGCATCGCCTTGCGTGCGTCGGGGATCACCGCTTGGATGGCGGCGCTGCAAGTGGCGTGATGGCCGACATCGGTGTGGCTAGTGGTCACGATTTTTCTGTTTGCAGATCTTTTGCCCGATCGATCGCGAGTCCTGTTGCGGTCGCTTGCTGGTCCACGGCCCGTCCGTCAGGTCGTCCGCTCGAAAAGGAGGCTCGACTGATGGCTCCGACCATACTCGTCAACAACCGCAACGGTGGCCTTGTACGTTCCTGGCGGCAGATCTGGTAGCGGCGCCTGCCACAGATGCGACGAGAGTGCTGGCTCGACCCAGGCCTTCATCTGGTTGCGATAACGAGTATAGATCTCCTCTACCGCAACGTCAGTAATGGCTATGCGCGACAGGGCAACCGTGCAATCTGTTGCACGGCCACCTTCTGCGGCTTCGACAATTCGGCACGTCACTGTTGTCCGTGGGCCACCGTCAAACACATTGACCGTAACCGAGGCACCGGAACATTCGTGCGCAAGAAGCGACCCACCGAGCCGGACGCGGCGCACCGGCTCCTCGCGGCAGGCAACCTCAAAACCCTCCAGACCGACACGCATCTGTGCTTGGCCTCGCGCACCAGCGGCCACAAAATGGGTACGATAAGATGTGCCTTCGACTTCGAGCAGATGGAACCCGTTTGGCGTTCCGTCACGGCTTAGCGCGAGAGGCTGGCCGGCCGTATCGAATGGACCGCTCCACCAACTTCCGCAGGCGGCCGTGAGCACGTGGTGGTGGTGCGGATCTGGACCATTGAAGCCGTCCGTTGGCCCGAGATAGTGGTGCTCGGTTGTGTGCGTATGGCCAGCGAGACTGAGCGTGTTTGGACGACCAGATAACAGAGCCAGCAATGCCTTTCTGTCAGCTGTGGATCCGCCGGGCTCATAAGGATCTTCCCATCCCACGAGCGGAATGTGCATCGACAAGACCACAAGTTGGTCACGAGGGACATGGCGCAAGAGGCGTTCGACGAACAACAACTGATCACGGCCGATCAGACCACGATAGTCATAGCCACCTTCGGTCAAGATCCCGTCCGGCAATCGATCGACGTTGTTGAGCAAGATAAATGTCGCGCCACCGTATTGGAATGCATAGTGGCAGGGACCAAACGTTCGTTTCCACGTCTCGAAGCAGGAAGTCGGGCCGCCCGCGTTCATGTCGTGATTGCCGGGACAGTGGTGCCACGGCATGCCGGTGCCAGCGATGAGATTGAGATAGCGCTCATGCAGGTCCGGGCGATCAAACACAACGTCGCCGTGGTTGATGGCAAACGCGGCACCTGAGTCGATCACTGTCGACAGTACACTGTCTCGCAAGTAGCCGAGCTCATGCATCGACTGGGGTTGAGTATCGGCAAGCAGCGCCACGTTGAAGCGTCGCGGTTCCGCCACGCGTCGGAGGCCAAAGTCTATGTCGTGCAATGATGCTCCCAGTTGCACGCGATGTGAAAGAGCCAGCAATCCATTTGCCCCGTGCGGCAAGGACCAATCCGTCGGCTTCACCACGAACACATGGTCACCAAATCTTGCCGGCAATTGCCAGCGACCGGCGTGGTCCGTGATCGCTACAACAACGCCGTTGGACACGAGAATGCCGGGAATGCCGGGATCAGCGGCAGACCGCACACCCGTTGCTGATCGATCTTCGAAGACCGTGCCTACAACAAGCGGTGACCGCTCCAGAGTCGTCGGCGCTAGCGCGAGTGCCGCGGTCGCGATGCCACCCGTGACGACACCGCGCCGCGTTGTCTCGATCGTATGCGTTTTCATGGCAGCGCTCCGAGCAATCGCTGAGCCGCGGGATACCTGCGATTCATGACAGTGGTGCAAAATGCCGGGTGTCTAGAGCCAGTCAAGGCCAGCGACAACATAGTGTCGCTGGCCTGTCACATCGATCCGTTACTGCGCGCGTGATCCGTCGCGGCAACTGGCCCATGCTGGTTTGACGCAAGCCAAGGCAGAGCCATGCAGCGTACCAGCTTCATTTCGCATATCCCGCTCGCACTTGATTGCCCACCACCAATGGCGGCTGCGGTGCGTTATGTGCTCGAAGGCGAGTATGAGTGTCACTTTGACGGGGCCGGCCTCGATATTCTCGATATCGGTGCCAACATTGGTTCATTCGCACGTTGGGCCGACATGCGCTGGCCGAACAGCACGATCAGATGTTTTGAACCAAATCCAGGCACATTCACCTTTCTTGAGCGCAACATCGCAAACCGTCGAAACATCACAGCGACGAATGCGGCGATCTATCCCGGCATGGGCAGCAAAGCACCTTTCTTCGCGCGCTACGATGGCGACGGCGAAGCGGGTCTGGTCAGCTACGCAGGCGATACGTTCTGCGCGGGGGCAATAAAGAGCACTTTTGACGTCGCCGTGCTCGCCCCTCACGCGATACCAAGCGCTGATATCGTCAAACTCGATGTCGAGGGGGCAGAGGCGGCGATCCTGAAGCACCTTGATCTGTCGCGCACCGAGCTTGTGCTCGCCGAGTTCCAAAACCGTAGCAATCGAGAGGCCATGCGGGCGATCCTGTCGAACGGTTTCGTCGCGATCCTGGACGAGGAGTGTCCATGGGATCCCATTCTCGACTACCGCGACTATCGGCAAGACCTGAAGGGCAATGTGTATGGGCGCATGTTTTATGCGCGGCCCGAGCTGAAGCGGCTGTCACGCCGTCCTGCGAGCGGTTGAACAGCGAACACATGTAGCCGATATGGAAGAACATGATGAGCGTCGGACACGACATCCTGCAACATGTGCCCGATATCGCCGTCGATCTCTCGGGATGCGGGCGGATCGGCGCCTCCGGACTGCCGCCGCCGGTCGTGGTTACGCTTGAACGGCGGCCGGATCGGTGGGGTCACGCTCAGGCTAATCTCGCGCGGCACGGCATCACCGGTGCGATCCGGGCAACGGCCATCGACGGGCAGAAGCTCACGTCGACCCAGTTTGCTCGCCTGCTGACCGATCCAACGGCCGTGGAGCGCCCGCTCGACGAATACCTACAACTCACACGTCCTGCCGTAGGCTGCTTTCTTAGCCATCTCGCGGTCTGGAAGCGGTTTCTTGCAGCGAACGAGCCTTACATCTTCATCATGGAGGATGACGCTTACCCGGCCGATGGCTTCGGCACGGAGCGTACGCGCGCCGTCATCGAACAGATGCCTGATAACACCGATATGCTGCTGCTCGGCGGCACTATGATGGATGGCCTTGCCGAGCCGACGGACAATCCAACGTTCTCGCGCATGTATTACTACAACGGCACGTACGCCTATCTGTTGACCCGCCGGGGCTGCCTTTCCCTTCTGCCGCGCTTACTCCCGTTGAAGACCCACATCGACAACCAGATCAGTCTCGAATTGGTCTCCGACCGCAATGCGCTGCGCATCTACGCGGTCGAGCCGCGTCTGTTTGTGCACGATTTCGCTGTCTATAGCGACGTCTACATCCCCGTAACAGATTCGGCCGCCGCCGATTGCAAGCTGGCGCCAGTGTTCGAGACGGCGCGTGAAAGCCTCTCGCGCGCGGGCGCGCGTCTCTATGACAAATATAAGCCCTAAGGGGCAGATACTGACCCATCCGCAGGTCGATCATGACGCACGATACCTCCAGATACGCTATCTACTTTGCACCGACCGCAGAGAGTGCGCTTGGTGAGTTCGGCAACGGCGTTCTCGGCCGTGACGCGATCCGTGATATTGAAACTGCCATCCTCCCAGGTTTGGCGAAGCATTTTACCGATTGGCGCAGCCACACGACGGCGGCTGCACACTACGGCTTCCATGCGACGTTGAAGCCACCGTTTGCTTTGGCCACGGGCGTCGAGGCATCGTGGCTTCTTGAAGACGTCCTTTCTCTTGCAAAGTCCCTTGCTCCGCTCCGCATCGGACACATGAAAGTGTCGAGCATTGGAAAGTTTATCGCCTTGGTGCCGGTGGCGCCGCCGACGCAACTTAGAAACTTGGCAGCGCACATCGTGCGTTCGCTCGACCCATTGCGCGCGCCTCTATCCGAAGCAGACCGCGCCCGGCGGCGCCCGGAAACGCTGACGCCACAGCAGATGGAATATCTCGATCAGTGGGGCTATCCCTATGTGTTCGATGAGTTCCGCTTTCACATGACCTTGTTCGGCCTGCTTTCAGACGAGAAGCGCGAAGAGGCTGCGCACGTATTGCGTGCTCTCTATCTCCCCTACGATCAGCCTGTCGTCATCAAGGACATCTGCATTTTCGCGCAGCTGAACCGCACGGCAAGTTTTAAACTTGTCGAACGTGTCCGCCTCGGCGGCTGAAGCTTATCCACATCGGTCGGCGATTGTCACACAGGCGTAATACCCATGGCCTAGTCAATCATCTGCCAACAGCGCGGGTGAGCAAATGCTGCGTCTCGACAATTTGACCAAGCAGTTTGGAAGTATAACTGCTGTCGATAACGTCACTCTTGAGATCCAGAAAGGGCAGTTCGTCGGCGTTATCGGCCGGTCCGGTGCCGGCAAGTCGACACTGCTACGTATGATCAATCGATTGGCGACGCCGACATCCGGCAGCATCTCGATGAGTGGCGTCGATGTCACGACGCTGAAGAGACAATCGCTGCGCGACTGGCGCCAGTCGAATGCCATGATCTTCCAACAGTTCAATCTCGTCGGCCGGCTCGATGTGTTGACCAACGTTCTGCTCGGCCGGCTCAACCACATCTCGACTGCGCGCTCCATCGTTCGGCTGTGGACGAAGGAGGATCGCGCCATTGCGCTTTCGGCGCTTGAACAACTCGACATCGCCAACCTCGCAGCGCAACGCGCTGATACGCTGTCCGGCGGCCAGCAGCAGCGCGTCGCCATCGCGCGCGCGCTGGTGCAGGAACCAACTCTGGTCCTGGCCGACGAGCCGATCGCCTCGCTCGACCCGCGCAACACAAAAGTCGTGATGGATGCGCTTCTGCGCATCAACAAACACTTCGGCATCACGGTCATCTGCAATTTGCATTCGCTCGATACCGCGCGCGCCTATAGCGATCGCCTCGTCGGCATGGCGCAGGGACGCGTCGTGTTCGATGGCCTGCCGTCGGAGCTGACCGATGATACAGCCCGCGAACTCTACGGGCTTGAAGCCAACGACGTCATGGATACCGCGGGAACGGCGATGCCGGAACCCGCCAACGGAGCACGACCGGTCTCGGTCGCCGCCTGATCGCGGCCGAAGCCCGCGTGTCAGTCTACAGCAACCTTCACAGCCAACGACAATCGGAGACATGTGATGATCACCCGTCGTATCGCGGCGGCGCTTGCCGCCGCTGTCACAATGACCGGCCTCACGGCCGAGGCCATGGCCCAGGATTGGAAGGCCAAATATCCCGAACTCGTCTTTGCGATCGTCCCAGCCGAAAACGCCCAAGGCGTCACGGAGCGTTGGGCGCCGTTCGCTGCCTACCTTGCCAAGGAACTCGGAACTAAGTTCACGGTGCGGGTCGCGCAGGACTACGCGGCAGTGATCGAAGGCCAGAAGGCCGGCCAGATCCACATTGGTTCGCACGGTCCAGCGTCGTTCGCGCGCGCCCTTATGACCGGCGCCAAGGTCGAAGCCTTCGCTCAGGACGTGAACCAGGACGGAACCAAGGGCTATTTCTCCGTCCTCTACGTCAAGAAGGACAATCCGGCCCAGAAGATCGAGGATCTCAAGGGCAAGAATCTCTGCCTGGTCGATCCGAATTCCGCATCTGGCAATAACGTTCCGCGTTTCGCGATGAGCAAGCTCGGCATTGAGCCGGAAACGTTCTTTGGCAAGGTCGTCTACTCCGGCAGCCACGAGAACGCAGTCATTGCGACCCAGCAGGGCACCTGTGACGCGGCCTTCAACTGGTGGAATGACGAGAATGAGTCGAACCTGATGCGCATGGAGCGCAAGGGCATGGCGAAGTACGCGGACTTCAAAATCCTTTTCCGCTCCGACATGATCGTCAACTCACCAATGGCCATGCTGGCTGATATGCCTGCTGATCTCAAGAAGGCCATCAGCACGGCTGTGCTGAACATCTCGACCAAGGATCCCGAGGCGTTCAAAAAAGCGACTGACGGCAAGGCGCAGCCGTGGGCCGCCGTCGACAACAAGGCCTACGACGTGATGATCGAAATCAACAAGTTCGTCGACGATCTGCGCAAGAAGAAGCCGTCCTGACCGTCACATGACATGTGCCCGGGCCGCCGCGCGTGGTCCGGGCACAACTCCGTTCAGGATCCACGATCGTGTCATCAGCAGCCATACTTCTTCCTAGCGCTCAGCTCGAACCTCTTGAGCGTGCCTATTCCAATGCGCGTGCCGAAAAGCGGCGCAGCGTAGTGATCGGTTTGGCGGTGCTGGCTGTCTGTATCGTCGCCTCCGTGATCACAGCGGAAGTCGACATCGCCAAGTTCTGGGCAAACATCGGTCGCTTCACGAACTACCTCGGCCGGTTGATGTTTCTTGAGTCCGGCAAACCCGTCTGGACCGACATCGCAGAATGGTATTGGGGCTTCTGGAAATGGCTCGCCAAGATCGGCGAAACGCTGATCATCGCCTATCTCGGCACGCTGCTCGGGGGCATCGGCGCCTTCGTCTTGTGCTTCGTCAGTGCCCGCAATCTCGTGCAGAATCGCTTCATCCTGTTCACAGCGCGCCGGTTTCTCGAGTTCTGCCGCACCGTGCCGGAACTCGTGTTCGCCCTGACGTTCGTGGTCGCCTTTGGCCTCGGTCCGCTGCCGGGCGTTCTCGCACTCGCCATTCACACGCTCGGCGCCCTCGGCAAGCAGTTCTCCGAAGTCGTCGAGAACATCGACATGAAGCCGTTTGAAGGCGTCACCGCCACCGGCGCCACCTGGACCGAGGCTGTGCGTTTCGCGGCTTTGCCACAGGTGGTCTCCAACTTCGCCAGCTACGGGCTGATGCGCTTCGAGATCAACGTGCGCGGCGCTGCCATAATGGGTTTCGTCGGCGCCGGCGGCATCGGCCAGGATCTGCTCGAGGCGATCCGCAAGTTCTACTACTCCGACGTCAGCGCAATGCTTCTGATGATCATCGTCACGGTCATCGCAATTGACCTGACGACCGAGCGCATTCGCCACGCTCTGCTCGGCAGCCGAGGTGCCAAATGAATACGCTGCGGGAAAAGGCGTTGGCGGATATCGCCGGCCTGACAGAGCGCCATCCAACTGTCATGCGGCCTTCGCCGCGAAGCCAGGGGCTGACCGTTCTGGCGATCTTGCTGGCGCTGACAACATTGATCGTCGGTTTCGCAACACTGGATGTGTCGTGGAAGCGAGTGATCAGCGGCATTTCGGAACTCGGCCGGATCGCGACGCTCATGCTGCCGCCCGAGTACGGCACGACGTCGCGCCTGATGTTGTGGGGCCATGCGCTGCTCGAAACGCTCGCAATTGCGTTTCTCGGCACGCTGCTCGCAGCAGTGATTGCGATGCCGTTCGGGTTCCTGGTGGCCCGCAATGTCATGCCGTCGTGGATTTTTCGGTTCAGCTTGCGGCGCGTCTTCGATGGCATTCGCGGCGTCGATACGCTGATCTGGGCTCTGATTTGGATCAACGTGGTTGGGCTCGGCCCGTTCGCCGGCGTGCTGGCCATTATGATTGCTGACGTTGGCGCGTTCGGAAAACTCTTCTCCGAGGCCATTGAAACCGTCGACGAAAAGTCCGGCGAAGGAGTCGTATCTGCAGGCGGCAGCGGTGTGCATCGCGTGCGCTTTGGCGTGCTCCCCGAGGTGTTGCCAATCCTACTCAGCCAGGTGCTGTACTACTTCGAGAGCAACACGCGCTCGGCGACCATTATCGGCATCGTCGGTGCGGGCGGCATCGGACTGCATCTCGCCGAGGCAATCCGCACTCTCGAATGGCAGCAGGTCTCGTTCATCGTGATCATGATCCTGATCACGGTCGCCGCTATCGATTTTGTCTCCGCGCGCGTGCGCTTCGCGATCATCGGTGGCCAAACAGCGGGCGGGCAGAAAACGTGACATCGAAAGCCGCAGATCCCGCGATTACCCATCGTGATGCCGTGGGGCTACTCGCAGTCGCGACTGCGTCCGAATTGGCGGCAGGCATGGCCGCGTGCGGCGAAAACGCCGCCATCGTCGATCTCAAGCCGCCGGAAACGGGCCTGGTCATGCTGCGCGGACGCATCGGCGGCGATGGGGCACCGTTCAATGTCGGCGAGGCGACCGTAACCCGCGCGGTGGTGCGGCTCAGCGATGGTACGGTCGGCTACAGCTACCGCCTCGGCCGTGACAAGGCTGCGGCACGTCAGGCGGCGATCCTCGATGCGCTTTGGCAGATGCCCGACCGGCGCGGGCAGATCGAAGCCTGCGTGCTGAAACCGGTTCGTGATCGGATTGCGGCTGACCGTGACCGCGCGAGCCGCGAAGCGGCCGCAAGCAAAGTCGAATTCTTTACGCTGGCGCGGGAGAACGCATGACAGCCGCGCACTCACAGGTTCGTTTGCCGACGGCCGCAGCGATCAGCGCCGGGTTTGCCGCACCAGTGCTCGACGCGCAGCGTGCGTTCCGTGCGGTCATGACCGCGCTCGCCGAGCCTGGCACGGAGCACAGCGTCGACGGCAGCGGTCCCCGTTGTCCCGGTTTTTCGGTTGCCATGACGGCGATCGCGCTGACGCTCGCGGATTTCGAAACACGGCTGTGGACCGATAGCGGTGCAGCGGGCGATGCAGCGGCCTACCTGCGCTTCCACACCGGCGCGCCCATCGTTGTCGAAGCCAAGTGCGCCGCTTTCGCGTTCGTCACGCGGCTGCGCGATCTGCCAAGGCTGGCGACATTCGCCCACGGCACGCTCGAGTATCCCGACACATCCGTGACGCTTGTTGTGGATGTCGAGCGCATCGACACCGAGCGCGGATGGGCCTTGAGCGGTCCGGGGATCGCCGACACGCGCCAGCTCACTGTGTCGCCTGTGCCCGACACGTTGCTTCCAGATCTCGCCGCCAATCGGGCGGCGTTCCCCTGCGGCGTCGACCTCATCTTCTGTGCCGGTACTCGCATCGTCGCGCTGCCCCGCAGCACACGCGTGAGAGGGCGATGATCCATGTACGTCGCAGTCAAAGGCGGTGAGCTGGCTATCGAGAACGCCCACAAGCTGCTCGATGTGGCGCGCCGTGGCGATCCCGCTATTCCCGAACTCACCGTGACACAGATCGAGCAGCAGCTGGCGCTTTCGGTTGCGCGCGTGATGAGCGAAGGCTCGCTGTACGATCCATCTCTGGCGGCGCTCGCGATCAAGCAGGCGCGCGGCGATCTGATCGAGGCCATCTTCCTCGTGCGCGCCTATCGTACGACACTGCCGCGCTTTGGCGCGTCGGAGCCGCTCGAAACGGACCGCATGCACGTGTCGCGGCGCATCTCGGCGACCTACAAGGATCTGCCGGGTGGTCAGGTGCTCGGGCCGACATTCGACTACACGCACCGTCTGCTGGATTTCACCCTCGAGGCTGAGCGGGAGGTGGAGCCAGCGCCGCGCGCGCATCAAGGCATCGAGGCGACGCCGCGCGTGACCGGCCTCCTCGACGCCGAAGGGTTGATCGAGCGCAATCCGCAGGCGTCGGACGATACGCCCGTCGGCGATCTCACGCGTGAGCCACTGTCGTTTCCGGCCGCGCGCGATCTGCGCCTGCAAAATCTTGCTCGCGGCGATGAGGGCTTTCTGCTGGCGCTCGGCTACTCGACGCAGCGCGGCTATGGGCGCAACCATCCGTTCGTCGGCGAGATCCGCATTGGGCGTGTCGAGATCCAGTTCATCGCGGAAGAGCTGGGTTTCGCCGTCGCGCTCGGTGAGATCGAGGCCACCGAATGTGAGATGGTCACCCAGTTCATGGGCACGGCCGAGACACCGCCGCAGTTTACGCGTGGCTATGGCCTTGTCTTCGGCCAGTCGGAGCGCAAGGCCATGTCCATGGCGCTGGTCGATCGCGCGCTTCGCGCTGGCGAACTCGGCGAAGAATTGACGGCACCGGCGCAGGACGTGGAGTTTGTGCTCTCGCACTCCGACAACGTGCAGGCGACGGGCTTCGTCGAACACCTGAAGCTGCCGCACTATGTCGACTTCCAGTCGGAACTGCAGCTCGTGCGCCGTCTACAGGCGGAGCATGCGGCGGCGAAGGTGGTGCCGCACCAGGAGGTCGCCGAATGACAACTCCCCTCCGCGCCCGCGCGTCTCGGACCGAGACCGGCTACAACTTCGCTTACCTCGACGAACAGACCAAGCGCATGATCCGCCGCGCCATCCTGAAGGGGATCGCCATCCCCGGCTATCAAGTTCCGTTCGCGAGTCGCGAAATGCCGATGCCCTATGGCTGGGGCACGGGTGGCGTGCAGGTGACCGCCGCCGTGCTCGGCCCCGACGACGTGCTCAAGGTGATCGACCAGGGCTCCGATGACACCACGAACGCGGTGTCGATCCGCAAGTTCTTCGTCAAGACCGCGGGTGTCGCGACAACGACGTCGACGGCCGACGCTACGATCATCCAGACGCGCCACCGTATTCCCGAGGCGTCACTCAAGGCCGGCCAGATCCTCGTCTATCAGGTGCCGATTCCGGAGCCGCTGCGCTTCCTTGAGCCGCGCGAAACCGAGACGCGGCGCATGCACGCGCTCGAAGAATACGGCCTTATGCACGTAAAGCTGTATGAGGACATCGCGCGCCACAAGACCATCGCCACGACTTACGCCTATCCCGTCAAAGTCGACGGCCGCTATGTGATGGACCCGTCGCCGACGCCCAAGTTCGACAATCCAAAAATGCACCGCTCGCCGGCTCTGCAGCTGTTCGGCGCGGGTCGCGAAAAGCGCATCTACGCCATTCCGCCGCACACGGAGGTCATCAGCCTCGACTTCGACGACTACCCCTTCGAAGTGAACCGCTTCGAGAGCCCGTGCGCGCTCTGCGCTGCGACGGGCGTGTATCTCGACGAGGTCATTCTCGACGACGCCGGCGGGCGCATGTTCGTGTGCTCCGACACTGACCACTGCGAAGGCCGGCGCGCCGATGGCCATCGCGGCTCGATGCTGGGCGATGCGCCCGCGACGCTTGCCTCCAAAGCGAACGTGGGAGGCAGAGCCGATGACGTTTGACAGCGATCGCCCATTGCTGGCCGCGCAGGGCCTGACGAAGCACTACGGCGCGCGGATGGGCTGTCAGGACGTGACGTTCGATCTGCACGAAGGCGAGGTCGTGGCAATCGTCGGCGGGTCCGGTTCAGGCAAATCGACCCTGCTGCAACTGCTGTCGCTGCAGCTCGCCGCGACCCGCGGCAGCGTTCACTACCGCATGCGCGACGGCGCGACGCGCGAACTCGGCACGCTCAACGATGCCGAGCGCCGTTTTCTCATGCGCACCGATTGGGGCTATGTGGCGCAGGACGCCGCCAACGGCTTGCGCATGCAGGTGTCGGCGGGCGGCAATGTCGGCGAGCGGCTGATGGGCCTCGGCCAGCGCCATTACGGCAACATTCGCAACGAAGCACTGAGCTGGCTCGACCGTGTCGAGATCGACCGTGACCGCATCGACGACCAGCCGATCGCCTTCTCCGGCGGCATGCGCCAGCGCCTCGTAATAGCCAAGAACCTCGTCACCCAGCCGCGCCTCGTGTTCATGGACGAGCCGACGGGCGGTCTCGATGTGTCCGTGCAGGCGCGCTTGCTCGACCTGCTGCGCGGTCTCGTGGCTGATCTCGGACTGGCTGTCGTGCTGGTGACTCACGACCTCGCGGTCGCGCGGCTCTTGTCACATCGAATCATGGTGATGCGTCATGGCCGTGTCATCGAACAGGGCTTGACCGACCAGGTGTTGGACGACCCGCGCGAGGCCTACACGCAACTGCTCGTGTCCTCTGTGCTGCAAGTGTGACGCCCATGGACACGGAGATCCCACATGAGCCGAAGATCACAAGCACGCCGATCGTGCACGAGACGGCGAGCGTGCGCGACAGCGAGATCGGCGACTACGTCGAAATCCACGAGCATGTGCGGGTGCGTGACAGTCGCGTCGGCAGCTACAGGTACCTGCTTGAGCATGTGTCGCTGTTGAACACGGACCTGGGCCGCTTCTGCGCCATCGCCGCCATGACGCGCATGGGGGCGCCGAACCACCCGTATGAGCGCGTCTCTCAGCACCGCTTCACCTACACGCCCGAGTATTACTGGACGGACACGACGCGCGACGCAGCCTTCATCGCCGAGCGCGGCGCAGATCGGGTACGGGTCGGCAACGACGTCTGGTGCGGCCCTGGCGTGACGATCCTGCCCGGCGTCACGGTCGGTGACGGCGCCGTCGTCGCGGCGGGCGCTGTCGTGACCAAGGACGTCGCGCCGTACACCATCGTTGCCGGCGTACCGGCCCGCATGATTGAGTGCCGGTTCGACGTACACGCAGCGGAGCGCCTGCAGCGTCTGGCCTGGTGGAACTGGGGCGACGATCGCATCAAGACGGCGATGCTGGATTTCCGCGCTCTGCCCGTCGAGGGGTTTCTCGACAAGCACGGCGGCTGAGGTGGGAGAGACCCATGACTTCAACACAAATCCTCCTCGATGTGCGCGATGTCTCGAAGACATTCGTGATGCATCTGCGCGGCGGCGCTCGCATTCCTGTGCTGTCGCGCGTGTCGCTGACGTTGAACGCCGCCGAGTGTCTGGCGCTGGTGGGCCCCTCGGGCGTCGGCAAGTCGTCCCTTTTGCGCATGATCTATGGCAACTATCGCTGCGACAGCGGCAGCATTCGCCTGCGTGAGGCCGACAGCTGGGTTGATCTGGATCGGGCAGACCCGCGTGTCGTCCACCGGCTGCGCAAGCGGACCATCGGCTACGTCAGCCAGTTTCTGCGCGTCATACCGCGCGTACCGGCTCTCGCAGTTGTCGCGGCGGCGGGGCGCGAGGCGGGGCTGTCGGAAGACGCCAGCACGACGCGCGCCTCGGCTCTGCTGGAGCGCCTCAACATCCCCGCGCGTCTGTGGGGTTTGCCGCCGGCGACGTTCTCCGGCGGCGAGCAGCAGCGTGTCAACATCGCCCGTGGCCTGATCGGCGGCCACGCCGTGTTGCTGCTCGATGAACCGACCGCGTCTCTCGATGCTGCGAACCGCGAGGTGGTGGTCGAACTCGTGCGCGAGGCCAGGGCGCGCGGCGTCGCCATCCTTGGAATCTTCCACGACGTCGACGCGCGGTCGCGCATCGCCGACCGCGAACTCGACCTGTCCCGCTTTGCCGCCGCAGCTTGAAAACGAGATCAATCATGTCGCATCGAGGGCACCGGCAGCGCGCAGGCGATATGCGCATTGCGTCGGAGACGATTGTGCTTGCCGATCGCCTGATCGCCGGGACGGTGACGGTCGAAGCCGGCAGGATCGTCGGCGTCGAAGAAGGCCGCATGGATCCGCGCGCGGAGATGTGGGGCAAGGATCTGCTCATCCCCGGCCTGATCGAGCTGCACACGGACCACCTCGAGCCGCACTATTCGCCGCGCCCGAAAGTGTTCTGGGATCCGCTGTCGGCCGTGCTCGCCTATGACTCGCAGATCGCCACCTCAGGCATCACGACGGTGTTCGACAGCCTGCGCGCCGGCAGTGACGGGGACCGGCACACGCTCGCCGGTGGGGTGTTCAAGCTTGCTGCGGCGCTCGATACCGCGCGTCAGGCAGGCATGCTGCGCGTCGAGCATCTCACGCACCTGCGCTGCGAAATCTGCTCGGAAGACGTCATCAGCGAGACCCAGCGTTTCCTGGCGGCCCATTCGGTGCATCTGTTGTCGTTGATGGACCACACGCCTGGCGTTCGTCAGTTCCGGGATGAAAACAAACTGCGCGAGTATTACCGCGGAAAGTCGAGCAAGACCGAGGCTGAGCTCGATACCTTCATCGCTGCGCGCAAGGTGTCCTACACACGCAATCACGACCGTCACAGGGCGAACCTGATCGCGCTTGCCCAGGCCCACGGCGTCGTGCTTGCGAGCCACGATGACACCACGGTGGAGCATGTCGCGCAATCGCATGCAGATGGTGTGCGTCTCGCGGAGTTTCCAACCACGATCGAGGCGGCGGTAGCGTCACGAGCGGCGGGCATCACCGTCATGATGGGCGCCCCGAACGTGGTGCGCGGCGGATCGCACTCGGGCAATGTCGCCGCGCGTGATCTCGCCGAGCTTGGACTGCTAGATGCGCTGTCTTCGGATTATGTGCCGACCAGCCTGCTTCATGGCGCATTGATGCTCGCCGACATTCCGGGCATGGGCGGTCTTGCCGGCGCGATACGGTTGGTGACCAAGGCACCCGCGCAGGCGCTCGGCCTCGTAGATCGCGGTGAGATCGCTGTCGGCAAGCGCGCCGATTTGGTGCGGGTCGATGTCTCAAGAGATGTGCCTGTCATTCGCGAAGTCTTGTGCGCAGGAGTACGGGTGGCATGAGCGGGGCGATGCGTCAGCCGGGGACACTTGTTCTCGTTGTCGGCGGCAGTGGCGTCGGCAAGGACACGGTCATACGAGGCGCGCGCCTGCACTTGGCCGACGTCCCTTGCTTCGTGTTTCCAAGCCGCTACATCACGCGACCGATTGATGCGAGCGAGGATCATGTCCCGGTTACGCTGGCACAGTTTGACGACCTCCAAGCGCGCGGTGCGTTCGCGGTACATTGGAGTGCCCACGCTATGAGATATGGCGTGCCGGTATCAATCGACCAAGACCTCGCCGCGCAGAAAATCGTGGTTTGCAATGTATCGCGCTCGGTGATCGAAGCGGCGAGAGACCTGTACCTGCGCACGGCAGTCGTTGAAGTCCAGGCGTCGCGTCCTCGGCGCGCAAGTCGGCTGGCAGCGCGCAATCGCGAGAGCGCTGAGGATGTGGCCGCGCGTTTGGTGCGGGATGCTAAAACCATAACACACGCGAACTATGTCGTGGAAAACAACGGCGCGCCCGTCAGCGCGGTTCAGAGCTTCGTCCGTATTCTTATGACAATCGCGCAGTAGCGTTGGCAGTCAAGGCATACGCGCTAACTTTGCCTCTTGCAGCGCGGAATCGACTGTGAACCCAGCATTGGATGACACGCGAACCACCTGGCGAACATGACCGGTCGCGGCTTCTCATGCAGCTCGGCACTGTCGAACTGCTCGAACGCGAGGCGCGCGAGACGGGCGCGTCCACGCGCGAGCGTGAGATCACGTGCGGCGTCGATCTGCTGCGGGTTTCGGATGACGGCCCAGGACGGACGGCTCCACGAGCACCGAGGGTCGGCATCCGAAACCCGTCCAACTCCGGAAACATTCCCGACGCCTTGGAGGACGCAAAATGCGTCCGCTATCGAAGGGACTTCGGACGGTGCGTCGGAGGCTGGCCCCTTCCCGGCTCGGCAAGTGAGCCGCTTGATCTCGCAGCTAGCAAGTCATCAGATCTATCGACGTCCGCCTGCGCCAGACACCTCGCACGACGAACGAGCGCACAGACAAAAATCGCTTGACGCGGATCAATTTTAAGTTTCGCGAGTGTCGTCCACCGTCACAAAAGCGCATTTTGGCGGCTTTATGACTTCCCCCGTCGGGGACAAGTTCCTGAAGTCGTTTGCTCTCCGACATGCGGGGGGCATAGCATCATGGTATGCCGTTCCGGCGCGACAGAGCGTGTCGTTCGATCGTTGTCTCGCAGCACGAACACAGCGTTTTGCGTCCACGGAACCTTTGGTCTCTCGCGTCGCATGGATGATTTCACAAGGACACCTCCAAAGCCATGAGGCATCACGTTGGTTTCGTCATACTGTCACATTCACAACCCGAGCTTCTAAGACGCCTGGTGGCGGCGCTTGATCGCGCCTACCGCAGTCCACCGATCGTCGTGCATCACGACTTTTCCCAGTGCAGTCTGCCGAGCGATGCCGGCAGGTGGTCAGCGGATTTCCAATTCGTTCAGCCGCATATTGAGACACGCTGGGCCCATATCTCGATTCCAGTGGGCTTCCTCGCGGCTCTGGCACTGCTCCAGAATACGCGAACTCCCGACTGGTTTGTCGTTCTCAGCGCCTCGGACTATCCTGTTCGCGCCGGTTCGCGCGTCCTGCATGAACTTGGCGCCGGCACTGCCGACGTGTACCTGGATTACCAATTCGTCGATTGCGCCCCAAGCGTGCCCGAGCCCGCGCCAGCTGGCGCAAACTATCTCGGGGTCGACAAGGAAACGTGGCGCAAGATCGCCAACGAACGCTACATCATGAGCCCCAATCCCTTCTCGGCGACGCTGCGGTGCTGTGCGGGCGATTTCTGGTTCACCGGCAATGCACGAGCCGCCGGCAAACTGATCGAGGCGCCGAAGCGCTATCCGGACCTGTTCAAATACTACTCGACCGCGTTCTGTCCCGATGAGTCGCTCTGCCACACGATTCTGGCCAACGATCCCGATTTGAGGATCACCAAAAACAACAAGCGCTATACAGTTTGGCCAGACATGAGCGCCCACCCCAACACGTTGGAGCTGGCTGACTACGAAGCCATCGTCGCCTCCGGTTGCCATTTCGCGCGCAAGATGTCGCCGACAGAAAGCGGCGCGCTGCTCGACCGATTGGACCCGGTCGCCGTTTGGCAGTGAGACTCCTGTCACAGACTGGTCATGGTGGCGCTCGACGGTTGCAAAGAAAGGCTGGAATCAAGGAACTTCCATGCGAGCCACCGACACGAACCTGGACGTGGCCCTCGGTCCTTGGACCCGGGCCTTCGCCATCAACGGCCTCGGCATCTATGTCATGCTCATGTACGGCATCACATACTACGCCGTGACCACGGCGGCACTGCGCATGTCGGTGGATCTCGGTGTTCCCGCGTCGACCGTTTTCGGCGTGATACGGTCGGGTTGCTGATCTCGGCTGCGCTTGCGCCGTCGATTGGCCGATGGACGGATCGCGTCGGTGCCGCCACCGTTCTGCTCATCGGTGCCCTGGTTCGGGCCCTCATGCTCGGTGCATTGGCGCTGGCGCCGGAGGCGACTACGTGCCTGCTCGCCCTTCTAGTCGTACAGGTGCTTGGCCTTCTGACCGAGTATGATACGGCTTTTGCGGCCGCGGTGGACATGCCGGGCGATCGCGCGCGCACAGGCATGAGCCAAATCACACTGTGGGGTGGCATTGCCTGAACCGCCTTCTGGCCGGCAACAGCGTTTCTCCTGGAGAAGGTGGACTGGCGGCACATGTTTCTGCTCTACGCGGCCATCCTTCTTGTCGTCTGCGTTCCCATCGCAGCGCTGCTGCGTCAGGTTCCACGCGTGGCCGCCCTGGATCGCGGCCCAGCTCTACAGCCGGCAGCGGACAGCCCACCGTTGACCTCGCCATCACGCATGACGTTTACGCTGGTCGCCGCGGCCTTTGCTTTCGGCGGGATCGTCTACAACTTGCCGTCGCTCATGTTGCCGGTGCTCGAGGGGCTCGGCTTGGGTGCGTCCGCGATCTTGATCGGTATGATCTTCGGCCCGTCTCAGACCGCGGGCCGGTTCTTCGACATGGTTTTCGGCGGTCGCGTGTCCGCAATTACAGCCGCGGTCTTGGCGGCAGCCATGGTCGTCGTCGCCTTGGCCGTGCTGCTTCTCGGTTGGGCCTCGGCGGGCATCGTGTTCGCTGTGATGTTCGGCGCCGGAGCCGGGTCAGTTCCATCGTCCGCGGCAGCGTCGTGCTCGCAGTCTACGACCGTACGGACTACGCCACTTGGCTCGGCCGCGTCGGGCGCATTCGCCTTATCGTCACAGCGATGTCGCCGTTCGGTTTGGCGCTCATCCTGGAACGCTTCGGCGCCAGAGCTGTTGTCTACACCTGCGGCGTCGCGGCCGTCCTGTCGTTCGCCTGCTTTGTCTTGCTTGCAATTCAGTTGGCGACACCCGCTAAGCCTGAACATCAGGCATGAAAGAAAAACGAGATGTACTCGCCCTTCTGGATCACTTCGAACTTGCGGCCGGCGATTGCGTTGAAGAGGGGACGGCTGGTGCCTTGGCCTGGGAACAGCCAATCGTGCGTCTCACAGATCAGCAGATCCGTGTGATCGAGCCAGCCGATGTTCGAGCGAAACAACGCTGCCTCGCCGCCCTCGATATCGACCTTCACGATGGCATTGCGCTTGGCACCATTCCGCCGCATGAGCGCATCGATGGTGACGGCCTCAACTGTCGCTGCTCCTTTATCTGCCGTTTCCCAGACCTGATAGGCGAACTTTTCAGCCTCCGGGTTGGTCAACGATAGCCTGGCAGTCTGATCATGCACGGCCGCTTCGACGATCTCGATCAACGGATTGGCGGCGGTATTCTTGCGGGCAAGCTCCGCATTGTCGCGGGCGGGCTCGATCCCGATGATCTTCGCTTTCGGCAAATGCTTTGCGAAGTAGAGACAGCTTAACCCGATGTTGGCCCCGCAATCGATGACCAGCGGCGTCTCGCCAGCAGCCAGCGTCCGATCGCATGCAGCGCGCACCCAGGCGAACTGCGGCGCTGTGCTGATGTTGAACTCCTCGGTGTGGAAGATCTGCTGCAGCACATAGGGATCGCTGGTGCCATCGCGCAGCCAGACCCGGCCGACGTGCTCGATGTCGGCCGCGCTCAGGGTCGGGGATGCGTCAGGCATTGCGTGCCTCCATGGCGAGGGGCGATCGATCACTCAATCGCGCCAAGCATAGATCATCACCGCGCTGCGTCTTCCGCCGCGACGGTGTAGCCCTTTGACCGCAGCATGTCCGCAAGCGACTCACGCGTGTGGCCGAGCCCGCCAAGGCGCACGATCGGGCGCGCACCATATTGGGCCTGGCTGTAGGCCTCGACCAGCCTCGGCATCAGTCGCTCGCCGATCGTGTTGGAGCCATGGATGCCGAACCCATCGCGGCCTTGATCCGTCGTTGTTGCAGCCGCTGTCGTCTGCGGTTGCGGCGTCGACGCAGCGCTGGCGGGGCAGGGAATGTTGATGCCAGAGATGGCACTTGCGGGGTATTCGACGGGCGCTTTGTTTCCGGCGACGAAAACGGAGAACGTGTCCCCGCGTGCCTCAAACCGCTCAGCGTTCAGTTGCACGCCGTTGCGCAGGCAGATCACCACGCATTGCGCCTCGGCACGGATCGGCAGGCAGCACAGCGCCAAGGTGACAGCAACGCCCAGACGAGCGCGATTGATAGGCATAGTCGTCTCCGAACCTTGATCGTGGGATGAGTGTTAGCGAACCAACCAGCGTATCCGCATCGCGATCGGTGCTGGGCCGCACTGCGGATAGGTCAGGTCAATCGATTTGTCGTCGAAGCGCCCGACAGCGCGATGCCCGGACGAGCCGGCAACAGTGGCTGCTATCGACCCATTTGCGTCGATCGTTCCGCGCCAGCCATAGGGCACACCCTTGAGAAGATGTTCAAACGAGATGGCGCCGCGCTCGATTTTGACGAGGACGCTCTGGAACCCTTCCCCGCATCCGGCGAGTACGTGTGATGAATAGGTACCGTCGACGATCGCGACGCTCGGTGCGGCCACAGCGCCCCCAGGGCTCGGTGCCGTCTCGACCGGAGCCATGGATACCGTCGACATCGAAACGGGTCGTCCAAGTTCGGAAGCACGTTGAGACCAGCGCAACCGCGCGGCGTCATCAGCAAGATCGAGCGAAAGCCCGCGCCGACGCAAAAACTCTCTGTCGTAGGTCAGGGCCAGCGCATGCGCCGAGTCTGCGAAACCGTCTCCCGCGCTGACCTCGAAAAGATCGCGCGCATTGATGACGTCTCTGCCCTCAAGAAGCTTTTGGCCATGCTCGAACATGCGGACTGGCAATGGCGCGAGGGCAATTGTTTCCGTGCGGGGGGGCTGTTCATCTCGCACAGGGCGCATTTGCGCCGCGGCCGCTGCCAATAGCGCAACATCCATGGCCAGCAACGACGCGCCGCCGACCAGCACACTTATGATACGCTGACGCATATACTTCTCCACGCACACCAAGAACTGACCCAGGCCAGGCGAGCGACCCCGAGAGACGGCGTAATCATGTCATGTGACAAAACGATTACAGTTCCAGCGCGACAGCGGATTGTTGCACGGCCTGTGGTGTCTGGGTGACGATGGATCGGATCAGGCTGCGGCATTCGCAAGTACACGCGCGACCGTAGCATGAGTCCGCTGGGTGTGCAGACGTCCGGTGGCCGGATCAAAGGCGTAAACCCGGTGTGACGGTATATCGAAGCGGACGTCGTCTCCCGCGCGCACCGCATCCGATACGGGACATTGGACGATAAAATCTTGTCCGGCGAAAGCGCCGTGAACGAGTTGAACCGCGCCGAGCTTTTCGACGAAGTCGGCGCGCAGCGCGTGGCGACCACCTGGCGCCAGGACGACATCCTCCGGCCGGACACCGGCGACAATCGGTGCGCTCTCGGGCAGATGCAAGATGCCGTCGATTTCGAGGTGGATGCCACCAGTGACGACGGCTGTCGGCGAAACGAGGGCTCCTTGCATGAGGTTCATCGGCGGGGCGCCAATGAAGCCGGCGACGAACAATGTCGCGGGCCGTTCATAGATTTCCGTAGGTGTGCCGATCTGCTCGATCCGGCCAGCGTTCATGACCACGATACGATCAGCCAGCGTCATCGCCTCCACCTGATCATGCGTGACGAACACGGACGTCGTGCCGAGACGCTGGTGCAGCTTGCGGATTTCAATGCGCATCTGGACGCGTAGCTTGGCGTCGAGGTTCGACAGCGGCTCGTCGAACAGGAACACCTTCGGCTCACGGATCATCGCGCGACCCATGGCAACGCGCTGGCGCTGGCCACCGGACAACTGGCCCGGTTTGCGATCCAGGTAGTCTTCGAGGCCGACGCTCTTGGCGACTTCGGCGACCTTCTTCATGCGTTCAGCCTTGCGCACGCCCGCGACCTTCAAGGCGTAGCCGATGTTCTCGGCGACCGAGAAATGCGGGTAGAGGGCGTAGTTCTGGAACACCATGGCGCAGCCGCGCTCGCGCGGTTCTAAGTCGTTGACGACCTTGCCCGCGATGGAGATCGTGCCCGATGTGATCGCTTCGAGGCCAGCAATCATGCGCAGCAGCGTCGACTTTCCGCAGCCGGACGGTCCGAGGATGACCACGAATTCGCCTGGCGTAATGGCGAGATCCACACCATGCACGACTTCGGTTTTGCCGTAGCTTTTCTTGACGCCTGCGATGGTGATGTCGGCCATGGGAACTCAGACCTTCCGAAGTTATCTGTCGCCGTGTTTCACTTGTCGGCGGTGATCAAGCCACGCACGAAGTAGCCTTGCATGAAGATGACCACGATCAGCGGCGGCAGCATGACAATCAGCGTGCCGGCCATTGCCTCGTTCCAGATCGGCGGCTGGCCGAACAGCGGACCCGGCACGATCTTCTGCAGCTGCATGGTAGCCGTCGCCATCTCGGGCTTGGTCGTGATGAGCAGCGGCCAGAGATACTGGTTCCACGCGTAGACGAACATGATCGTCGCCAGCGCCGCCATGTTGGTGCGTGAGAGCGGCAGCAGGATGTCCCAGAAGAAGCGCAGCGGCCCTGAGCCATCCATCTTGGAAGCCTCGACCAGTTCCGCCGGGATTGACAGGAAGAACTGGCGGTAGAGGAACGTGCCCGTCGCCGTCGCTACCAGTGGTAATATAAGACCCGTGTAGGAATTGAGCAGGTTCCACTCTGGGAGCGTCACTTGGAACGTCGGCCAGCCCTTGGTCCAATTGTTGAGGCCGATGAGATCCAAGAGCGCAGCCGGCGCACCAATCACGCCATTGATCACCCCCTGCACGGGCGACAGCGCATTGGCGGCGACCGCGTAGGTCGGCACGATGCGCACCTCAAGTGGCAGCATCAAAGTCATAAAGATCAGCCAGAATACCAGCATTTTCAGCCGATAGCTGAAGAACACGATCGAGAAAGCCGAGATGGCCGCAATCGCAATTTTGCCGGCCGTGACGCCAGTTGCGACGATGAACGAGTTGAGGAACTTGGTGCCGAAGTCCGATTTGTTCCACACAAGGCTGTAGTTCTCGACCATGCGCGAGCCGGGCCAGAGCGTCATCGGCACTTCATTGACCGTCCGCAGATCATGGGTCGATGCGACGAACACGATATAAATCGGCAGCACGGCCATCACGAGGCCAACCAGCATCGCGACATGCGTGAAGAAATTCAGGATTGGGGTACGTTCAATCACGAGCCGGCCTCAACTGTAGTGGACACGTTTTTCGACGTATTTGAATTGGATGAACGTGAGCGTGACGACGAGCGTCATGAGCACGATCGATTGAGCGGCAGCGAGTGAGTAGTCGAGCCCCTTGAAGCCGTCCGAGTAGATCTTGAACACCATCAAATCGGTGGCGCGGGCTGGTCCGCCGCCCGTGATGATGTCGACGATGCCGAAGCTGTCGACGAAGCTCTCGGTGATGTTGATCACCAGCAGGAAGAAGAACGTCGGCGCCAGTAGCGGGAATTGTAAATCGCGCATGCGGCGCAGCACGCCGGCGCCATCCATCGCCGCGGCTTCCGTGATGGTGCGTGGGATCGACTGCAAGCCCGCGAGGAAGAAGATGAAGCTGTAGGCGATCATCTTCCAGGAATTTGCAATCACGATCAGGGCAAACGCGTCCCCCCCCTTGAGTGCGGGATTCCACAAATTTGGATAGAACGTGTTGATGGCCGAGACGAAGCCCGCATCCGGCGCGAAGATGAAGCGGAAAGCCAACCCGACGGCCGGTGCCGCAATTGCATAGGGTAGGAAGTAGATGAATCGATAGGCGCGGTAGCCGGTCAATTGCCGGTCAACAAATGTCGCGAGTAGCATCGAGACGACCAGCGTCAACGTCGTCGAGCAGACAGCGAAGAGGATCGAGACGCGCATGGAATTCCAGTAGAGACTGTCGCCGAGCACAGCACGGAAATTCTGCAATTCCACATATTGGTTGCTCCCGCCAAAGGGCGGCTCAAGCGTCACCGCCCAATAGAGCGATTGGGCCGCGGGCCAATAGAAGAAGATGAAGACGAGGACCAGTTGTGGCGCAATCAATGCGGCCGCCAACCATGTCGAGTTGAACGTTGCGCGGCGATCCATGTTGGCCCTTCACGCGAGTAGAAACACTGCAAACGCGCGCATCCCCGGGACAAGCTCCCGGGGATGCGGCAACGATCAGCGATCAGGGCAGCTTCTTGTCTTTGAACGTCTGCTCAAAGCGGCGGAGGATCTGGTTGCTGCGTGCGACGGCTTCGTCGAGCGCGGCTTGCATCTCCTTCTTGCCCGTGAAGGCGGCTTCGAGTTCAGCGCGGATCTCGGCGCGGATCTGCGTGAAGTTGCCGAGACGGATGCCGCGTGAGATCGGGGTCGGCGGCGTGAAGGTCAGCGATTGCATTGCCAGTTCGCGACCCGACTTGTCTGCTTGCTTGTAGAAGCCTTCATCCGTCATCGCCTTGAAGGCTGACTGGGTCACCGGGATGTATCCGGTCACGGTCGGCATCCACTTCACCTGCGCGGTCGACGTCACGAAGTCGAGGAATGCAGCCGCGGCTTCATACTCTTCCTTCGTTTTGCCAGACATCACCCAGAGCGAGGCGCCGCCGACGAGGCTGTTCTTGCGCTCCGTGCCCTCATAGGTCGGCAACATCGTCACGCCCCAGTTGATGGCGGGTTTGACGGTCGTGTGCATGACGCCGTGGTTGGCAACCGAGGTCAGCATGGTCGAGCAGGTGCCGTCGGCGAACGCCTGCAAGATCGTCTTGCCGGTCTGCGCGGTCTGGATCTTGGCGGCGCCTTCGTCGAGCAGCTTCTTCCACTCCTTCATGTAGTCGGCGAACTTGGTCTTGTTGAACACCATCTCGGCGTCGAGACCATCGTAGCCGTTGTTCTTGCTCGCGATCGGCAGATTGTGAATGGCCGAGAACTGCTCAAGCGGCATCCAAGTATCGAAGTCGAAGCAGAAGCCCGTCTCGGCATAGCCACCGGCTTTGATCTTCCGCACGCTGTCAAACCAGGACTCAATCGTCTTCGGACCTTCGGTCTGGCCGATCTTGGCGAAATGATCCTTGTTGAAATACAGCAGCGCGGTCGAGGAGTTATATGGGAACGACCACATCTCACCTTTCGAGGTGGCGTAGTAATTCGAAATACCTGGGAAGAAATCGTCCCATGTTACCGTCATATTGAAGTCTTTGACGAACTGCACGGCGTTGTACGTTGCGCCCGACAGCATGAAGTTGACGGTGCCGGCGTCGTAGATCTGCACGATCGCCGGATGCTGCTTGGAGCGGAACGCTGCAATCGTGTTCTGCTCCGCCTTGTCGTAGCCGCCCTGGCCCGTGCAAACAGCTTCGAACTTGGTCTGGCTGTCGTTGAAGTTTTTGCAATGCAACGCCATCACGTCGCCGAGTTGGCCCGTCAGGCCATACCAATAGTCGAATTTCACGCGGCTCTGCGCGGACGCACCGTTGGCTGCAAACGCCAGCGCGAGCGCCGAAAGTCCGGCCGCCGCTACCCTCCTACCGATCATCACAGTCACTCCCATGTCGCATGCCACGATGGCAGATGCAGCTCTCGTTATGTGTGGGACTTGAAAGTGGCGTGACGGCATGGCGACAGTTTTCTGACACGCAGTGTTTGTGCACAGGCGGATCCAATTTTCTCGATCCCGCACAAAACAGACCGCCCGTCATCAGGATGTCGCGCAACGACATCTACAGCTGCGCGCAACGACAAGCTCGTCAAAGAACCTTGAGAAAACCGGCATGAAACTCATCCATCTCACCGACACGCACTTCGTTGCGCCCGGTCTCAAACTGTATGGGCTTGATCCGCGTGCACGGCTTGATGCGGCGATCAGCGACATCAATCGCAATCATGCCGACGCTGCGCTGGTGGTGGTCACTGGCGATCTGACGCATTGGGGCGAACCAGAGGCCTACAGGAATTTCGCCGACAGCATGTCGCCGCTCAAAGTGCCGGCCGTGACGTTGGTTGGCAATCACGACCGCCGCGCAGAGTGCCTTGAAGCTTTGCGCTCAGCGCCGCGCGATCCCATCGGTTTCGTGCAGGGTTTGCGCGACACGCCGGCTGGCCGGCTCCTGTTTCTCGACACGTTGGATGAGGCGAGCCACGCTGGACAAATGTGCGAGGCGCGGTTCGCCTGGTTCAAGACAGCACTCGCAGAAACACCCTCAGATCAACCGATTTTCGTCTTCATGCACCACCCCCCATTTCCAGTGGGCGTGCATGCTATGGATGAAATTGCGCTGGCGGAGCGGGCGCGTTTTCGCGAGGTCGTGGCCCCCTACGTGGGGCACATCCGGCATCTGTTCTTCGGTCATGTGCATCGCCCGATCGCGGGCTCCTGGGCCGGTATTCCTTTCTCGACCTTGCGCGGCACGAACCATCAAGTGGCCTTCGATCTTGATCCGGCAGCGCCGCACCTCGCGAGTCAGGAGCCACCCGCCTATGGCGTCGTTCTGATGAGCGGCGACGGCGTCGTGGTGCACACCCACGATTACCTCGATGCAAGCCCGCGCTTCCCATTCTCGCGCGCAGACATGGACGAGCGCGCCTATGTGCGCGGTCCGTTTGTGGACTGACGATACTCACCGACGA
Source organism: Hyphomicrobiaceae bacterium (assembly GCA_031374735.1). Classification (GTDB taxonomy): domain Bacteria; phylum Pseudomonadota; class Alphaproteobacteria; order Rhizobiales; family Hyphomicrobiaceae; genus JABFRJ01. The sequence continues at coordinate 9,110 of JANMGQ010000073.1, read as the reverse complement.
TGCGGACATTTCATTGTCTTGTCATCGCGGCTGACTACGCCGCCCGGCGGTCTTGGGAGTTGGTATGAGCGGTATCGTCGTCACAGGTGTCAGCAAATCCTTCGGCAGCACGCGGGTGCTCGGCGGCGTGTCGCTGGACATTGCATCCGGCGAGTTCGTGTCTCTCGTCGGACCATCCGGGTGCGGCAAGACAACGTTGATGCGCATCATTGCGGGCCTAGAGCGGCCGGACAGCGGACGCATAGAAATCAACCAGCGCGATGTCACGTCGATCCGAGCCGCTGATCGTGATGTCGCCATGGTGTTCCAGAACTACGCTCTCTATCCGCATCTGACGGTGCATCAGAATATCTCAGTGCCGCTGGTCTTTCGGCGGTTGAGCGCGATGGAGCGGCTGCCGGGTGTTGGCCGTTTGGTGCCGGGCACAGGTGCGCGGCGGCAAGAGATCTCAGCCCTCGTGCGGCAATCCGCTGGACTTTTGGGGCTGGATGAGTTGTTGGCGCGCAAGCCCGGGCAACTCTCCGGCGGCCAGCGCCAGCGTGTGGCGCTCGCTCGTGCGATCGTGCGCCAGCCGAAGGCTTTCCTCATGGATGAGCCGCTGTCGAACCTCGACGCCGCGCTGCGTGTGCAGACGCGCAAGGAGATCGTGGAAATCCATCGCCGCGTGGGCGCGTCTACCGTCTACGTCACGCATGACCAGTCCGAGGCGATGACCATGTCGGATCGCGTGGCCGTGATGATGGGCGGCGATATCCTGCAGATCGCAACGCCTGAAGAGATCTACGCAAACCCCGTCGATCTGCGCGTCGCCACATTCATCGGCTCACCGAAGATCAACACGCAGACGGCCGTTGTCGGCGACGACGGACATGTGCGCGTTGGCCATGAGCCGACGGGGCTCTCGAGCCCGCATCGTGGCGTAGTGACGCTTGCGATCCGCCCGGAGCATCTCGCGCCTGCAGCGTCGGGCCAGGTGGGGGCTGGACTGTCCTGCAGCATCGACCACGTCGAGTTCCTCGGCGACAGCCTGCTGGTTCACACGCGCGCGGCCGCAACAAGCGAAACTATGATCGTGCGCATCGGCGGGACCAACCGTGCGGGCCTCACACGTGGCGCCACGTTGACGCTCGGATTCAACCTAACGGCCGCGCTGTTGTTCGACGCCCAGGGTAAGCGCGCGGCGATGGAGCCGACCGCGGTCGCGTCCGCAGCTGCCCCTGAGCGGAGGGTCGCCCATGGCTGACGCCGCTCTGACCGATCCATCCGCACGTGCCAAGCAACGCGCACCTGCACGTGCTGACACCTCAGGCACCGTCGTGGCTTGGCTTCTCTCGGCGCCAGCGATCATCGCGTATGTGCTGATGCTGTTAGCGCCGGCGCTTGCCATGCTGATGCTGGCGTTCACTGATTTCGAGTTCGGCGCGCGCACGTTCCGCTGGGTTGGGTTTGCGAACTTCGCGGAAATGCTTGGTGACCGCGGCGCTATGGCGGCGGTGCGCAATACAGCTGTGTACGTGCTTTTCGTCACGCCAATTTCGATCGCACTTGGCCTCCTGCTCGCGGTCCTCATTGACGCGGGCGCACGAGGTCGGACGGTCTTTCGCGCAATCTTTTTCCTGCCGGTGGTGTCGCTGACAGTCGCGATGGCAGTGGCCTGGCAATACATCCTGCATCCGAACATCGGACCGCTGAATGCCGCGTTGCGCATGTTTGGCGCGCCGACGCCCAACTGGCTCGCCTCCTCGGAAATGGTGATGATCTCGCTCGGGTTCATTGGCGTCTGGGAGAATCTCGGCTTTAACATGGTGTTGTTCCTTGCCGGGCTGACGGCGATCCCGCGGGATCTTTACGCCGCGGCCGAGGTCGATGGCGCGCCGGGGGCCTGGAGCCGGTTCTGGCTCGTCACTTGGCCGATGCTCGGGCCGACGACGCTGTTCGTCGTGACCATAACCACCATCCGCTCGATCCGCGTGTTCGATACTGTCGCCATCCTGACGCAAGGTGGGCCGAACAAGGCGTCCGAGGTGCTGCTGCACACGATGTATGTCGAGGGCTTCCAGTTCTTCCGTATGGGCTACTCGGCTGCCATCACCATGCTGTTTCTCGCAGTCGTCCTTGTCCTGATGTTGATCCAGACGCGGCTCATCGAACGACGGGTGCATTACGGATGAGCACGCACCCCACCACTGAGAGCGCCGATCGGGGCCTGCTCGCGGACTTACCGCGACTGTTGTTGCTGTCGGTCTTCGCGCTGCTCATTCTCGCGCCCTACATCTGGATGATCGCCGTCTCGGTGAAGCCACAGAGCGAGGTGTTCACCAGTTCGCTTTCGCTGATCCCGAAGCAGTTCGCCGCGGCTGAAAACTATGGCAAAGTGTTCGCGCAGGTGCCGATTGGTCTTTACCTGCTCAACGGTCTCATCGTGTGCTTGGGCATTCTGGCCTTCCAGATCGCCTTTGCCGTGCCGGCGGCCTATGCGCTCGCCAAGCTTGAGTTCCGTGGTCGCGATACGCTGTTTGCCTTCGTGATGCTGGGGCTGCTGGTACCCGTGCAGGTGCCGGCGCTGCCGCTGTACATGGCATTCGCCAACGTCGGCTTGCTCAACTCGTATACGGCCTTGATCGCGCCATTCACGATCTCGGTGTTTGCGATCTTCCTGTTCCGCCAGTTCTTCAAGGCGATCCCGGACGAACTCATCCACGCCGCACGGCTCGATGGCATGGGCGAAAGCTCCATCGTGTGGCGCGTCATCGTGCCGAACGCCTTGCCGGCTGCAACTGCGTTCGCGATCTTCTCGGTCGTGGCCCACTGGAACGATCTCTATTGGCCGCTGATCGCCGTCAACAAGGGCGACTACTACACGCCCGCCATGGGCGTCCTCGCCTTCCGCAGTCAGGAAGCGGGCGAGGATTACGGTGCGCTGATGGCGGCATCGATGCTGGTCACCGCGCCGCTCGTCGTTGCGTTCCTGATCGCACAACGCCGTTTCATCGAAGGAATCACCATGACCGGTCTCAAGGGTTGAGATCGGCCGGTGTATCTGTGGAGGCAATCATGAGCATTGAACCGAAGTTCAGCCGACGGACCGCGCTCGGCGTGGTCGGCGGCGCATCTGCGACCGTCTTCATGCCCGCGATCGCACGCGCCAACACGGCCGAGATTTCCGTGCACTACTCGATGCCGGCGATCTTCAAGGAAGCGCAGGAAGCCGTGCTTGCGGCGTTCACGGCCAAGAACCCCGACGTCAAGGCAACCTACGTCAACCCGACGCCGACGTACGAAGACGGCGCCCAGTTGATCCTGCGCGGTGCGACGACAAACCAGCTGCCGGACGTGTCGTTCCAGGGCCTCAATCGCCTGCGCCTCTATGCAGAGCGCGGCATCGCGCTTGATCTCGGGCCGCTCTTGAAAGAAGAGGGCGATCTCGAAAAGCTCGGCTACACCAAGCCGATTCTGGGTCTCGGCTTCCACGGCGGCGTGCAGTGCGGCATGGCGTTCGCAACGTCGAACCCGATCAGCTACTACAACGTCGACCTGTTCAAGAAAGCTGGCCTCGACCCCGACAAGTTCCCGACCACCTGGGACGGCGTCATTGAAGCCTCGAAGAAGATCAAGGCACTCGGCGACGGCATCGAGGGCATGTTCTTCCGCTGGCCGGGCGATGATTGGATGTTCTCGGCGCTGCTCTACGGCCACGGCGGCCGTATGCTGACGGCGGACGAAAAAGACGTCGCCTTCAACGGCGCGGAAGGTCTCGCGGCGCTGAAGCTGCTCGACCGGATGGTCAAGGACGGCGGCATGCCGAACTATGCGGGTACGGCTGATTTGCAGGCCTTCGCTGCCGGCAAACTCGGCATGATGTTCCGCACCACGGCGCAGGTGCGCTCGATCTCGCAGTCGGTCGGCACGAACTTCGTGCTCAACACGACGCTGATGCCTGTTATCGACAACGACAAGGGCCGTCTGCCGACGGGTGGCGCGGGCGCGATGATCACGGCCAAGGATCCGGCCAAGATCAAGGCCGCGTGGAAGTTCATCAAGTTCGCAACCTCGGCCGAGGGTACGACGTTGATGGTCAAGAACACCGGCTACGTGCCGACCAACAACCTCGCCATTATAGACCCGTCGCACCTCGCCGACTTCTACAAGGCGAACCCGCTGTTCCAGGCCGCCACACGGCAGGTGCCGCTGATGATCCCCTGGTACGCCTTCCCGGGCCAGAACTCTGTCCGCGTCACGCAGGTGATGGTCGACAACCTCGCCCGCATCGCCGAGCAGAAGGCGACGCCCGAAGTCGTACTCGCCGACATGACGACGGAAGTGCGCAAGCTCATTCCGCGCGCTGGCTAATGACGTAGTTGCAGGGGCGAGCCTCTTGGTCCGCCCCTGCGTTTACCCACAGATCGGTGCGCCGCGCTGTTCAGGCGCCCTGATGACCTTCGCCGAGGATGAGGCGACGACCCGGTCCTCGGAACACCGTCATGCCGTGGCGAAATGCACCGAGGCTTGCGTCACGTCTGACCTCGCGCATCTCGGCAGGCGGCAACGTCAGACTACGGCCGATCATGGTCTCGGCGGTCGGAACGTCCAGCAGGGCAAGAATGGTTGGCGCGATGTCGATGATTCCGCGTGGGTTGGCATCGACGGCGTTTGCGGCCACATCCGGCGCTGACAGCATCAGCGTCGTATTGAGTTCGTAACGGTTGAGACCGCCGTGCATCCCACCGCCAATCGGAATATCGCCGCCCGAGATCGAACACAGCCCCGGCCAGCCGAAGGGGTCTTTGGCAGCGCTTGTCTTCAGCACGTAAACCAGATCCGGCTGGCGGGCGTGATCGAGCCCCACGAGACTGTGTGGCAGACTGCCCGGCGCCTGCCCTCCGTTCTCATTGCGGGCAGACGAAAACAATCCGCCGACAAACGGTTGCTCCGAGAGCCACTGCGCAACGGCGTCACGACGTGCGACGCCACCGTCGAGCACGCGGATCTCACCCATGTTGCCGCCGGTGTAGCTGATCTTGCAGTCGGCCAGCGAGCGCCGCGCCGCGCGTCGCGTATCGTGCCCCGCGCCGCTCAAAAGCTCCGGCAAAGGTATCAACTCGCGCGACGACACTTGACCGTGATCTGAGGCTGCAATGACGGCGATGCGGTCTGCGTTGGGTTGGCGCTCGACCCAATCCAGAATGCGCCCGAAAGCGGCATCGACATGCCCGAGCACGGCTTGTGTCTCGTCGCTGCCGAGCATTTTGTAGTGATAGGAGGTGTCCGGCTCGTTGAACCAGATGAGCGACACGTCATTGCGCTTGTCCGGCAGGACATACTCCGTCAGGACGTGTTCGGCGTAATCGATCTCGCTGAAGCGCGGCAGCGTCCGCTCGGGTGTCGGGCCAAAGCGCGCGATCACCTCGTGGACAGCCTCTGGCGTCTCACTCGCTTCAGGTCCGAAAATGGAAAACGTCCAGTGCTTGTTGGCCTTGGCGCGCGGATTGATAAGATACGTTGAGCCGACCGAACCGGTGTGCACGACGGCGACGCGCTTGCCGGCAAGCGCCAACTGATCGGCGAACGTCGCGGCAGTGAGGAAACGTCCGCCGGTCGCGGCCTCGCCGCGCTTGATGTCGGCGATGACAGAGACATCCAGCACATGCTCGTGGATCGCCTCGGGGAAATAGAAGGCATTGCCAACGATGCCATGTATGGCTGGCGTTGTGCCCGTGGCAATCGACGCTGTTGCTACCCGCGTCATAGAAGGGAACACAGACCGTGCTTCGCGGAACCACGTGCCGCGGCGGGCGAGCCGCATCAGATTGGGCGTAAGCGCATTCGAGATCATATCGGGCCTGAGTCCATCGAAAACGCAGACAATGACGCGATCGATTGCCATGGCGGATTTCCGCAGTTTATCAGCCAATACGGAGCATCAGACCGTCTCAGCGCACATGCACTGAATGTCCACGGCCGACGTCGCCCTAGCTAGGTCGCAGGTGTTTCAGCTGTATGACAAGCGGCACTCACAGCATCCCAGTTTAACGCGCGCGTCACATCCAACACGTACCTCGCATGGCCTCAAACATCGGAGATAACCATGCCCTCCCGGACCTTCCGTCCCGTCGTTGGTGCCGCACTGGGCCTCGAACATCTCGTGCAACATCGCAGCTGGATACTCGAACAACAGCGCGATTTGGAGCTGCAGGACTTCTTCTCCTCCGACGTGCTCGACGGCGATTGGCAGACACCTATCAGCCACATCAAGACCCAGCTTGAGGGCTACAAGGGCCAGCTTGGCATCCACGGCCCGTTCTGGGGCTTCAAGATCGACAGCCACGATCCCTTGATCCGCGCCGTCGTGACCAAACGTTTCCTGCAGGGCCTTGAGATCTGCGAGAAACTGCGCGCGACCCAGATGGTCATCCACTCGCCGTTCACAACCTGGGACTATAACAACCTCGACAACAACCCCGGCTCGCGCGGGCTGCTGACGGAGCGCGTGCATGAGACACTGCGCGAGGTGGTCAAGCGGGCGGAAAACATCGGCTGCGAACTGGTCATCGAGAACATCGAGGACAAAGACCCGCATGCCCGCGTCGCACTCGTGACGTCGTTCAACAGCCCCGCCGTGCGCGTGTCGGTCGACACTGGTCACGCCCAGTATGCGCATGGGGCCACCGGTGCGCCGCCCGTCGACTACTACGTCGAAGCGGCCGGCAATCTGCTGACACACGTGCACATCCAAGATGCGGATGGGTACGCTGATCGACATTGGCTGCCCGGCGAAGGCACAGTGAATTGGAAGGCCGTGTTCCGCGCGCTCTCAACACTGACCTCGCAGCCGCGCCTGATCATCGAGGTCAAGGACAAGACCAACTTGCGCGCCGGCGCCAAGTATCTGCAGGATCTTGGATTGGTGACGTGAAAGTCCGGCGACGTCCGCAGTTGAATGGGCAACAGTAACTGACGAGTACGATCTGCGGCCCGCAGGTCTGAATCAGGATGCACGGTAGCTGACTGACGGCAGCGAGCCGACTGACCACCGGAGATCGACCGACCGGGCGGCGCACGGCGCGTTTTCACTCCATTGGACTGCCCATGACCTGCACTACGGGTCCCGGTGTTGATTGACCACGGCCTCGCTGCCCAGAAGATCGTCGTATGCAACGTGTCCCGCTTGGTCGTCCGGCTCGCGCAACCTGTATCTGAAAACGTTGATCGTCAAGTTCGAGCGTCCCGTCAGCAACGTAGTGCTCGCCTTGCCGCGCGCAATCGCGAGAGCGCCGCAGGCGTAGCTGCCCGGCTATCGCGTGACTTGCAGGTCAGTTCATATGCAGACTGCATCGTGGACAACAACGGGTCACCGGCTGAAGCGATAGAAGGGCTCATTCGATTACTTCACCTTATTGCGTCCTGAGCGCGCCCTTCTATCTGATCTCATCTTGGCGACCCAAACGGCCGATGGCGGCAGATAGGCACGAGCTATGATGGTGACATTCATGACGGTCGGCTGACGGCAATTCCAAGGGATCACAGATGTCTCTCACCGGCGCGGGTACTGCCCCTGGCTCAATCCTGACTGTCACACAGGTTTCACATAACTCCGCTTAGAGGGCGTCATCGGGGTGCGGGTGGCGGCACAAGCCGCATCGGCTTCGAGTGAGATGAGGTCAAAAATGCGGAAAATTGTGAGTTTGGTTGCTCTGGCAGGAGCGCTGTCTCTTGCTGCCGTCCCAGCCACCGCGCAGGAAATCTCTGGCGCTGGCGCGACGTTCCCATATCCCATCTACGCCAAATGGGCAGATGCGTACCAGAAGGAAACTGGCGTCAAGTTGAACTATCAGTCGATCGGCTCCGGCGCCGGAATCAAGCAGATCCAGGCCAAGACGGTGACCTTCGGCGCAACCGACGCCCCTCTGAAAGGCCCGGATCTTGAGAAGGACGGTCTCGTCCAGTTTCCGATGGTCATGGGCGGCGTCGTGCCGGTCATCAACGTCGACGGCATCAAGCCAGGCGAACTGGTCATCGACGGCGACACGTTCGCCAAAATTTACCTTGGCGAAATCAAGACCTGGGACGACGCGGCCATCAAAAAGCTGAATCCGAACGCCAAGCTGCCGTCGCTTGCCATCGCCCCGGTCTATCGCTCGGATGGATCAGGCACCACTTTCGTGTTCACGGACTACCTGTCGAAGGTTAGCGTAGATTTCAAGGCCAAGATTGGTTTCGCCACCAGCGTGAAGTGGCCGGTCGGTCTCGGCGGTAAAGGCAACGAGGGCGTTGCAGCCACCGTCAGCCAGACCAAGGGCGGCATCGGCTACGTCGAATTCGCCTACGCCAAGGTCAACAAGATGACCCACATGAACATGATCAATTTAGATGGCAAGACAGTTGCACCTGAGCTGACCGCGTTCCAGGCCGCCGCAGCCAACGCCGATTGGGCCAGCGTTCCAGGCTTCGGCGTCATCCTGACCAACCAGAAGGGCGCTGCAGTGTGGCCGATCACGGGCGCAACGTTCATCCTCATCCACAAGCAGCCAGCCAAGCCAGCCGATGCCATCGCCGCCTTGAAGTTCTTCACGTGGGCGCTGGAAAAGGGTGACAAGATGGCCGCCGAACTCGACTATGTCCCGATGCCGGACGCAGTCGTCAAGAAGATCGAGGCGTCGTTCGCACAGATCGTCGGCGCCGACGGCAAGCCGCTCGTCAAGTGAGCGGAGCTTGAGCGGATGCGCCACACGCGCATCCGCTTCTGGCGCGGTAATATTCACGCAGTCAAAATGCTTGGTCGGCGTCGGGGCGGGATCAAATGAGTTCGAGCAATGTCATTCCCAGTGTAGCGGACGCGAACAGCACCCTCTCCAAACTGCGGACCGCGTACTTCAAGAGTGCCCGGCGTGACGATGCCATCTTCAGAACTCTGACCTTGCTGTCCGCACTCGCCGTTCTCGCCATCCTCGGCGGTGTCTTCCTGTCCTTGATCGGCGGCGCCTATCCCGCACTCAAAGCCTTCGGGCTTTCGTTCTTTTATGTCGATGACTGGGATCCCGTGCGCGAGACATTCGGTGCCGTGGCACCCATCGCCGGAACCCTGCTGACAGCCACCATTGCCATGGTGATCG
>JANMGQ010000047.1:0-1512 GCA_031374735.1 Hyphomicrobiaceae bacterium | reverse complement strand
GTTGCCTAGGTCAAAAAACTCCATGACGGGAACGCTAGAGCGAGAAGATGCCGCGCGGGAGCCGCAAGGTTGCGCGACCGCTATTCGAAAGTGCATAATGCAGCGATGTTCACCTGGGACGACGTCAAGTACTTCCTGGCTGTGGCGCGGCACGGCAGCACGCTGGCTGCCGGAAAGGCGCTTGGCCTCAGTCAGTCGACCGTACACCGCCGCATTGCGCAACTGGAGCGCGCCATAGGCCGCGAGCTTGTCACGCGTAGTTCCGCTGGCTACCGCCTCACTGCCTTCGGCGAGGAGATGCTGCCCTATGCCGAGGACGTCGCACGCGCCGCCAATGCCTTCGGCGAGCGCAAGCAGGCGCTCGACCGTGTTGAGATCGGCGTCCTCCGCGTGACGTGCCCGGAGCCGGTGATGGTGCGCATCATCAAGTCGAGCCTGCTTGAACGGTTCTATGCGCGCCACCCCGGCTTGAGAGTGGAATTCGTGATGAGTGACACATACGTCGATCTGGCCAAGGGGGAGGCAGATGTGGCGCTCAGGTCCGGCGACACCGATGACGGCGTTCTCATCGGGCGGAAGATCGCAGACTCGATTTGGTCGCTCTATGCCAGCCAGAGCTACGTACAATCCCATGGACGGCCCGAAAGCCTGGCTGATCTCAACCGGCATGCCGTGGTTGGCTTCGATGGGCCTATGGCGTCCAATCGGGCGGTGACCTGGCTGGCCGAAGTCGCGCCAACTGCAGCGATTGCCGCACGAGTCAGTAGCGTGCTCGGCCTTGTATCGGCGGCAAAGTCCGGCGTGGCGATCGTGCCGATGCCAATCGCCCTCGGTAATTCAGAGCCCGACCTTGTCAGGCTTTTCGACCAGGTGCCGGAGCTGACACGCAGCTGGCGGATCCTGGCCCACCCCGATGCCCGCAAGACGCCGACGGTCTCGGCCTTCTTCACTTTTATCGGCGACGAGATCGCAGCGCTGCGACCAATCTTGACAGGTTAGACAAAGTGGTTTTCGACCGGAGCCCAGACTGACGAGCAGCGCCTCCATGGCTAGCGCTGCATCCTTGCGCGTGATGGTGTTTTCATCAAAGTCGATATGGTACCACCTCTTGGCTTGCCGAAGGACCGACATGCCGCGGGTGCAACCACCCTGAAACAACGCTCTGATGCTGATATTCCGGTTGTCGGCGCACAACCAAGAATGCGGGCGATTGGTCTGCGGTTTACCTAACAAAACACCCGAGTGGACTGCCCCAGGGATGCGGCAGCGGGCGAGTTGTCACAAATCTGTCGGGCGAGACGCACTACACGTGGTCTCGAGAAAGATTTGGGGGACATGATGATGAATTCCATGACACGTCGGTTTGCAGCATTGGCCGTTGCATTCGCGGTGCTTGTTCCTGGCGCAGCGAGCGCCCAGCAGCGCGTGCTGACGGTTTACTCGTCGCTGGATGAGGACCAGGCCAAGGCGCTCATCAAGGGTTTCGAGACAAAGAACCCGTCCATCAAGGTC
>JANMGQ010000249.1:0-3511 GCA_031374735.1 Hyphomicrobiaceae bacterium | reverse complement strand
CGCCCCTGACCCCCAGACACCCATGCTGAATGATCTCGTAATCCGCAAGCTACCCATACCCGCCGAGGGCGTGACACAGCATCCAGACGGCAAGATTGCCGGTTTCGGGGTGCGCGTAACATCGGGCGGGGTAAAGTCGTTTTATCTGGCCTATCGGCACCACGGCAAAAGCCGCCGCCTCAATCTTGGCCGCTACCCTGTAACGCCATTACAGAAGGCACGAGGCCGAGCACTTGCCGCGGTGCCGATAGGCCAGATAAAACGACTTCACCCCGCCCGCCGTCACACGCACCCCGAAACCGGCAATCTTGCCGTCTGGATGCTGCGTCACGCCCTGCGCAGGGATGGGTAGCTTGCGGATTACGAGGTCATTCAGCATGGGTGTCTGGGGGTCAGGGGCGTGCATCCATGGACGCACTGTGGACGCAAATCAAGCAGTGTCGTAGCAATACAGCATGTTGCACGTCGAGCCAATAGTGATATGTAAAACAACGGTTTTCCTGAGTTATGCGGTACGCCACGTTACACCATGAATCACCGAAGGCACAAACTGGGGGACTGGGGGTCATAGGTTCAAATCCTCTCGCTCCGACCAATTAAATCAAGGGTTTAATTGGCGATTCCCTCTCGCCACACACTAAAACCTGCCACACACCGGCCACACACATCAGCCGGTCATGATTGACGCCACCGGCCAAATCAGGCGACCTTGCCGGCATGGGCAAAACCTCAAAAACTCCAGCATCCATAGGCCTCCCAGCGCCCCGCGTGGCTCAATACGTCGGCGTGGCAGAGGTGTGTGCCGCGCTCGATATCAGCCGATCCACCCTCGATCGCCAGCGCCGTGAAGGCAGGTTCCCCGCCGGTGTGCAGATATCCAAGAACCGTGTCGTGTGGCCGGTTGAGGTCGTTGAACAGCATCTGGCGACCCTGGCCACACACTTGGCCACACACGCCAAGGCAGATCCGGCCGACCTCTCACCAGCCGAACTGTCCGACGCGGCGCACGACCTCGCAGCCCGTCACATCTCAAGCGCGCTGGGACAGCCAATCGAGCCCAGCAACGTCCGCGTCGGCCACGTGCGCCCCGCCACCGATGCCGAGCAAGCTGCAGAGATCGGGCGCCGGATTGATGGCTGGGGCCAAGCCTTCGCGCACTTGCCGTGGCAGGGGCAGCTCATCGTGGCGGGATGGATGTTCCCTGAATTGCGCAAGGGCTTCACGGCGGCGCTGCAGGCCCGTGGCGTTATGGTCGGCGCGGGCGATGCTGAGTGGCAGGCGGCCGCGCTGCAGGCGATGGTATCGAGGAAGCCGTAGGACCACGCCAGACGGGCCTGCACCTCAGCCCAGGCTCACCGAAACATCGGCGCGTTATGCTTGGTCCAAGTCGCGTGCGCTTCCTCGATCGTCAAAAGCATCGCCAGAAGCCTGTCCGACGCCTTCGTGAGCGGCACGTCGCCCTTGCAGGCTTCGATCCTGGCCAGCGCCTTGGCTGGCACACGCGCGACTGCAGCAAGGGCTTCCGGTGTGAGCTTCAAGGCGCGGCGGAAGCGCTTGTAGTCTGCGCCGGTCACGGGGTCGGTGTAGGTCGTCATGGGCATTTCCTCTCTGTTTGGATGTGCAGAGGATGCCGTAGAAATGTTGCGATACCGTTGATTTTGTTAGGATATTATAAACTACGTCAGCATAGCGGAAAAACTACGCCCGACACGACAACGCCGCCGACCACGAGGACCGACGGCGCGCGCGTCTCAAAGTCTCACAACCCCAATTTCTTCTTCGGCGCGAACTTCTGTCCGCCAGCATCGCAGTAGCGCTGAACCATCGCCAAGCTCTTGTGGCGGGTAATGCCGGCGATCTCCAAGGGCGTCGCACCATTGCGGGCCATGGCCGTTGCAGCGCCCCGCCTCAAGCTGTGCGTCGAACATGTCCCAGCCGCGATCTCAGCGGCTTCCCGCGACTGTCCGCCGGCAACGAGAGCGTCCGCCACGCGAGCCCGTATCGCCATTGCCAAGCCGTCGATACCGAGACGCTTCCCTGTTGGCCGGCCGTTGCGCTTGAAGCTCTGAAACAGCGCTTCACCGGCCACGATGCCAGAGAGCGCTATCCAACGTGCAACGGTGGCTTGAATGGCTGGGCTGTCCACAACAAGCGCCTCAGCATCGTCCAAGGTCTTGGACCGCGACAGGTGGATCACCAGACCGGCGCGGGTGACTTCCAAGCTGCCAGGCCTTCGCTCTGCGTAACGTAGTCCAGCTCCAACAATTCCGAAGGCCCGCGCAGTGCATGACCGAAGCCCAAGGCAATCACCGCCTTGTCGAGTGCCACGGCCAAACTGCCTGCATCGTCGAGAGCCAGGATCGCATGTAGGTCGCTCAGATCGAACGCTGCAGCCTGTTTCTGCCGGCGCTTGGATCTGTCACGCCGAATGCCGCGAACGACCTCTGCGAGGCGCGCATGCTCGTTGTCGAATGGCTGCATTTCGGACTTGTGCACCGCGATGATGCTTGCCCGCGCCAGATCGACCGTTCAGACGCTCAGGCCATCGTCAAACAGCTTGTTGAGATAGACGGCAACGAGTTCCGGTTCGGCCGGCAGAGATGCCAAGCCACGATCAAGGCAATAGGCCGTGAAGCGCTGCCATTCCGCGCTGTAGTTCCGGCGGGCCGACTAATTAAAGTTGCAGATCAGAGATCAGCAACTTGAAATATAAAACCCAAGGGAACCCATGGGATGAAACTAGAAGCTGTGGCTAGCAGCCGACGTGTAAGCCGAGCTGTTTTCGGAACAGGCCAGCCAACCGGGCACGCGCGGCCAAATTATGGGAGATGGTTATTTCTAAAGTTATATCTACTACTTACAAGCTCAAAAGAAGGCCGGCCACCATGACGGCAACCGGCCCGCTCAGGATCAACGTGACTCTCGCTGGCTCACCAACCCCTGACTGAGGCCGCCCGCAAGTAGCGCGTCGAGCTGTCCGCGACGTTGCGCCGGCGCAAGGCCTTCAAGATGATTGAGCACACGCGCCAAGCGTTCCGGCTGACCATATCGGGTGAGCAAGATTTCCGCGATCTGCTCAGCCTTGCGCTCATCGACGCCACTGCGGCCGGACATCAACTGGAACACTTGTACTGAAGCGGTGGGCGCGATGCTACGCTACACGCCCGCCTACTCGCCGGACTTCCGATCGAGCAGGCGTACTCGAAACTGAAGGCCGGCCTGCGCAAGGCTGCGGCGCGGACAGTCGATGCGCTGACCAGCAAGATCGGCGAACTCGTCGGCACGTTTACGCCCACCGAATGCGCCAACTACATTCGCGAGGCCGGGTATGGCGTCAAAGCAAAATGACCCGGATCAAGTGGAAAACGCTCTAATCTTACTGAGTCATTAAACCACAGTCGATGACTGCCGCGACTCCTATAGCTGCCGAGATTCCATCTTTGGCAACGGGAGCGAACACGATGGGTCAACGCGCAACGGGCAGTGACGAGCGGTTTACTGCATATGTTGA
>JANMGQ010000226.1:0-70645 GCA_031374735.1 Hyphomicrobiaceae bacterium | reverse complement strand
ACATGGTCGGATCCGGCTTGATTGCAGTAAAATTCTGCCGTCGCGCTGGATTTGGCGTCCGCCTGCGTTACTGGAACAAAGCTGGCCGCTTTTTGGTGTTATTTCGCGAGCTAAATTCTAGCGCATACGCGTGTGAAGATTAAACTGGAGTGGCATCATGGGTGCAACGCCCAAGATTCGGGATCATCGGATTGACTGGCTGCGCGGGCTCGCGCTGGCCTCGATCTTTGTTAACCATATGCCCGGCAACCGCCTGGAGAACTGGACCACGCGCAACTTTGGTTTCTCGGATGCCGCAGAGGTGTTCGTTTTGCTTGCCGGTGTCGCTGCCGCTTTCGCGTTCTTTAAGCGTTTCGAGCAGGGCGATGTCTGGGGCACAGCCAAGAAATCGGTGCGCCGCGTGGGTACACTCTACACAGCACACGTGTTCTCGACGCTCGCTGCGATCGTGATCTTTGCCGTTGCAGCCCGCTTGGCTGGCGACCCCGGTTACCTTGAGCTGATCGGCGTCGCGCCGCTGTTCACTGATCCTTGGCCTGGTCTGGTCGGCATCGCGCTTGGCACCTACCAGCTCGGCTATTTCAACATCTTACCGATGTACATTCTGCTCTTGTTCGCGCTGCCGGCCTACCTGTGGCTGGCGCGCCTCGATCTGCGGCTGATGCTTGGGGCATCGTTCGCCCTCTATCTGGCGGCACAGACGGTGCCGCTCAGCATGCCAAGCTACCCCGATGGCGGCGGCTGGTATTTCAATCCCTTTGCATGGCAGTTCCTGTTCGCGATCGGGCTGGCGCTGGGCATCATGAAAACACGTGGCAGCGGCGTGCCCTACCACCCCGTCGCTTATGCGGCGGCATTTGCATGGGCTGTGCTTGGCGCCATCTGGATGGTCTGGAGCCTCGGCGGTCACATTTCGCATGGCATCCTGCCCGGCTGGATGGACACGCTGCACAAATCTTCGCTGCCGATGCCGCGCCTCTTGCACGTTCTGGCCTTGGCCTACCTGCTGGTTCATTCGCGTGTCTGGGTGCCGCTGACACGCCTGTCAAACGCAGACCCTGTAACTACGCGTCTTGGCCGCAACTCGCTGCCGGTGTTTGTCGCCGGTTCGCTGATGAGCATGGTCGGCTATGCGACGCTGGTGCAGACGGGCAATGGTTTGCCCATCGAGATGGCCTTGACGGGCGCCGGCCTCTTGGTCATGTGGCTGACGGCGCTTATCTCTGAGCGCGGTCTACCCGGTGTGGCAGCAGACGCCGTTCGGGCCGTGCGTGCCGTTGGACAGCGGGCCGCGTCGCGAGGCGAGGATCTGGTCACCACGGTCCGCACGGGACGCCGGGATTGACGCTCGGCCAGTGACTGAGCCGCCGGCTGACAAGCTTTCCGAGACTTGCGCCCTGGTCTCAACCCTCTCGATTTGTTATGTCGGGTCCATCTGAGGGATGGAGCGACGTAGATGCGTTCGATGAGTGAGAGGCGGCTCTCCGCCAAGTTTGGCATCCGCCTGATCGCAGCCTTTGGCTTGGCCTTCGCGTTGGCCGTGATGACCGTCGCTCCGGCGGTGGCGCAAGACAGCGAGGGTGTGAAAATCTCACGACCGGCATGGTCGCGCAAACTCATCAGCGCCGAAAAGCTTGAGCAGCAGGCCGGGCTGCAGTACCAGCAGATGACCCGCGAGGCGTTCCAGAAGCGGTCGCTTGCTGAAGAGACCGATCCGCAGCTCGTTCGCCTGCGCAAGATTTTCCGCGACTTGCTGCCGGGCGCTGCCAAGTTCAATGACGCCTCGAAAACCTGGCGCTGGGAAGTCAACCTGTTACGCTCCAACCAGATCAACGCCTTCTGCATGCCTGGCGGAAAAATCGCGTTCTTCTCCGGCATTCTCGACAAACTGCAATTGACCGACGACGAAGTCGCCATGGTCATGGGCCACGAGATCGGTCACGCCCTTTACGAACACGCCCGCGCACGCGCCGTCAAAAGCACCGCCGCCGTCACCGTATCGCGGGCTGTCGGTGGTTTGCTGTTCGGCGATGCCGGAGATGTCATCGGCGCCCAGGCCGGCAACCTGATCGCGCTCCGGTTCTCACGCAATGACGAATTGCAGGCGGATTTGATCGGCATGGAACTCGCTGCCCGCGCCGGCTACGATCCGCGGTCGGGAGTGACGCTGTGGCAGAAGATGGCGAAAGCATCTGGTGGCGCACCACCGCAGTGGCTGTCGACTCACCCCGCCGGTGAAACGCGGATCAACACCATCAAGAAGCATCTGCCTGAGGTCATGGGCCTTTATGAGCGCGCGCGATCGAAGCGCGCTGGCTGACATGTCAGTCGCTCAGCCGTGTAACGGCTGAGCGGGGCGTCAGGCCTTGTCAAACACCGTTACGCTCACTGCTTTTGCCGTCCCAGAGCCTGCGCCCGCTTGGTCGGCCACCGTCACATCGAATGACGCTGTCTCGCCGGCAGACCCGTCATGGCTGAACAACAAGGTGCCGCCCTCCAGATCGACCTGCGAGAATGATGTGATGGGCGTTCTTGGAGTCGCGGTGCGGGCAATGTGGCCGCCCTTCGTGTTCGTGATGCTGAATGTGAGGCTCGCCGCCGAGCTATCCGGATCAACGGCGCTGAGATCGATCGTCGTAATGCGCACCGTCTGGCCGCGGCGAACCGTGAGGTTGAGGTCGCCCGAGATCTCCGGCGGCACGTTGCGCACGTTGGCATCCAGATCGCCGCCGGCCGCGAGTGCCAGCTGGCCGTAGCGCACGTCGCCTGCAACCGCGCCGGAATTTCCGATGTTGATCAGATGCTTGATGAACACCGTACCTTGCAGGCGGCCGTTCACGTCGGCGTTGTCGGCGCGGACCGTGCCGTACACCCTGCCGCTCTGGTGAACGAGGAGGCGGTCGGCTGCGACGGATCCCTCAACGTAGCCTCGTACCTCGACGAGACCACCATTTTTGATATCCCCGCGCACGACCATGTCTTCGGCGATAATCGTGGTGCTGCGTGACGCGGTCATTCCCACCCCCGTGGTGTTGCTCAGATCACTCTCATAGATGTTCCAAGATAGGACGCCAACAGGACACTTCGGACGAGGTGCAAAACCGGTGGACAGTCGGCAACCTCTGCCGACGCCATTACGCGACATCAGCAGAGTGGTGCGATCGCCGTTACTTCACCGTGCCATTACTTCACTGTGCCATTACTTCACTGTGATAGTGATCTGCGGCGACACGACCGGCGGGTTGTGCGGGATGTGATTGTGATCGCCCAGGACCAACTGAAGGGTGTGCGTGCCAGCCTTCAGCTCCAGCATCATCTCGGTTTGGCCGTTGCCGAAATGGCGATGATTGTCGTCCGCGATGATGTTCTCTTGAAACTCTGCGGCGCCGCCCTTGGCTTTGCCGATCGGCGCGCGATTGACCAGGATGTGGTGGTGGCCCGTGTTGGCTTTTTCGACACCGGCTGGTGCGACCCCCATGCCCGACAGCCCCATGACGATCTTAACCGGGCTGGTCACGGTGGCGCCGTCCTGGATGTTGACGAAATACACCTGCGCGCCTGCAGGGGATGCGGTCTGCTGCGCAAACGTCGGCGAGACCAGGGCTGTCAGTGCTACGGCGGCAGCTGCGATCAAAGTGCGTTTCATCGGGCGGTTCCTCATGTCGTTGCTTGACCACCGCATTGGTGAGCGGTCAGTGTCAAAACACGCAGGACGGCGGATTATTCGATGGGCTGGAGAAAAAAGTCGCACGACGAGGTCCGGGAGGGTCTTCATGCGCTGTATCCGCGGCTGTGGCGCTATTGCCTGGTGCTGACAGGCAGCCGGGATCGTGCCGACGATCTGGCGCAAGCGGCGTGTCTGCGAGCCATCGAGAACGCCGACAAATATCAGTCAGGCACGCGGCTCGATTTCTGGCTCATTCGCATGACGCAGCGGCTGTGGCTGAACGAGTTGCGCGCGGCAGCGGTGCGGCGCGGTGGCGGTATCCTGCCAGTCGAAGACATCGAGCTGCCTGACGACAAGCCCGATCCCGAAATGAATTTATTGGCGCGTGAAGTGTTTGAAGCAGTGATGGCTCTGCCAGAAGCGCAACGATCGGCGGTCGTGCTCGTTTATGTCGAAGGCTTCAGCTACAAGGAGGCAGCGGACGTGCTGGATATTCCGATCGGTACTGTGATGAGCCGGCTGGCCGTCGCGCGCAGCAAAATAAGCGCCACTTTCGGTCCGCGCCAGGATCAGGTTGGTCGAATCGGATGAACACGCAACGGACATTCAGCCCCGAAGACCTGACCGCCTATCTCGACGGCGAGGCGGATGTGGCGCTTGCACGTGCGATCGATGAGGCAAAGGTGCATATGCCCGAGCTCAGGGCACGACTTGAGGCCCTCAACATTGAAACAGCGCAAATTCGCGCGGCTTTTGATACTGTTCTGCCGCTGGCGCCGAGCCTTGCGCCATCCATCCGCAAGGCACCGGAAGCGTCGCCTGTCATCATGCCTTGGCAAGCCGTGGTTGCCACGGCTTGCCTCTGTCTCGCTATAGGCTGGGGTGCATCGAGCCTGCTGACGCACGCGCGACACGATACCTGGCAGCACTACGCCGCCATGTACCATGCCATGTATGTCACGGACACGCTCGCGCACGTGAGACCGACAGCGCAGACGACGACGGAGGAACTGGGGCGTGTGTCACGTGCTTTGGGCATGACCATCAAGACAGATGCGCTGTCAGCGTCTGATCAGCTCGATTTCCGGCGTGCACAGGTGCTCGGATTCGCGGGGCGGCCAGTTGCGCAGATTGCCTTCGTTTCAAAGACGGGAGCGCCCGTTGCCCTATGCATTGCATTGGTCGACGATGCGCGCAGCGAGCCGGTGCGTCCGGCGATAGTTCTCGGCATGCGGGCTGCGACCTGGAGCAAGGGGCGCTATCAATATCTGCTGATTGGCGGCACCGACGCCGGTGTTGTGGAAGCTTCGGCCGCATCGTTCGCTAAGGCACTGTAGTATTCCCGAGGGGGTGAGAGCGCGGATCAGAGCATGCGCTGCCACATAATGAGATCACCGTCCTCAGGGTCAAAGCGCTCGCCTGAGCGCGAGAAACCGCACTTCATCAGCACGGCCGAAGAGCCCACGTTATCGGTCGATGTCTCCGCTTGAGCAGTTGCCATGCCGTGCGCTCGCAAAAGCCCCAGCATCTGGGCAACGGCTGCCGTGGCATAGCCACGCCGTTGCGAGCCTGGAAACACACTGTAGCCGATCGTGCAGCTGTCCCCAGTGGGCGGCTCCGTCAGGGAACAGCCGCCGACAATCATGCTGTCCTTGATGATGAACCAGCTGCCCCAGCCCGGATCGGCTTCCAGGCGGGCGTACAGAGCCGACAA
Organism: Hyphomicrobiaceae bacterium; assembly: GCA_031374735.1. Classification (GTDB taxonomy): domain Bacteria; phylum Pseudomonadota; class Alphaproteobacteria; order Rhizobiales; family Hyphomicrobiaceae; genus JABFRJ01. The sequence continues at coordinate 65,264 of JANMGQ010000226.1, read as the reverse complement.
AATGTCGAGCACTTCTGGCGGGTCGAGGCCATCCGTTGGCACAGACCACCCGCCGACTTCGGCTGCGCCGTGCCGCAACGCGACCACGTGCTGGCTGAGGGCAGGCGCAAGCATGACCACGGACGAGGTCACTCAGCTGCATCCTTGATCTTGCGCAAGTTCAGTGGCTCGGGAACTTCGCAACCGGTCGCACAACACCGGCCAGGCTGTTTCGAGACCTTGTTGCCATCGGCAAGCACACCACGATCGAGCAGTTTTTCGACCAGCTCGGCTTTCTCGCCGACGGGATAGTTGCGCCAGATCTCGCGTTTCATGGCTTCCGGGCTGCCGCCGCCGTGAAGCGAGATGAGCGACATCCAGCTGCCGGTGTAGGAGGCGGTTAGATCTTCCATGAGCCGCGCCACCTCGAGGCGCTGCGCGGCGGGCACATCAGGCCGGCCAGCGAGAACGGCCGCGAGTGATGCTTGCGTCTCGGGATTGTGATCCTCGTCCGGCCCCGGGAGCGCAACTATAAGGCCACCCGACACGTAGTTCGCCAGCCGGTGCATGTCATAGATCTGCGTCGCCAGCAGCAGCTTGCCGACATTGGCGAACACAGTATCAGGCATGATGGAACCGGCAGGATCTTTCATGCCGTAGACGGACGCCGCGACGCCGCAGGCAAAGAAGCCCTCGACGATTTTGATCAAGTCAACCATGGCGTCGCGGATGTGGCCGTGCCGATCAGCATCAAGTCCGTTGGCCCTGAACATGAGGGCACCGGCGCCGATCAGCAGATCGCCGAAGCCTGCCCGCGCGCCGATGCAGGAGTGGCGGTGGTGCGTGGCATAGGCCGTCGTGAGGAAGCCCGCTTCTTCCACTTGCCCATCGAGAAACACGCGATCCCACGGCACGAACACGTCGTCGAACTGCACGACCCCGGTAGACTGGCCATACTTTGAGCCATAGGGCGCTTTCGCACCATCGCCCGGTCGACCGGCGGGGCGCGCGATGATCGTCACACCCGGCGCATCGCAGGGGACGGCGCAGGCGATCGCGAAACGCCCATCCTCCGGCGTCATGGTGCGGCACGGCATGACCAGGAACTCGTGCACGTAGGGCGCAGCTGTCACGATCGCCTTGGTGCCACGGATCACGACGCCGTCGGGCCGCCGCTCCTTGATGTGCACGTAAACATCCGGGTTTTCCTGCGCACCCGGGCGTTTCGAGCGGTCGCCCTTGGCGTCTGTCATGGCGACGGCGAGGGTGAGATCTTCATCCTGCATGCGATGCATGTAGTGGACGAACCGCTGATGCCTGTCGCCGCCGTGCACGGCATCGACACGTTTGGTGGCCTGAAAGAAGGCATTCAGCGCATCGTGGCTCAGATAGCGCATGGCGCAGCCAGCCTCGCGACACGTCAGCCGTACGGCTTCAAGCTTGAAGAGCAGGTCCTGTGAGGTCTCGTCGATGTGCAGCATGCGGTTGACGGTCTTGCCCGATGTGCCCTGCCGCGCCGTCATCAACGGCGTGTGTTCTTTGACATGCGCGAAATCATAGGTGACACCCGTCGCCGCGATACCGGGCGCAAGCAAGTGCTCGTCCGCCACGGACGTGATGCGCTGGCCATTGATGAACACGCGCGGAGAATAGCGACGCAGCGATGCGCGATAGTCAGCTGATGTCATGAGCATGGTGCGACCTCCAGGATTAGGTTCACCATATCAGGCGAAGAAGATCCACGCGTTTTCGTGCGCGGGCGCGAGCCCAGATCACAACGTCTTGGGCTGACGTCCGGTCTTCGGCTCGATTGCCGGCTTCGGTTCAGCCGGCGCTTCCGCCTTCTTTCCGGCCACGGCATAGAACGTGTAGCTGAGCGTAATCGTATGAATGCGCTTGCCGTCACTGTCGGTCGCCATCGCGGGATCAACGAAGAACTGCACGGGCATCAGCATGGTCTCGCCGGCCGCGAGCGGTTGATCCGTAAAGCAGAAGCACTGCAGCTTATTGAAGAAACTGCCGGCCTGATCCGGCACGACGTTGTAGGTCGAATTTCCCGTCTGCGCTTTGTCGCCCGTGTTGGTCGCGCGATACTCGACCACGTGTGTCTCGCCGAGGCGCACCTTCATGCTGGTGATGACAGGCTCAAACGTCCACGTCAGTCCAGGCGCGACATTGGCGTCAAAACGCACCGTCACTTCGCGGTCGATCACGTGGTCTGGCGCCTTGTCTGCACGCATGGTCGTGCCGCCATAGCCCGTCACCTGGCAGAACAGCCGATAGAGCGGCACCGACGCGAACGCGAGGCCGAGCATCGTCAGCGCGAGACCAGCCGTTGCTATGACGGTGCGCGTGTTGCGGGTGTTGGCGGGGCGCTCTGACATCCGGTTGCTCTAGCGCATCCGGCTCACGATCGCGAGATGAAGCGGTGTCGCGGCGCAAAAACCGATCGATGAGGTGAACAGGCGCCGGCATCACGCGTCACTGCGGGTTTCCCTCGCGGCATCGGCGTGGCATCCCGGCGTGGACCCAACCCCGAGACCCCCATGCGCTCCTATCACTTTCCCGGCCGCTCGCCGACCATTGCTCGCAACGGCATGGCCGCAACCTCGCATCCGCTGGCGAGCTTAGCAGCGGTCGACTGCCTCAAGCGCGGCGGCAACGCCATCGATGCCGCCATCACAGCGACGGCGCTGCTGTGCGTGATCGAGCCGGCCATGACCGGCTTCGGCGGCGACTGCTTTGCGCTGATGCACAAGCCCGGCAAGGGCCTCGTCGCGCTCAACGGCTCCGGCCGCGCACCGGCTGCCGCAACGCCCGCGTGGTTTGCGAAGGCGGGCATCTCGACGATCGAGGTGACAAGCCCGCACGCGGTCACGGTGCCGGGATCCATTGACGCTTGGGCAACGCTGCTACGCGATCACGGAACCATCTCGCTGGCCGATGCGCTCGCACCTGCGATCGAGGCCGCCGAGGGCGGTTTCGCCGTTGCCCCGCGCGTGTCGCACGATTGGGCTGGCCTTACCGACAAGATTGCCAAGAACGACGGCGCCAAAATGCATCTCCTCAAGGCGGGACGCGCGCCGCGCATGGGCGAGATCATGCGGTTTCCCGCATTGGCGCAGTCGCTCAAGCTGATTGCGAAAGACGGACCCGACGCCTTCTATCGCGGTGCGCTGATGGCCGACATGGTGGCGGACCTCAACGCGCTTGGCGGATTGCACACCGCGGCCGACTTCGCCAACCAGAAGAGCAACTACGTCGAGCCCATCGCGGTCACGTATCGCGGCGTGACGCTGAACGAGATGCCGCCGAACAATCAAGGCGTCGTCGCGCTGATCATCCTCAAAATACTGGATCGCTTTCCCGACCTGCCAAAAGACATCAACAGCGCGGAGCGTCTGCATGTGATGATGGAAGCGGCCCGCCTCGCCTATGCCGCGCGCGACGTGTTCGTTGCCGACCCCGCCATGGTGGATGTTCCCGTCGCACATATGCTTTCAGATGGCTTCGCAGACGAACTCGCCAAGCGCATCGATCGCAAACGCACGCGTGAAGACCTTGGTCCCGTGCCGCGTCCGCAAGGAACGGATACAACGTATCTGACCGTTGCCGACAAGAGCGGCATGGTGGTGTCCTTCATCAACTCGCTGTTCGCGGGCTTCGGCTCCGGCATCGTGACGAAGAAGACGGGGCTCGTGATGCAGAACCGCGGCAGTGGCTTCTCGCTTCAAGCGGGACATCCCAACTGCATCGCACCGGGCAAGCGCCCGCTGCACACACTCGTGCCGGCACTGGCGATGCGCGACGGTAAACCGTGGCTCTCTTTTGGCGTCATGGGTGGCGCGTATCAGCCGCTTGGTCATGTTGCTGTCCTTTCAAACCGCATCGATTGCGGCCTCGACATCCAGCAGGCTGTCGACGCGCCGAGGCTCTGTTACGAGGATGGCAAGCTAAGGTACGAAGCATCACTTGATCAGCAAATACGGGCACAACTTGAAGCCATGGGACATCCGATGGCCGAACGCCCAGACCCCTTCGGCGGCGCACAGGCGATCGAGTTCGACAATGCCAACGGCGTGCTCATCGGCGCATCCGACCCGCGCAAAGACGGCATGGCACTTGGCTATTGAGAGGCGACCATGAGCGACCAAGCGGCGCAGCGCATGGTGAAACGCGTTCGCATCGAAGGCCTGGTGCAGGGTGTCGGCTTCCGCGTTTTCGTCGAACGAGAAGCGCGCCGCATCGGTGTCGACGGCTTCGTTCGCAATCGGCGCGATGGTGGCGTTGAAGCGGTATTTGCAGGCACTTCTGCGCGAGTGGGTGCCGCGATCATGGTTTGCAAAACCGGGCCGCGCGGCAGTCGTGTCGACATGGTGAAAGTGCTCGATGAGACCTGCGATATGCCTGCGGGCTTCGCGGTGCATCCGACAGTTTGAGACGCGCGACACTCTGGTCATCGCGTTGCTGATGCAGTACATCCGCACCGATCTGTTGCAGCAAAGTTTCACGCGCATGTTTCAGCGCAAGCCTGCAACGCATCGCGTGGATAGATAGGAGACTGCCATGGCTGCCCGTAAAGTGACTGCCGCGAAAAGCGCGAAGAAGCCAGCTGCGAAAGCACCAGCCAAGCGTGGACGCGCCATGGCCACGGCGTCGGCGCGCATGGTGAAGGCGGCTCCCGGTCGCAAGATTGCCGTCAAGAAGTCCGCGGCCAAAAAGCCGGCCGCTGCCAAGTCGCCGGCCGCAAAAAAAGCCTCGCGCAAGATTGCCGTCAAAGTTGGTCGCAAAGCAGCCGCGAAAAAGAAGAAGTGATGAGCCGCTGGAAGCGCGCCGATTCGACGGCGGCACTCCACGGCTTTCGGTGAGGGAAACCCGATGCATTCAATGTTGAAGTTGCTGGCGGTGGCGGCCGTCGCATTTGCGGCCAACACATCTTTTGCCTACGCCACGGCCTCGGTCACAAACAGGGATGACAAGGATCACAAGATCACGATCATCGAGGGCGAAAAGAAACAGGACTTCACATTGAAGCCCAATCAGATTCTTGAAAACGTCTGTGCCCAGGGCTGCGTGCTGCGCCTTAACGACAGTGAAGACGACGAGTACCAGTTGGAGCCGAAGGATCAGGTGTCGATCGAGGATGGCTACCTCTATTACGACAACCAGGAAGAAGAGAAGCCGGAAGAGCCCAAGAAGAAGTGACGGCGCATTGCGTCAAGCCCGATCCCGCGCACCTGTTCAAGACGACGCGTCCTGGTGCCGGCAAGCTGGCGGGTCGCCGCCTGATGAAGGGGCGCGGCCCTTTTTCTTCTTTACCCTATGGATTCCCGCACTCTGAGTGCGTTAAGCAGGCGGGGAACTGCCATGGAGCTGTCGTGATCGCCTGCTAGGCGGCTTGCGACCGTACCCGTGCAGGTGGAGATCCGCCTGATAGGGCGGACAAGGGAGAGCGTACCACCATGATGAAGAAGACCCTCGCGGGCCTGGGGGCTGCTTGCCTCGCGGCCATGATAGCTGTCAGCCCGGCTCTGGCGCAAAAAACGCCGTTGACCGTCTATACGGCACTGGAAAACGACCAGCTGAAGCCGTTCAAGGACGAAATCGAAAAGGCCGTGCCCGAAGTCGATATCCAGTGGGTGCGCGATTCCACTGGCGTGATCACGGCCCGGGTTCTGGCAGAAAAAGCAGCCCCGAAAGCCGATCTCGTGCTCGCGCTCGCAGCGTCCTCGTTGTTGCTGTTCAACAAGGAAGGCCTGCTCGAAAGCTATGTGCCCGTCGGGGCCGACAAACTGAAAGAACAGTTCCGTCCGGCCAGCGGCATGTACATCGGCCATGATGCCTGGGTTGCCGTCGTTTGCTACAATGTTCCTGAGGGTGAGAAGGCCGGCGTCAAGCAGCCGACATCATTCGCAGACCTGCTCGACCCCAAGTACAAGGGCAAGCTGGTCATGCCGCATCCGGCCTCGTCGGGCACGGGCTACATGATGGTCGCGGCCTGGGTCCAGAACATGGGCAAAGACGCCGCCTGGGCGTTCATGGACAAGTTGCACGACAACATGGCCGTTTACACCCACTCGGGCTCGGCACCGTGCGTCCAGGCCGCCAAGGGGGAGCGGGTCGCTGGCCTCGGCTTCGACATGCGCGGCGCACGTGAGAAGACGAACGGCGCGCCGCTGGAGTTGATCGTGCCGTCGGAAGGTGCCGGGTGGGAGATGGAAGCCTCAGCCATCATAAAGGGCACGAAAAACGCAGCCGTCGCCAAGAAGGTCATGGATTGGGCGGCCTCCAAGAGCGCCAATGAGCTATACTCGAAATACTATGCGCTGGTCGCGCACCCGGACGTAAAGAACCTGCCGAAAAACTATCCGGAAGCAGCCGAGGGCAAAATGGCCAAGATCGACCTGCAGGTCATGGCCAACGACCGCGAAGCGATCCTCGCCGAGTGGTCGAAGCGCTATGAAAGCAAAGCCGCGCCGAAGTGAAGCCGTAGGTGTCTGACCTCGGTCAGACACCACGTACTCGACCGACGTAGCCGCGGAAGAAAATGTACCCCGCAAGAGCGAGGACGGGTGTCTGACCAAGGTCAGACACCACACCAATATGGCCGACTTCATCCTGACACGCTCTGCCGTGACTGAAGCCGCGGTCGCGCACATCCGCATCCGCGATCTGACCAAGCGGTTCGGCGCCTTCACGGCGTTGAAGACGATATCGCTCGACATCGGCAAGTCCGAGTTCGTGTGCTTCCTCGGCCCCTCGGGCTGCGGCAAGACCACATTGCTGCGCGCCATCGCTGGCCTCGATCCACAGGACGAAGGCATGATCGAGATCGCTGGCCGCGACGTGTCGAAACTGCCGCCCGCCGCCCGCGACTTTGGCATTGTGTTTCAGTCCTATGCGCTGTTTCCGAACCTGACGGTGGCAAAGAATGTCGGCTATGGTCTGGTGAACCGCCGTAAAGGTGCCGTCGAGATCAAGGCGCGCGTCGACGAATTGCTCGCGCTCGTCGGCCTGCCCGAGCAGGGTCTGAAGTACCCAGCGCAACTTTCCGGCGGCCAGCAGCAGCGCGTGGCTCTTGCCCGCGCACTCGCCACATCGCCGGGTTTGCTGCTCCTTGACGAACCACTATCCGCGCTCGATGCACGTGTGCGCATCCGCTTGCGCGACGAGATCAAACAGCTGCAACGCCGCCTGGGTGTAACAACGATCATGGTCACCCACGACCAGGAGGAGGCCATGAGCATGGCCGACCGCATCGTGGTCATGAACCACGGCGTGATCGAACAGGTCGGTACGCCCTCGGAGATATATGCCCGGCCAGCAACGGAGTTTGTCGCCGATTTCATCGGCCATATGGTGTTCCTGGATGGCGCGGTTGCGTGGGCCGGCGCGGTCGATGTGCAGGGCTTGAAGCTGCTCGTGCAAAACCAAGGCTCTGTCGTTGAGACTGGCGCAAAGGTCCGCCTCGGTATTCGCCCCGAAGAAGTGCAAGTTCGCGGCGTCACCAGCGATACACAGAACCGGCTCGATGTTGTCGTGATGTCGGGCGACTATCTCGGCTCGTTCTGCCGCCTCACTCTGGGGTCGGTCGCGCACCCGGCTTTGACCATCGTCGCAGACCTTTCAAGCAACGATGTGCGTGACCTCGACGTCTCCGTGGGCAATAAGATCACCATCGCTTTGCCCGCACAGATGCTGCGCGTGTTTGCGACCAAGGCCTGAGCCGACCAACCGAGGCGCCGACGATATGGCCGCTATCGCTGCACCTACCACAACCGCTCCCGCCCGCCGCTCGGCGACGTGGAGCTTCATCCGCTCGCAGCCACTCGGGATGCTTGGGTTGCTGGTCATCTTTGCCTATCTCGTGATGGCGCTCGGGGCAAAATGGATCGCCCCCTTCGACCCCGAAGAGATCGACTTTGCAGCCCAGCTTGCCAAACCTGGGTTTGAGCATTGGTTCGGCACCGATCAGTTCGGCCGTGACGTGTTCTCGCGTCTCATCTTTGGCTCACGCACGGCGCTCGCCGTTGGCATCGGCGCGTCCTTGTTCGGTTGCACCATTGGCGCCGTCATCGGGGCGTCGTCAGGCTATTTCGGCGGCAAGATAGACACCATCATCCAGCGCGTCGTCGACATCCTGCTGGCATTTCCGATCATTGTTCTCGCCATGGTCGTCATCGCCGTGCTCGGCAAGCGCCAGTGGGCTGGCATCGACTTGAACCTCATCACGGCCATTGCGCTGCCGATCATCCCGAAAATGGCGCGTATCGCGCGCTCATCGACGCTGTCGATCGCTGCCATGCCCTACATCGACGCGGCGCGGGCTGCGGGCTTCTCGCACAAGCGCATTATCCTGCGACACATCCTGCCCAACATCGTGGCGCCGTTCCTGATCATGTTCACGGCGTTCGTCGCACAGGCGATTTTGCTCGAAGCCTCGCTGTCCTTCCTCGGTCTCGGCGTGACAGAGCCGACGCCGGCCTGGGGCCTGATGCTGTCTGGCGCATCAGCCGACTTTTATCGCGATGCACCCTGGATGATCGTGTTTCCCGGCCTCGCCATCACGCTGGCTGTGTTTGCCTTCAACATGTTCGGCGACAGCCTGCGCGATTGGCTCGACCCGAAGATGAAAGGGTGAGGCGGCGGCCTGTTGCCAACGAGGTAGCGTCGAAAAGGGGGTCGGTCGCTTGCAGCTCCGTACGCCCCGCGCCTTTCCGCCTTCAACCCTCTGTTGATTAACCCACGACTTCGATAGCACTGGAAAACCACGCTCAGCAGCAGTACGCGGCGCGGCTGTCTGGCTTTACTTCTTCAAGATTTGCCGCAAGCTTCATGTCCGCGGCGTATTCGTCAGGTGCGAGAGTGGTGAGGTCATGAACAGTGTTGGTGCCGTGTTGATAAGCTTGTTGCTTGCGACAGGCTACGTGGTCCTGTCCGGCATCGCGATAGTCCTTTTTCTCCTCACTTGCGTGCTTCTGCTCGAGTTGGTGGCGGCGCTGCGGCATCACATGTCCGCCCATCAGGCAACCGCTGTCCCGGGCGCTGCATCTAGCAACGCGGAGAGCGTCCAGGTTGTGGTCGTGATGCCAGCGCATAACGAGGTTGGCACGATCGACCACACGCTGCCGTTGGTGATGGCGGCTCTTCCGAAAAACGGATATGTCTTGGTTGTCGCTGATAATTGCACGGATGACACCGCAGCGGTCGCGCGTGCCTTGGGCGCAACAGTCATCGAACGGCACGACCCGGTTCACATTGGCAAAGGCTACGCACTCGGTTTTGCGGTTCGGTTTCTAGCGACGCGCCCGCCACAATGCGTCATCGTGCTCGATGCGGATTGCGTTCCAGACACCAACTCTCTCGCGTTGCTCGCGATCGTCAGTCTGCGCGAGAACCGGCCCGTGCAAGCCAGATATGATCTTGGCGCCCCGGACATCTCGGCTGGCCCACTCGCGCGCGTCGGTACGTTCGCGTGGCGTATCAAAAACGATGTGCGACCGACGGGCCTCAATGCGCTCGGAGCGCCATGTTTGCTCATGGGTACCGGCATGGCCTTCCCCTGGTCCATCATCGCATCGGCCAGTCTCGACAATAGCCATCTGGTTGAGGACATGGTGCTCGGGCTTGATCTGGCGGCACGCGGTCAGGGTACAATATTCCTGCCCGAGGCCTGTGTGAGGAGTTCCATGCCGCCGAGCCTCGAAGGACAGAAGTCACAGCGGACACGATGGGAAACCGGCCATCTGCAAGTGATCCGAAACCATGTTCCGCGCCTTATCGTTCGCGCTGTGACACACGCTGATCTGCGCCTGCTGATGCTTGCATTGCACACGGCCGTCCCCCCGCTCGCGTTCTACTTAATCATGCTCGTTTCGGTGGCTTGCATTGCTGGTCTCGTGGCCATGATGGGAGGGCCCGCTTTTGCTTTTTACACTGCAGCACTTGCCACTGGCATCGCCGGCTGCGTTTTCGTTCTTTACTGGTACAACGTTGGTCGAGACGTGCTGACAGGATCCGAGCTACTGCACGTGCCATGGTATCTCGTTTCCAAGCTGTCGATGTACGGCAACGCGCTGCGCGGGCGGCAGATTGGCTGGGTGCGCTCCAAGCGGGATTGAGGCGTGCGTCTGTTCGCTTGCGCCTCACGCTGACCCCAAACGAGCGAACAACGGCATGAGGGAGACGATGAAGAGTCAAAAGTGGAGGCTGGGCAAAGACAAGCGGTCCATAACGCTTCGGGAGAGAGGTCGAAAACTCTTCAAGGTCGTCTCAAGTCCCCGCCTCGCCTGGTATCTGCTGAATGCTCAGCTGCAAATGGCACGGGGAGCAACTGTGCCAGTGTCCGTGCGCCTGCGCGGTCGGGCCCGTGTTCATGGTCGCGGGCATATCATCATCGGTGAGAGAGCGATCCTCGTGGGCACGGTCGTTCCAATCGAGCTGACGGCTCACGAAGGTGGCAAGCTGATCATCGGCGAGCAGACGTTCATCAACTACGGCGCATCAATCTCCGCGCACGAATCCGTCACCATTGGTGCGCGCTGTAAGATTGGACACTATGCGTTCGTGATGGACAATAATCAGCATGACATGCTCGATCGAACTCGGCTTCCACAGTCGTCGCCAGTCGCAATCGAAGACGACGTTTGGATCGGTGCACATGTTGTCGTCTTACCTGGCGTTCGCATCGGGCGGAACGCTGTGGTCGGCGCTGGAAGCGTGGTCAAGCAGGATGTGCCGGCTAACGGCCTCGTCGCCGGTAACCCGGCGCGGCTGGTGCGAATGCTGCCTGTTTCAGGTTGATCCCTCGGCGTCCTCAGCCCTGGTTGCTTGCAACCCGGTTTCGATCAACAACGGTGACTGACGGTCTGCGAGCGATCCTCCGCAGTTGCGCAAATGTCGTGCGGGCATTCGCTGCGAGATCGAAGCGCTCCTCCGCGATGTGCCGCGACTCGACGCCCATGCGATTGCATCGTGCTGTATCGCCCATAATCGCCTCGATGGCGCTGCCAAGTTCGGTAACGCTACCGGCGGGCACAATGTAACCGTTGCGGCCGGGGTCGATGATGTCTGCAGTTCCGCCCACGTCGCTCGCGATGACCGGAAGGCCCGCTGCCATCGCCTCGACGGTTGCAATTCCGAAGCATTCACCAAGACTCGGCAGCACGAACAGATCGCAGTCGTGATAGAGCTGTAAAAGTTCTCTCGTGTTGGGCTTCATGTCGCGATAAACGACAACCCCTGGGCGTGGCTCAACGTCTTCGCGCGTTACAATGTGCAGGTCGCAAGGCGAGGCGCTCTGCGTGCTGTGCCAGTCAAGCAGGTGGTGACCGCCCTTGCGCCGGAAATCACCACCAACAAAGAGAATCCGAAATGGCCGCTTTTGCAACGGAGCCGTTGGAGCGGGATGCCAGAAACCGAGGTCAACGCCCGGAGGGTTTACAACGATTTTCGCGGCATCGGCCCCATAGTCGTCGATCGCGGATTTGCGAGCCCAATTCGACCAAGCCTGGAGCACAGTCGCGGAATTCAACAAGCGCTTCGATAAACGCCGTTTAAGACGTCCCAAAGGCCAAGGGTCAGCGGATTTACCATAGGCCGCCATGCTATCGATTTGAACGGGCGTTGAGTCGAAGTCGATCATTGTCGGGATGCTGCGGAACACCGGCGAGAAAAACACGCCGACACTGGCATTGGTCAAGATCGCGTCGTACTCGCGCCGCGCGCGCAGCGCTTGCCTGACTTCCCACGCGCCACGCATGACACCAGAAACGTAGGTGGACGCTGACGGAAAAAAGCGTTCTTTGAGTCGTTCGACACCACCGCCCTCTTTGTAGTAGTGGATCTCATGCCATGATGCCTCGATGTCGTGCTCTCTGGCACATGCCGATCTGAGGTTGCGATAGTTGGTGATATGGCCAGCAATCTGGTCCATCACGAATCCAAAACGGTACGACGGTGCCGACATTGCATCAGGACTTTCGCGGAACTAACGTCACATAAAGTGAAGTAGCGCAATAAATGCGACGCTCTGATATCAAATGTTGTCACCATGAGCAAACATTGTAAGAGAACGGCCTGCCTAAAGGGCCCTGCAGCGTCAGCGGCCACTCGTTTTGGTCCGCCGCAGATTGATCTGGCTAAGCGCTGGATTCCTCCCGCCCGACGCCGCGCGCAAATGGTTAAGGCAAATCCGCGAAAAAGAGTTTACCGTCATGTTGGAATTGCTATGCGGTTGGGCGTTCAGGCCGTGAGGTTGGCGTGTGCCTTGCGTGGTTGCGACATTCAGAGACGCACGTCCCAGAGCTCCGCAGATTTATGGCGTCAATCGTTGATTGTCACATGTTGAGGTCGCAATGTCAGAGGTAGGAACTGACATTGCCATTATCGGCATGGCCCTTCGCGTTCCGGGTGCCAATACGGTTGAGGGTTTCTGGCGGAACCTGAGGGGCGGGGTCGAGTCCATTCGGACGCTGACGGATGACGAATTGCTGGCCGCGGGCGTGAGTTCTGACACGCTGCGCGACCCCAACTACGTGAAGCGCGCCGCGCCACTCGACGGCCTTGCGTCGTTCGACGCAAATTTCTTCGGCTTCGGTCGCCAGGACGCTGCGGTGATGGACCCGCAGCACCGGCACTTTATCGAATGCGCCTGGGAAGCAATTGAGAGTTCTGCGCGTCCCGTGACCAGCGCAAGTGGGCCTGTGTCTGTGTTCGCAGGCTGCGGCATGGGGAGTTACTTTTATTCCAACGTCTGCAGTCATCAGGCGCTGGTCGATCAAGTCGGAATGTTTCTGCTGCGTCATACGGGTAACGACAAGGACTTCCTGGCCACCCGGCTGTCTCATCTTCTGGATTTGCGCGGTCCCAGCGTGAATGTGCAGACAGCCTGCTCCACCTCGCTGGTCGCAGTCCACATGGCTTGCCAGAGCTTGTTGAATGGCGAAAGCGATATGGCGTTGGCCGGTGGCGTCACGATCGAGCTGCCGCATAACCGGGGTTATGTGTATCGGGACGGCGAAATTCTTTCGCCAGATGGCCATTGCCGTGCGTTCGACCACCGCGCAGCTGGCACCGTCTTCGGCAGCGGCGTCGGTGTCGTTGTTTTACGCCGGCTGGCGGATGCCATCGCAGACGGCGATCCCATCCGGGCCGTTATTAAGGCGACAGCGATCAACAATGATGGCGCCAGCAAAGCCAGTTACCTCGCGCCGAGCGTCAAAGGCCAATCTGAAGCGGTCGTCGAGGCACAGACGCTTGCAGGCATCACCGCCGACACTGTGCAATACATCGAATGCCACGGCACGGGGACCAGACTGGGCGATCCGATCGAGATTGAAGCCCTGACACAGGCCTTCAGACATTCGACACCAAAGAAAGGCTTCTGTTTCGTCGGGTCGGTGAAATCGAACATCGGCCACCTTGATACGGCTGCCGGAGTGGTCGGATTGATCAAGACGGCCCTTGCGTTGGAAAACGGTGAAATTCCACCGACGCTCGGATACGAGAAGCCCAATTCAGCCATCGATTTCGCAGCGACGCCTTTTGTTGTCTGCGATCGTCTGACACCTTGGCCCGAAACGAGGGGACCGCGACGGGCTGCCGTCAACTCGCTTGGCGTTGGCGGCACGAATGCGCACGCGATTCTGGAACAGGCACCGATTCGCGAAAAGACGAGAGATCGGCCTCAATCCAACGGGCCGCATTTCCTTGTGCTGTCGGCAAAAACGTCGAACGCGCTCGTGGCAGCAAGTCAACGGCTGGCCGATTATCTTGTCGACGCACCGCAGACGCCATTGCAGGACGTTGCCGCGACACTGCTTCATGGACGTACGCATTTCGTCCACAGACGGGTCGTTGCGGCACCAGATCGGGCCAAAGCTATCGCGAACTTGCGCGAAACGAACCGCAGCGCTGCCCCGCAGCACATGGCGATCGAGAATACGTCTGGGGCGGTGTTTCTATTTCCCGGAGGCGGCGCGCAAAGCCCCGGTATGGCCCGAGCCTTGTATCGAGATGAACCGGGTTTCCGTCGGGATGTCGATGAAGGGCTCAGCTATCTGCCAGCTGCGGTGGCGACAGAAATCCGCGGGGTCTGGCTGCAGGGTCTGCCAGACGCAGCGAAGAAATTCCTGAACCCAGCTTTGCAGCTGCCCGCGATCCTCATCGTAGAAGTCGCACTGGCTCGGTTGTGGATCTACTGGGGCATCAAGCCGAAGGCACTTATCGGGCATTCCATGGGAGAGAACGCTGCTGCGTGCATCAGTGGCGTTCTCAGCTTCAAGAATGCCGTCGAATTGGTACATTTGCGCGGACGGCTGTTCAATGAAATCGCACCGGGCGGAATGCTCAGCGTTCCGCTCTCAGAAAAAAAGCTTCGGGCACGTTTGCCAGACAATCTCGATCTTGCGTCGGTGAACGCGCCCGACATGTGTGTGGTGTCCGGCGACAACGCGGCACTCGACGCGTTTCGCGCAGCTCTCAGCGCGGATGAGATCGAATCAATTCGCGTGCCGATCGAGATCGCAGCACACTCCCGGATGCTTGATCCAATTCTCGAGCGCTTTGAGGCGTTCCTCGCGACGTTGACCTTGGCTGCTCCCACAATCCCGATCGTTTCGAACTTGACGGGCACATGGCTGACCGAAGCTCAAGCACGTGATCCGAAGTACTGGCGGATGCATTTGAATTCGCCGGTCAAGTTTGCAAACGGCCTCGGTACGCTTTCGCAAGATGCCACGAGAGTATTCATCGAAGTCGGTCCGGGCCGCACGCTTTCCTCACTCGCCAAGGCGCAGGGTGTGATTGAGGCGAACCAAGTCATCAATAGTCTGCCGCACGCCGACGACGAGAGCGACGACCGCATGCACTTTTATGCGTCTCTCGGCCGCGCGTGGGCGACGGGGCTGCCGGTCCCACTCGAGCGTTCATGGCTTGAACACGACGCCCGGCGCGTCCAACTCCCCACCTATCCTTTCCAACACGAGACGTTTTGGATTGCGCGAGACGAGCAGACGTTGTCGACCAGCGTCCCGGCTCTGAAACACAAATCGATCGACGATTGGTTTGCCGCACCCACCTGGGTCCGATCGCCTTTGCTGTCGTCTTTAGGAACAGAACGCTCAGATGACCCGGACCGGCGCTGGCTGGTGTTTTCGGACGGGTCAGCTTTGGCGCGCCGAATTGTCCGCGGGCTTGGCAAGAGCGTCGTCGTCGCAGAAAACGGCGCAACGTTGAAGGTGCTTCGAAGCGGTCATTGGAGATTTGCGTTCGCGTCGCCCAATCAGCATCGTGAATTCATCGACGAACTCGACAAGGCCGGGTTCAAACCGACCGACGTGATCTATTGCTGCGATCTTGCTGGCCCACTCGGTAAATTAAACCAACCATTTGGAAGGTCTCTAAAAGGTTCTATTAATAAGAACTTTCTAGAGCCAACATACGCCGTGCGGGCGCTCGGCGGTCTGGTTGATCCGGTCAACTTCAGTGTCGTGACGCGCGGTCTGGCACAGATCTCTGCTGAGACCATCGAGCCCGTGCGCGCGACGGTGCTCGGGCCCGTTCTGGTCGCGCCGCGCGAGATGCCCCATATCCGCTCACGTTGTATCGATATCGGACCTGCGCCTATCGGACGAGGTGTTGCCAAACTCCTGCGAAACCTGCTGAGCGAGATGCTTGCCGAACCGGCCGCTCAGGTCGTTGCCCTGCGATCGGGCGCCCGTTGGGTGCGACGCGTGGAGCGATTGAATGTGCCAACGTCGGAGCACGTCACGTCGTGGCGACGCGACGGCGGCGTGTATGTCATTACGGGCGGGCTCGGTGATCTCGGCCTCGAGTTTGCCGAGCATTTGGCTCGATCGAGCAAGGTCAAGCTTGCGCTCTTGGCGCGCGGTGCGTTGCCGCCTGAAGCAGATTGGGACGACGTTTTGCGCGTGCTTCAGCCAGAAAGCACGGGAGCGCGACGCATTCAGCGGATCAGGGCGATCCGGGCGCTCGGATCGCAGGTGTCCGTCTACTCGTGTGACATCGCGGATGAGCAGCGCGTCGGCCAGACGCTCAAGACGATTCGCGCGGACTTCGGGAAAATCACGGGTGTCATTCATGCTGCAGGCGTGATGGACGATGAACCCATTGAGCAGAAATCCGAGCAATCGATGCTGCGGGTCCTCAATCCAAAGATCGCGGGCGCTGTGCATCTCGACCGCCTGATCGATGAGCCGCTCGATGTCTTCATTCTGTTTTCATCGGTGTCTTCGTTTATCGGCCTCCCTGGGCAGGTTGACTATGCCGCTGCGAATGCGTTTCTAGATGCCTTTGCGATTGATCGCGCGTCGCGCGCACCGGGTCGCACCGTCGCGATAAACTGGAACGCGTGGCGGCAGATCGGCATGGCCGCACGCGCGGATACCGAGCAGCAACATGGCCGCGCGCCATCGTCGCTTGTGGCGCATCCAGCTCTCGATGGATACTCGGATGATCCTGGTGCGGGGCGGAGCTTCGTCACCGATTTTTCGATCGAAAGACACTGGCTTCTGTCCGAGCACAAAATCAAGAACGGCCAGGCTCTGTTGTCAGGCACGACCTTCGTGGAATTGGCCCGTGCAGCGTTTGCCGTCGGCCGCCCGCCGGAGCCGATCGAGATCAGGGATCTCGAATTTTTGACTCCGTTTCAGGTCGCCGATGGCATGTCGCGTCGGCTGGTCACCGAGATCGCCGTTCAGGGCGCCGCATGCGAAATCACCATGCGCACGGCGGGCGATGATCCTCGAAGTCCGCCCCACGTGGTTGGCGATGTGAGCACGTACCACGACAGTCGCCCGTCAGCCGTCGATCTCGATCATGTCTCCGCCCGCTGCCCTGAGGTCAAAGAGGCACGGCGCGGCGGCATTGACGACCAACACCTCGTCGACTTCGGGCCACGTTGGGAGACGGTCAGGTCCATCCGCTCCGGCAATGGCGAGGCACTACTCGATCTCGAACTCCGGCCTTCGTTTGTGCCGGATCTCGAGCACTATCAGCTGCATCCCGCGATGCTCGACTTCGCGACCGGTGGGGCTCAGTGGCTGATCCCCGGTTTTGATCCCAAGGTCGATTTCTACGTACCAGTCGGGTACGGGCGGCTCGTGTTGTTCGAGCCTATGCCAAAAAGATTTTTTAGCCATGTGCGGCTGCGCGCCGGCATGGCTAAAGGACAAGCCTGCTTTGATGTCACACTGATCACGCCTGACGGGACACCCTTCTGTGAGATCAGCGATTTCGAGATGAAACGGATCGACAGTCAATCAAGTCTCGTCGACGCTAGACAATCGATGCCCGCGAAAAAGGTCTCGAACACGTCGCTGCAGAAACTCCTGCGTCATGCCATTGAACCACAAGACGGTCTGGCAGCCTTCGACCGCATCATGGCGCATCCGGGGCTAGTTCAATGCGTGGCGTCCTCGATGGATCTTGAGGTTTGGGGGCGCGAACTCGCCGCGCAAGGAGGCACGCTCAACGGCGGGGGCGAGACCGACGGGGCAGGTGTGTTTGCAAGGCCGGAACTCGCGTCCGCCTACAAGGAAGCGTCGACCGACACCGAGAAACTTCTGGAGCGCATTTGGTCGGAGTTGCTGGGAATTCGCAGTATCGGCGTCGAGGATGATTTCTTTCAACTCGGCGGTCACTCGCTGCACGCCGTCCGCCTGTTTGCAGCGATCCGGAAACAGTTTGGGCTTTCTCTTCCCCTGTCGACGCTGTTTGCGAATGCAAGCATCCGCCTGCTCGCAGCCCTGATTGAAGCACAGGCTCCGAAAAAGCCACGTGCCAGCGGACAGGCCGACGAGACGACTGCGGCCGTTAATGGCCAGCAGACGGACTCAGCACCGCAGCCAACGGCCGCATACTCGTCCGTCGTCCCCATCCAGCCGGTCGGCAATGGTCCTGCATTCTATTGCGCGGCGGGCATGGGCGGAAATCCGCTCAACTTGCGCGCGCTTGCGCTCGAAATGGGTATCGATCAACCCTTCTATGGCCTGCAACCGCAGGGCTTAGACGGCGTATCGAAACTGCATCAAACCGTTCCTGAAATGGCGGCGCATTACATCGGCGACATAAAACGCCAACAGCCTGTCGGTCCCTACTTCCTCGGCGGATACTCAGGCGGCGGTGTCGTGGCTTACGAAATGGCCCGGCAACTGACCGCCGCGGGCGAACGCATCGGCTGTCTGGTGTTCCTCGATTCGGTCGCCCCGGACATCCAGCTGCCGTCAGCGGCTGAGACAGCCGGTCGACGTCTGGCCGATATTCGAAAGCACGGTCTTGGTCATGCCGCCTGGGCGCTGAAGCATACTGTCCGGCGGCGCGCCGACCAGGCAGCGACTGTCGCACGCAGGCCGCTGCGTCGATGGTTTCCCTATTATTATCGATTGGAAAACATCGCGGATACCTGGAACGAGGCATTCGCCCGATATCATCCGCCGGCATACGAGGGAGAGGCCGTTCTCTTTCGGGCCAGCAGCGGCATGGTGCTTGGAGTTGACATCGGTCCGTCAAATGGTTGGGACCGAATTATCCTTGGTGCCCTTGAGATCAATACGAGTCCGGGCGATCATGCGTCCATGTGCGAGCAACCTCATGTGAGAGTGCTTGCTCGGCGACTGCGAACGTATCTGCGAAAATGTGTACGCACATGCACGGCGGCAGCCGGGGAAGAGGCGACTTCCACATGTGGCCCGCAGGCAGGCAGGCCTGAAGCTGAGGGCAGCACGCTCGGTCCGCAGCAACTGTCTCGTTCCCTAGATGCCGTTGGCATATGAAGCAAAAGCCCTGCTCACTGAGCATTAAGTCAGGATAATTGGCATGGACGTGTCCAGCGGCGATCGCAGACTGAGCTGCCTTCTCGTCGGCGACGGAACGCTGCTGGTGCAATGCGGCAATCTCTTGATTGAGCAGGGGCACCGGATCGTCGGCGTCGTCACGGGGCACGATGCGGTTGTGGCCTGGGCGTCTGAACACGGCATTATCGCCACCAATCCGGGGCCCGGCCTTGGGCAGAGTTTGGCCGGGCAAGCCTATGATTGGCTGTTCAGCATTGCCAACTTGCGCGTGCTTCCAGCCGCCGTTTGGAAAGCTGCCCAACGGGGCGCGGCCAACTTTCACGACGGGCCGCTGCCGCGCTATGCCGGCCTCAACACGCCGGCGTGGGCCCTCCTCGCAGGAGAGCAGGACTATGCCGTGACATGGCACGCGATGGCCGACGGTATCGATGAGGGCGATATCTACGTGCAGCGCCCCTTCGAAATCGATGCGCACGAAACGGCCCTGACACTCAACACCAAGTGCTTTGAAGCCGGCATCGCCTCATTCGCAGACCTCGTCAGCCTGATTCAGCGAGACGCACTTGTTGGCCGCCAGCAAGCGCTGGGTGAGCGCACATACTTTCCTCGGCATGATCGCCCGCCGGCAGCAGCAACCCTTGATTTCAGCCGAACGACAGAGGATATCGAACGCACTGTTCGCGCGCTGAACTTCGGCACAAGCTACGACAATCCGCTGGCATTGCCGAAGGTTTGGACCGGACAGGCCGTGTACTTTGTGTCGGACCTCGAACGTACCGAGGCGCCGGGCGGATGCGCCCCGGGGGACGTCTGCAGCAGTGACGCGTCGGGTGTCATCGTCGCGACAGCGGACGGCGCCGTCCGCATCAAAACAGTGATCGACGCCGCCGGCCTCGCGATTGATGCGTCATCAGTACTATCGGCTGGCACCCGTCTCCCGCCAGTGACCGAAGGCCTTCGCTTGGCACTGGATGCTTTTGCAAAGGACACCGCCAAACACGAAACTTGGTTCTTGAAGCGTCTCCAGGCTGGTCATGCGCCGGACGTGCATGGCGCGCGTCCCGATTGTCCGGCCAAGCCTGCCGACCTTGAAGTTCATCCGCTGCCAGCGCTCAGTGGTTGGACCGAGCAGCGGGCGATTGCGGCGATTGCTGCTTTTTTCATTCGCACTGGCGCGGCGCTGCCGCTGAGGCTCGCGTGTTCGAACGCGCTGTGCGCGGACCATATCGACTTGCCTGCCGGCTTTGCTGCAGAGACACTTCCACTCGTTGTCGACGTCCCGCCTGATATCCGGATCGACGATCTCGTGGCGCACGTTGACTGCGCGTGGCAGGACTTGCGTAAGCGCCGAGGCTATCCCGCGGATCTGCTGGTGCGCCGTCCTAACGCCACGGTGCTGCCGGCAACGGTCGCGGTGCGGCCAGCGTCCCAGGCTACCGCAGGACCAAATCCGAGCGTCGCAATTCTGACATTCGTTCTACCCGATGACACTAGGCCGGCCGGCTTGGAGATCAATACGCGACGCTTGCCCGTCGCCCTGGCTGCGGGCTTGGTGAACCGACTCGAAGCGTTTTTTAGCGCTTTTGCCGCGGGCACCGGGCCTATCAGCGATCTCCCCGTCATGTCGGCCGCTGAAGAACATGCCGTTCTCCACCAATGCAACGAGACGGACACGGCTTATGATCGGTCAGCAGTGATCCATCGCCTGTTCGAGGCGCAAGCCAAGCAGACACCGGATGCGATTGCGTTGGTCTGTGAGGATCGCGCGCTGACGTACAGAGATCTCGACCGGCAGGCCAACCGCGTGGCTCACGCGCTTGTCGCTCAAGGCGCCCGACCCGATCAGCTTGTCGGGTTGTGTCTCGACCGCTCTGTGGAGCTTGTGATCGGTGCACTCGGAATTCTCAAGGCGGGGGCCGCCTATGTGACGCTGGATCCGACCTATCCGCGTGATCGAAATGCCTACATGATCGAGAACAGCGAGATGCGTTTGATCCTGACCGGTCGAGGTCAAACGCCACCAAGCATGTCCGATGACATCACGATCATCCAGATCGAGGAGGCATTGCGCAGTGAACGGAACGAGGCCCCGTCGAGCGACGTGTCAGCCGATAACTTGGCCTATGTGATTTATACGTCTGGGTCGACCGGTCGGCCCAAGGGCGTCATGGTCGAGCATCGCAATGTCGTGAATTTCTTCGCTGGTATGGATCAGCGCGTCCCCACCGTCCAAGGCGAGCAAGGAGTGTGGCTCGCCGTGACGAGCCTGTCGTTCGACATTTCTGTCCTTGAGATCTTCTGGACCTTGTCTCGGGGCTTCAAGGTTGTCGTGCAAACGGACAAGAGGGCCGACAAGAGGGCAGCTCCGCTGATGTCGCGGTGGCGCACCGATGATGGGCGCACGACAGATTTCAGCCTGTTTTTCTGGGGCAATGACGATGGCGTCGGCCCGCGCAAATATGAACTCCTGCTTGAAAGCAGCCGCTTTGCGGACACCCGCGGTTTTCGGGCCGTGTGGACGCCAGAGCGACATTTCCATGCGTTCGGCGGTCCGTATCCCAATCCCGCCGTCACGGGTGCCGCCGTGGCAGCGGTGACGAAAAATCTCGATATTCGCGCCGGCAGCTGCGTCCTGCCCCTGCATCACCCGGCACGCGTCGCGGAAGAATGGGCCGTCATCGACAACCTGTGCAATGGTCGTGCAGGTCTTGCGTTTGCGTCGGGATGGATGCCAGAAGATTTTCTCTTGCGTCCGCAGAACGCGCCGCCAAACAACAAGTCGGCGATGTTGCGCGATATCGAAACGGTACGGCGACTTTGGCGGGGCGAGCCCGTCGAGTTCCCGAAACCTGACGGTACGCCATTGAGCATCGTCACGCAGCCACGGCCGGTGAGCGCTGAGCTGCCCGTCTGGGTGACGACGGCCGGCAATCCGGAAACCTATCGCGAAGCGGCCAAGCTCGGCGCGAACGTGCTCACGCACCTTCTTGGTCAATCGATCGACGAACTCGGCGAGAAAATCGCGCTCTACCGCCGAACCCTCGCTGAGACAGGGCGGGACCCGGCGCGTCATACCGTGACGCTGATGCTGCACACGCTGGTCGGCGAGGATCGGGAACAGGTGCGCGAACGCGCGCGCGGGCCGATGAAGTCATATTTGCGAAGCGCTGTTGCCTTGGTCAAGCAGTACGCGTGGGCCTTTCCTGCCTTCAAGAAGCCGGCCGGAACGACGACCGCAACCGATATCGATTTGCAATCGCTCAATGCCGAGGAACTCGACGCGATCATCGAGTTTGCATTCCACCGCTACTTCGACGACAGCGGACTATTTGGTACACCTGACGATGCGCTGGCGAGGGTCGAGCAGGTCCGTGCGATCGGTGTCGACGAGATCGCCTGTCTCATCGACTTCGGCGTGTCGACGGATGTCGCGATGGCGGGACTGGAGCCGCTCGCCCGCGTGGTCGGGGTTGCCGGCCCGAAAGGTCAAGCGCACGTGACAACGGTCGACTACAGTATCGGCGCGCTCATTCGAGACCACGGCGTCACACATCTGCAGATGACGCCTTCAATGGTCGTCATGCTGCTGATGGACGACGATGCCCGCGATGCGCTCAGCGGCGTTCGTCATCTGTTTGTCGGCGGCGAAGCCCTGCAATCGGCGCTGGTGCGTGACTTGCGCAGCGTGACATCGGCGACCATCGAGAACATGTATGGACCAACCGAAACGACGGTGTGGTCTTCCACCGTCACGGTTGGCGCGCAGCCTGACGGCATCGTGCCGTTGGGCACTCCGATTGCGAACACGCAGCTCTACATTCTTGATGCTGCGCAGCGGCCGGTACCGCCTGGGCAGCTCGGAGAGCTTGTCATTGGTGGCGACGGCGTCACGCGCGGGTATCTCAAGCGGCCCGAGTTGACGGAGCGGAATTTCATAGCCAATCCCTTCACAGGCCATGGCCGCATGTACCGGACCGGGGATCAGGTTTTCCGGGATGACAAAAATCAGATCAGGTTCATTGGCCGCGTCGACCATCAGGTGAAAGTCCGTGGGTACCGCATTGAACTCGGCGAGATCGAGGCCCAGCTGGCAACGCATCCTGCCGTCGCCGAGGCGGTTGTCATCGTGCGGGAAGACAAACCCAATGACGTCAGAATAGTTGCGTATCTGCGCTTCACGGGCGCGCGCCCGTCACACGACGACCTGCGCACCCACGTGGGCAAGACGTTGCCGGACTATATGCAGCCCGCGCACTTTGTGATGGTCGCCAAGTTCCCATTGACGCCGAATGCCAAGGTCGATCGCGCGGCACTTCCGCGGCCTGAGGACGTCGTGCTGCGTTCACGAAAAACCGAGGTCAGCCCCGCGCGGGCCAACACCACAAACGATGACGACGCAACCAGCCAGATCGCCGAAGCGTTCAAGCGCATACTTGGCCTGGACCATATCGGCGTGAACGATAACTTCTTCAACAAGGGCGGGCATTCTCTCCTCGCCTTACAGCTCCATCGAGACCTCAAAGCGGGCGTGGCGCCGAGCCTCAGCATCACAGATATCTACAGGTTCCCGACCATCGCAGGATTAGCGGCGCATCTCGGCAATCGAGACGCCGCCAACCAGCCACTAACCGATGTTGCAAGTCGGGCCGCGGCGCGCCGCAATGCGCTTCAGGCCCGCTCGGGACGGCGGACGAGTTGAGCCCATGAGCTTTTTTGCGGCTTTTCTGGATGAGCGCATCGCTGTCGTGGAAGCCCCGCTCAGTGGCAACTCGCCGGAGCTTCCGATAGAGGAGGCCGCGAGCGTTGCGATGGCCGTCCCACGCCGCCGTCGCGAGTTCGCAGCAGGCCGCGCGTGCGCGCGCCAGGCGATGGCAGCCCTTGGACATGCACCTGTGGCGCTACCCTGCCAACGTGACCGCACGCCATTGTGGCCGCAGGGCTTGGTTGGCAGCATTACACATACCGACGCGTGGACGGCTGCGGCCGTGGCGCGTCGCGACCAGGGATTTGCGTCTGTTGGTATCGACCTCGAGCCTGCAGATGGGCTGCCTGCTGATCTTTGGTCTTCCGTGTGCACGGCAGACGAACAGGCGAGAGTGGTGCGAGCGTGTCATCTGTCGCCCGAACATGCAGCTCACGTCCTATTCTGCATGAAGGAGGCCGCATTCAAGTGCCAGTATCCGATCAGTGCGACTATGTTGGAGTTTGCCGACTTCGCGATTGAAGTCGACGCACCTGGCAAGGCGTTTACTGCCGTCTATCAGCGCGCCGCGGGACCGTTCAGCATGTACGATCGCATCCACGGGCGCTTCGCAATCGGCGACGGCCACTTCGCGAGCGTTGCCACGATCACGATGGAGCGCATGCCATGAGATGTCTCAGCCTCACATGGCCGCGCGCAGTCGCTCTCGCTTTTGTCGTCAGCGCACTCTTTGGAGGACCTGCCATGAGTCAAGGAAACCAACATGTGGCTGGTCCGTCCGGGTGGGTGCGCAAAGATCATGTTCGCGCCTTCTATTCTGGTCACAGCCTGAGTGAAGGCATCCCCGAAGTCGTGGAACAGATTGCACTCTCTCTCGGGCTCCGCATGACTTTCGAAGTGCAGGTGAAGGGCTATTCCCTGCTGCGCCAACGCACCAAGGGCGAGCTACCGCAGGCATCCGACTGGAGTGGCTACAAGGCCGGCCAGAACCGCAACGGCAGCGGACTCGATGTCGCGGCAGAACTCAAGCAACCAAGCCGGTTGCCACCAGGCGAAAAATACGATGCACTCGTCGTGACGGAGCGGCATGATCTTCCAGCGATCGCACGCACGGAGCGCACAGCGCATTATCTGGTCGACATTTCCAAACGCGTCCTGGAGGCAAACCCCGCGACCGAGATCTTCTTCTATCACACGTGGCTCGGCCTAGATCACGATGCACCTGATCCGTGGATCGCCTATGAGCGGGCGGTTTCGGCCATGTGGGAGTGCGTCGCCAGCCGCGCCAATCTTGATCTCGCGGCATCTGCCAGGACACAGCGCATCCGCGTTCTGCCGGGCGCAAGCGCACTCGCCGAACTTGTTGCCGCTCTGCGCGATAACAAGGTTCCGGGTCTGACGGCCAGCACAGTCGGCGCCCGAGTAGGTCTCTTGTTTTCTGACGATGTGCACATGAGCGACATCGGCCGGTACTACATGGGCCTTGTGCACTTCGCCGTCCTCTACGGACGCACGCCTGAAGGTGCGAAAGCGCCCTCAGGCCTGTCTGCAGAAGCGGCGCGTTCGCTGCAATCGCGCGCCTGGGCATTCGCTACCGTCTACGGCCAGCGCGCGCATGCGGCGGCCCGAATGGACATGGCGGCTTGCCGAGATCTGATGCGGGACAAGGTCTGTCCGGCGTACACGGCCTTTCGCAATAGCTCTGCACTCCCAGGTGTTGCAGCGATCAGACGGTCATGGGACCGCTACCAGTGCGGACGTACCTACTCGCGCACAGGTGACAAGGACAACCCATTCGCACCATCTGCAGACTGAGCCACGGCCTAGCTGCGCAACGGCGCACGTCGGCGTGAAGAAAGGCGCTTGGCTGCGCCTACACCGGCGGCTTGAAGCGGCCGTCGATCGCCGTCCAGCCGGCGTCTGCGAACAACGTCGTCCCCGTGACATAGCTTGAGGCGTCCGACGCGAGAAACAGGACGGGGCCCGCCATTTCAGACGGATCCGCCCAGCGGTTGAGGGCACAGCGTGCCGCGTACGCCGCCTTCCATTCCGGCTTCGACGTGATGGGGGCCGTCAGGGGCGTCGCGATAATGCCTGGCGCCAAGGCGTTGACCCTGACGCCGCTCTCGCCAAATTCGACCGCCAATCCGCGCGTGAACTGTGACAGCGCCGCTTTGGTCGCGGCGTAGACACTCTGGCCCGGCTCGACGTTCACGGCGCGCATCGACGACATGAGAATGATGCTGCCGCGTCCGCGCGTGACCATGTGGCGGCCGACGCTGCGTGCAAGGCGGAACGTGCCCTTCAAATTGAGATCCAGCACGCGGTCGATCTCATCATCTGTGTAATCAAGGAAGCGCTTGCGGATGTTAATGGCCGGTGTCGCGAGCAAAGCATCGATTGCCCCGAACTGCGCAATGACGTCGGCGACCAGTTTTTCGACCTCGACCTTATTCCGCACGTCCACAGTGAAAGCCTGGGCCCGTCCGCCCGTCTCGACGATCGACTTCGCGACCCTTTGCGCGCCATCGGCGTTCATATCGGCGACGGCACACGAGGCGCCATGGGCCGCCAGCCCAAGACAGGCGGCTTCACCGATGCCGGACCCGCCGCCGACGACCAAGGCTGTCCGGCCCGTCAAATCGAACAGGCGCTGGTACATCAGCATCGTGTCGACGCTCATGGCGGTGCTCCATACGGGTTGGATATGAACTCGGGTCGATCTGTAGATCCCAAACGCATTCACCCCGCCAACGTCAAGGCAGCCCAGCGCGAAGCTTATGAACGTCGCGACGTCGTCCACCCGTGAGCGGCGAGGACGGGGCGCCCTGGTCCAAGCGGGCATAACAGCTTCGTCGTCCGGGGCGATTGCATCTCGGCCGTCATAGAACCGCCGACGTGTTCGCGGTAACTCACAGGTCTGACGCGAATGACGGTTCCGGGCACGCAGGCGAGCGGCTATACGCAACCCAGGTCCGTGTGCCAAAGTGTGGCACTCGCTTTTAACGTTTCGATGCAACCGGGGAGCGTGGCGTTGAACAACATCCTGGTCGCCATTGCCGTTTTCCTGATTGCGGTCATGACGGCGCTGTTCGCGGGCCCGCGCGTCATCGACTGGAACAGCTATCGTGGCATGATCGAAGAAGAGGCCACGCGTCTCCTCGGCCGTGATGTGCGCGTCGGTGGTCAGGTGCAGGTGCGTCTCCTGCCGACGCCGACATTCTCCGTTGAACAGATCCGCATCGCCGACATCGAGGCCAATTCGGGCGAGCCATTTTTCCGTGCGGACGCCATCAGCGGAACCCTCGCCATCGCCCCCCTGTTTCGTGGCGCGCTGCAGGCGAACGAAATTGTGCTGAAGCGACCTGTCCTAAATCTGGTCTACGACGATCAAGGCCGCGGCAACTGGGCAAGTATCGGCAGCAGCGCCAGCCGGCTGCCGTTTATGCCGACCGACGTGGCGCTGCAATCGGTGCGCATCGAGGGGGGTATTCTTGCCGTCAACGGTGCGGGCCGCGTGGAACGGCTGCGACTAGAGGCTATTGACGGCGAGTTTTCGGCAACAGCCCTTGATGGGCCTTATCGGTTTCGTGGCGTATTCGGCCTTGAGGGTAATCGCCGCGAATTGCGATTGACGACAGTGAAGCCTGAGCCCGACGGCAGCGTGCGCTTCAAGGCGGGCTTGAAACATCTCGACACAGGCGCCGCCTACACGTTCGATGCTAGGGCAGCGGATCTTGGAGCTGGCCCGCGGATCGAAGGCGAGTTGACGGCGCAGGTCCCATTGCCGCAGTTTGCCTCGAGCCCCGGAGCCGCCCCCGCTGGTGGAGCGGCGAAATCCGACGAGGCGCCGGTCGAGGTCAAGGCGGCCCTGAGTGCCGACACCCGCCTCGTCAAGCTTGCCAACCTGACGCTTGCCTTCGAGCGCATGGGGCGCCCGCAAATTTTGACGGGCGAGGCGGAGTTCGATCTTGGCGAGGTCATGAACGTGCGTGCCGCGCTTGCGGCCAAGTGGCTCGATATCGACCAGTTGATCGGCGTCGGTCCGGTGCTGCCGGGCCAATCCAACGTGGCTGCGCAGAAATCTGACCAGAAACATGGACCCGTGAGCGGTTTGATCACCCTTGCAACTCGGCTGAATGGCTTCGCACCGGAGCAAGGGCAGGCCTCGCTGATGCTCGACGTCGAGCAGGCCAACCTCGGGGCCGAGCCAGTGAGCGGATTACGCCTCGTTCTGACGGGCCGCAGTGGCGAAACCAACATTCAGGAAATGCGCATTGGCCTGCCGGGCGGCTCACGCGCCGATCTGAAGGGTCTGATGACCGGCTTCGGTGAGGAGACAGCCTTCAACGGCGATATCGTTTTGCGCGGGGCGAGCCTTGCACGGTTCCTGTCCTGGTCAACGGCCGGTGGCTTTGTCCTCGATCCAGCGCGCGATGGCCGTTTCGCCATGCGCTCCAAACTCAGTGCAGCGCCGGGCGGCGTGCTCGCGAAAGAGTTCGTTGGCGAACTCGCAGGCACGATTGTTCAAGGTGAACTCGGCTACAAATGGGGCGCGCGCCGCGAGGTCTCGATCCTGGTTGAAGGACCACAGGTCGATCTGCGCGCGCTGTTGCCGACGGCGCCGGTCGGCGGCAAGAGCCCATTGCTCGGGTATCTGTCGGCAGGCGCAGCTCTCAGCCCCGCTACGAACGATCTCGACGCGGTGTACCGTGTGCGCGCCGGACAACTGATCTTGCCGACCGCGACCTATCAGGATGCGTCTGCCGACATCGAGATGCGCAATGGCCGCGTGCGGATCGAGCACTTGCGATTGTCGACGGACAACGGCGTTACCGTCGACCTCGAGGGCGACATGCCGACAACGGCAGCACAGCCGCTCGGCGCACTCCGCGGCGTCGTGTCCGCGCGTGATGCGGCGGCCCTGGGGGCCTTGGTTGATGTGCTCGGCTTGCCCGCCGATGCGCTGCCTGAGCGAAACCGCTGGCCTACGCTGGTGCCGCTCAAGCTTGCGGGAACAGTAACCTTCGGCCTCGCGGCAGAGGCCCCTGTCTCAGTCCTGGCTGACGGTGATCTGGCGGCCACACACATGCGCCTCAAAGCTGATTTCAGCAAAGGCGTCAAAACGGCACGCACAGCGCGGCTTGATGTGTCTAGCTCTTTGCGCGGCGTGGACGCAGAAAATGTGCTCGACGCGTTGTTCGGCCTCAAGCCGGTGGAGCCGTCCGGGCGCGCGGCCGTCGAGATCGCGGTCGATGCGAGCGGTGTTCCGGATCGAGGTTTGGCAAGCCTTGCCACGTGGACGGCCGATGGCCTGAAAATCAGCTATCGCGGCAAGGCAACGACTCGCGGCGTTGCGCCCGCCTCCGGTTCGTTGCCGCCGCTCGATCTGGCTGGCGACGTCGCGCTTGAGGCGAACGACATTCAAACCTTGCGCCGGTTTTGGCGCGCGTCCCCGCGCCTCACGCTGGGTGGAAATGCGACAGCGCTGCGCGCGCGTATCGAGACCACGGCCGATGGCATCCGCATTTCTGGGATCACGGGCCGGATCGGCGAGGCCGGCTTTGGTGGCGATCTGCAGATCGTGGCAACGGGCGATACACAGCGGCTGACGGGCGCTGTCGATGTCTCGCGGCTGCATCTGTCGAGCGCGCTTGCTGCACTCGTCCAGCCGGAGCCGTCGGGGCAGCGCCCGCCAACAACGTGGCCCGAGACCCGTTTCGCGCTGGATGCGTTCACCAAGCTTGATGGCGAGGTGTCGGTCTATGCCAATCGCCTGGTTCTGGCGGCCGAGCTTGGTTTGGACGCTGCGCGCTTCACGTTTGCCTTCGGGCCAAACCGTGCCGATGTGCGCGACTTTGAGGCCCGCGGCGGCGGCGGGCTTTGGACGGGTGGGCTAAAACTTGAGCAGGACACGGACGGCGGCACAGCCGGCACATTGTTGATCCGACTCGGGAGTGGGGATCTTGCCCTCATGACAAGCGGAGACGGCAAGCCCGCCTCGGTATCCGGACCGATCAGCGGTACGCTCACGGCGTCGGGCAAGGGCCTGTCGCCCCAAGATCTGGCGGGCGTACTCGTTGGCCGCGGCAGTGTGACGATTGGTGATGTTCGCGTTCGCGGGCTGACACCCGCAGCCCTTGCCGAGGCGCTCGATGCCGCGTTGAAGGGGCCGGCCGATGGTCTTGCAGCTACGCTGCGCAAGGCTCTCACGGATGTGCCGGCCGCATCGACAGCCGTTGGCCTATCGGGTCGCTCGATCCCGATCACAGTGATGCGTGGCGTTGCTGGTGTCCCCACGCAAACTCTCGATACACCAGCCGGTCGTACCGCCATGACGTTGACGCTCGACCTCTCGACGCTGGAATTTGTTGGATCCAATCGCATCGAAGCGGTGCCCAAGGCAACGTCTGCTGCGAGCTGGGCGCCGACCGTTGCAGCGCCGGGCGGGCCTGCATCCACGGAGCCCACGCTGCCGCCGGTGGTTGTGACATTCGCCGCGCGCGCCGGTGCGCTGCACCGCCCCAAAGTCGAGACCTCGTCGGATGCGCTTGAGCGTGAACTTGCCGTGCGTAAACTCGAGCGCGATACACTCGAGCTCGAACGTTTGCGCAAGCAGGACGACAAGGAGAAAGACAAACTGGAGCTTGAGCGGCGCACGCAGCTGCTGCCTCCAGAGCAACTCCCGTCGGTAGCACCATCTTTTCCGATTGCCACCCAGCCCTCGACCGCCGTTACCGTGCCGCAACCGGCGGAGACGCCGGCCGTACTGCCGGCCGTTCCTGCACCCAAAGCCGCGACGGCTCCACCCGCGCCTAAGCCGACCTACCGCCCGCTGAGTGCGGACGAGCAGAAGCGGTTGTTTGGCGGTAATTAACCTCGCCAGTCAGCTTATACGTGAAAATGCGCGTAATGGTTGCAAATCTGAAATCACACCAGAATTTACCGATTTTGGCGAGATCGAATGACTTTTGCAACTTTTGAGTGCATTTTGAAGCTCGATAAATCGTAGCGGACGCCACCAATGCGAGACACCTTGACCCAACGTGAAATCGATATCCTGCAATGGGTTCTGGCCGGAAAAACAGATTGGGAAATTGCAACGATCCTTGACCTGTCCCGCAAAACGGTCAACTTTCATATCGAACGGGCCAAGCGCAAGCTCGGCCAGTCGAGTCGCATAACCGCCATTGCGATAGCGCTGCGCGACGGCCTCGTGTGCTTCCCGGGACTTGCTCCGGCACGCTCATGACGGCGAGGCGAGGCAGGCGGTTAGAGATTTTGCCAGAGCCCGCAGCGCTGCATCGTAAGCATCGGGGCCGGTGGAAATGAGGATCCCCTCAGGGTCGAGTTGCCCGAGGCGTGCTCGGGTGCCTTCGACGATCGACTGCCCGACCCGGGTCTCGAACGTCGGCTCCGAGAACACGCAAGTTGCCCCAAGCGACCCTACTTTTTTGCGCAGATCAACAAGCCGTTTTCCGCTCGGCGGCACTTCAGGGTCCGCCGTCACAGCGCCGACCGCCGTCAACCCGAAACGGGCCTCAAAGTATTGCAGCGCGTCGTGGAAAACGACGTAAGGCTTCCCGGCCACCGGTTTCAGCGCCGTTTCAAGTTCACGTGACAGCGCATCGAGGCGCGCAGTGGCTTTCGCGGCATTGGCTTGCAAGATGGCAGCTGACGCAGGGCGCTTTTCCGCAAGCACTTTCGCGACGTGGGCGACAATGGCTTTGGCATTGTCCGGATCGAGCCAGATGTGCCCATCCATGGCGCCGGCCTTGGCGCCATGATCGTGATCGTGTCCTTTGTGACCACCGCCGCCCTTGGTCTCGAAATTGGCGTTGGTGCGACGGGCCAGGCGCTTCACACCCGGCGCATTTTCAAGTGTCACGACCTGCACCGTTTTGGGCAGGCCACGCACGGCTTTCGCCGTAAACGGCTCGACAGCTTCAGACACGCGAAACACGACGTCGGCGTCGTTGAGTGCCTTCGCATCGGATGGCTTGAGCGCGTAGGTGTGGGGTGACGACGCCCCATCCACGATCAGGGTCGGCTTGCCCACGCCATCCATCACTTGAAGCACCAGAGCGTACACCGGTTTCATGGTGACGGTGACCTTGAGGGGGGCGTCTTGCGACCGAGCAGGTAAGGCTGACAGGGCTGCCATGGCTGCCAGCACCGTCAGTGCCGCGAGGCGTTGCATGAGAAGCTCCACGTTGCCTGTTTGTGTAATGATGTAACATATCGACGGCCTGCTTTATCGTCAACCCGAACGACGTGCCATATCCGCCAGAGAAGGGTTGCAAGCTTGGCCGGAAGCCGGTCAGGTAGCGGCGTCTGCCACCGTGAGCCCGCCCATGACCGCCAAAACGTCGCCGTTCCAGCACTTGTTCGATCCGCGTGCGATTCTCGTCTACGGCGCCTCACAGGAGCTGACACGCATTTCCGGCCAACCCATCAAGGCGCTGCGGGCGGCAGGGTTCAAAAAACCGCTGCACTTCGTCAATCCGAAGTATCAAGAGCTGCACGGCCAGCGTTGTTACCCCGATGCGGCGAACGTGCCGAAGCCGTGTGACCTCGCCATTGTTGCTGTGCCGGCACCTGCCGTGGCCGCCGCCATCCGCGACTGCGGCAAGGCTGGGATCACGCATGCCATTGTACTGACCGCGGGCTTCCGCGAAGCGGGTGACGAGGGCCGCAAACTCGAGGCTGACCTGAAAGCTGCGGCCAAAGAAACGGGCATCCGCGTCATTGGTCCCAACTGCCAGGGCATGATCTCGGTGCCGCATCGTGTCTGGGCTGCGTTCGGATCGATTGGTGAGGAGGTCGACCTTAAGGAGGGCTTCGTGTCCTGCGTGTTCCAGTCGGGCGGCTTTGGCTATGCCATCGTCAATCTTGCTGAACTGCAGGGCGTCGGTTTCCGCACGTGCATCTCATCAGGCAACGAGGCCGACACGACGACGCCGGAAATTCTCGAAGCCTTCCTCGACGATCCCGGCTGCAAGCTGGCGTTCGCCGTCATCGAGGGCACGCCAGACGCACGCCGCTTGTTAGATGTCGGGCGCAAGGCGCTGGAGACGGGCAAGCCTGTGCTGATCTGGAAATCGGCCAACACGGAAGCCGGCGCCAAAGCCGCCGCCTCGCACACGGCCAACATGACCGGCCGCGCGGATCTGTTCCGCGCCGCGTTTCGCCAGTCGGGCCTGATCGAGGTCGACGATGTCGAGCCGATGGTCGATATCGCCAAACTGATGGCGCAAGGCCGCTTGCCCAAAGGCAATCGCATCGGCGCGCTGTCGATCTCGGGCGGCTCAGGCATCGTGTTCGCAGACCGGTGCGTGCGGGAAGGTCTGGTGCTGCCCCAGTTCGCGGACAAGACAGTTGCTGCGCTGAAAAAGATCATCCCGACGTTCGGCTCATCTGAGAACCCCGCTGATGTCACGGCTGGCATCTTCAACGACATGGGCCTGCTGACCAAGACGCTCGACATCGTCTTGGAGGACCCCAACATCGATCAATTGACCATCATGCTGGCGTCGATCCCCGGCAAGCCTGCGGCGATCGCAGCTGAGGCCATCGTCGCCGCGGCCAAGAAGACAAACAAGCCCGTGAACCTTGCCTGGTCCGGCCGGCGCTCGAAATCGGAGGAGGCGTATCTAATTCTCGAAGCCGCAAACGTGCCCATCATCTCGACGCCCGTGCGCCTCGCGGAGGCCGCGGCCAAGCTCGCGCGCTTCTCGATGGATCGTGCTCGTCTGCTGCCACGTCAGGCGCCGTCAACGGCAAGTGCAACAGCCGCGAAGTTGCCAAAGGGCGCGGTGACGCTGAGCGAGGCCGAGAGCAAGGCTGTGCTTGCCGCCTACGACATCCCCGTGACGCAGGAAGCCTTCGTGCCCAAGGGCGAGGGCGTGCTTGGGCACGTGACGAAATTGACGCCGCCGTTCGCGGTGAAAGTCGTCTCGCGCGACATCGCCCACAAGAGCGACGCGGGGGGCGTCAAGCTCGGCCTCAAGGATGTGCTGTCTGCGGAGCAGGCCGCAAAGGACGTCATCAAAGCTGCGCAAAAATACGCACCCAAAGCCAAGATCGACGGTGTGCTGGTTTCCGAAATGGCGTCCGGTATCGAGGCCATCGTTGGCGTCGTCAACGATCCCGCGTTTGGGCCGTGTGTCGCTGTCGGCCTCGGTGGCGTGCTGACGGAGGTCCTCAAGGACGTGACGTTCCGCGTCGCCCCCTTCGGCATCGAGACGGCCCGCGACATGATCGCGGAATTGCGCGGCGCCAAGTTGTTCGACGGCTATCGCGGCCAACCAGCCGGCGATAAAGAGGCGCTCGCCCACATGCTCGTCGAGGTCTCGCGCATGGCCTGGGCGTTGCGGGAGCGGCTTGCGGAACTCGACATCAACCCCGTATTCGTTAGCAAAGACGGCGTCGTCGCGGCGGATGCGCTGATCGTGTTGAAGGCCTAATTGCGCCTCACTTCAAATCCCGCGCAAATGCCATCACCGCCGTGTGGTCGGCAGCGGGGCCGAGTGCGGAGACCGCGCGCTTCAAATAGGCGTCGACGAACGCAAGTTCTTCGGCGGGCAGGCCGAGATCGCGGGCGAGAGCGTGCGCCATGCCGACGTCTTTGCTCATGAGCGCGAGTGCGAAGCCTGAATCGAACTTCTCCGGTATCAGATAGCGCTCGGCCTTGTTCTCGGTCGTGTTGTTGCGTCCGGTCGAGGCATTGATCACGCGCGTCATCACGGCGGGATCGAGGCCGAAGGCTTTGCCAGCCAGCAGCGCCTCGCACGTGGCGATCAAACCCGCGGCAGAGACGTAGTTGTTCAGCGCCTTCAACGCATGGCCAGAGCCGAGCTTGCCGGTGCGATGCACCGTGCCCATGGCCGACAGAACAGGCGATGCGCGCTCAACCAGGTCCGTTGCGCCGCCCGCCATGATCGCGAGTGTGCCCGTGACGGCCTTGCCGACACCACCGGAGACCGGCGCATCGACAAGGCCAATCCCTTTGGCCGCGAGGGCATCGCCGAGTGAGATTGTATCGGGCGCGTAGGACGAACTCATGTCGATGATCACGCTGCCGCGCTTAAGATGCTCAACGAGGCCGCAAGTGCCGCCGTCGCCAAGGACAACGGCGCGCACGACCTTGCTGTCTGGCAGCATGGTGATGACGACCTCGCAGCGCGTCACGTCGCCGATGGAGGCAGCGGCGACCACCTTATCCGTCTCGCGTGCGAGCGCCGCGCCGCGTGCCGGATCGGTGTCGAAGGCGACGACGCCATAGCCCGTCTTGACGAGGCAGCGCACCATTGGCGCGCCCATATTGCCGATGCCGACAAAGCCGATGTTCATGTGCCCCTCCAGCTTGACGTTCACGTAACCCATAAATCGAAAGGGCCACCTCTTTCGAGATGGCCCCCATTCGACACGTGAGACTGATCGGCTTATCGGCCGCGCTCATCGGTTCAGGCGCGCCGCATCTCAAGCGAGATGCGAGGTGCACTCCGACGTCCGAAGAGCAAGTCGCGGCAGAGCCGTCTCAAAGTTCCCACTAGACATAGGATCACCTCCTCTCCGTTGTTGACGATAAGTGAGCGTCGCATGATCCATCAGGCTTGTCCATAAGCCTAACGGCTGGCGGCGCAGGTCAACCTCACGGGCCAACTTTGACACCGACAACACGCACAAGGCCGTCCGGCATCTGCTTGTAGCCCTGCACGGTCTTGGCGTGCGCGATGATCACGGGGCGATGGACGAGGTAGATGATCGGGCCTTCGGTGATTGCCTTTTCGGTCACCGTCTCAAACAGCGCCTTGCGCGCGGCGGCATCGGCGACGGTACGCTGCCCATCGAGCGCCCTATCGACCTCAACGTTGGAGAACTTGCTGTCGTTGAGAGGCGACCCCGTCTTCATGAAGCTGAAGATGTTGCCATCTGGATCCGCGCGGCCGGACCAGCCGATCAGATACGCCTCGAACTTGCCCTCGTTGGCTTCTTTGAGCGAGGTTGCGAACTCGGTGATGCGGATTTTCATGTCGAAACCCGCTTCGCTCGCCATGGCCTGGATGACCTCGGCCATCTGGCGCGTGTCGGTCGTGTTCGGCACCATGAAGTCGACCACGACGGGGGTCTTTAGGCCCGCCTCTTCGAGCAGCTTCTTCGCGCGCGCAGGATCACGCTTGGGCAGCGGAAACTTGGCCTGATAGAAGGGGTTTGACGGTGCGATCCACTGATTGCCGGGCTGTCCCTCGCCATTGTAGACGACCGCATTGATGGCATCGCGATCGATCGCCAACTCGAGCGCCTGGCGCACTTTGGGGCTCTTGGCGAACGGGCTGTTGGCGGCACCGGGACCGTTGGCAAGATTAAGTGTGAGGCCCTGATAGCCAATCTCCGTCTGCGTCGCGAGGGCGAGCTTCGGGTCGGCCTTGATGTCCTTCGTGTCGGTTGCCAGCACGCGCTCGATCAGATCCAGGCTGCCGGATTTCAGGTTCGCGAGGCGCACCGTCGAATCGGTGATCGGACGATAGGTGACGCGATCGACATGCACGTTCGCCGCGTTCCAATAGTCGGCAAATTTTTCGACCACGATGCGGTCTTGTTGTACGCGCTCGACGAACTTGAACGGCCCCGCGCAGACGGGTTTGAGGCCGAATTTGTCGCCCGCCTCGGTCGCGGCCTTGGGCGAGACGATCATCCCCGCCCGGTCCGCGAGCTGTGCAATCAGCGGCGAAAACGGCGCCTTGAGCGATAGCTTGACTGTGGTCGGATCGACCACCTCGATCTTGTCCACGGCGGCAAGCTCGGGTTTGCGGAACGAGCCGGTCATGTTCATGTGCCGGTCAAGCGAGAAGCGCACGGCTTCCGCGTCCATGGGCTCGCCGTCGTGGAACTTCACGCCCGCGCGGATCTTCAGCGTCACGGTCTTGCCGTCGGCGCTGACTTCATGGCCGGTAGCTAACTGCGGCACGAAGCCAAGCTTTTCATCGATGTCGAACAGCTTGTCGCACAGGCCCGCGAACACGATCCGGCCAACGAACGTGCGCGCCAACGTCGGGTCGAGCACGTCTGGGTCTTCGGCGAGACCGATACGCAACTGCTTTTGAGCTTGAGCCGAAGGCACAAGGGCCAGCAGGCCGGCGGCAAGTGCGGCCAAGGCGGCGCGTTTCAACATGACATATCTCCCACGTCGAGCTCTCCGGCTCGGATAAGGGACTGAAACACGGCGACGCCGCAATGCCAATATGGGGGGCGGAGCACAAAGACCTGTGCGGCAGCAGCAGGTGCCTGTCTTCAGCTCAGCGCGTCGACAATGGTCTTGCCGAGGCGGCTGCCCGAGTCGAAGGCATGCTCGCCGAGACGGCCAAGGCACCAGTCGCCGGCGACGCCGACCATGTGCTCGTTCGAGAACAAGAACGTCTCTCCGAGCGACACTTCGACAACGCCCTGCTTCCACAGGTGAGCTGAGATCTGAGACGGGCGCGTCGGCGGCAGGCTCAGGGCGTGGCTGACTTCCGCCCACAGCTCCTCGGCCACCTGTTCAGGTTCAGCGTCGATCGTCTCGCGGCTGAAAGTAGGGGAGGCGTGAATGATAACATGATCGCCGCGGCCCTGGCGGCCAGGCTTGGCGTTGTTGCGCGAGACCCAGCGGATCAGGTCGGACATGTCGGAATAGGTATCTTGCTCCGGCATGACCCGGTCTTCCAGGCGAACCATGACGGCCCAGATGGGTGCCATGCGCACCTTGGCAATCGGGTCGCACAGCTGTTCGATGCGGCCGAGCAGTAACTGCGCTTCATTGGCTGGTACGGCGACAGCAACAGCATGGAACGGCCCGGCCGACGTCTCGTCCTCGAACCACAGGTGCCAACCTTTGTCAGCACGGGCGAGGGTGTGAACTTTCCGATTGGGCGTGATGCGCACGCTTTCCGCGAGGGGGCGCAGAATGGAGCTCATGCCGGGCGTACCGACGTACCAGGGGTGCATCGTGTTGGCCCCCTCACCGCTGGCTGTCTTCGGCGTCCAGCGCGCGGCATAACCGGTGTCGACCAACTCTGAAATGAAGCGCTGAAACGAGGCCGAGCGCGCCGTGATGTAGGGAGCGCCATGGTCAAAAGAGGTCGCACCAACACGGGTCGTGGCCATGCGGCCGCCGATGATGCGGTCTCTCTCGAAGACCTCGACATAGCAGCCGGCCCGACGCAGGACGCGCGCGCATGCCAAGCCCGCAAGGCCAGCTCCCACGACTGCGACGCGTTTGGTCAACGGCTCCCCGCTTTGCGCATACGGCGCCTGGCTATGTCTGTCCGGGGGCGGGTATGCACCCTCCAGGTAACGACCCTTACACTATGCCAAAATGATTAACGAGGCACAGCAATCTGTTACGCACTGTCGGATTACATTTGCGCGTGTTGCGACGGCAATACGAGCAGCAGAGGTCGCGGCATCGCCCAGTCTGGCTGGCCTGATGCGAGTGGCCGGCTTGCCATGGCAGCGATCCTCGACTACCACCCTCAACACCATGAACGTACTCGTCTTCCGCCCTGTGCTTTGGTGGGCTGCCCTGAAGGCGGCCTAAGGATACGTTTTGTTCCTGAAGCTCCCTGACCCCTGTGTCGAGAGCTTCGCTGTGAAGGTCTGACACTTGGGTCTCCACGCCGAGTGACATATGACCTGGACCTTGCCGCGCGATACCAAGACCGTCGAGCTGACCACCGCCAAAGGCTTGCGCGTCTGGCGCACGACCACGCCGCTGACGGCGCCGTTTGATGTGGCGGCCATATCAAAGGTGCTCGACACACGGCGCGGCGCCTTGTTCTCATCGCAAACGGAGGTCCCTGGCCGCTATTCCCGCCATGATCTCGGGTTCATCGATCCCCCTCTCGCGCTTGAGGCCAAGGGGCGCACGTTTACGCTCGACGCACTCAACGCGCGCGGCGAAGTTCTCATTGCCTACATCGCGGCTCATCTCGATGATCCGCGCCTCATCATCCAGGAGCGCAGCGCCTGGCGCATCGCTGGCCACGTGATCGAGGAACCGGCCAGCGACGACGAGGCGCAACGCACGAAACGCGCGTCCTTGTTCACGCTCCTGCGTGCGTTGAAAGACATGTTTGCCCTTGAAGACGAACGCCATCTCGGCCTGCTCGGCGCCTTCGGGTACGATCTGCTGTTTCAGCTTGAAGATCTCGTCCAGAAGCGGCCGCGGGCCGACGACCAGCGCGACCTCGTGCTTTATCTTCCCGATGACGTGCTGGTGTCGGACCATGCGGCGGGTTCGGGCGCACGGCTCACCTATGAGTTCGAATGGAACGGCCGTAGCACCCGCGACCTCGCCCGCGAGACGCCGCCGACCCCCTATCGCACAACGGGTGGCGAGACGTTCCGGGACCATCCTCAAGGCGCGTATCGCGCCGTCGTCGAGAAGGCGCGCGCCGCCTTCGCACGCGGCGATCTGTTCGAGGCCGTGCCGGGCCAACTGTTCGGCGAGCCCTGTGGCGCGCAGCCAAGCGTCGTGTTCGCCCTGCTGTGCCGCATCAATCCCGCCCCGTTTGGCGCGCTCATCAATCTTGGTGGCGGGGAGTTCCTCGTCTCGGCGAGCCCTGAAATGTTTGTGCGCTCAGATGGCAGCCGCATCGAGACGTGCCCGATTTCGGGGACGATTCCACGCGGGCAGGACCCGCTTGGCGATGCCGAACAGATCCGCCGTCTGCTGAACAGCCAGAAAGACGAATTCGAACTCAACATGTGCACCGACGTCGATCGCAACGACAAGGCGCGCATCTGTGAGCCGGGCAGCGTGAAGGTTATCGGCCGCCGGCAGATCGAACTCTATTCCAAGCTGATCCACACCGTCGATCACGTGGAAGGCCGCCTGCGCAAGGGATTTGATGCGCTCGACGCGTTCCTCTCCCACGCCTGGGCCGTTACGGTCACGGGCGCACCGAAGATCTGGGCCATGCAGTTCGTCGAGGACAACGAACAGAGTCCGCGCCGCTGGTATGGCGCGGCCATCGGCGCCATCGGCTTTGACGGCTCTATGAACACGGGCCTCACCATCCGCACCATCCGCATGCACAACGGCACCGCTGAAGTGCGCGTCGGTGCAACGTTGCTCTACGATAGCGATCCGCAGGCGGAGGACGACGAGTGCCAGCTGAAAGCCGCGGCTCTGTTCCAGGCGCTGCGCGAGGCGGGCAAGCCGGCACAGGTCGCGCCAGTGGTGTCTGACCCAAGGTCAGACACCAAAACGGCAAAGGGCAAGCGTGTTCTGCTGGTCGATTGCGAGGACAGCTTCGTCCATACGCTTGCTGATTATGTGCGCCAGACGGGCGCCGAAGTGCTGGTCACGCGGCACGGCAAGGCCGTCGAGACGCTGAACGCGCAGCCGTTTGATCTTGTGCTGCTCTCGCCGGGTCCGGGGCGGCCGGATGATTTCAGAGTGAAGGACGTCATCAAGGCTGCGATCACGGCCAAGAAGCCAATTTTCGGCGTCTGCCTGGGCATGCAGGCGCTGGGCGAGTACTTCGGTGGCAGCCTCGGGCAACTTGCGATGCCTGCCCATGGGAGGCCATCGAAGATTGAAACGCGGGCGCAATCGAAGCTGTTTGCAGACCTGCCAACGGAGATCACGGTTGGCCGCTATCATTCGCTCTATGTCGACCCCTCATCCATGCCGGACGCATTCCGCGTCACGGCCGTGACGTCGGACGGCATTCCCATGGCCTTCGAGCACAAGACCTTGCCGATCGCCGCCGTGCAGTTCCACCCCGAGTCGATCATGTCGCTCGAAGGCGGTGCGGGTCTAACGATCCTGCGCAATGCACTGACTTTGGGCAGTGCGCCGTTGGGTTGACGGCCCTGAGGCGCGGGCCACTTACCCGACCTGCTCTTCGCCGTTGTCCTCGCCGCCCGACCATTCCGCCACGCGCGCGAGGTGGGCGAAATCGTCGAAGCCATAGGCGTTCTTGAGGCTCGCCCGCCGCAGGGCGCGATAGGGTGTGCGGATGTCGTCGTAGGCCGCGATCAGAGCTTCGAGGCCCTGAGCCGTGCGCGTGACCAGCGCGTCGAGGTCGTCGAACTTCAGAGACGTCTCCTTGCCGGGCGGCTCGCCGCCGGTCGCGCGAATATAGGTCAGCTGCTGCACCGGCAGCGGCGGGACGGTGCCGAACCCGTTCACCCGCGCGACCAGCGCTTCGAGCAGCAATTGCGGCGATTGTCCGCTCTCGACGGCTTTCCCCGAGGGCGCCGTGCCGGTCTTGTAGTCGTAGATGGCGAGACTGGCTTCGCCGATGTCAAATCGGTCAGCGCGCGCGGTCAGCGTGAACGGGGCGAACGGCGCGGCCATCACATGCTTGCCCGTGATTTCGGACACGACCCGCGTCACGCCAATGCGCCGCGCCGGCTCTGTTTCGCCGAACCAAGCGGCAAACCGATCAAAGCGTGGCCGCCAGAAGGCTGCGATGCGCGGGTGCGCCGCAAAAGTTTCGAGCACGCCAGCCGCCTCGCGTGACAGCGCCGCTGCGATATCTGCCGGCAAAGCATCCGGGTGGCGCTTGGCAAAGCGGCTCAAGGCGTCGTGGATGATGGCGCCGCGCAGACGCGCATCTGGCGGCATGCCCAAGGGCGGCAGCGCCTCAAGCTCCAGCACGTGCTGCGCATAGATCGCATAGGGGTTGGCGAGCCAACGTTCGATCGATGTCACCGAAAGTTTGCGCGGGCGCAGCTTCACAGCTGGGCAGGGTGCCGGCGCTGAGACAGGTGAGCCTTTGCCCGACACTTCGCGTGCGCGTGCCCAAGCGAGCCACGGCTCGTCCGACGCAAGCGCATGTGGCGCTTTCAAGCCGTCGAGCAACGCGCTCAGACGCATGAGCCAGCGCGACGGCAC
This sequence comes from Hyphomicrobiaceae bacterium, assembly GCA_031374735.1. Classification (GTDB taxonomy): domain Bacteria; phylum Pseudomonadota; class Alphaproteobacteria; order Rhizobiales; family Hyphomicrobiaceae; genus JABFRJ01. Next base: position 23,881 of record JANMGQ010000226.1, on the reverse strand, counting down.
CGTCGGCACACCGCCGATTTTTTCCGCCCGCGTCAGATACACCGTCTCGGCGCCGAGCAACTGCGTGAAGTCGTGCGCCATGGCGCCGATGCGCTCTTCCGGCGATGGCAATCCGAGCTGCGAACGCATCGGGCGATTGAGCCAGGGGCCGGGATCGGCGGCCTCCGGCCACGTGCCATCATTGAGCGAACCCAGCACGACGATGTCGGGCTGTTGCAGACGCGCTTCAAACGGTCCCCAGATGAACACGCGCGGATGCAACGCGTGTCGCGGCCGCACGTTCTCGCCCGCGATCAAGCCGCGATAGAAATCAGCGTAGTCCGAGGGTTCGAGAGCGGGTGCGCGCAAGTCAGGATCGAGCAAGCCGGTGAAGAATGTTTGCGCGGCCAAGCCGGCTTCGCCGTCCCAGAGGGGTTGGTTCTGCTTTTTGTCAGCCGCGGCGTCGCTGCCGGCTTCACCGGATGAAGCGTCCACCTTCTCGTCTGGCAGCTTAGCCAACGCTTCGGCAACATCGACATGCGCCTTTGCGAGCGCCTGCAACGGCTGCGCACCTTCTGCCGCACACAGATCGAGCCACGGCGCATAAGCGTCCTTCAGTTTGGCCACGAGTTCGCGCGCGGCTTGCCAATCGGCCTCCCACAAGCGCCTGACGGCGCGCGAGCGCGGCACGCTGACATCACTGTCGCCGACGGCTTCCTGCGCCGCGCGTTCGAGCGCGAGATCGATGCCATCAAGACCACGGCCGAGATACAGCGCGCGAAACGCACCGAGTTCGAGATAGCGCGCGGCGCGGCGGATGTCGCGCGCCGACATACCAAGCCGCGTCAGCGGATGCTTCAGCAGGGCCATCGTGGCGGCGGGCGCAAATTCTTGCGCGACAGCTTCGATCGCGAGATCCAGAAAGGCGCCGGACACCGTCTTGCCGAAGGGACGACCAGCTGAGTCGTCCACCTGCACGCCCATGGCCGCCAAGCGCACGCCGACGCGCCGCGCCAGCAGACGATCCGGCGAGACGAGTGCTGCCGTCTTGCCCGGCGTCTCGATCGCTTTGCGCAGAATGAGCGCTGCCACCTCGGCTTCATCCTGCGCGGTTGGCGTCGTGATCATGTGCACGCCGGCAAGAGCGGACACGGCCTCGTCGGCCGACATGGCCCGCGCGAGATGATGCCACTGATCGGTCGTCGCGGCTGGCCGCAAGGCTTCGCCAAGCATTGCCGCGCGCGCATATCCGCTGCGCGGAAGTTGCCCAAGGACACCCACATCGCGCCGGCCTATGCCAAGCGAGGCGAGCAGTTTCGCCAACCCATATTGAGGATGGTCCGGATGCTGCTTTGCAACGAGGGCAAAACTCTCGTCATCGATCGCCTGATCGAGGCCGGGCAGCACGATGGCGCCGTTCGCAAGAGCTGCCACGACTTTCATCAACTCGGCGGCGGCTGGAATACTACCCGTAACACCCGCAACGATCACTGGCCCCGCGGGCGGCATCGCAGCCAGCCGCGCTGCCTCCAGCCGCAAGACGCGATTGCGCCTGTCCATTGGCGACAGGCGCTGGTGGGCGTCGAGATATTGCGGCCAGATCGAAACAACGATTTCGAGAAACGCCAGCGTCTTCTTCCAGTGCTCGGAGAAATCCTCCGGCACGAGCTTGTCGAGGCCGTCAAGGCTCGCGCCTTCGGTCTCGACCATGTCCATCAGGCGCGCGAGTTCGGTCGCAAGCTTAGCTGCTTGCGCCGGCGTATTGGCACCGGCCGCGACACTATCGTCGAGATATCCGGCTGGATCGTCAGATGGCTGACGCAACGCGCGCGACCACTGCAACACGAGTTCCGTCAACACGAGGCGGCGCTGCAATTCGCTCATGGCCGGAGGGATATCTGCACTATCGGGACCGAGATCGCCGAGACCCGCGGCCCCTGCGAGCAAGGTCAGCTCTTCGACGCCCTCGCCGATGGGCCGGATCTTCGGCATCAGCATAGCCTTGCCGCCGGACGCGGCGAGAAACGCCTCTTGCAGTGCCCGCGTCGCGCGCCGCGTCGGCAGCAGCAGGGTGTAGCCCGCGAGCGAAATCGGTGACGGCTTTGGCCCGCCGGGCGATGGCAGATGACCGTCCAGCAGTGCGTCCGCGAGCGTGCGCAGAAACGGCAAGCCCGGCGGCACGGTGAATATGTTGGGGCTGCTCATGCGTCGGCCCTCAGCGTGGATTCGGCTGCGGCGAGTTCAGTGGGCGAGCCCACATGCAGCCACAACCCGTTCATGCGCATGGCATAGGCGCGGCCCTGCAGCATAGCGCGGCTCCACAGCGTGTTGAACGAAAAGGCACCCTCCGGCGCATCGGCGAAGAGGCGCGGGTGCACGATCTGCACGCCCGTGTAAACGAACGGCACGCTCTCGTCGGCGCGGCGGCGGCGGATGCGCCCATCGGCCTCGTGGGAGAAATCGCCCTTGCCGGAATATCCGACTGCGGATGACGCCAACGCCAGCATCAGCAGGCAATCCATGTGGTCTCCGTCCCAGGCCGCAAACAGGCGCTTCAGATTCTGGTCTGCGCCTTCGATCCAGACGCTGTCGGAGTTGAGCACGAGAAATGGCCGCGTGCCGAGCAGCGGCAGCGCGCGCTTCGTTCCGCCGCCGGTTTCGAGCAGCGCATCGCGCTCATCTGAGATGACGATCTCAGGGACAATGCGCGCGCACACATAGCCTTCCAGCGCATCGGCCTTGTGGTGCACGTTGACCACTGCGCGCGGCACGCCGGCCGCCGCGACGCGATCCAGCACATGATCGATCAACGCACGGTCACCGAGCCGCACCAGCGGCTTTGGCAGTGTGTCGGTCAGCGGGCGCATGCGCGTGCCAAGGCCGGCGGCGAGCACCATGGCGATGTCGGGTGTCCAGCTCATAGGATGCTGGATAGCCGCTCGCCCCCGCAGCGTCACGCGCCGGCGAGGCTGATTCCCAAGGGGGCTGTGCATATCTTCTGCGGTCTCATCAGCAGGTCTCAATGCGGAAACGGCGCACTTTCCCTCTCCGCTTGCCCTTGCAAGGGGGGAAGGTGCCCTCCCACGCGAATGCGCGAAACAGTGGGGGGCGGGTGACGGGCAGCTACGTGTACGGTCGGTGTTGGTAACTGCATGGCTTGAAGGACGAATTGATCGTTCACATTGCGAATTTCTGTGGTCTCACACTTGCGCTTGTTGATAGCGATCCCACAACGCTTTGCTGAACGCTGCGGGATTGGTGGCGCAGCCTTGACGAGCGAAAAAGCCCGACACGTTCACGACGTCGCGCTCGAGCAGCATAGCGGCGTTGGAGTTGAACCGCGCGTCGATGGCCTGGGGGAAGTCGATGATGCGCAGTCGCCCGTCAGCGTAGAGAATGTTGTAGGCCGAGAGATCGCCGTGGACCACATGGGACGCGAGCATCTGCTCGATGGCTGCCAGCGCCTGGGCGTAAGCGACGGCCGCGTCCTCGGCGTCGAAACGCACTTTCATCAATTGCGGCGCGGGTTGTCTGGCATCGTCGTCAGACGCGATAAATTCGATCAGCAGCGACGCATTGCCGAGTGCGATCGGCGCGGCCACATCACAGCCGGTGCGATGCAGTGTTTCGAGCGTGGCATACTCGGCGGCCGGCCATCGGTTCGCCAGCATCTCGCGGCCTTTGGCTGACTTGTTGTGCATCGCGCGCCCTTGCCGGCTGGAGCGATCGAAGCGGCTTTCCTGATAGACCGCGGCATTGCGGAACGAGCGTTGATCGGGCGGCGTGTAGACCTTGAGCGCGTAGTATTCGACCTCGCGGATCGGATCGGCGGCGCAGCAGTAGACGGTCGCCTCCTTTCCGCTTTTTATGCGGAACAGCACCTCGGTGATCCAGCCTTCCTCAATAAAGCTGGTGACGGCATCGGGCAGGGCTTTGTCTTGTGACATGTGGTGGCTGTGTCCGGGTTGGCCGCGGCAGAGGCGCAGCGCGAAAAGTGGGAAGCGGCTGGGTCATGGGGTGGTCTCCTGTTTTGGTTCGTGTGCATCCGCACCCTCACAGAACGTGTGCGGCGCGGCCTGCGCGGCGGACAGGGGCATAGCTTCAACGTGACGCGATGATGTTACGACGGGTTGCCCGCCGAGGTGTTGCGGTGGCTTCAGACCGAAGCGGCATGGAGCGCTGCGATCATCCTGCCAGTGGCGAGACGGTCGGCCATGGGGCGTGCTCCTTGTTTGCGCTTTCGATGCGTCATCGTGCCCGACACTGCGCGCGGCGTCAAATGCGGCATGTCACAGCTGCCCTGGTGCCAAAGCCGCGGCCACGCGCGCGGCTATTGCGCCTTGGGCATGTAACGCCACATGCCGACTGTCAGCTGTTGCGCCAGCGGACAGCATCACGTCCAGCCGGTCGAGGGGCAGTGCCTCTTGCGCCCGCTCCGGCCATTCGATCAGCGTCAGCGCTCGCGGTTGCGTTTCGAAGAAACCGATGCCCTCGAGTTCATCTGCGCCCGAGAGGCGATAGAGGTCATAGTGCGCGATGAGGCCCCGCGGTGCGTCGTATTGCTGTTCGATCGGAAATGTCGGACTCGGCACCTCGGCCTCTGGCTCTCCCAGGGCGGCGCGAATGAAGGCGCGCGCGAACGTCGTCTTGCCTGCACCGAGATCGCCGTGGAGCGCGATGCAATCTCCGGTCACGAGTTTCAGCGCCAACACCGCCGCGAGTCGGGACAGCGCGGCCTCGTCGCAATCCATGTGTGCCGTAACCGACATATACCTGTGCTCAGTGTCGCAGATGGCGTCGCCATGCCGTCTTCGCGAGGACTTTGGCAATGCATTTCGGCATTGCCTGCTCAAAGCGTGCCTGAGGCCGTGGCGCACCGCGCCAGCCGGCGCACAGGCGAAAACCTGTTGCCGCCACATTCTTGCCTGTGTCTGACGCGATGCGTTAGGGACGTGATGCGTGTTAAAGGCCTGGGGCATCGATCGCCGGAATCGGTGCCGGCCGTTGACGCTGGCGAGGGGAGACGAACGCGCGATGACGAACCTGCTCGCGCTGCCGAGCGAAACGATCCTGGAGAAGGACTATAAGATCCGTCGTGTGCTGGGCGCCGGCGGATTCGGGATCACGTACCTCGCCGAAGAGATCCCGCTGCAGCGCAAGGTCACGATCAAGGAATATTTCCCAAGCGAATATGCTGCCCGCATCGACGACGTCGATGCTGTGCCGCGCTCCAAGGATGTCGCGGGCGACTACAAGTGGGGCCTGGATCGCTTCATCGAGGAAGCGCAGACGCTCGCCAAGTTCGAGCACCCAAACATCGTGCGCGTGTTCCGTTATTTTCGCGCCAACAAGACCGGCTACATGGTCCTCCAGTGGGAAGAGGGCGTCAGCTTGCGCCATTGGCTCAAGGACCTGAAACGCGCGCCCCGACAAGCCGAGCTGGATGCGCTGATCGAGCCGCTGCTTTCGGCGCTCGAATTGATCCACAAGAGCGATTACCTGCACCGCGACATCGCGCCCGACAACATCATAGTCCGCAAGGACAAGTCGCCGGTCTTGATCGATTTCGGCTCGGCGCGTGGCGAGATCGCGCACCAGTCGCGCACCGTGAGCGCGCTCGTGAAGCCGGGCTATAGCCCCTATGAGCAATACGCGTCGACCACCAGCAATCAGGGCCCCTGGACGGATATCTACGCACTTGGTGCGACGCTCTATCAGGCCGTCACCGGCAAGCGTCCGCCGGACAGCCCCGCGCGCAAGATGAAGGAAGAGTATCTGCCTGCGCGTGAAGCGGCGATTGGCTCGTTTCGACCAGGTTTCCTGGCGGCGATCGATCATGCGTTGAAGGTGGAGCCGCAGGAGCGGCCACAGTCGATCGCAGCTTGGCGCGGCCCCCTGTTGACGCAGCCCGAAAAGCCGCCGGCGGCCAAGCCGCGCATGACGTTGGGTCTTGGCCTGCGCAAACAGGCCGCGCCAGCGCCGATACCGGAGCTTGTTGTCGACGTGGCGCCGCTGCCCGCGGCACCCCATCCGCTGCCGCCGGATGTGCCGCAAGCGCCTGGACAATTGCTCGACTACATCGAGAGCCAGAAGCCAAAGGTCGCGGCTGCGCCGGCGGATCGGCTGGCAACGCGGCTGGAGGCCGTGAAGCCAGCGCCCCAGGCTTCAGCACAGATGGTGGCCGCGACGGTAGCTGCGCCGCCATCGGCGCCCAATCCCCGCCATGGATTGGGGTACGGTCCCGCGCCGATGACCCAAGTGGTCGCGGGAGCGCCACCTCTTGCCCGGGCACACGAGCCGTCGGCGCCATCTGCGCCGCAACCACAGCCGGCACCGTCCAAAGCACGTGCCGCCACGCGTGCCGATGGACCCATTCCTGTGCCGGCGAAAAAGCGGCGCGGTTCACTTGCCTCGCGGGCGTTGTTTTTCCTGCGTCCGCCTTGGCGCGGGCTATTGTTCAAGCTCGGTGTTGGCGCTGCGGTGGCGAGCCTTGCCGTCGCCTATCAGAACCAACTGGCTCATCAATCGCCGGCTAGGCCGCCTGAGAAGTCGACCGCGTCGAAATCGTCGTCTGACAAAGCGTCGTCCGTGACCAAGCAGACAACGTCGCTGCCATCGGCCTCGCTGCCGACCAAACTCGAGCCGAGGCAGGTGGCCTCACTTGGAGCCCACCGGGGGCCGGTCATTGCCATGGCCTTGTTGGCAGACGGCCGGCGTCTCGTGACCGTCGGGAGCGATTCGCAGGCGCGTATCACCGAGATTGAAACGGGCACGCTTGTGCGCACGTTCCCGCTGGTTGCCCCGTCGGCCGTTGCGCCCGTGGCCCCAGGCGCGTCGCAAGCCGCGCCCGTCGCCCCGGCAGCCAACATGCCGCCACCCATCGCAGCGGTGATCCAAGGCTCGATGCTGGTGACAGCCCATAGCGATGGAACCGTGGCGCTGTGGGACATCGAGAAGGGCGAGCGCGTCGCCTCGACCCGCCGCCTGGATGGCTCCGTGACGGCCGTAGCCTTCACGGGCGACACGGATCGTGTTGCCGTCGCCGGTGGCGATGGCAAACTGATGCTGCTAGATCGCAAGAGCGGCGTGTCGACACCGGCAACATCAGGAGATGGGCACCGGGAACCCATCACGGCTATGATCTACGTCGGCGAGCGCAATGGGTTGCTGACCGGCAGCAATGACAAGACCATCCGCTCCTGGAATGCCGACAGCCTCTCGCGGCGGCGCACGCACACGGGCCACAAAGACGCCGTCAGTGCTCTCGATGTGGCGTCGGATGGAAAGACATTTGCCTCGGGCGCGGACGACGGTCAGGTGCGGCTCTGGTCGACGCTATCGAGTTCCGTGCGCAAGACATTGAAAGCGCACGATGCCAAGGTCACGGCGCTGGCACATGCGGGCAACGGCGACACACTTGCCACGGGCGCGGCGGATGGGACCGTCAAGCTTTGGGATCTCAAATCAGGTCGTGAACTGGCGCTTGTTCCAGTCAAAGTTGGTGCCGTGCGCGCGTTGCTGTTCACATCCGACAGCCGGCGCGTGATCGTCGCCAGCGACGATGGCACCGTGAAGGCGTGGGACATTGCCGGCGTGCGCGTTGCGCGCAGCGAATGAGCCGCAGCAGCTCAGTCAAGGCCCAAAAATCGCCGCCGAGAATGCACCCCGATTGGCTGGGTGAATGTAAAACGTATTAAGCGCGTCCGTTGCGCTCTGGACCATACGCTCGCCCTCCCACGCATAGGCCAGGTAACCAAGCGAAAGCAGATCAGCGCCGTCGCGCGCAGGGTCGTTGTTTTCCATCAGAATAGCCGGCAAGTGGGCGGCAATCGTCGCGCGGCCCCCACGGATCACGGCCGGCTCGAGCCCCTGCACATCGATCTTGATCATCGATGGCCTGAGGTCAAAGGCGTCCAGCGTCGAGACATCGCAGGTGAACGTCCTGATGTCCTGATGCTTCGGATGGAAGCCAAACAGCCGGTCGCGGTTGAGCCAGGTCGCCGCTTCCTCGCGCCGGAAAGAGGCGAGCCCGTCAAAGGGGACGCCCTTGTAGTAGGGCACATGCAAGTCGAAGCTGCCGGGCTTGTCGGAAAGACCGACGCGCTGCAGCGTCAGGGCGCGGTCGGCGCGATTGCGGGCCTCGATGATGGGGTGCAGCACCGGGTTCGGCTCGAATGCCACGATGGGCACATCTGGTAAAAACAGTCGTGTCGATGCGACCGTCTCGCCGCGATTGGCGCCGATATCGACGTAACATGTGCCTGTTGGTGGCACGAAATGGCGCAGCGCCGCGAAATCCGGCTCGACCGGGCGATGCAGCACCCGATTGATGCGCGACGTCAGCGACGGTTTGCGCCCCGTGGTCCGCTGGACTTCGACATATGCAGCGGCGATCAAGGCGGACAGGTTCATGGGGCGCAGCGCTGTCTGAATTTGGCACAGGGACGAGTTCCCAGCTGTGCAAAGCCCATGCCCGGCTGGATTGACGCCGAGGTGCCAAGGCAACTTCGAAGCCAGCGCGGATACTCACACCAGCGAGCGACAGTATTGACCGTCCCAAATTACGGCGTTGTCCCGGAATGTCATTGGCGCCTCAAGCGCCAACGACATATCCGGGATCTTGACCTCTTCCCGCAAGCAACACGTGCCTCATCCCGACAGGTCAAGGTCCCGGATATGCCAGTCGCGCACATGCGCGACGGCCATTCCGGGATACCGAGGTGGGGTTTGGTCGGTCAATCCTTCTGGCCGCCGGTATCACACCAGGATCACCGCTGCCTCCGGCGTCTCGGCATAGAGCCGGTCAACCAGCCCTGCGTGATTGGCGATCACAGCGCGTTGGTTGATCGAACCTTTATCCGTGATCTCGCCGGCATCGAGCGACAAGGCCGAGCCGAAGATGGCGGCACGCGCGACACGCATGGATGATCCCGTCTGCGAGCCTGCAAGTTTCTTGAGGCGTGCGCGCACATCAGCGGCGAGGGGCGCGCTCGTATAGACGTGCTCGATCGTGGCCTCCGGGCCGAGACCGGCGGCTTTCCGGCAGGCTTCGAGTTCAGGAATGAGCAAGGCACCGATAAAACCGCGATCGTGGCCTGTGATGACGCAATCGCGCACCAGTGGCGCCAGCGCTTGAATAACATCGGCGCGCAAGGGGCCGACTGATACCCAGGTGCCTGTCGTCAGCTTGAAATCTTCGGCCACGCGGCCGTCGAACAGGAAACCGAGGCTCGGATCAGCGGCATCGACAAACTTCAAGGCGTCGCCGAGTTTGTAGAAGCCTTCCTCGTCGAAGGCGGCCTTGGTTTGATCCGGCTGTTTCCAATACCCGGGTGTGATGTTCGGCCCGCGCACGCGTGCCTCGAGTTTGCCGCCATTGGGGATGAGCTTCAGGTCGAGCCCCGGCAATGGCAAGCCGACCATGCCGGAGCGCGAGCACTTGTTCGTCGAAGCGATTGCGCCAGGCGCCGTTTCGGTCGAGCCGAGCCCCGTGATCATGCGCATCTGATGGCCGGTCTCGGCGACGGCGATCTCCTGCAAACCGTCCCAGACGTGCTGTGGCAGCGAGGCGCCCGCGTAAAACATGGCCTGCAGGCGCGAGAACATGCTCTTGCGCAGGGCCGCGTTGCTCTTGAGCGCCGGCAGCAGCGCCTCAAAGCCACGGGGCACATTGAAATAGATGGTCGGGCCGACATCCGTGAGATTGCGGATGGTCATGTCGATGGCGCCGGGCATGGGCTTGCCCTCATCGATGTAGAGCGTTCCACCATGGGCCAGTACGAAGTTGACGTTGTGATTGCCGGCAAACGTGTGGCTCCACGGCAGCCAGTCGACCAGCACCGGCGGCGTTGTTTCGACAAACGGCATTCCCGCCGTGATCATGGCGATGTCGGACGTCAGCATGCGCTGCGTGTTGATCACGCCCTTCGGATTGCCCGTCGAGCCCGATGTGAACAGGAACTTCACCAGTGTATCCGGGTTGACCGCGGCATTGGCCGTATCGACCGCTGATGTCGCTGGCGTGCGAATAAGATCAGCAATGGCCGTGACGTGTTTGCGTCCAGCCGGCGGATCGACGGCGTAGACAACTTCAACGTCGGCAGGGACGACGCTTTCTAAGGCTTTCGCAAACGGCTTGCCGGACGACACATAGACAAGCCCTGGGTTCAGCAGGCTCAGCACGTAGCGCAGCTTGCCGAAATCCTGGCTCATGGTCGAATAGGCGGGCGAGACGGGTGCGAAGGGGACGCCGATGTACTGGGCGGCAAAGCCCATGACGGCTTGTCCGAGATCGTTGCCAGACAGGAAAACGATCGGCCGGCTGGCCGAGAGCGGACGTGCCAGCAACGCCGTTGCGACGCTGCGTGCCGCAGCTCGCAACGCGCCATAGGTGAGCGTGTTCCAGGGGGCAGTGCCGTCACGCTGTGCCATGTACACGCGATCGGGCGCGATGGCGGCCCAATGGTCCAGCCATTCGGTGGTCTTTGCGGCATAAGGCTTCAGCGGATCGGCATGGCGGGCAATGATCGTTCCGTCCGGCCGCTTGTCGATGACGACTTGGGCCGGCAGCAAGGGTACGTCGCGTAAAGGCGCGGTGGTCGTCACTGGTTTCATCCCCCCGGATCGCTCTCTTGAACCGGGTTAAGCAGTTTTCGTTGCTCAGGGGAACCGGCAGCGCATCCTAGACCAGCAGTTGCTTTCTTTTGAGCCGCCGGAATTACTCAGGCCATCTGCGGCAGCCGGCCCTCGATCTTCAAATGGCTGATCAGGTAGCGCATGGCGCGGGCCTCAGCGACGGGCGCAAAAGCGCCGAGCGAGCCAACTTTGAGCACGACGTTCGTAACGGCCAGCCAAAGGTAGCCGACAAGTGGCAGCTTCAAGCGTAGTCGGCCTCCGTCGAAAGCCACGCACGAGATCTGATGCTCCAGCATTGCTTTGCGGTACACGAGAGCAAACAGAGACAGTGGCAGCAGGCCAATAGCGACGATGGTCAAGCCGCGCCGCGCAACGTCTGCGTCATTCAGCGGCGCGATCGAAAGGCCATTGATGGCGGCCAGGAGCTGCGGGCCTATGTTGAGCGAGAGCACGATCAGCATAGCGAAGTAGAGGAAGCCGCCGCCAAACCAGAGCAGCGCGAAGGCTTTGTAGAGCGGCTTCAGTTCAGGCTTCGCGATGAAGCGCGTTTGCCCATAGTGCATGTCGCGGATCTTGATCGCCTCGAGCCGGCTGGCGCGCCAGGGGGCGGCCCAGCCCAACGTCAGCGGCACCAGGAACGCCATCCAGAAATGCTGCAGCGCATAGCCCCAGGCATGGCCCGAGACGTCGAAGCGACGGCCGCTGAGCCAGGTGCGGCGCAGAATGTGTTGGCGTTTGCGATAGACGACCGAGCCGAGCAGGAACAACAGCGGCAAAGATATGGTCAGCCGCTGCCAGCGGATCTGGCGCATGCCCTCGATGCCTGTACCTGGCGCGCCCTTCATCATGGCGAAAAAGGCGGTTGTGATCGACACAGCGATCAGCGCACCGACAATGAACGACGTGAAGGCCTCGAGGCCCGTCCCCGTATGGTCGAGCGGCTTGCCGTTGATGTGCACGGCGTTGGTGGTGCGTCGGCGCGCTTCGGCCCGGCCCCAGAAATAGTACACGCCAAAGGTCATCAGCGTGAGGCCGAAGCTCTGAAGAGATGTGAGCCAGAGATTTTCCGCGGGCTCGACCCAGGCGATTTGTGGTGGCTCAGCTTCGGTGGGCACATCGGCGGCAGGACTGACCGCGGCAGGCGTTGGACGCGTGGCCGGCTCGGAGCCGAACAAGTGTCGCGCCACATCGAGGGCGGGCTCGGCAGCAAAAGGCGCCTTAAGGGCGACGGCAGACGACATCATGGACACAACCCGAAACGCTGGGCGACACAGGTACACTGAGGACCGAACATGTTGCCATGTCCACATCCTTGCGAAGACGTTAAACCGCCAGGGTTAATGAGCCGTTAAGCTTGGTGGCGCTGCCGGTTGCGTCTCTGCTTGAAGATCGGCGCACCGAAGCCCGCCCAGTTTCAAGACCTTAACGCGAAGCGGTTGCCATGTGGTTGAGCGGATTGCTCAACCACGGGTAAAGATTATTGTTGGCTTTATCGATGACGGCGGATCAGCTGACCCGCGCGGCGATGTGCCTGAGGCTGTCGATGGCGCGGCGCGCGAGTGCGTCGCGCGCAGCAAGATCGTCAATCACAGCCGACATGGCCACCGCCACGTCACGGGCGAAGGCCGCAGGCGTGGCTGTGTGCATGGGCCAACGACGGAAGGCCGCGACTTGATCCAGGCTCTCCTGCCGGCGCGCCCCGAGCTCAAGGCTGGCCGCCGAGGTCGCGTCTGCGATCGCCGCAATCACTGCCTGATCCGACGCGGCCAAGCTGCGCCAGAACGACCCGCGAGCGCCAAGAGAAATCGAGAGACCGGCTGGCGTCAGGCCGGGCTGATAGGACCACTGCGCCTGGGTTTCAAACGGCGCCAACAGCGGCTCGGCTGCGACCAACCCACGGCCAGCCAGTGCACCTGCGCCATCAGCATCGCCGGTTGACACGGTCGCCCCCAGGAGACGGAGGGCGTCGGCCGCGAACCCGCGCGCGCCAATCCGCAACCCGCGCACGTCCTGCCCGGTCTCGAAAGCGACATCTGAGTAAAGCCCTGGGCTTGGTCCTGTGTGCGCGACCGGCATAGCGACGACGTCCACGGTGTCGAGTGCTGCCGACCAAAGCGCCCGCCCTGGGCCGGCCAACCACGCCCGGTGCACCGCCGCGGACATGTCATGACCACGGTCGGGGCTTGCCGGAAGGCCCGCGAAGATGGGCAAAGCCGGATGCGCTGCGTCGTGCTGGGTGTCTATCCCGATGTACAGATCGGCAAAGCCAGTCGTGACGGCCTCAAGGCCGCCGCTCACGGTCGGCTCCAGCATGACGGACGTGTGGGGCCGTGCCGCTGCTATTTGATGCTGCAGGCGCGCGACAACAGTGCGGACCTCGAGCGTGTCGAGCGACTGCGGCAGGGCCAACACCCACTGACGCATGCCCCGCGCCAGGGATGGCGCCGCCAAGGCAGGCGTACTTGTCGCCGTCAATCCCACTGTGGTGGCGGCTGATGCAGCAGCTGCAGTCTTGAGGAAGTCGCGCCGGTCCATGGGTGTCTCTGTCGATGTTTGAGGTGCAGAATGAACAGCCAGAGCATTCCGGCAAGACTGCGTTCAAAACCTGAAAACCACTTACGCCTTTGGCGTTGTCGCCTCGAAGGCTGGCACGGCTGCTGAGAAACGGCCGAGCCAGGCGACCAGCTTTGGATGTGCCCCGCGCCACGTGCCACCATGGCGAAAATCGAGGTAGCCAAGCGCACAAGCCAGAGTGAGGTGGCCATAGTCGGGCGCTGTGGTCCAGGCCGGCGGCGATTTTTCGAGATGGTCGAGCGCGCCGTTGACTTTGGCCCACTGGCGATCCGTCCAGGCGACGACGTGCTTGTCGGCCGGGCGGAAGCGCGTTTCATAAACCAACAGCAGCGCCGCATCTAGAATGCCGTCCGCAAGCGAGCCGAGTGTCAGCGTCGTCCACCGCTCGGCACCCGCCTTTGGAAACAGGACAGGGCCGTCTCCATGCGCGTCCAGATATTCGCAGATCACGTGGCTATCGAAGATCGCCTGGCCATCGGCGACCAGGCATGGGATCTTGGCCAAGGGATTGTGGCGATTGAGATCGGGATCGCCCTTGTTGGTGTCCGCCAGCACAATGTCGATCTTCGATGTCAGCCCTTTCATGGCAGCGGCAATCTTGACCTTGCGGCCATAGGGCGAAAGCGGGCTGGAATAGAGCTTCATGGCGACGGTCCCCTGGGAGTTATCTCATGTGCTGATAGCGTGATCGAAGTGTCAGCCGACCACAGTCATGGCGCGCTTGTCGAACACATCGAGCACGCGGGCGAGCTCGTGTCCGCGCTTCAAGATCAGGCCCGCCGCATTCACCACGCAATAGGCGCCCTGCTTGCGGGCAAGCTTTGGGGTCTTTTCGATGCGATAGAGCGGCACCTCGCTGGTACGGCGATAGACGGCAAACGTCGCGGTCTCGCGGCCGAAATCCATGCCGTAGTCGCGCCATTCGCCAGCGGCGACCATGCGACCGTACACGTTGAGAATGGCACCGAGTTCCTGCCGATTGAACGCAACTTGCGCTGCGCCTGCCGCAGGCTGAGCATTTGCCGCAGAGCCATGCGAGGGAGGCCCGCTGCCAGACGACCGGCGCGCACTCAGCCTTGATTGCAATTGTATCGGCTCACCTTCAGCCACGCGGCGCCTCCAAGTTCGACGTAACAGTATCATGAACCCGTGCGGGTCGCGGTGCAAGTCGCGGGGCGGGAGCGGTGAGGGCAAGCGCAGGAACCGTCATCCCGCACAAACGCGGCCTCTTGCGGCCGCGTGCCGATGCGAGATCCAGCGCAAGAGTCCGCGAAGCGGTCCGTGTAGATGGGTCTATCAGGTGCGCGACGCGCGCTCACTCGCTGGATCCCGCATCTGCGCGCGACCTGAAGGGGCCGCGCTTGTGCGGGATGACGAAGGTTCAGATCATGTGATCGCCTTGCAACAGCGGTAGGGCCGGCCTTGCGCGATGAAGCCGTTGTTTTTTGATCCGCCATATTGTGGCCCCTTGTTATAAGGGCACCTCATGCGAACCCAGGACCACAAGATGACTTTGCTGCTTGCGATCAAACCCTCGGCCGGCAACTGGTCGCCGGCCGCCTGGGCTGCGCGCTTTCGTGCGCGCCTGGCAGACCGGGAGATCGCTGTTGCAGGCGTTGACCGTTTCGATCCGGCCGCTGTCCGCTTTGTCGCCGCCTGGAAACCCGAGCCGGGCCTCATCGCAACGCTGCCGAACGTGCAGGTGATTTTCAATCTCGGCGCGGGAGTCGATGCGCTGCTGGGCGACACGACGCTGCCGCGCCATGTGCCCATCGTGCGCGTGGTCGACCGTGACTTGACCAGCCGTATGACCGAGTATGTCGTCTGGCACGTGCTCGATCAGCATCGCCAAGGCGCGCTGCACCGGGCGGGACAAGCCCGCGGCGAATGGATTGGCTTGGAACAGTGGGCCGCCAAGTCTTTGCGCGTCGGCTTGATGGGGCTTGGTGAAATCGCGGGCGATGCAGCCGAAGTGCTGGTGCGGCTCGGCTTTCAAGTCTCGGGCTGGAGCCGCACGCCAAAGTCCGTGCCGGGCGTGCGCTGCCACCACGGCAGTGATGGCCTCGATGCCTTTCTTGCTGCGACCGACATCCTTGTCGTGTTGTTACCGCTGACACCGGATACGTATCACATCCTTGATGCCCGGCTGCTGCGCCGCCTCGCCAGAGATGGTCGGCTCGGCAAGCCCGTGCTCATCAACGCCGGCCGCGGCGGCCTACAGGTTGAAGCTGACATCGTCACGTGCTTGGACGAGGGTTCGCTGGGTCACGCGGTGCTGGACGTGTTCGAGACGGAACCATTGCCCGCGACAAGCCCCCTATGGCGGCATGCACAGGTGACCATCACGCCGCACAACGCGGCTGACAGCGACCCCGACACGATCTCGGGTAACGTCGTCGAGCAGATCCAATCCTTCGAACAGGGCGGCGGTTTGCGCCACATTATAGATCTCCCACGCGGGTATTGAGCGCGCGTCATCCACCTGCGAGTTGCGGCAGGATGTGTACATCGGCATCGGGCGCGATGGGCTGCAGCAGCGCGTCCTGAAAGATCTGGCCGTCGACGGCGACTGCCACACCCGCCTCGATCTCGGCCGCAAGAGCCGGCACGCGCGCCGACAACGCTTTCAGCAGACTGTTGATGTTGTGCGCCTCGATTTCAAGCGCGTCGATACCGGCAAGCGTACGCAGCGGTCCCATCAGTTTCACGTGCGCCATGATATGCTCACTCGAACTTATTTCCATGACCATTTGAGACGGCTCTCGACGACTTTCGCGGCCTTAGCCGACAGGGTCGGGTCGGTTGCCTTCAATTTGTAGCCGGCCTTGTCGTAATATGTCGGCTCCGCCGTGATGGTCAGCGTACGTTTCCCGATGGGGCAGACGTAAGGCGCGAGCCGGGCACCACCGAGCCCCGTCCAGGTATTTGCGAAGCGCTGCGCGGTGCAGGTGACTTTCTCCTTTGTCGTGTTCGACGCGATCAGGCGCAGGCGCACCTGCGTGGTCAAATTCGGGTATGGCTTCGCCAGATCCAGAACCTCGACCAGTGGCACGCTGCCGCCCTGGCCCGGCGCGGGCTGGGCAAGCGCTGGACCAGCCAGGCCGAGCGAGGCAACAGCAGAAAGAAACAGGCGCATTGATGGTTTCCGGGGGCTTATGTGCCGATGATCGTGGTTTGGGTGATGTTGAGGTCGAAGCAATAGCGGGATCAGGCATCTCGCCCAAGGATACGGATGCGCGGGTCGACATACACGTACAGCATATCGACCACATAGTTGATCGACACGAACAGGAAGGCGACCAGCATCAGGTACGCCGAAATGACGGGAATATCGACGTTTTGCACGGCTTGAATGAACAGCAAGCCCATGCCCGGCCACTGGAACACGCTCTCGGTGATGATGGCAAACGCGATGATGGCGCCGAGCTGCAGGCCGATGATGGTGATGACCGGGATCAGCGTGTTTTTCAGCGCATGGCCGAAGTTGACGGCGCGATCCGATAGACCGCGGGCGCGCGCAAACTTGATATAGTCTGTGCGCAGTACTTCCAGCATCTGCGAGCGCACCAGGCGCGTGACCAGCGTCATCTGGAACAGGCCGAGTGTGATCGCCGGCAGGATCAGCGCCTTCAAACCGGATGTGGTGAGCAGTCCCGTGCGCCAGCCCAAAATCGTGGTCACCTCGCCGCGCCCGAACGACGGCAGCCAGCGCAGGTTCACAGCAAAGATGTAGATCAGCAGAATGCCAATCAGGAAGGTCGGCAGCGAAATGCCGACGAGCGACAGGGTGAGGAAGCCTTTCGACACCCAGCTGTTGCGATGAATGCCGGTGTAGACGCCCATGGGTATGCCGATAGAGAGCGCAAAGATGGCGGCGGCGATCGAAAGCTCCAGCGTTGCCGGAAAACGCTCAGAGATCAGCCGCGTCACCGGCTGGCGCACCTGATAGGAGATGCCGAACTCCAGCCGCGCCGCATTGCCGACAAAGCGGGCGAACTGCAGCACCACGGGATCGTTGAGGCCGAGATCCTGGCGCAGCTGCGCGCGCTCCTCGAGCGTCGTCTCCTGGCTGACCATCTGGTTGACGGGGTCGCCAACGAAGCGAAACAGCACGAAGGCGAGCAGCGCCACCGTCAGCATGACGAGCAGCGCCTCGAACAGGCGGCGGATGGCGAAAGCGAGCATGGCGGTCCATTCTGATTGCCACCGCACGGAAGCGCTGCGGGCGATGTTGCGTCAATGGGGCGAACGGCGCAGATGAGTGAGTTGCCAGATCGTTCCGCAGGGTCCGATATTGGCCCGTCTTTTGCTGCACGTTCTGCTCGACCTCTTGCCGGTTTCGATCATGACCACGCAAACACTTCCCCTGCCCGTGCTCATGCGCGCCCTGCGCGGCCCTGAGACGTGGGGCTATGCCGAGACGGCCGAAGCCATCCTGTCTCACTATGACCCGCGCCCGAGCGCGGCAAAGCCCTTTCGCATGCTCGAGGCAGGCGGCGGCTCAGACAGCTGGTTGCCGCTGCCCGATGGCGCCGAGATTACGACAATCGACATCAGTCCCGAACAGCTCGAAATGAACACGTACGCCAAAGAAAAGCTGCTCGGCGATCTTGAGACGTTCGATTACGGGACCCGTCGCTTCGACCTCATCGTCTGCTGGGACGTGTTGGAGCATCTGTTGCGGCCGGAAGCTGCGATCGAACGGCTTGCAGCCGCACTCGCCCCAGGCGGCCGGCTGATTGTCAAAGGGCCCCTGCCGCAGTCCTTGAAAGGGCTCGTCACGCGCCTCTCGCCGCACGCCTTGCATGTCCAGTTTTATCGCCGCATTCTCGGCTCGACGACGGCTGGGCAGCCGGGCCATCCGCCGTTCAAGGCCCACCTGAAGGCTGCCTCGTCGCCGCACACCATCGCACAGGCGTTGAGCCAACGCGGCCTCAGCATCGATACGCTCGAAGGCTATGAGTCCGGCCAGGTCTCGGCCATTGCCGCCAAGGGTCGCCTGGCAATTGGCCTCTATCGCATCGCCGAGACGGCGCTGTGGGCGCTCACGCTCGGCCGCTCCAAACGCCGCATGACCGACTTTTATCTGATCGCCCGGCGCCCCGCGTGAGTTGCCGCAACGCGTGTGCCGTGAGACGGTCGCCTCCACGACCACTCGCGGACAGGGCTCTCGACATGCGCATCGCACTCACCCTTGCAATCGGCTTGAGTTGGCTCAGCGCCCCTGGCGTCTCGGCGGCCGAAATCAAAGTGCTAACAGCTGGCGCCATGAAAGCCGTGGTGGTCGAACTGATCCCCGCCTTTGAAGCCGCGAGCGGCCACAAAGTCGTCATCGACAACGACACGGCTGGTGGCCTTGCAAGGCGCATCGGTGGTGGCGAGACATTCGACGTCGCTGTCATCACACCGGGTGTTATTGACACCCTTATCAAAGACGCCCGTGTTGCTGCCGGCTCCCGCATTGATCTCGCCAAGGTCGGCATGGGCGTTGCCATCAAAGTGGGGGCCCCGAAGCCCGACATTTCCACTGTCGACGCGTTCAAGGCGACACTGCTGGCGGCCAAGTCCGTCACCTATATCGACCCGAAAGCTGGTGGCTCCAGCGGCATCTACTTCGACAAGCTGATTGAACGCCTCGGCATCGCAGAGCCCGTGCGCGCAAAAGCCAAGCTGCTGCCGGGGGGCTATGTCGCCGATCTGGTGGCCAAAGGCGAAGCCGAACTCGCCATCCACCAGATCAGCGAGATTGTGCCGGTTGCAGGCGTCGTGTTGGTCGGCCCGCTGCCCGCCGAGGTGCAGAATACGACGGTTTATTCAGGCGGTATCTCGACCACCGCGCGCGACCCCGCCGCGGCAACGGCGCTGTTGGCGCACCTTGCCAGCGCAGCGGCAAAGCCAGTGCTGGCGAAGAAGGGCATGGAGGGGATGTGAAGCCCGTTCGTCATTTCAACCCGCAACAAATCCGCGAACGAACACATGACCGATGCTCTGCATTTTGCCTCAACTCCGTTCGACCTCACCCGCGCCAGCGCGGCTGCGTTGCCAACCCTGCGCCGTGTCTCGACGTCTGGCGAAGCCGCCCGGCGCGCCGCACCTGAGGCGATCGCGGCGATGGCTGAGGCTGGATTTGCGCGGCTGCTCACGCCCAAGGCCTTTGGCGGACTTGAGCTTCCGGTCAGCGCGCAAATACGCACCTGCATGACGACGGGCAGCGCGTGCGCTGCGGCGAGCTGGGTCAATATGGTCTGCGCGGCCCACACGTACGTCGTGGCACGTTTTCCAAAACAGTGCCGCGACGAGGTTTTTGGTGCGAGCCCGGATGTGTTGATCCCCGGTGCCCTCGCGCCGCAAGGGCAACTCGCGCGCGCGGACGGTGGCTGGCAGCTGAATGGGCGCTGGCACTACGGCAGCGGCATCGACCACGGCCCCTGGGTGCTGCTTGGCTGCCTTGGTGAGAAGACGGCGGACGGCAAGCGGACGCCACCGATGCACGTCGTCGTGCCGCGCGCCGACATCTCGGTCGAGGACACGTGGTTCACACTTGGCATGCGCGGTACAGGCTCGAAGGATCTGATCGCGACAGACGTGTTCGTGCCCGACCACCGCGCCATGGAGACAGGGCCGATGTTCAACGGCGACTTTAAAGGCGATGCCGAGCCCCTCTATCGTTTGCCCGTGATGGGAGGGCTTGCCTCGATGCTGGCCGGCACCGTAGTCGGTTTTTCAGAGGCCGGCCTCGCGACCTTCATCGATGCCACGCGTGTGCGCCGCGAAGCCTATGCGGGTGCGAGCAAGGCCGCCAAGGTTGGCGTCCAGTTTCGTGTCGCCGAGGCGAGCGCCGAGATTGCGTCCGCGCGTGGATTGCTTGAACAGAACTGTACGATACTCGACGATGGCCTGAAGCGGGGCGTATTCCCGTTGCCGCTCGGCGAGCGCGTGCAGATCCGCTGGAACGCCGCCTATGCGGTCGAACTTTGTCGGCGTGCCATCGAGCGTGTGTTCGCGGTATCTGGCGCGCATGCCATGTATGACGGCCACCCCTTGCAACGCGTGCATCGCGACATCAGCACGGCCAGCCACCACGCCATCGTCGACTTTGACAACGCCGCCGAGATCAAGGGCCGCTTTGAGCTTGGGTTCGAGCTGCAGTCGGGACTGATCTGAGGCCTCATATCACCCATTGCGATCGCGCCGCAGCGTCAGCAGGCCGATGCCGGTGGCCTCGAAGCCGCCGTCGACAGACAGGAGCTGCCCGGTGATGTAGCTGGCCTTGTCGCTGCACAGGAAGCAGATCGCCTCGGCGATCTCGCTTTCGAGGCCATAGCGATTGAGCGGCACGGTGTCGTGCATCTGTGAGACCCAAGATGGAGGTGGGGACCGATGGGTTTCGAGTTGGTAACGGTTGGTCGATATGGCAGGACAGGCACCGGCCGAGACGATCGATGATGGCCCTCACTCCAGAACCCGGTGGCTGACATGCACAGAGCCCGTATTGCAGGCGCCGCTTTTGCGGTCGTGTTGGTGACCATTGGGCTTGGCAGCTGCAGCATGATGCAGTCGCAGGCCGAAGCCGAAATCAAGGCCCTCTTAGCGAGCCTGACCGCATCAGGCGCAAAGGTCAGTCACGGCGCCATCACGACGTCGGTCTGGTCGCGCACCGTTGCGGTCGAAAACCTCGACATCCAGCCGACGGCGGACGGGAGCACAGCGATCACAATCGCCCGGATCGAGGCCGAAGGCATCAATCCAAGCGGCCGTGGCTCCGCCCAGCGCGTGGTTGTGACCGACCTCGTCATCACGGACAGGTCAGCGAAAGACGCGGCGCCCTTGATCAAGGCGCCACGGGTCGAGCTGACTGACGTCGCATACGTTCCCTCTGCATTGGCCACGCGCCCAACCGATCCGGTGGTGCGCGCCGTTTTGGCGTTTGCGGCCCTGAAAGCGCGCACGATCACCGCGCCTTCGATCGCGACCTCGTTTTCGATGCTCGGCGCGCCGCCGCGGCCAAACGCACCCGCACCCGTCGTGCGCGTCGACTACACCTACACCGATATCCATCTCGACGGCGTCGCGGATGGCCGCGTGGCCCTCGCCAAGATTGCCAAGGGCGTGATCGGTGGCGCAACGGGGTCGCCGATCGTCAGCGGCGTCATCGACAACATGGAGATGGCCGACGTCGACATCCTGCCCATGTTCGAGATGGGCCTTGAGCGCCGCAAGCCCGACGGCCCGATGTATAAAGTTCAGGGCAAAGTCTCGCTCGGGCCGTACACGGTCAAGACCGTTGATGGCGGCGACGTCACGATCGGGCGCATGTCAGGCGACGGCGTGTGGATCGACCCAGCGAAGGTGTCCTATGGGCACCTCCAGACCTTCATAAAGCAGGCCGAGGCGATGCAGGGCGGCGGCGCAAATCCGCAGCAGACGGCCGCGTTTGTTGCCTCGCTGGCCGAAGTTTATGAGGGACTGCGCATGGACAGCGTCGTCCTTGACGACATGACGGCCAAAGGACCTGGGCCCGCAGGCACTTTCACGATGGCGCGCTTTGCCATGCTCGGCCTCGACGGGGGCAAGCTCGGCGCGTTCCGACTCGAGGGTTTGGCCGGCAAGGTGCCCGGCAAGCGCGGAATGGAACCGCTCAACATCAGTCTGTTTGCGTTCGAAAAGCTGGATATTGCGGGGTTGATGCGGCTGTCGCTCGCAGGGATGCGCAACCCGCAGATGAAGCCGGACGAGATCCTGAGCAAGGTGATGCCGCTGCTGCAAGGGCTGGAGCTGAACGGCTTTGAATTTCCCGATCAGCAGACGGGGCAGCCTGTGCGCATCGACAAGTCGAAAATCTCGTGGGGCGCCTTTATCAATGGCCTTCCCTCGCAGATGAAGGTCGCAGTTCGCGGGCAAATGCCTTTGAACGGCAATGATCCGCGCGCAGTCGTCTTCGTGCAGAATGGTATCCGCGCCATCGACGTCGATATGGAATTGGCTGCGCGTTATGACGACAAGACGCGCCAACTGCTCGTCGATCCCTTCATTGTCGCTGGCGCACCACTCGGCACCCTGTCAGCCAAACTCGGATTGGTGAACGTGCCGCGCGAGGTCTTTACGACCAACGCGCAACAGGCTCAGGCGGCCATGCTGTCGGTCGACCTCAGCGAACTGGAACTCGATATCAAGGATGGCGGCGTCATCAGCCTCGCCCGCAAGATTGCCGGGCCGTCATTCGGCGACGGCATTGTCGCAGCCTTGCGCCAGCAGGCCGGCCAGGACACGCCGACGCAGGCGGCTGTGTTCGCCCACGTCGGACAGTTTCTGTCGGAGTCGGGCCAGACGTTGACACTGCGCTTCAAGCCCAAGGCCGTGAGCCGCCTGTCGGAGATTGCGGCACAGGTCATGCTCGGCGGGCCAGCCGCCATGTTTTCGGCGCTCGACGTGACCAGCAGCGTCAAGCGGTGATGGGTGCGCATGCACGACACCAAGGGCCAGAATTTGGGCCCCAGAATTTGGCCGCTGATAACACACCGGCGAGCAAAATTTTTGACCCATCGTCTCCAACGGCGTCATCCCGGATATGCCGGTCGCGCCTCGGCGAGAACGGCATTCCGGGAGTGCGCCAGGCATGGCGCGGAGTGCCGCGAGGCACGTTTGGCCGGGATGGTATCCGGTCGATGACTTGGAGGTGGAAGTCCTCTGCGGGCCCTGGGTGTGGGTACCGCTAGCTGACGGCAAGGGTGTCCGGAGCGATCCGGAATCTGAAGGAAGCCCAAGGCAAAGTGCCGGCCTGACGAACAGGAAGCGCATATGAGGCGTCCGTACTCGGGTGAGGAGGCTCCCGTCTCCAAAGCCCAGTGCATCTCGGCCAAGGTCTCTGGGGGCTGCGGACGTAGATGCGACAGGTGGATGGCATGAAAGTCACGCGTCTTACCCTGGGACGTCTGCCGCGCTGCCCGCTCTCCTCGGAGAGCGTGTGCTACCGGCGCCGAAAGGCGACGGGATGGGGCGGCAGATCGCAGCAGAGGCCATAGTAGCCGACCGAACGGTGAAGGGCTGAACATGAACGCTGGACGGAGACCGGTCTCTCGATGACGGCTGGAGATGCAGAACGCGGGGCTGAGATGCCCCGTACACGTTCGGAGGGTCGCGGCCGGAAGCTGCGTCATGCTTCGCGTGCGGGGCACGATGGGCCGGACGGCGTGCGTCAAACGTCACGACGGGAACGGACCACTCCACACCAGAGGCGAACAGGTTCCTGATGGAGTTGGTCGTCAGTCGCGAGAATATGCTGCGCGCCTATGCCCGCGTGGTCGGGAACAAGGGCGCGGCCGGCATCGACAAGATGTCGGTCACGGACCTGAAGCCCTTCCTCGTCATGCCGAAGGCGTGCGGGGCACGACGAGAATTGGTCGCGCATCAGAGAAGATCTGCTGGCAGATCGATACCAGCCGCAAGCCGTGCGTGGGGTGAGCATCCCCAAACGTCATGCGGGACGCATGCCTCCGGCATGACGGCGGGATGCGCCAATTGGGCATTCCGACGGCGGTGGATCGGCTTGATCCAGCAGGCACTGCATCAAGTGCTGATGCCACTCTTCGATCCAGGCTTCTCGCCTCACTCCTATGGCTTTCGGGCCGGACGGAGTGCGCACGACGCTGTGAAGGCCGCCCGAGACCACGTTGCGGGTGGCCGACGTTTCGTC
>JANMGQ010000195.1:0-14344 GCA_031374735.1 Hyphomicrobiaceae bacterium | reverse complement strand
ACAACTCGGCCGCCTCAAGACGGGCACGCCGGCGCGGCTCGATGGCAAGACGATTGCCTGGGAGAAATTAGAGATGCAACCGGGAGATGAAAATCCTGTTCCGTTTTCGTTTCTGACTTCTCAGATTACGAACCGTCAGATCTCATGCGGCATCACGACCACGACGGAGGCGACGCATGCGATCATTCGGAGCAACTTGCACCGGGCGCCGATGTACTCCGGCCAGATCGAGGGAATAGGGCCGCGGTACTGTCCGTCGATCGAGGACAAGGTCGTGCGCTTTGCCGACCGGACGGCGCATCAAATCTTTCTTGAGCCCGAAGGCTTGGACGACGACACGGTGTACCCGAACGGGGTGTCTACCTCGTTGCCGGCTGATATTCAGGATGCGTTCCTGCGGACCATTCCGGGGCTGGAGAAGGTGCGCATCCTTCAGCCGGGGTATGCCATCGAGTATGACTATGTTGATCCGCGGGAGCTGACGGCGGGGCTGGAGCTCAAGAAGGCACCGGGGCTGTTTCTGGCCGGGCAGATCAACGGGACGACGGGATATGAGGAGGCGGGGGCGCAGGGGCTGGTGGCAGGGATCAATGCGGCGAAGCGGGCGGGTGGAGCCCCGAGATCTCCACTTCGGTATCCCGGAGACATCGGCGGGCCATCGGCTGCCGATGTCATCCGGGACCTTCACCGGTCGAATGAGGAGCACGACAACGACCGGGTCAAGGTCCCGGATATGCTCGTCGCTGATGGCGACGAGCATTCCGGGATACCGATGGAGGGCCCGTTCGTGGTGTCCCGGTCCGAGGGGTACATCGGTGTGATGATCGATGATCTTACAACTCGGGGGGTGACTGAGCCGTACCGCATGTTCACGTCTCGGGCGGAGTTTCGGCTGCGGCTGCGGGCAGACAATGCCGATCAGCGGCTGACACCGGCTGGCATTGCGCTGGGTATCGTCGGGGTTGAGCGGCGGCGGGCGTTCGAGGCCAAGGCTGCGGCGTTGGCCGAGGCGCGGGCGATGCTTGAGGCGCTGTCGGTGACGCCTACGGAGGCTGGCCGTGCCGGGTTGGATGTGAAGCTCGATGGGCGGCGTCGGACGGCGTATGAGCTGATGGCGCTGCCGGGGGTGGATTTTGCGCGACTCAGGGCTATCTGGCCCGAGTTGTGCCGGGTCACAGGAGCGACGGCCGCCCAAGTCGAGGTGGATGCCCGCTATCAGGCGTATGTGGACCGGCAGGCCGACGATGTGGCTGCCATGAAGAAGGACGAGGGCGTGGTCATCCCGGCCGGGTTCTCGTTCAAGGGCATTCCGGGGCTGTCGACGGAGCTGCAAATCAAGCTGGAGCGTCACCGGCCGGGGACGCTCGCCCAGGCTGGGCGGATCGACGGCATGACGCCGGCGGCGCTGATGATTGTGCTAGCTTATGTCAAAAGGGGGGAGAAGGTGGCGTAGGTTGGATGGCTCAGCTGACAGGTTTTGTTGCCGTAGATAGTTGTTCGGCCAACAGCCGCTCAAGAAGTTGGTGCAGTTGCGTCAGATCCAAGTTGCCCGTTGCTGCTGATTGGTCTGCCGATATCAGCGCCTGCACATATTCGTCACGGTTTGTTTTGATCAACTCGGGGAGGATGGTGGTGCCCGGCAACCAACCGCCTGCCTTGACGCAAATCACGAAATAGCACGCCGCGCGCGCCGTGCGTCCGTTGCCGTTGATAAATGGATGAATGAAGTTCAATCTCCACAATACGTAAGCGCCTAAAACAACTGCATCGGCTTCGGACCACTGGCGGTTAACGATGTTCACAAAATCGTCCATCATGGCAGGCACACGGAAATTTGCCGGTGGGTTATGGATTCCGACTTTAACTTCGCAGGGCCGATACTCTCCTGCGTTTGTGTGCAGACAAGCAATGGCGTGAAAATTTAGTGCTTTTAAGATGTTCTGGGGCAAGAACGGCCTATCGATGGCAACACTCGCTTCGACAACCGACTTGAGGAATTGATATTGGCGATCGCCGTTTGCAATCGCCATTCGCTGATAGCGGGGATCGTTCTCAGTATCTCCGCACAGGTCAAAAAGAATCACATCATGACCTTTCGACCGCTATTGGAGTCCAGTGCTTCTCGAATTTGGGCTTTCGTGATTGTGCTGTCATCGCGGAGCGACCCAACGATGAAGGAAACTCTTTGTTTCTCTAGCTCTTCTTCGGAGACTGGTGTCTTGGCGGCTTGTGAGAGTGCGCTGAGAAGTTCTGGCTTCGTCCGAATATTGGTCATGGAACGCTCTCCTGATGTAGGGGGAGGGTATGGGTTCGCGAGCCCGCTTTCAAGGTGGTAGAGAGACTATTGAACCGATTTGATCGTTCCATCAATGTATTGATTCCAAATGTCTTTTTAAAGATGAGAACAGTTGCGTTTCGGTCCCAAGCGGCAAGTTAGACAAAAGTCTAATGCTGTTGCGCCGTACTGGCGCCTGCGTGTTCCATTTTTCACTAGGCGCAGGGAAGAAAGCGCACTGTTCGTGTTTTCTGGCGTCAAATCCGGCTCGTTTCTGCTGGCCGTGAAGGCTGCCGTGCGGAAGGCTGAGCAGATTTGCGGTGGCGATGATGTGCAGGTCAAAGTTCAGGTTGCGGCAGACATGTAGGGTGCAATAGCGCCCCTTCGGCGCGTATTGCACCGCGACTGGCACAAACCTTGGAGCAAGTTTGCGGCGCAATACGGCCGAAGGGGCCTATTGCGCCTTACGGCCCTCTCGCCCAGAAGTGGGGGAGATAAAAAGGTCGTGCCCATGCAACCCGTCCGTACGAATCGTATCGTCGACTCCGCTGATTTTATTCGGGAATTCGGTGTTTCACGTGAAACAGTCGAGCGGTTGACGGTGTATGCAACTTTGCTCGGTAAGTGGCAGAAGACCATCAACCTTGTGGCGCCGTCGACGCTGGGTGAGGTGTGGCATCGGCATTTTGCGGATAGTGCGCAGGTGATCCAGGCAGCGGGTGGCGGTCAGCTGGCAGCGGGTGGGCACTGGCTTGATCTGGGGTCTGGGGGCGGATTTCCGGGATTGGTGGCGGGAATCATGCTGGCGGATCGGGCTCACCCAGCTTCCGCCCCTCACGCGGATCAAGGTCTTGGCCCTCTCCCCGTGAAGGACGGGGAGAGGTCGTCCACACCCCTGTGGCACCTGACGCTGATCGAGAGCGACCAGCGCAAGTGTGCGTTTCTGCGTGAGGTGGTCCGCGAGACCGGGCTCAAGGCCGCGATGTCCGTGGATATCATCGCGGATCGCATCGAAAGCCGGGCAAATCACTCTAGGGTCGGTACCGTTGACGTTGTGTCTGCACGTGCGCTGGCCGCTATGCCGCAGTTGCTCTGGTGGGCTGAGCCGTTTTTCGGGCCTCAGACCGTCGGTGTCTTCCTCAAGGGGAAGGATGCGGCGGCGGAGGTGGCGAAAGTCGGGGCTGGCTGGCAGTGTGAGCTGGTGCCGAGTGTGACGGATGTTGAGGCGCGCGTGGTGGTGGTGCGTCGCGGTCTTGCGTAGTTGGCGCTTTTGACAACCGTTGTCAGAGCCAAAGACACTAGGCGTAAAGTGCGCGTCTCTCGACTCCCAGGTCGCAGTCCTCTCAATCCGGCATGCTGGCTCAACGGGGACGAAATGAGCGACCAGTCCCGAGGGATGCGCACATTACGTCAATGCGGCAACGGTTGCCGGTGCGCGTAAACGCGAATCAGGAGTGCGGACTATGACCGCGTCTCAGGCTGGGTCTAAGGCTGGAATACGCGTCCTGGCCGTTGCCAATCAGAAGGGCGGGGTGGGTAAGACCACGACCGCCATCAATCTCGGGACGGCGCTGGCCGCGACGGGCGAGCGGGTGCTGATCATCGACCTTGATCCGCAGGGTAACGCCTCGACCGGATTGGGCATTCCGCCGGATAAGCGACCCTATACGATGTACGATGTGCTGATCGGGGATCAGCCGTTGAGTGCTGCGGTGGTCGAGACGAAGGTGCCGGGGTTGGCCGTCGTGCCGGCGAACAATGATCTGGTTGGCCTCGAAGCCGAGATTCATGCCGATGCGAACCGACCCTATCGCTTGCGAGATGCGATTGCGAAGCTGGAAGCCAACCAGGCGATCAAGCCCGGGCAGTTTGCCTATACCTACGTGCTGATTGATTGTCCGCCGTCGCTGAGCTTGCTGACGCTGAACGCCATGACGGCGGCGCAGGCCGTTCTGGTGCCGGTCCAGTGCGAGTTCTTTGCGCTGGAGGGGATTTCGCAGCTGAAAGAGACCATCGATCAGATCAAAGCGACGCTCAATCCTGCCCTTGAGATTCAAGGGGTTGTGCTGACGATGCACGACTCTCGGACGGCGTTTTCGCGCGAAGTGGCCGACAACGTGCGGGCGTTCTTCGGGGCCAAGGTGTACGAGACCATGATCCCGCGGAACATCCGGGTGGCCGAGGCGCCGTCCTATGGCAAGCCGATCCTGCTGTACGATCCGGAGTGTGTGGGGAGCCTCGCGTACATGAAGCTCGCGACCGAAATGATGGCGCGGGAACGACGGTTGGCGGCGTGAGCCCTGCGCCCTCTCCCCGTAAGGACGGGGAGAGGGACTGCTCCGGTTGTTGCGTTTGGCGTTCGTGATCGATCTGCAGGACAGGACTTGCTAAAATGAACATGCCGCTGCCCAAAAGCCGGCTCGGACGGGGCCTTGCTTCGCTGATCGGCGAGCCTGCGATGGCCAATCCGCGGCTGCCGAACGAAGGCACGCAGAAGGTCATCCCGATCGACCAGCTGCATCCGAGCCCGCTCAATCCGCGCAAAGCGTTCGATGAGGCGGAACTGCAGGAGCTGGCGAACTCGATCCGGACCACCGGGCTGATTCAGCCGTTGATCGCACGGGTGGACCCTGCCGGCGGGTATGAGATTGTTGCCGGTGAGCGGCGCTGGCGCGCGTCGCAGCTGGCGGGGCTGCACGAGGTGGCCGTGGTCGTGCGCGACCTCGACGATCGCACGATGATGGAAATGGCCATCATCGAGAACGTGCAGCGGGCGGATCTCAATCCGATTGAAGAGGCGGCCGGATACAACGAGCTGATCCAGCGCTTCCAGTACACGCAGGATCAGTTGGCCGAGCAGATCGGCAAGAGCCGTAGTCATCTGGCCAATACAATGCGGCTGCTGCGGCTGCCGGAGGATGTGCAGGGCCTTGTTCTGGAAGGGAAAATTTCGGCCGGGCATGCGCGTGCGCTGGTGGGTCGCGAGGATGCCATGCATCTGGCTTTGCGGGCTATCGCCTCGGGCATGTCGGTGCGCGCCGTTGAGCAGATGGTGCAGCAGTTGGAGAAGCAGGGGCCCAAGGAAGATCGGCCGCGGGTGCGCGACAAGGATGCCGATACCAAGGCGTTCGAGAAGGATTTCTCCGATGCGCTGGGGCTTGACGTGAAGATCAAACGCGGCTCGGGCGAGAGCGGGATGTTGGTGATCCGGTACGGGAACTTTGACCAGCTGGAGTATGTGCGTAAGCGGGTGGTGGGGGAGGGGTGAGATGGACGAGGGGCTCCGCCCCTTCGATCCCCGCCAAAGGGCGCGCCCCTTGGGACCCATGCGTTGGATCGCGACACTTTTTCAGTCGTGTTAGGGTTTTCGCGACAGATTTTAGCGGAAAGTGTCGCGATTGGTGCTGGAAGTGCTCGTGATCCGTGGATCGCGACAGAAATCTTGGGAAAGTGTCGCGATTTTTTGACATCGCGACAGAAATGGCGCTATAAGTGTCGCGATCGGCTGAAAGTGTCGCGAAAAGTGTCGCGATTCCTTGGTTTTGGTCGCAGACACGGACGCCATGGCCAGCAAAGACCAGATCACAACGGATACGGCGGCGCTTCTGGCGCTGATCGCGGCGGCGCCGGCCGGGCTGACCGTTGACGACGTGCTGGCAGCGCCGAAGCTCGCGCTCGATCGGCGCACGGTACAGCGGCGGCTGAAGCGGATGGTGCTTGAGGGCGCGCTGCGTATCGTTGGGAAAGGGCCAGCGACGCGCTATGTCACGGCAGCCGCTGCGCCAGTGCCATCGACGTCTCACGTGACGCCTCATCTTCCGCCGAAGGCACCTGACGACCCGGAAAAGCCCGTGCTCGTGCTTTCGCCCGAGGGGCAGACACTGCTCGAGCAGATCCAGCGGCCGATCGAGCGGCGCAAGCCGGTCGGATACAACACGGCTTTCCTTGAGGCCTATGTGCCGAACCAGACACGGTATCTGGATGAGGCGCACCTTGAGCCGTTGCGGCAGGTGAACCGGGACATGGCGCCGGGCGACGCGCCGGCCGGCACCTACGCGCAGCAGATCCTCAACCGGCTGCTGATTGACCTGTCATGGAACTCGAGCCGGCTGGAGGGGAACACATATTCTCTCCTCGATACCCAGAGGCTGCTGGAGGGCGGCGAGGGCGCGGATGAAAAATCCGTGGCCGAGACCAATATGATCCTCCATCACAAGCGGGCGATTGAGCTGCTGGTGCAGGCGGCCGATGAAATCGGCTTCAATCGCTACACAATCTTAAATCTCCATGCGATCCTGGCCGATAACCTGCTGCCGAATCCGAGGGCCGCGGGGCGCTTGCGCGAAATTCCGGTTGCGATCACGCAGACGGTTTTTTATCCGCTCGAAGGTCTCCAGCGCATCGCGTCCGTGTTTGAGCTGTTTTTGGCCAAGGCCGCGGCGATCGAAGATGCCTACGAGGAGGCGTTCTTTGCCATGGTGCACCTGCCGTATCTGCAGCCTTTCGAGGACGTGAACAAGCGCGTGTCGCGGTTGTCGGCGAATATTCCGTTTGTGCGGCGGAATTTATCTCCGCTGGCGTTCATCGATGTTCCCGCCGAGCTGTACACACGGGCGACGCTGGCCGTGTACGAGCTCAATCGGGTGGAGCTGCTGCGGGATGTGTTCGTGTGGGCCTATGTGCGGTCGGGGCAGCGGTTTGCGGCGGTGCGTCAGAGCATTGGGGCGCCGGATACGTTTCGGCTCAGGCATCGGCAAGCGATCAAGGATGTCGTGTCGACGGTGATGGGTACACCCATGACGCAAGCGCAGGCGACCGCCTACATCGCGCGCTGGGCGAAGACCAATATCGAGGCTGCAGCGCAGGCACGGTTCATTGAGGTTTGTGAGACGGAGTTGCTGGACGTGCACGAGGGCAATTTTGCGCGCTTCCAGGTGCGGCCGAGTGAGTTCGAGGCCTGGTGGCGCATGTGGACGCGGACTTGAACGCAGTGGAAAAAGTAAAACCCCCGACCACCGTGCGGCGGTGATCGAGGGTTTAGTTTTAGACCGATCGCGTGGCGATCAGCCTTTCGTCTTGACCGGGGTCGTGCCGTTCTTCTTCATGGCGTCAGCCACGCACTTCTTCATGAAGCTGGAACGTGAAACCGAGGTCGGATCGCCGGCCTTTTTCTTGCCGTGGATGTTCTTCTCGTCGGCTTCTTTGGAGCAGGCGAGGCTTTCAGGTGTGCGCTCACCTTTTGGCACGGCTGCCTTCTTGGTCTTGGCCGTCGGGGGGACAGTCCCCGGGGCTGCTGCACCTGGTGCCGGCGCTGTTGCTTTCGGAGCCGGTGCGGTGGCGGCTGGCGCCGTAGCCGGAGGTGTTACCGGTGCGCCAGCTTTCGGCGCGGCCGCGGGTGCCGTGGTGCCTGGCGTCTGCGTCGTTGTTGGCGGTGTGGTCTGGGCCGAAACGCTTGCGGCCATTAGGATAGACAACGCCGCGCCTGCGGCGAGAGTACGAATGTTGAGCATGGACTCGACCTCCTCTGATTGAACGTCCGCGTCGGGCTTATGGTCCACAGGATGAACGACGGATGACTGCCGAATCGCCGGTACGCGCCCGCTTCATAGGTGAGTTCAGATCAAGCGCGCTTTATTGCCCCCGGTTTTACACAGGTGATACCGCCGTTGATGCAGAGTTATGCCGATGGCAGACGCAACGTGGCGGCGAGGCCACCGAGGTCTGAGCGGGCCAGTGAAAACGTGCCCCGATAGGAATGTGCGAGGTCGGCAACGATGGAGTGACCAAGGCCAGAACCAGGCTTGGTTTCGTCAAGGCGACGGCCGCGTTCAACGGGGGCTGCCAGTTGATCGTCGGTGAGACCTGGGCCGTTGTCCTCGACCGTAATGGCGACCATTTTGACACCGCCGATCTCGTCGGCATGGGTGGTCAGGCGTACTTCGGACTTGGTCCACTTTGACGCGTTGTCGAGCAGGTTGCCGAGCATTTCCTCGAGGTCTTGCTTCTCGCCCTGGAACTTGGCGCCGGGCTCGCAGGTGATGTTGAACAGCAGATCTTTGTCGCGGTGGATGCGTTCGAGAGCGCGGGCAATGGCGTTCGCGACAGGTTCGATTTCGGTGACCCGTCCGATGACGCCGACGCGGGCCGCCATGCGGGCGCGATCGAGGTAGTGCTGCACCTGATCGCGCATCAGCGTCGTTTGTTCGACGACTTTTGCGGCGAGCGGGCTCCCGTCGTCACGGGCCTCGTTGACCAAGACGGCGAGCGGCGTTTTCAGGCCATGGGCGAGATTGCCGACTTGGGTGCGCGCGCGATCGATGACGTCCTCGTTCGATTTCAGGAGCGCGTTCATTTCCTCCTGCAAGCTCGTGATCTCGGACGGAACAATGCCGGCCAGCCGCGTGGCTTTGCCCGTGCGGATGTCGTTGAGGCCCTTTTCGACGCGTTTCAGCGGATAAAGGATGAAGCGGATCTGCAGCAGTGTCACGACCAGCAATCCAGCGCCGGCGGCAGCAAAGGCTGCGATCAGCCGGCGGACGAAGTTGCGCACATCGACCTCCACTTCCGCGACCTTACCGGTGACCGTGATGGCGTAGCGCTGTACTTCGTCGCCCTCGCCGACGAGCAGCATCGTTTCGGCCTGGCGCAGCTTTAAGCCGCGCGGATCAATGGTGTAGCCCCAGACGTTCTGTTTTTCGCGCGCTGTCGTCTTGTCGAGAAGGACGGTCAGACTTTCGTTGCCGAGAGACGCGGAGCCGAGCAGTCGTCCCGGGCGGGTGGGGGATACATCGAGTGGCTTGATTTGCCAGTACCAGCCGCTTTCGGCATCGATGTAGAGTGGTTCCACCACGTTTTTGGGTTGGCCGGGCTCGTTGCCACCGGTTTCGATGGTGTCGCTCACAATCGACAGCAGTGTTCGGACGATGCGGCCATCGAACGCTGTTTCAGCTTGCTTGCGGTACATCTGGATGATGACGGCGCCCGCCGTCGGCAGGAAAACCAGGAACCAGATTGCTGCGGTTGCGAACAGCCGGAAGGCCAGCGAATTGAATTTGCTCATGGTGACCGTACAACTCGAGGTGACAACACGGCTCGAGGTTCAGGATTAAGGCATAGAAGCGGTTGCCGCAGCATGCAACCGTTAAAGACGCTGGCTGGTCAAAGCTCGCGGATCAGGCGTTGAACGTCGCCCGAAAAATCCGGGTCTCCGCGCAATGGTACCGCGTGGCGCCGCAGAATGGGGCGCAGGCACTCTGGCAAGCGGCGCTCCAATGGCAGATCGGCGCCACCTGACAAGACGGGTATGATCGGCACGCCGGCCGCAAGCGCGATCTCAAGTTCGTAACGCACCATGTCCTCGACTTGAAACAGTGCGCGCTTCGACTTACCGCCCTTGCTCAGCCAGTTCGGACCGATGATCACGATCAAGCCTGTACATTGTGGAATGAGTTCGGCTGCGTGCTCGCGGAAGTCGACGCCGGGCGGGAACGAGTTGACGTCCTTGATGACGCTGTTGCGGCCATAGGTCAGGGTCAGGCGATCAAAAACCCGACCGCTGATGTCAGCACTGTCTGAACGGCGGTAGCTGATAAAGATCAGCCGTCGCGGCTTCTTGCGATGGTTGAGCGATGACTTTGCGCGGCCCTTACTCATGGTACCACTCTTTAACAAACTTACCTCTGCAGCGTTATGTGATGTATGTTTGTTTCTTGTCAAGGCGCATTTACATAGATAATTCATCATCCTTGCGTTGCGGGCGCTTGCAGGCTCTCTAACCTCTCCTCGTGCGTCTTGAACTGTAATTGTATCTGATCTAAGGTATGTGAGTTTTTCAGTTGCGTGGGTACGGGTGATGTCTGCCAGCCAGGATGATGATGCCAGTGGTCGCAATGTCGATCTGCTGGCGCGCTTGCTCCGACTGCACGACCTCGACATGCTGCTGGATGCCTTCTCACAGGGGCAGATTGATCGCACGCAGCTGACCAAGGAAAGCGCTTCAAACTTCCAGCGGAACATCGGTAGTTTTATTCGCGCGCTGGCCGAGCACGACCCTGGTGCGGCCCAGGACGTTGGCCAGGTGCTGCGGGATCGGATTGATGAGTTTCTTGGTGGTCTTGAGCGGCGCACGGGCGCGATCGCCGTCAGTCCGGCTCGATCCGAGGGCTTCAAGGATCGAGACGATTCGGTGCTGTTGCGCGAGTTTGTGGTGCTGACGGCGCTGACGCGCACGAACGATGCCATCCGATCGGCTGAGATCTTCAAGCTGATCCGTCTGTTTGATGCGAAGGTGCAGGATCAAGCCATCACGGCGCATCTGGCGCGCATGTTGAAGGCGGGCCTTGCCGAGAAGCTACGCAAGGGGCGCTATAGCGCGGTGCCGGCGAGTGCTGATCATCTCGGCGCCCTGACGCGCGAAATAGAGGCGCGGGGTCTTGCTCTGCCGACAGTGCCTCGTCTTGACGATTAGCTCGATGGCAATTGACGTTTGGCCGCTACAACGCAAATGGGCCCAGCACTTGGCCAGGCCCACCTCGTTACAGTCCGTCTGCGGACGCTCAGCGACCCTTGGTCATGATCTGCTCGAGCGGCTTCACAGTTTCCTTGGCCATTTCGGTGTAGAGGCCGCCGAACTTGGTCATCTGGCGCATGTAATCTTCATAGGCGCGCTTGGCGTAGCCGGCCTGGATCTCAAGGGCCTGTTCCGGCGACTTGACCGAGAGAAGGCTTTCGAAGGTCTTCTGGCCGTCTTCGATCGAGCGCTTGGAGTAGTCGGTCATTTCAGCGGCAATCGTCTGCCAGCCCTTGGCCCAGTCGCCCCACATTTTCATGGCGCCGTCCATGCCTGGGTTCATTTTCTGCATATCTTCGAAGGACTTGAGCATGGGGTGGATCCGTTGGTTTGGCTGTGGTCGGTTTCAGTCGGGTCAGTTCAGATTCGGCAGTCAAAATCCAATTCGCAGCGGCGCTTTACCCCACCGTGGGTAGCTCACGCTTGCGATAGGTCGGTGTTTATATGCGCCGCACCATTTCGTCAAGCGTTATTTTGCACTGCACAAAAACTGCAATGCGGAGCAAGATCATCGTTAACCATTCGCTAGCTCCGGGCGCATACGCTCTGATTTGAGGATGGCATCTGGCTCCCGGCATCTGGCTCCCGGGAAAGGTGTGTCCACCGTATGGGCACAAACGAGCCGCAATGGCGCCCCGGAAGCATGGTTCCAACGCGCCTAACGGCGAACAACAGCTTCGGTCGGATCGCAAGCCCGTGGGCCATCACGGGACAGCGCTCCGTTCGATGAAACGAGGGAAGCAGGCGACCATGTCGTCAACGACCTGTGCGGGCCGCGTGCCCACGCGACTTTTGCCGCGGCCGCCTTTGCGGCTCTTGGCTGCGGTTACGCTTCTTGGCGGAAGCTTCAGCGTGCCGACGTTGGCTGCCAAACATGCGGCCCTCGTGGTGGACGCAAACTCGGGTCGCGTCGTCAGTGAGCAATCGGCGGACGAACCGCGCTATCCGGCTTCGCTGACGAAGATGATGACGCTCTATATCGTGTTCGATCTCATCGAGCAGAAGCGGCTGTCGTACGATACCAAAATCGTGTTCTCGGATGCTGCGACGCGGGTTCAGCCGACCAAACTCGGTGTGCAGGCGGGTGATAGCATCTCTGTGTTGGAGGCTGTGAAGGGTCTGATCACCAAGTCGGCAAACGATGCGTCCATTGCCCTTGCCGAGCACATTGCTGGCAGCGAGCCGCAATTCGCGGCGCTGATGACGCAAACGGCGCGCCGCATTGGCATGAGCAAGTCGACGTTCAAGAATGCACACGGCCTGCCTAACCCGGAGCAGGTCACCACGGCGCGCGATATGATCACGCTTGGCCTGCGGCTGCAGGACGATTTCCCGAAACACTATCCGCTGTTTTCGACCACCTCATTCAATTTCCGCGGCGACAGCCACAAGAACCACAACACGATGCTGCTGACCTATGAGGGTACGGATGGCATCAAGACGGGCTACATCGGCGCCTCCGGTTTCAATCTGGTGGCCAACGTCCGGCGCGGCGACAAGCACGTGATCGGCGTGGTGTTTGGCGGTGCGAGCGCGGCAGCGCGGAACCAGAACATGCGCACGCTGCTCAATATCGCGCTGGTGCGCGGCGCAACGACCAAGACCCGTCAGCCCGCTTTGATCGCACGCTCGAACAAGCCGGTGCCCAATCCGGCGGCTACGACGCGGCCGGTTCAGGTCGCATCGGCGGCGCCAGCTGCCGCGCCGGCCCAACTGGCACCGGCATTGGCGCCTGCGCCGCAGCCGGCTACAAAACCGTCACCGACCGTGCAGCTTGCGACCGTGAAACCGCTGCTGGTCGCTCCGCGCCAGCCGGTTCAGGCACCAACTGTGCCGCAGGCGGCTGCCAGCTTTGCGCCTGCGCCCGCGTCCCTGCAGCCGCCCGCCGTGCGGTCCAATCTTGCTGGCCCGAGCGTACCTCCTGCTGCTGCGGGGCCGTACCAAATCCAGGTCGGCGCCTATGCCACGGAAGCGGATGCGCGCCGGCAGATCGATCAGGTCAAGACTCAGACCGGCGGACTGCTCGCAGCGCATCCTGGCCTTGTTGTTGCTGCGGCGTCCAACGGCAAGACGGTGTATCGGGCGCGCTACACGGGCTTTGACACGGCCAACGGTGGCACGGTCTGTAATGAGCTGCGGCGTCGCCAGATCGATTGCATGGTTGCGAAAGCGGAGTAGAAGGCCGCGTGACCGGTCTCCAGGTCACGTGACCGACCGCTGAGCCAATGGCGCCTGAAAACTCGACCGACGACCTGCAAGATGCCCAAGACATTGCGCATGGCTATGCGCTGTCTGACTTGCGTTCCTACGGCCGGCGGCGTGGACGCAAGTTTTCGCCCCGCCAGCAGCAGCTCTGGGACGAGGTCTTGCCGCGTTTCCGCGCTGATCCTTCGAGGCTGACCACGGCTTGCGACACCTGGCTTGAGATCGGATTTGGCGGCGGTGAGCACCTGATCTGGCAGGCCACTCACAATGCGACCGTTGAGATCATCGGCTGCGAGCCGTTCGAGGACGGCGTTGTGAAAGTGCTGGATGCGATTGAAACAGGGCCGCTGAAGAACATCCGCCTGCACCCCGACGATGCGCGTGACTTGATCCGTAAACTGCCTGACGCCTCGATCGCGCGCGCCTTCGTGCTGTTTCCAGACCCTTGGCCAAAGAAGCGCCACGTCAAGCGCCGCCTCGTTGGTACGGGACTGCTGCGGGACCTCGCGCGGGTAATGAAACCGGGCGCTGAGCTGCGCATTGGCACCGACATCGCCGACTATGCTCGCACGATGTTGATGGCGTTCCAGGGCGAGCCGGCGTTTCACTTTACGGCCCTGCGCCCAGCCGACTGGCAAATCCGCCCTGAGGATTGGCCTCAGACGCGCTACGAAGACAAAGCCGTCCGCGAAGGTCGGCGGAGTGTGTACCTGCTGTTTCGGCGTGTGTGATGGGTGGCACAAGTCCGCGGTGGGGGCGGTGGTTTGGATGGGTGACGGTGACCCTGGATATGTGAAAACTGTTCTCGTCCGACCAAAACTCAGACCCGACGTGGACATTGTACTACCCCGCGAGACTTTGGACGCCCCGACGGGGCGTACGATTGTAGCTACGGGTGAAACCCGTGGAAACGATCTCTACGGATTCGCCCCGGAGGGGCGAAGGAGAGCCGATTGTCAGACGTGTTTGCAGCTGCTGTTCCACATCGCGTTTTCGACCACGAGCCGCGAAGGTGTTCTATCGAAAGCCCTGCGCTCGCGTTTCCTTTGTCCCTCCGGGGCAGAACGCATGACGATCACATCCACGGGTTTCGCTGCGTTGCACCCGTGGCTACAGCCTGCGGCGCCTCCGGGGCCGTTGTGGCCGTTTAGGGGCCAGGTGCTGACGCGGCCACGCCATCCAAATTCAACGGTGTCCCGGATATTTGTCGTGCGAAGGGCACGCCAAATTCCGGGACACCGACGTTGGGAGTGAATGTCTCCTAAGGGTCAAAAACCGAACTACGTCATTTGCCG
>JANMGQ010000190.1:0-11588 GCA_031374735.1 Hyphomicrobiaceae bacterium | reverse complement strand
CTATCCCGAAGTCCTTCGCTTGCACGGGCTTGAGCCTTGACGTCGACGGGTGAGGATCCCGGATATTTGTCGTGCGAAGGGCACGCCAAATTCCGGGACACCGTTGAATTTGGATGGCGTGGCCGCGTCAGCACCTGGCCCATCACGACGCTCGCTCGCCTGTCGAAAGCCGGCGCCCAATCTGGTAACAACGGCGAGAGGGCTGCTCAATCATCGTCCCACTTCTTGTACTTTTTCTTCTTCCACTTTCTCTCGCGGTAGGCGTCGGCCATGTCGCGGGCCATGTGGCGGAGCTGCTCAAACTCGGCCGAGCCGTAGCGTGCCCGCTCGCGCCAGGCATTGCGGTCGCGCCAACCGCCTTCGCGCATGCCACGATCACGATATCCGCTCTCGTAGCCGACCGGGGCGTACTTG
The DNA here is from genome assembly GCA_031374735.1 of Hyphomicrobiaceae bacterium. GTDB lineage: Bacteria > Pseudomonadota > Alphaproteobacteria > Rhizobiales > Hyphomicrobiaceae > JABFRJ01. Next base: position 11,174 of record JANMGQ010000190.1, on the reverse strand, counting down.
GGCTGTCTGCGGCGGCGGCGGACGATCAACGGCATGGCCAAGATCAGCACGCCGACGATGGCCCACAGCACAACGACGCCGATCTGAATGACATTGCCAAGGCTGCTCATGAGCCATTGGGCCCACGGGCCGAGGTCGGCCGACAGGATGCCCGCCGATAGGCTGCCGATCAGCCCAGCGAGCCAGTCGGACGCGCCGAACAACAACAGCGACGCCAGGGACCACACCGCAAAGATCAGCAGTGCGATCGGCCACAGGATAAGGCTCATACCAGATCTCCTGTCTCTTGTGTTCATGAAGGGCGCGGACGCTGTCGCGGCGATCAGCCGATGCGCGATGACGTGCCGTCGATTGTGACGCGACCCTGCGCGGCGCCGCGGCGCTCCAGGTGGCGCCGCAACAAGGCGATGTTCTTGCTGTTGGCTTTGTACATGAGGTCGAACGCGTCGCCGACGATAGGAATCATGCCGACAACGCCGTCGATGGTCGTGTTGGCGGCCATCCGCGCGATGGTCCAGCGGGATGCCCCGAGGCGGTGCGCTTCGTAGATGACGTAGCCCGAGATGGCCGTCGTGATGGCGTCGCCGACGACCGGCACAAGACCGACGATCGCATCAACGCCGAGCCGAAGGTCCGTGCCGGGGATACGCACGGCACTGTCGAGCACGCGGCCGAGCGTATCAAGACGCGCCATCGTCTGTTCGATATCGGCATGATCCGCGCGTTCGTTGCGCATCGAACTGCCGAACGGTGATGCCCCGTAGGTTGTCTGCATGGCCTATCCTCCAGCCGGCGCCAGCCGGCTTGGGATAAGCTGCAGGCGCACTTCGACCAACCTCCGACATCGCGGTGTGCAGCAGGGGAGGGCTTTGCACCGCCAGAGGGGCCCGGACTGATACATACATAAGGCGCACTGGTCTGGCTTCAAGCGGGCTGTTCAATCGACCTTGACGATCACACCACACGGCGTGCGCTCAACAAAAAAGCCGCCACCTGATGAGGTGGCGGCTGATTGCGGCTCAGGCATTCGGGCTCTGCTTATTGGCCGAGCATACGGGTTTTCCACCAGCCCTTGCGTGCCGGCCGCGCGGGGGCGTCAGACACGATCTCAGGCGCAGATGTCACGGGTGCAACGGCACGGCGTGGCGACGGTGGCGGTTCGACTGCCGCGACCGGCGCAGCAGGTTCCGCTGCAGGAGGCGTCGGCGCTACTGGTTCAACAGGCGCGGCTGCGACTGCAGCGACAACCGGCTCATGCGGTTGCAGCGCAGCCACGGCGGCTTTCGGTTCCGGTTGCGTGTCAGCCAAAACGACGCCTGCGTCGGAGGCAACGGCGTCACCATCGCCATCGGCCGCAGCCTCAGCTGACGGCTCCGCGCCGTCCGCACCCGTGCGGCGGCCGCCCCGACGACCACGCCGGCGACGCTTGCCGGGACGGTCAGCCTCTTCAGCAGCAGCGGCAGTTGCTGCGCGCGCTGCAGCATCTTCGCCATCGCCATTGACCAGTTCCGGCGCGTCGTCTTCAGGCGACAGTGCTGTGTTGGCTGAACCAACCAGCGCCTCGGGCGCGTCGTCGATTTCAGCCGCAAGACCGCTGTCGAAGTCGTTGAACGGTTGTTGCCCATCCGGTGCGGGGCCGGCTTCGCCAGACAGCGCGGCCGCACGCGGCTGGTCACGATCATAGCCGCCACGTTCGTCACGGCCGCGACCACGGCCACGCCGCCGCCGCCGGCCACGCCGACCGTCACGGCCTTCTTCGCCGTCCTTTGCGTCACGGGCTTCGCGGCTTTCGCGACCTTCGCGGTTGTCCCGGCGTTCGCCCTGTCCGTTCGACTCAGCGCGTGGCGAGCGAGGCTCATCAACGTCGCCGTCGTCCGCGACCTCTTCAGGCTCGCCATAGGGCTGCAGCGACGGGGCCTCTTCGAGTTCTTCTACCGGTGGCTCCGACCCGTCAAAGCCCATGTTCATGTTGACAGCAGCGCGTTCCGGCTCGCGACGCAGAACGGCAGCCGACCGTTCGATCGAGAAGTTGGCACCCTGCATCTTGTCGCTAGCCAGCAGCGCAATGGCGATGCTGTAGCGGCGCTCAAGATCCATGACATAGTTGCGCTTGTGATTGAGAATGTAGAGCGCGACGTCGGCCTGCGTCAGCACGTTGATCGACGTGCGGTTATCACGACCCAGGAAGTCCTCCATGCCGCGCAACACAGCCAGCGAGATGCTCTCGACCGAGCGCACGATGCCCGTGCCTTCACAGTGTGGGCACTTGGTCGTCGAACCCTCGAGCACGCCCGTGCGCATGCGCTGGCGCGACATCTCGAGCAATCCGAAATGCGAGATGCGGCCCACCTGCAGGCGGGCGCGGTCAAAGCGCAACGCGTCCTTGATCCGGCGTTCGACGGCGCGATTGTTGCGCTTCTCCTCCATATCAATGAAGTCGATGACGATCAGGCCGGCGAGGTCGCGCAGCTTCAACTGACGGGCGATTTCGTCCGCTGCTTCAAGATTGGTGTTGAGCGCGGTATCCTCGATGTTGAACTCGCGCGTCGACTTGCCCGAGTTGATGTCGATAGCAACCAGCGCTTCGGTCTGGTTGATGACGAGGTAGCCACCCGACTTCAACGGCACCGTCGGGCTGAACATCGCCGTCAGCTGGCGATCGGCCGCCGGATAGCGCGAGAACAGCGGCTCAGGGCGATCGTGATTGATAACGTTGCGCACATGGCTCGGCATGAGCATGCGCATAAAGTCTTGCGCCTCACGGTGCGCGTCCTTGCCCGACACGACGATCTCGTCGATCTCCTTGGTGTAGAGATCGCGGATCGCGCGCTTGATCAGGCTGCCTTCTTCATAAACCAGGCTCGGCGCGGTGGACGACAGTGTGAGATCGCGGACGCTCTCCCAAAGGCGCATGAGATATTCATAGTCGCGCCGGACCTCGGGCATCGAGCGGCTTGCGCCCGCCGTGCGGATGATCAGGCCCATGCCATCTGGCACTTCGAGTTCGTGGGCGATGGCCTTCAGGCGCTTACGGTCCTGCGGCTGCGTGATCTTCCGCGAGATGCCGCCACCGCGACCGGTGTTGGGCATCAGCACGGTGTAACGGCCGGCGAGCGACAGATATGTGGTCAGCGCTGCGCCTTTGGTGCCGCGCTCTTCCTTGACCACCTGCACCAGCATCACCTGCCGGCGCTTGATCACTTCCTGAATCTTGTACGGGCGCCGGCGCGGACGGCGCGGACGCTCGGGCATCTCCTCGGACACATCGGAATTTGCCGACGGCTGATCATCAGCGCCGGCAATTGTCTCTGGCTGTTCGTCGGCCAGTGAGGGCACATCTTCGACATGCCCGTGCCCGTGATTATGGTCATGCCCCTCGTCGTGTTCGTGGTCACGAGCACTATGGGCATCGCTGCCGGCCGGCGCTTGGTCATGCGATGGATGCGGCGGCTCTCCGTGATCGTCGCCGGCGGCCTCTGAAGGCGCAGTACTCACGCGGTCGCCGTCGAGGCCCGTTGCTTCGGTCTCCGTGTGAGCGCGCGGCTCGTGGATTTCGTGATCGTCGCGGTTGGTCTCGGCGTCACCATGTGAGTCCGCGTGGGACTGTTGATCTGATGGCGGCTGGGCGCCGTCGTTCGCCGGCTCCCACTGGGGCTGTTCGCCGCTGTTCGCCTGCGCGCCACCATTGCCGCCACCGTCGCGGTTGCGACGCGAGGCCATGCGCTCGGCGCGCTCATCAGCTTCTTGCTCGGCCTCGAGTTCGGCGGCCATCTCTTCATCGAGAAGCGCCTGCCGGTCAGCCACAGGGATCTGATAGTAATCGGGGTGGATTTCGGCGAACGCCAGGAACCCGTGCCGGTTGCCGCCATACTCGACGAAGCAGGCCTGCAACGACGGCTCGACCCGCGTCACCTTCGCCAGATAGATATTGCCGCGCAGCGGCCTTTTCGTTGCACTCTCGAAGTCGAATTCTTCTACGCGGCCATTGCGGAGGACGACGACACGCGTCTCCTCCGGATGGCTCGCGTCGATGAGCATCTTGTTGGCTTTGGTATTGTCCATTGCACTGTGTCTGCGGTTGCGCGACAGACGCCGCTTGTGGCGGGCTCGGCCAGTGTCGAAAGGGGCAGTGCCCGCCTCGGCCGCAAAGCGGACGGGGGCGAACACACGAACGACATCAGGCTGATGCGCCGGGATGCGGCGCCGCGCTGGGATTGATCGGGGGAGCCACGGACTTCGGCCTTGCACTGCGGAAAACCAGCAGATGCGACACCCGCACCGCCCGAAAGGGCGGCAAGTGGAGCGTCGATGTGCCGGAACCGGGGCATGGGGCCCGTCCTTGGCGGTTTGAATGACGTCAATCGCGTGAGCCTAGGCAAATGCCGCGTCTAAACAGACTGGGTCTAAACAGACTGGGCGCGCCGGCTCACACGGTTATCATGCCGCCAGCCGCCGAACGTCGGTGGTTTGCAGCAATTTCTGCAGGCACATCGGAGGCCTGCGCTCCTCGATCGGCACCGATTGAACGATGTTCGATCCTGCTGATCCGTCACGCTGTTTCGGCTGGCTCCACCGTTGGGCACGATGCGGAGCCTGTCGGTCGGGCATGACGGCGCGTCGAAGCACTTGAGAGAAGGCCGCACTTCAAACTAAGCTAGGCGCCGAAGTGAAGCGCGACATGCTGAGCGATTTCAGGAGATGCTCCGAAATCCACCCGGCGAACGTCGTTACTCCGTCGGCGGCCTATCCACGTCCTGCGACTGTGAACTGCTTCGCGCCACACGTCCATGTCATAAACGGGTCTGGGCAACCCCGCAAGTGCGTGGTTTTGGCCACACTCCCACAGGTCTGTCGACAAACCCGCATGCATCAGCGGCGTTGTACAAGCCGAAACATTAAGAACTCATTTGCCATGAGGAAGACGCGAACCCGTTTCGTCTCGTACGCTGCGCTTGGGCTGCTGGCCTTTGCCTCGACGCACCCGTGTGCCGTGGCGCAGGCCCCGTTTACGACCGACGTGATCAAAGTGTCGCCCGCCCCAAAGCAATCCGCCAACGATGTGGCCCCGCCCCAGTCTTCGCCCTGGGCCAGCCTCGCGCCACAACTCGCCGCACCGCCCCAGCCCGGCGACGACGTTGCCGTGCGCCATATCGATCTACGCAGCGACGGGCGGCGCGCTGAGATCGTTCTGACGCTTGCCCGCAGAACTGTGGTGTCGGCGTTTGTCCTCGACAACCCGCAGCGCGTCGTCATTGATGGCGACGGCTTTCAGTTCGAAGGCACGACTGAAAACTTGGCACGCGGCCGGAGCCTCTTGAAAGCACCGCGTTTCGGCGCTTTGACCCCATCGACCGGGCGTCTCCTGTTCGATGCCGCTGGTCCGGTCCGCGTAGTGTCGGTCGTCGGCACGACACGCGACGCCGTGCATGTCACGATCACCGTGGCCCAGGTCCCACGCGGCCAGAGCGCGGAGTCTGGTGCGCCGCTTGTTTGGGGCACGGCGGCCCCGCCGCCATCACCAGGTGCCCCACTGGCAAGTTCGGCCAACCGCGCTGGCCTCCCGATCGTGCTGATCGATCCAGGCCACGGCGGTATTGATCCCGGGGCCGTGACCGACCAAGGCGTGCTCGAAAAGGACGTGGTGCTGGCGGTATCCCTGCGCTTGCGTGCGTTGCTCGACGCTCGTGGCCGTGTACAGCCCATTCTGACCCGCGAGGGCGACGAGACAGTGCGCCTCGATGACCGCGTTGCGGCCGCTCGCGCACACAAGGCCAATCTGTTCATTTCGCTGCATGCAGACACATATGCCGGGCAGGGCAGCACAGCCGTGCGCGGCGGTTCGGTCTATGTTCTTGGCGCCCAAGCATCCAACGCAGCTGCGCGAGCACTGGCCGACAAAGAAAACACCGCTGACGCCCGCGCTGGCATCGCAGGCGCAGACGGACCCGACCTCGCCGTCGACAGCATTCTGGCCGATCTCACCATGCGCGAGACAAATGCCTTGTCTCATACGCTGCAAGGGGCCCTGGTCCAAAATCTGCGTCGCTCGATACTGCTGGCCCGTGAGCCAGCCCGCGCCGCCGCCTTTCGCGTCTTGAAACAGGCAGAAACGCCAGCGGTGCTGATCGAGCTCGGCTATATGAGCAACAGCCAGGATGTCGCCCTGCTGCAGTCGCCCGAATGGCAATCAGCTGTCGCAGCCCGCATCGCGGATGCGGTCGACATTTTTGTCTCGCAGAAGCCCGGTCAAGCCGCGCAGCGTTGATCTTGTAGCAACACCTTATCACGACTTGTTAACCGCAGACGCTGAGTGCGTTGACGCCGCAAGGCCAGGGGGAGTAGGCAGCGACCACAAGATGGTTTGGAGTTTGGTATCATGAGTGGCAAAACGCTGACACGTGCAGACCTCGCAGAGGCGATGGTGCAGAAGGTCGGCTTGCCGCGCAACGAATGCCAGGATCTGGTCGAATTGATCTTGAAGGAAGTCTCAGACGCCTTGTCCGATGGCCAGTCCGTGAAGCTGTCGTCCTTTGGCTCGTTCGGCATCCGCTCCAAGGGGCAGCGCGTCGGCCGCAATCCGAAGACCGGCCAGGAAGTGCCGATCACGCCGCGCCGCGTCCTGGTGTTCAAGCCGAGCAACATCATGAAAGAGCGGATCAACGCGGCAAAGCCCACCAAGGCGCGCAAGAAGGCTTAAACTCTGGCAGACGCAGTTTGTGATGTAGCGTTGAGGGTTCGTCGACAATCGACCATCACGGCGGCAATCACATGGCAAAAGCAGTCGAAGCATTCCGGACCATCGGCGAAGTCTCCGACGAACTGGACGTACCCAAGCACGTCCTGCGCTTCTGGGAAGGCCGTTTTCCGCAATTGAAACCTATGAAACGCGGCGGCGGTCGGCGCTTTTATCGCCCCGAAGATGTCCTGCTTTTGCGCGGCATCCACCATCTGCTGCACAAAGCGGGTTATACCATCAAGGGCGTGCAGCGCATTTTGCGTGAGCACGGCACCGACATGGTCAAGCTGTCGGACGGCGCCACCGCACCCCTTGCCGCCCAGATGCCACAAGCCGCAGTAGATGCAGCGCCGAGCAAGCCTGGCCGTCCAGGGAAAGCCGCGCCGCCAACACCCTTATCAAATGCACAACGCGCCGTCGTCGAGCAGGTCACGACGGAGTTGGAGGAGTGTCTGGCGATGTTGAAACAGGCGGCGTAAGCGCCGAAATCTGTGGATGCTTGGCCTGCGCCCCCTCGCGCGGCGCGCCGAACAGTCGCTTTGTAGGTCTCGCTTTTGCCCTCAGCGAGGTCCGATCATGCCCACTGTCGCCCAGGCCCTCCCAGAACTGCAGTCGCTGCTTGATGAGATAACCGCCGAGCCGCTGACGCCCGAAGCGGCCGATGGACTGATCGACATCTTCAAACAGGTGTCTGCAGCCTCGATAGATGATCAGCTCGAAACACTCGTGGATCCGCTGTTCCGTTTGGCCGAGGCACGCGAGACACGCGCATTCGTGCCCGTGTGCGAGTTTCTGTCTCTGATTGAACCCGGCGGCTATCAGGTCGACTTCGGAACCGTAGTGACGGAGCTGCTCTCCGGCATTCTGGTCAACATCTTCGACGGCAACACCGAGAGTCTTGCCACTTTGGTCCTCGCCCGCGAGGTCGATGACTATGTGCGCAGCAGCGCCTTGTCGGCCATGGTGAGATTGACCCTCAGCGGCGCGATCGAACGATCGGACACGGAGCGCGTGATCGTTGCCTTGCCGCAGACATCGCCAGATGCAGAAAGCGTTCTGTGGCACAGTTGGCCCATCGCCGTCTCAATTCTGAAGTTGCACGAACTGGCCCCGATGATCGAGCGCGCCTTGTCCGGCTCGGACATCGTGGAGGCCGAGGAGACGCTGGCCAAGTTTCGGATCGATATGGCGCCCCGTAGCGGAACTGTCGACGTCGACGACACACCCGAGTTCCCGCCGTTTACCACGGCAGCTGCGGCCCGAGGCCGTCTGCGCGACCTGACGGACATGTTCGACAAATTGATCCGACTGATTACGGAATCTCGTGCAGACGATCAAGCCGGTCGCACCGTGCGCCGCGCGCTTGTACAGCAAGAGTACGGCAACCTCGCTGTTGAAACGGTCACCAACGATTACCGCCACATCGGCCGCAACGACCCGTGCCCATGCGGCAGCGGCAAGAAGCACAAGAAGTGCTGTCTGAATTGAGATTTCCGCAGCTTCCAGGAAGCCCGTGCATGCTTGTGACATCAACCGACCTGCCAGCGACCAGTCCAGCCATCCCCGACATTGTCGCTCGGCTGCAGGGCATCATAGAGTCGGCACAAACGCCGGAGCAAACTCGCCTGCGCGTCTTTCTCGACGATGTCTTCGTCTACGCCGAGCAAGATACGGCCCAAGCCTTCGAGAGCCTCGCCGTCGTTTTGAATATTCTGCTTGAACACATCGACGATCGCGGGCTCGGCTACGCTCTCGTCGAGGTGATGCCAGGTGTCCTGGCCCGTATCTTCAACGGCGACACCGAGCTTTTGCTAGACATTGCGCTCGATGCGAGCGGCAACGAATTCATGCGCTCGATCGCGCTCGGTGCGATCACCGTTCTCGCCTACGAGAAGCGCATTGACATGAGCGCGGCCGAACGCGCGATGGTGGCCTTGCCACGAACCGCTCCGAGCCTCGATCAGGCACGGCTGTGGGGCACTTGGATGGGTGCCATCGCTGCACTTGGATTGGCGGAGTTGGCGCCCATGGTCGAGCGGACCATGCTTCTCTCTGGCCTTCCAGAGATGATCGATGCGCTGGACAACTTCAAGCGCAGCCTATTGAAGTCGCAACAGAGCCCAGCGATACAGTTCACTTCAAAGCGTGGCTACTTCCCGGTGTTCACCACTGCCGCTGAGGCCCGAATTCGGTTTCAGAACGTGCTGGCGGCTCAGGCTGCTATTCGGCGGACGGTCGCCATCGAATCAGGTGAGTTTGTCGACCCCTTCGAACCCGCCACCAACGCTTACCGCCATGTCGGCCGCAACGACCCGTGCCCATGTGGCAGCGGCAAGAAGCACAAGAAATGCTGCCTGAACTGAAGCGTTATTCCCGCGCCCGGCTCTCCGCCGTCACCAGGCCGAGCGCCAGCACATCAACACGCTGCGCGCCGGCGCGCTTCAGTTCCCGCGCGCAGGCGTTGACCGTTGCCCCCGTCGTAATGACGTCCTCGATCAGCAACACGTGCCGGCCCTCAAGCCGCGGCCGCATCGACTTCGCCACGCGGAACGCACCGCGGACGTTGTCCCGTCGTTGCGCTTGGCTGAGCCCCACTTGCGGGGTCGTCCGCTTCACGCGCTGCAGCAACAGCGGCTCAAACGGCCGCCCCGAATGCCGCGCCACCTCCAGCGCCAGCAGCGCCGATTGATTGAAGCGCCGCCACAGCAGCCGTCGATGATTGAGCGGGACCGGCACAATGACATCAGCATCCTCGATTATTTCAGCGCCAGCCGAAATCAGCCAGCGGCCGAACAGGTCGCGCGCTTCATGTCGATCATTGTATTTCAGCTGATGCACCAGCGTGCGCATGGCGCCGTTGAAGTGCGCCACAGCCCGCGCTCGATCATAGTCGGGCGGCTCCGCCAACGCCGCTGCAGAGACAATGCGCCCCTCCATGTCAGTTGCCGGCAAGGGTATGCCGAGCACATCGCACATGGGCGCGCGAATGAAATGGATCTCGCGCCAGCAGCTCCCACACACGCTGTCATGGGCAGCCACATGTCGATGGCAGGACAGGCAAACGGGCGGCAACAGCCAGTCCGCCACACGCCGTGCCCCTGTGCCAAACGGTCGCCACAGCCGCGCGCGCAGAGGTAACCGAGGATCAATCTCGCCCTCGATGTCGTCTGGACGCACTGTCTCAGCCATGCGAGCACCCCACTCAATCGTAAAACTGCTACCTCAGATCGAGTGACGTGACCACCACCCCGCTGACCTTCGCCCCACGGATCTTCGATCGCGATCTCCTCGTGCGCCGCCGTGCGCGCGCCGCCTCCGGCTGGACCAGCGCGAGCACGGCCGACTTTCTGCTTAATCGCGCCGCGGACGAACTGCTGGAGCGCCTGGCCGTCGTCATGCGCCGGTTTCCAGTTGCGGCCGTCATCGGGTCCCATGGCGGCCGTGTTGGCAACCGGCTGCGCCAATCCGGTGCCCATGATGTTGTGATCGACCTTGATCCGGCCAGAGCCATGTTGCCGTCGGCGCCCGCGCTCAGCGCACAAGCGGACGAGGAACTGCTGCCACTGCGCCCGGCGGGCTTCGATCTGCTCGTATCGGCTCTATCACTCCAGTGGACCAACGATCTGCCGGGCGCACTCGCTCAAGCACGAGCAGCCCTCAAACCTGACGGCCTGCTGCTGGCAGCCCTGATCGGCGGCGAGAGCCTGACCGAGCTGCGCCAATCGTTCGTGTCAGCCGAAAGCGAGATCGAAGGTGGCGCCAGCCCGCGCGTCGCGCCGTTCGCTGATGGTCGCGACCTCGGCTCGCTCTTGCAGCGCGCCGGTTTCGCGCTCCCCGTCGTCGACAGCGACCGCTTCACGGTGGCCTACAAGCACCCGCTCGCGCTCATGCACGACCTGCGTGCGATGGGCGCAACCAACGTGCTGATGGAGCGCCGCCGCACACCGCTCCGCCGCGCCACGCTGGCCCGCGCCTGCGAGATCTACGCCGAACGCTTTTCGCGCGCCGACGGCAAAGTTCTGGCGACCTTCGACATCATCACCCTGACCGCCTGGGCCCCCGCCGACAGCCAGCCCAAACCGCTGCGCCCAGGATCGGCAAAGCATCGGCTTGCCGACGCATTGGGCGCCGCAGAAGTGAAGCTTCCGCGGACGTGAGCGCGAGACCGCTGTGTTACAGACCGTGTGACGGCATGGGCAAAGTGCTGCCGTCGAGAGCGCGCCCACACACTTTAACACTGTCATGGCCGGCCCTTCGTGCCGGCCACCCATGGTGCGGCAAATGACGTAGTTCGGTTTTGACCCTTAGGAGACATTCACTCCCAACGTCGGTGTCCCGGAATTTGGCGTGCCCTTCGCACGACAAATATCCGGGATCTACCCCGGTCGAAATGGTGTGCTACGCTCACGCGATGACAGACTTTTTCGGCAAACAGTTT
>JANMGQ010000157.1:0-6226 GCA_031374735.1 Hyphomicrobiaceae bacterium | reverse complement strand
CCGTCGTATCCAACTTCGAATGTCCAAGAGCCACTTGGATCAGACGAATGTCGACCCCCTGCTCCAGCATGTGCGTCGCGAAGCTGTGCCTCAAGGTGTGCGGCGACACGCGCTTCTCGATGCCGACGGCCGCCGCCGTGTCACGCACGGCACGGTAGATCTGCTTCGTGGTGATTGGCAGCAGCGGATCGCGGCCCGGGAACAGCCATGTCGTCGGCTGCCCGATCAGCCACCACTCCTTGAGCACCTCCAGCAACCGCGGCGATAGCATGCCGTTGCGATCCTTCTTGCCCTTGCCTTGCTCAATGCGCAGCAGCATGCGCGTACTGTCGATGTCGGAGACCCGCAGGTTGGCGACCTCCGAGACACGCAGACCGGCGCCATAGGCCACGGCGAGCGCGGTTCTGTCTCTCGGACCGCGTGCCCCCTCCAGCAACAGCAACACCTCCTCGGGCGACAGCACCATGGGCAACTTCTGCGGTTGCTTCACGATCCTCAAGAAACGCGCCATCTCGGGCCGGTCGCAGGTCGTCGTGAAGAAAAAGCGCAACGCCGCCGTCGTGCCGTTCATGGGATGTAGTCGCTCTGCGTCTTCTCGACGAAGCCGAGGACAGTCATGGCCTCGATCATGCGGCGGCGCAGGGGGCTGATGGGCTTCTCGCGCATCGGGGCGGTCCTTGTCTTGAGGTTGAGCGTTGCTCGTGGCAACCCCTCGATCCTCAAGACTGGATCTTCCCATTACGTTACCGCATGCGCCGCGCCATCAAAGTGGCCACGGACGGTGCCTCAACGGGCTGGAGCGTAGCGGCTTTGTTCTGTGACCCAGCACGGGCGTCACATGCCCCAGGGATATCGCTCTGTCTGCTTCTTTCCTTGCACGATGGCTTGCCGCGAGAAGTAACCGTATCCCCGTGAAGGACGGGGAGAGGCCCCAGTTTCGTCCCCCCAGTTCCGTTCCCCTCAGTTTCGCTCCCCTCAGTTTCGCTCTCTTGACGCGCACGGCGGCGCTCACTACCTCTGTCTTCACGTTGGACGTTCGATCATCGCCTTCTATTGGTCGGCAGCGCCCTGAGGAGAAGTTCCATGCCAGCGAATGACACGCACTACGTCTCGGACGCAGAGTTCAAGGCCGCCGTTCTTGATGCCAAAGTGCCCGTCGTGGTCGACTTCTTCGCGGAATGGTGTGGGCCCTGCAAGGCCATGGCGCCGGCCCTTGACCAAGTCGCGACCGAAATGAAGGGCAAAGTAAAGGTGGTCAAAGTTGACGTCGACAAGAGCCCCGCCACGGCGCAGGCCTATCGCATCCAGGCCATGCCGACCATGATGATGTTCAAAGACGGCAAAGTGGTCGATCAGCATGTCGGCGCCTTGGTTCAAAAAGCCAAGCTTGAGGCCTGGATCAAGAAGTCGGTCTGATCAAACCTCATCGGTTCAAGGTGTTTGCGTCGCCTGCCGCGGCCGCGGCGGGCGATTGCGTTTGTCGGCATCAAGCGGCGAGATCACACAGATGATGACACACGGATGATCCCCGGGCCTGAGATATCCACGGATGTGCCGCCCCGGACGTGGCCGCTGGCCAAGGATCTGCAATGGCGCATCGAGTACGCCCTGCTGCGGCTCATTATTGCCGGTATTCGCGCCCTGCCGCTTGAGACAGCAACGCAGGTATCAGCCTTTTTCTGGCAGCTGATCGCCCCGCGCCTTCGCCGCCACACGCGTGCGCTCGAAAATCTCGCTATCGCCTATCCCGAAAAGAGCCCTGCGGAGCGTGAGCAAATCGCACGCGCCATGTGGGGCAATCTCGGCCGCGTCATGGCCGAGACTATGCAGATCGACCGCATCATTGCCGACCCCACGCGCATCGAGATCGTCAGCCCGACGTTTGCCCGCTACAAGGACAAGCTCGGCCCTGTCGTCGGCGCATCGCTGCACATGGGCAACTGGGAACTCGCCATCTGGCCGCTGACCATCGCCGGCGCAACGCCCGCGGCCGTCTATCGCACCGTCAACAATCCCTATGTCGATGCCTATCTGAGGCGCCAGCGGCGCAGCCTCTATCCCGGTGGCCTGTTTGGCAAAGGCACGCTGGATGACCGCATGAAGGCCATTCGCCATATGACGGACTATGTTCGCGTCGGCGGGCGTCTCGGCATCGTCTCGGACCTGCACGACGCCAAGGGCGTGCCCATTCCGTTTTTTGGCAAAACGGCGCCAACGACACTCGCCCCGGCTCTCATCGCACGCCGCACGGGTGCAAGGATCTGGGCTGCGCGCTGTCTGCGCATTGGCACCTCCAGCCGGTTTCGCATCGAGCTCAAGGAAGTGAAGGTCCCGCGCACGAGCAACCAGGGCTCCGACATTCAGGCCGCGACAGCCGCGCTGCAAGCACAGTTTGAAGCCTGGATCCGCGAAGCGCCGGAGCAGTGGATGTGGTCGAACCGGCGCTGGAGTTGAGCGCCGCTTATGGTTGATCTGATGCCGCCTTCGCGGGTGGCAAATCCAGGAGCGCAGCATCCATGCAGTGCTTCACCCGGTTGAACGCGCCGACCTCGTTCGCCAGCAAAAGCACGAGCTTCGCCAGAAACAGCGCTTCACGGTCTGGGCCCGCGTGATCGATGGCGAGCGCCAGCGCCTCGTAGGTTTGCTCAAGATCCGCGAACGGCATCGACGTCATGGACTTTGTCTCCAAGGCTGGGGGCTTTGTCTCCAAGGCTGGCGCTCAGCGCGCGCAGGATCCCTGCGCCGTCAAACGTGCGCCAGCGGCCCGCGACGTGCAGATCCGGTCGCAGCAGATAGACGGCGCCACCGGTCGCGCCGTATCGCTCGCTGATGGCGCTGGTGTCGTCCGAGATCAGAGCATCCGGGACTGTGGCTCCGGCGAGAGCCACCACAACACATGCGAGGTTCGCATCTCGTGTTCGCAGCGCCGCAATGTGGTCACGCTCGGCCGGGCTCACGGGAGTATCGGTGAAGACAAGTAGCGTGAAGCCATCGCCTGCAAAATCGAGCAGATGACGCCCGCAATGGTCCCCGTCTCCAAGCACCACATCGGGCGCAAAGGCGCCCGGCGCAGGCCCAGCAATGAACCCGGCATCATCAGCAACGGTCAGCGGACTATCACTATAGCTATGGGGCTGCATCTGGCGCGGATTGGCGAGCCCACGCGGAAACTCGTGCCTGACCGACAGCGACAGGGCCGCCTCACGTGCCAGCCACCAACCGCGCGTTGGCGGCGTCATGAAGCGCGTGCTTTTGATCGCGTTGGCAAACACATCAAGCGTCGCGCTCCGCCGCTCCGGCGAATAGCTGTCGAGCAGCGCATCAGGCGCGCGGCCGTGCAACACCATCGCCAGCTTCCAGCCGATGTTGTGCGCGTCGGCGAGGCCATTGTTCAGCCCCCGCACGCCAAAAATCGGCACGATGTGCGCGGCATCGCCAATGAAAAAAGTCCGGCCATGCCGATAATCGTCCAGCGCCAGCGTGTTGGCCGTATAGACGCTCCACCATTCGAGGTCCCACGCGCCGTGGTGGCCGATCTCGTCCAAGATTGCTGTGATGCGACGCTGCAAGTTCGGCTCGGTCGTCGCGTCCGCATCGCTCTCGTCGTCGCGCAGTTGATAGTCGATCCGCCACAGATCGTCGGGCTGTTTGTGCATCAGCAGCGTTCCGCCCGGCACTGATGTCGTGCCAAAAAACGCGCGCCGCTCCGTCGGCCAATCGAGCGCCATGCGCACGTCGGCGATGACATAGCGTCCCTCATGGTTCTCGCCCTTCAGCCGCAACCCCAGCAGCGCGCGCAGCGGGCTGCGCGCGCCATCAGCCGCGAGGCAATAGTCCGCCCGGATGCGATAGGGACCATGCGGAGACGCGATGCTGATATCTACGTGATCCGCATGCTGCTCAATGCCCGTGGCCTCGCTTTGCCAACGCATGTCGATCAGTGGCTGCGCGGCGATGTCGTCGTGCAGAAATTGCTCGATGTACTGCTGTTGCAGATTGTACATCGGCAAAAACCTGTCGTGTGCCGAATGCGGCATTTCAAGGCGATACACCTGCCGGCCCCGATAGTCGCTGCGTCCATGGCGCCAGCCCAACGCCTTGGCCAGGAACGGCGCGACGGCGCCGATGCGATCGAGAGTGTGCATGCTGGAGCGCGCGATACAGATGGCGCGACTGCCATCGTTGAACGTATCTTTGCGGTCGAGCAGCACGCTTGCGATACCGTAGCGCGCGAGCGTGAGCGCCGCCGTCATGCCGACCGGGCCCGCACCGACGATGGCCACTTTGTGCGGGCGGTGATCACCGTCATGCTCGCGTGCACGGCGCGGCTCAAAATACGGATAGTCGAAGTAGAGCGACTCGTGTGCTCCCTTGCCCGACGGCCTCATGATCGTGATCTCGCCTAACACACCCTTATGCTGCCGAGGCATACCCTGAGCGGCGCAATCGCGCAAAGCATGAGTGGGTTGTGACGATTTGCGATGCGAGCGGCTGACTTTTATGGCGACCGGATTTTGAGCTCGGATTCTGCCTTGCCGCCCACCTGGGCGCAGTCTACGTTCCAGCAGTGACATTGACCTTGGGAGAATGATCCATGTCCAAAAAGAAGCATACAGAAGCCGAACTCACGATGCTTGCGCGTCGCGACTTCAGCCGGCGCACGTTTTTGAAATCAGGTCTTCTCGCGGGCGCATCCGTCGCCGCCATGGGCCCTTGGATCACGGCTGACGCACAGTCGTCGTCGGGCTCGCTCAGCATCATCAACTGGGACGACGAACTGCCAGATCCGGTGATCCCCAACTTCGAAAAAGCCACGGGCATCAAAGTCAACCTGACGCCGTTCTCGCAGAACGAAGAGCAGATCAACAAGCTGCAGGCCACCCGCGGCGCCGGCTTTGATCTGTGCATGCCGACGCACGACCGCGCGCCGCAGTTCCTCGACATCGATGTGCTGCAGCCGCTCGACGAAGCCAAGCTCGACCTCGCCGGTCTGATCCCGTCGCTGCTGACGCCGGCTCGCGCCAACTGGACCGTGAACGGCAAGCTGATGTGGGTCCCACATTGCTGGGGCACCGAAGCCATCTCGTTCCGCAACGATCAGACCAAGATCGAATATAAGGATCTGTCGTACGGCACGCTCTGGAAGGACGAGTACAAGGGCAAGGTGCAGGGGCGGCCGCACTCGTTGCTGCTCGGCATCGGCCTGTGGATGGACGCCACCGGCAAGCTGCCGACCAACAAGATGCTCAACGCCTTCAAGGGCGAAGACGACATGAAGAAGATCTACGATGTGCTCCTCAAGGAGGCCATCGCGCGCAAGCCGTGGATTAAGCAGTTCTGGGATTCAGCCGACAGCACCAAGGCCGGCTTCATCACCAACGGCGTCGTCATCGGCCAGACCTGGGACGGCCCGGCGATCAGCATCAAGAAGGCCGGCCAGCCCATCACCTACATGGCCCCGCAAGAAGGGGCCATTGGCTGGATCGACGGTCTGTCGCTCACCAAGGGCGCCAAGAACATCGATCAGGCCTACGCTTTCTTGAAATACGTCCACTCGGCCAAGGGTTCGGCCGAAGTCGCCGAAGGCTCGGGCTATAACCCCGGCAACAAGGACAGCCAGCCACTGCTGTCTGAAAAGTTCCGCGCCATCTTCCAGGAAGCTTACCCGGTCGATGCTTTGGGCAAGATCTGGTGGCGCCCTGTCGAGCCGTCGTGGTTCGCGGATCTGCGCGGCCAATACGCCGAGAAGTTCAAGGCGGCTTGAGACTGCACCATCACCTGCAATGGCGCCTGCCCTCACGGGCTGGCGCCATTGTTGTGTTTGGCATCTGCGAACTGATGCCAGCGGCCAAAATTTGTGACTGACCGACCATCATCGTCAATCGGGTAGGAGGCGAGGTTACCCTCGCCGTCCTCCCACACCACCGGACGTACGGGTCTCGTATTCGGCGGTTCATGATACGCGAATGAGGCGCAGGCGTTCCTTTTGTAGTTCCGCCAGTCCGAGTTGGGCGAAGAAGCCGTTCCGGAAGGCGTCGTGCCCCGCACGCGAAGCATGACGTTCATGTGTGCTGCCCCGGCATTTCGCCAAGGCCCCCAGCCGTTATAAGCTGAGATACGTGCACGAACCTTCGGTAGACCCCGTTGCATCAGACGCGCCATCCGCGTCGTGCGCCCCGCACGCCTCCGGCATGACGGCCGCTTCCATTGTCGCCACAGGATGCAG
>JANMGQ010000136.1:0-33254 GCA_031374735.1 Hyphomicrobiaceae bacterium | reverse complement strand
CTAGTGTTCCGGCTCTAACGCTTGGTTCCCGTTTTTAACAGTGTTCAATGCTGTGCGGGCGCGGTCGACCTTCTTCAGGATTACGTCTGCGGCTTTTGTCCACACGAACGGCGTCGGCGCGGCATTGTGCTTGGCGACGTAGTCGTTGATCGCGGCTTCGAGATCCGGGACGCTCTTGAAGACGCCTCGGCGGATCATGTCCTCGGTGATCTTGGCAAAGAAGCGCTCGACGAGGTTCAACCACGACGACGACGTGGGGATAAAGTGCATCTTGAAGCGCTTGTTCTTTTTCAGCCAACGCTTCACTGCCGCGGTCTTGTGGGTCGCGTAGTTGTCGAGGATCAGGTGCACGTCGAGATGCTTCGACACGGCGACGTCGATCTTCTTCAAGAATGCCAGGAACTCCTTGGCCCGGTGTCTCGGCAGGCACTCGCCGATCACTTCGCCTGTCTTGACGTTCAGCGCCGCGAAGTACGTCGTCGTACCGTTGCGCTTGTAGTCGTGCGTCAGCGTCGCGGCGCGGCCCTTCTTCAACGGTAGGCCCGGTTGCGTGCGCCAAAGAAATACGGGCTCGCGCTTGAATCTGGCTCTTCTCATCGACGCACAGAACCAGCGCTCGCTCCGGTGGGTTCATGTACAGGCCGACCACGTCGACAACCTTCTCCGCGAAATTCGGGTCGTTCGAGACCTTGAACGTCTTCATGAGGTGCGGCTTCAGGCCCGCGCCTTTCCAGATGTTTTGCACCGCTGTGCGACTGATGCCGACGGCCTTCGCCATCTTGCGCGCACTCCAGTGCGTGGCGTTGTCGGGCCTCTCGGTCGCCGTCTTCTTGATCACGGCGAGTTTCGTCTCGGCCGACAGCGGCGGTTTGCGTCCAGGCCGCGTCTTGTCGCGCAGCAACCCCTCCACGCCGTCCTCCATGAAGCGCTCTTGCCACCGCCAAACACACGGCTTCGACTTGCCCGTGCGCCGCATAATGGCATTCGTGCCGAGCCCGTCAGCCGTCGCGAGCACGATGTCGGCCCGCCACACGGCCTTGCTTGAACTGTTGCGATCGGTCTTGATCTCGATCAGCTTGGCCCGGTTGGCTGGGCTGAGGTAAAGGCAGCGGTCATCATGTCTCATGTCCGTTCAATGACTGATTTGCGGATAAATGGGAATCATCTGTTATTGTCGGAACACTAGATCGCTGTTGCTGCCCATACTGCGGAGTGCAATGCTGGTTGACCGGCGGCGACGAGCACTGAGCTGCGGCGGCGGTGCGTCGGTGGTCACATTCCAGCGAGGTCGACCCATGAAAATCGTTGCCAAGTTCACGACAAGCGACGGCAAAGTCACGACAGCGACGTTCGACCGGGCGACCGGCACAGTTGTCAGCGACGACGGCCGCAAAGGCACCTTCAAGCGCGAAGGCAACATCCTCAAGCTCTCGGGCGACCAGAGCATGACCCTGACCATGCAGGGCAACATTCCGGACCCGCCCACGGCGGGTTTCACGGCACCATATACCTCGTCGATCGGTACGACGGGGACGATTGCGATTGTTTCTGTCGGTTGAATGACGGATCGGCTGTGACGGTGACGGAGCCATTCGCCTCGGCGGGTAGGCCCATTGCCCGAGCACGAATGTCGCGGTCATCAAGTCGAGCAGTGCGGTCGAGTCGCCTTGGGACTGTGCCAGCGCTTCCTGGCTTCCTGCATGCCGTTCTTCGCCACGTCCATGAACGGATGCAGCCGACCAGGCGTGCTGAAATCGCGCCTCAGCCGGCCACCCAGTGTAGATTAGCTGCAGTGCACTTGCGACAAAGTGCTCGATCCTAGCTGGGTCTGGAGCTGAACCTTCGGGCAAGCGTCTCCTACCTGCCAACGAGATTCAGGGCACCGCCTACTCAGGCTCGCGCACGCACGAGGTGAAGGCGCGGCCAGCGAGCTACCCACCAATTACCTCGCGTGCGCGCGAGAGCGGCCCGCTCCCTTTGATGTGGGACAAACTGTGGGACAGGGCGGCGAACGACAGAATTTAGCGAACAATTTCAATGGGCATTGGCGGAGAGGGAGGCCGTCTAATACCCGTCTGCATGTGTCCGCCGTTGCCCAGCGCCTCACTGAAAACGCTCGTCTTTCCCCCGCCCTCCGTCCGCAAGCGTCTACCGCTAACCGCACAAATCCAGTACGCCTGCTAGGGATGGTGCTGGGGATGATCGATGGCGCGTTCACTCAATCTGCTCACTGCTCGTGGGGTCGAGAACGAAAAGCGTCCCGGCCGGCATGCCGACGGTGGCGGGCTGTATCTCGACATCAACCCGGACGGCCGCAAATCGTGGGTGGTCCTGTTCCGCTCGCCGGTTCATCGCGCCGAACGCAAGGCGGCCGATGGCACCGTGAAGGCGATTGGCAAGCAGCGTGAGATGGGGCTGGGAGCATTCGGCACGTCCAACGATCTCGTGTCGCTTGCGGCGGCCCGTGACTTGGCTGAAGCCGCCCGCAAGCTTCTGCGTGAGGGCAAAGACCCGCTCGACGAACGGAACCGCGTCGCCGCGCCGGTCAGGACCGTTCCGACGTTCGGTGAGGTGGCGGACCAGTTCATTGCCGCCATGGCCCCGTCGTGGAAGAACGACAAGCACGCTGACCAATGGCGCATGACGCTGAAAGAGTACGCCGCTCCCATTCGCGCCAAGCCTGTTGACCAGATCGCCGTTGCCGACGTGCTCGAATGCCTGAAACCGCACTGGGAGCAGCGGCCCGAAACAGCTGACCGTCTTCGAGGACGTATCGAACGGGTCTTGAACGCGGCCAAGGCGAGCGGACACCGGACCGGCGAGAACCCGGCGGCATGGCGCGGCCACCTCGAAAACCTGTTGCCGAAGCGCCAGAAACTCACGCGCGGCCACCATGCGGCCATGCCCTATGTCGACGTGCCGGGCTTCCTGGCCGATCTGCGAGGACGGCAAGGCGTGGCCGCGCTGTGCCTCGAATTCCTCGTGTTGACGGCCGCACGGTCCGGCGAGGCACGCGGCGCGCGCTGGGATGAAATCGACGCCGACGCCAAGGTGTGGACGATCCCCGGCTACGATCCTGAGACCGGCCGGCGCATGAAGGCAGGCCAGACGCACCGCGTGCCGCTGACGCCGCGCATGCTGGCGATCCTAGACATCGTGAAGCCGCTGCGCCGGGACGACGACCTCGTGTTCCCCGGCATGAAGGATGGCGCGCCACTGTCCGACATGACGCTCGCCGCCGTGATGAAGCGCATGAAGCGGGACGACTTCACGCCGCATGGCTTCCGGTCCGCCTTCCGCGATTGGGCGGGCTCGGCCACGTCCTTCCCGCGTGAGCTGGCCGAGGAAGCCTTGGCGCACATGATCGGCAACAAGGTCGAGCGCGCCTATCGCCGGTCGGATGCGTTGGAGCGGCGGCGGGAGTTGATGGCGGCGTGGGAGCAGTTCTGCTGTCCGCTCGCGGGGACAGTGATCGATCTCGCGTCGCACCGGAAAACGGGTTGATGACTGTCCGCTTTTGGCGTATAGATTGAACCCAATGGAGCCGGACGGATGCCGTGGCCACTACAATCGCTCACGTGGCTCGGCACGACCGAAGACGGCACCAGCGAAGGCGACATTTTGACGGTTCGGATCGGCACACCCGATGGCGTCCTGGTGGTAATGGGCGAAGTCGAATTCCGTGATCGGCTTGTGATCGTGCGCGGCGCCAACATCCACGCCGAAGGCTTGGGGCCGAACGCGGTCGGTATCGCAAATCTCCGCGTCGCTGCGGCATTCGTGTTGAAAAGGATCGACTGCGATGAAGCCCGAGTTGAAGGCGCGATTCGAACGAGCGGGGCCAATCCAGGTCATTTCCCGCGTCCCCTCCGGTTCACCCGATGACCTAGTGCTGCGCCCGGCGGATGGTCTCGCCAAGGTCCGCGTGGTCCCGGCCGTCGAAACGCTGGTGAAGCGCGGCATGACCATGCGCGCGGCCAAGACGGCGATCGACGGAATGGTGGAGACCGGCGAAGCAATCGCGCATGTGCCGACCGTCGAGAACGGCACGGTGCTTGCGCGCGAGCTGCGCAAGGCCGGCATCGAGGCGCGCCGGATTGCAACGGCCCCGGTGGACGTGAAGGCGATCCGCGCCGCCCTTGGCTTATCGCAAGCCCAGTTCGCCCGCCGCTTCGGCCTCGATATCGATGCGCTGCAGAACTGGGAGCAGGGCCGCACCCAACCGGATCGCCCCGCGCAAGTGCTGCTACGCACCATCGCCGCCGCACCGCGAGAAGTGGCGGCGGCGCAAGAGGAAGAAATGGTGTGACACCGAACGAGACGGGATAGGCCGGCCAGCCGACAAGCCGCTCACTCCAAGCGGTTTCCCGTTTCTCACTTTGGAGGCGCTGGGAGAGCGCGATGGCAAGGGGTGGTAGGAGGCCCGGCGCGGGGCGCAAATCTTTACTGACCGATCATGAGTGCTACTGGGTGATCGCCTGCTATCATCACCTCAAGAACGAGCTCGCCGCTCGCCGAGCCGCCACCAGTGAAGCGAAATACTGGCAAGGCTTTGAGCGTGAGCAAGATGGTTTGCCTGCGCTGAATGCTGCACTTGTTTCAGAGTTTTTCCAATCGATGGACACATGGCCTGTCGATAAGAGGCGCCGCTACGTTGAGTTCGTCGAAGCGTTCTCGGGCGCGGAGGAGTCGCAAGATCTCGACGCGGCAATTGCGGCCGCAGATCTGAGGATCAAGCAACAGCCTACGGATTTTCTCGCGGACGAAATGGCCGAGTTTCGAGACGCTTGCGTCGATCGGGCAGCTATCCGCGATGAAAACAGCAGAAGCCGAGGCGGACTCTCTGGGAGCATTCACCAAATACCGAACCCGCGATTTTATGGAGAGGTTGAGAGGATGCGAGCCTGCGTTGCCCTGGCCGCGAGTTGCATTCTACACAAGTCGATAACGGCTCGCATGGTGCGTTCGCTTACTGGCGGCTGAACTGTCCACATGTGTCCGCGTTTGATTGTTGGGGCGATTTGATCGACCACGCTGCTTCATGTGATTTCTTATGGACACCGCAACCAGCCCGGTGTCCCTAAATGAACTTTCCCAAGCAAGCCGCAGCGCCCGCCCATGAGCGCATGGCGTACCCGATCAACGATGCTGCCCATCAACTCGGCATCGGGCGATCCAGCCTCTACGAACTGGTGAAGTCTGGCGAAGTCAAAGCGATCAAGATCGCTGGCCGGACGCTGATCCCGCGCTCTGAGCTTGAGCGCGTGACGTCCGTCGCCGCCTGAATCGAAACGGCCCGCGCTGGGGGCATCCAGCGGGGCCGCGAGTTCTATCCTGCCCACATCCCTATGGAACAAGCCCCATGCATGTACGCGTACCCCTCAATTTTCGCAAGTCGCCGCACGGCGTTCTCGTGCCCGTTCGTCAACCGCTGGTCTTGCCAACCATCTCGCGGGCTCTGGTTCACGACCACGACGCCGCCGATCAGCGCCACATCGCAGGAACGCTCGCCCGTCGCGCCTTTCGCTGGGAGGGTCGCCGCAATGCGCGCTGAAACCCTCGCCCATCAAATCGTTCGCCACCAGCAAGGCGACTTGTCCGCCCGTGGTGGCAACATCCCCGGCCTCAACAACGGCCCGCATGATCGGTCAGTGTCCATTGCGCAGCATCCGAGCGATCCGAGCGACGTGCTCGTCTTCTGCCATAACGGGGCCGATCCGCTCAAATTCAAGCGACACCTGCGGGCAATCGGCCTGCTCCCAGCGCGGGGCCGTCCTATCGATCGCACGACGCTCGTTGCCCTGCACGATGCGCACTGCACAGCCATCGTCCGGGAACGTCGCGAGCGCATCGAGCGCGCCCGCGCCATCTGGGAGGCGGCCCAATGAGCCTCGCACTGACCTACTTGCGCGGACGCGGCATCGACATGGCGTTGCCGCCGTCGATCCGCTCGCACCCTTGTTGTCCGCGTGCCCGCGGCGAGGTTTCGTTGCCGGCGATGGTTGCCGCCATCACTGTCCCGACCACCGGCGAGTTTCGCGGCATCCAACGCACCTACCTCCTAGCCGACGGCAGCGGCAAAGCCGATCTGCCACGCGACCAGGTCAAGCGCTTGCTCGGCCCAACATCGGGCGCTGCTGTTGTGCTTGGGGATCTCAACGCGACCGATCGCGCCATCCTCGAAGGGGAGGGGATCGAGACTGTGTTGAGCGCATGCATGGCGCTGGGACGTCCCGGCATCGCCACGCTGTCCACCTCGACACTTGGACGGCCGCCGTTGCCGGCTGGACGCGCTGTTGTGATCCTCGCCGACCGTGGCGCGGAGGAAGCTGCCCAGCGCGCGGCCGATATGCGTCGTCGTGAGGGGCGCCACGTGTGGATCGCGACGCCGCCCACTCCCCACAAAGATTTCAACGATCTGCTGCGTGCTGAAGGGGCCGACGCCGTGCGAGTTGCGCTGATCACCGCGCGTGAGGTGGAGGTGAGCCGATGATCGACGAAGCACGCGAACCAGACGGCGATGAGGTCCGCCACGCGGATGTCATCGTGAACCTTGCCGCTCACCGTCCGCGCACAGCCGGGCAGAAGCCGCAGAAGATCTATCCGATGGATTGGCCCGAGAAAGCATCGAATGGCCCGCGATCGAGGTCGGTCGCGAATTTTCGTGCATTCTGCGTCGAACGGCAACTGCAGTTCCGACTAAATAAGATGGCGTTGACGATCGAAGCCCAGCGGGCAGGGCAACCTTGGACGATAATGACGGATGCGTTTGAGAACGCAGAGTGGTTGCGCCTGACTGAATACGGCTGCGACATGCCGACGATGTTCTTCCACGCGTGCGTTGTTGACGAGGCACACCGGAACTCGTTCGACCCCGGCCTCGCTTATCTGAATTCGCTCGCTTGGGACGGGCAACATCGGCTCGACAGCTTTTTCATCCGAAA
This sequence comes from Hyphomicrobiaceae bacterium, assembly GCA_031374735.1. Lineage (GTDB taxonomy): Bacteria > Pseudomonadota > Alphaproteobacteria > Rhizobiales > Hyphomicrobiaceae > JABFRJ01. The sequence continues at coordinate 26,310 of JANMGQ010000136.1, read as the reverse complement.
TGGTGGCGCGCCCGATACCCCGATCACTCGCGCGATGACACGAGCTTTCTTCATCGGCGGGGTGAAACGACTTCGAGAGCCGGGCTGCAAGTTCGATCTGGTGCTGCTTCTCGACGGTGGTCAAGGAAAGGGGAAATCGCATGCGATCGAGAGCCTGTGCCCGTCTCCGGAGTGGCATTGTGACAGCCTCGAGGTCGGGGCAGATCCCAAGGTCACTATCGAACAGACCGCCGGAAAATGGATCGTCGAACTTGCTGAGATGGCGGGCATGGGTCGGCGCGAAGTCGAACGCGTCAAGGCGTTCATCACACGTCGGGTCGATCGTGCACGTCCTGCTTACGGTCGCCAAGCGATTGATGTGCCGCGCCGGTTCGTGTTCTTCGCCACGGTCAATTCTGACGCCTCGGGACAGATTTTCGGCGACGTGACGGGAAACCGACGGTGGCTGCCGATCGAAATCACTCAGCCAATCGACTGCACAGTGGTTGCTTCTGAACGTGACCAGCTTTGGGCAGAAGCCGCGCAAGCTGAAGCTAAAGGTGAGTTGCCCTTTCTGTCTGGTGACATGGTTGATCTCGCGCGCGACGCCCAGGATGCGCGCACCGTCGAAGATCCATGGGGCGACATCCTCGCAGACCTGACGCTTGGCGCACCGGCAGCGATATCAGTCTCGGACGCGTGGTCGAAGGTCGCGCCGGACGTCAACCGGCGCGATGCACACGCTGGCCGCCGCATCGCCAACGCGATGGCGCGGCTCGGCTACGTCAAGAGCACGCGCACATTCAACGGCCGAACAGAGAAAATATTTCGCCGCACTTCAACAGAGGTGGATGAAAATGCTTGATTTCGAGGCTGACAACACCAGCAACACCAGTTCTTCGCCTTCACTAGTGTTGGAATATTGCGAGCATAAACAGTGGCTTGATAGACGCAACACCAGTAACACCAGTAACACCAGTAACACCAGTCTTTCCTTGATATACGCGTGCACACACAAGAGACAGTTTCGGAAATCTACTGGTAACTGGTGTTACTGGTGTGATTGCTACCCCCGCTTTCCTTCGCGCCCTTCCTTTCGCGTCTTGGAAGGCTCGCCGATGCGCATTGACCCGAACATGCTCCCGCCCGGTTCGCCGCTCACGGCCCGGATCAACGCAGCGCTCGCACGCGATGCCGCCGACCGTGCGGCAAGGGCCGAAATTCTGACCGCTGGCGGCGATCCTGCGGCCGGACCTACACTCGTATCCGGAAGCATCAGGCCGCTGGCTGGTCGTTTCCAGGCCCCCAGCGCGAAGACGACAATCACCGGGCGATCGTCGCCATGCTCCCCGGCCAACGGCGGCAAGCGCGGCAAGGCCGAGGCCGGCCGACTGTCGCCTCAACAGAAGACCACGGCCGGGCGATTCCGCCGCTGGGGCGCGATCGCTTGAAATCGAGGGTCCACACATGAGCAGCCAACAACACGCCCCGAGCTTCCCCATCGCCCGCATGGAACGCCGCACATCTGCCAAGGGAACCGAGTACTTCAGCGGCTTTCTCGGAGGCGCACGCATCACGCTCTTGCGGTCCAAAGAAACCGGCCGCGACGCGTGTGAAATCTGGCACCTGATGATGGCCGAGGGGAAGATGTTCCCGATGAAGGATGCCGACAGTGCCGAGCCGAAACGAGATCCCGTGGAACGCTCGGTGCCGGGATCGACCGGCCGCGCGGCCGCCATGCGCAACTACGCCGCTCCGCCGCGCACTGTGGCAGAGCCCCGCCCCAGTGCGGGGAGCGGTCCCGATGCTGAAATACCGTTCTGAAGTTGACGGAAGCCCCGTCCTGACAGGAGTCTAAACATGGGAAGCAAACGCCAGACACAGACGCGCGACCCCTACGCGCCCTCGCAGCCGCTGTTTCAGCAGTCGGCCGACATCATGAAGAAGTATCTCGATGATCCGAACAGCACAGCCGTCTACGATGGTCAGCGCACTGTCGGGCCATCCGACTACACCAAGCAGGGCGTGGACGCGCTGGCGAACAACAAGGGCTATGATCAGAGTCGAGACTACATGAGCCGCACCCTCAAGGGTGACTACCTCACCAACAACCCCGAGCTGGCGAACCTGCAGCAATCCGTGCGCTCCTCGGTCATGCCAGGCCTCAACGCTACTTTCGCGAAGTCCGGCATGATGGGCGGCACAATGCATCAAGGCGCGGTCATGCGTGGCCTAACCGATGGCATGGCGGCGCCGATGTTCCAGAACTACGAGAACGAGCGCAACCGCCAGCAACAGGCAGCCGGGCTGCTGCCTCAGCTTGATCAGGCCAATGCACAGAACAAACTCACCGCGGGCCAGATGAGCGAGGGGTACGACCGGGAGCGTATCGGCGCCGACATGCAGAAGTGGCAGGAACAGCAGGACGCGCCGTTGCGCGCGCTGCAGAAGACTTACCCGATGATCTCGAACCTAGGGCAGCAGGGCGGCACGCAGACGACAACGCAGCAGGCGAACCCCTGGGAAGTCGGGGCCGGCGTCGGCATGATGGGGCTGCAAACAATGATGGGCGTCCCGACCGGCGTGGGAGGTTTTGGCAGTCTCGGCGCTGGCATGCGCGGCATGTTTGGAGGTGGCGGATATCAGGGCTTCCGACAGGGTCTGGCCGGAATGCATGACCCTGGATTTTGGGGCGGCCGTAACCAGTCGGTGATGCACGGATGATGCCCCACATTCAGGCGCGCCCTTTGGCCGTCAAGATCTTCAATGAACACCTCGAAGGCCAACATCATCACGTGGTGTTCTATGCCTTGGCCCAGATGGCCGCTGCACTGATCAGCACGGGCGCAAAAGGGTGCGAAGACCAAGCCATCGCAGACCTCGCGACGTGCATTCGCATGTTTCTGAACGATCCGCTGTGCGAGCCCAAAGCACCGGAGCAGATCAACTGATATCGGTGCACTCGAAATCGGCAGTTCGATCCGCGACCGGCGTCGCTAGCCCTTCCCGCGCGGCTTACGCTTTGCCGCATCCTCGACGTGCTGCTTGAGGATGCGGTTTACATAGGCCGACAAGCTGCGGTCATCCGCCTGCGCCATAGCTTCGAGCGCTGACTTCACCTCGGGATCGAGGCGGATCGAGATCGGTTCAAGTTTGCTCACCATGGCGACGATGTAGCCGCTTCGCATTGACGAAACAAGGCAGACATGCAACGGTTCAAACGTAGCCGTATGTAGCCACAATGGAGATCTCCGATGCTTTCTGCTGCCAACCTCACCAACGATCCGCGCCTTGCGCACCTTGAAGCATTGATCGAGAAGGCCGACAGCCTCGTCCGGTATCAATGCCACTTGCCCATGAAGCAGTTCGACGACGTCATGCCGATGGCGCAGGCGGCCGACGCTGAGCTTGACGCTTATGTCGCCTCGCTTGCCGCGGTTCGCCCGCAGACATTCGCGGAGATCGCCTTGCAGGCTGTCGCGTCGCGCTACTGGCATGAGCGGCTGAGGGACAATATCGAGGTCACGCAGGCAGACTTGGATCTGGTCGCTTCGATCCTCGACGCCGCCGGCATCGTGCCCAAGTCGTTCTCGGATGACGACGTGTACGCCCGCGCTGGCATTTCTCAGGACGATGACGACGCGCAATGCCTCGCACACTGGCGCGGCAAAGTCGGGCTGTTCACGCCCGTGCACGCCCTCGCAGCCTGACCCCGTGCCGTCCCTGCCCCTCGGAGCCCGCGCGTCCCCCCGTGCGGGCTCATCCTTTTCGCGCTATCGACCGGCAGCTTGTGCAGTCGATCCTCGACGCTGCCGGCATCGTGCCGCAGTCTTTCGGCGTGCCACCGATCGGACACGGAACCGCCATCGGCGACTGTTCACAGATTGCAGCGTGAGACGCTGAATTGTTGATCACTGCATGGTTGCGGACCAATGCTTGCACGATGGAGGAAAGCGCAACGATGAAGCAACGATGCGGCGCACGAACACGACGCCAGACGGCATGCATTCGACCGGCGCTGCCAAATGGTCGATGCCGGAACCACGGCGGGCTCAGCACCGGAGCCAAAACACCCGAGGGACGCGCCCGCATCGGGGAGGCTTCGCGTCGGCGCTGGGCACAGATCAGACAGATCAGAGCCGAGGCGCGCAGTCCGGAGTGACTCGCAGGCGTGCCGGAGCGAGGTGAAGGCGGGAAGCGGGTCTGAATTTCCAGCTCAATACGCACGGGCGCGCGCTGGCGTCATGGGCTTTTGCACTCGCTCCGAAATCGCGGGCGCCCACGTTGCCCAACAAGATCACGCCCACGGGCGGAGCGGCAATCCTCGAAGCCTTCGCCAAGGCTCGGAGGCGTTGGCCGTTTGAGTATGCATCAGGCCGTGTGCGTCTAACTGTCCATCGGCATCCGCCGAAGACTTCCGTGCGTGCTGGGGATGATGCTGGGGATCGCTGTCTATTGTGCTGAATTTCTCAGCAATTTCAACGTTGTTTGGCGGAGAGGGAGGGATTCGAACCCCCGGTACCCTTGCGAGCACGCCGCATTTCGAGTGCGGTGCTTTCAACCACTCAGCCACCTCTCCGGAATTGATTTTGCTGGGTTTTTCGAGGGTCCGCTGTGGGCCAACGACTTATAGTGGGCCTAAAATGGGCCTAAAAACCTAGCAAACCCCTCTGAACGTGCTGTAGGCGAGTGGTGCCAAATCAGCGTATTCAGCGGCTCAAACCCCGATAGGCTGGGCTTGTGTAGCGTGAATAGTGGCATCGTGCCCGGCCTGCAAGTCCAAACCAGTGTTCGCCCGTGCGTCAAAGCGTAGGCCCATTCGTCGGCCCAACCTTCCCGGATCGTAGGCCCACGTAGGCCCAACCACACGGACACGCCATGGACCACGAACACAACGAGCCTTCCGAGCACGTCGCCGCACTCGTGGACCAGCTCTTGCCGCGCCGCGAACGTGAAGCCTTAGCTGCTGCTTTCGGTGAGGCAATTGTCCCCGTGCTGGACAGGATGCTTGAAGCGAAGGCCGTCGAGCTATTGGCCCGTTACCGCGAAGTCTGGTCAAGGTCATCCGAGAAGAACGCGGCGACATTGGCTTCCCTCGCGACCAATGGCTGTGCACCAGGGATGAGGCGGCAACGATGCTTGGCTCGGGTGACGGCTGATGCGATGTTGGTTCCGGCGTTGGCGAGTGTGAGGGCTGCGGCGGTGATGTTGGCAAGGCGGCTTGACCACGAGGGGCGAAGCGTTGTTGCAGTCGCCATGGGTTGCGATCCATGTTGATGCACGTGGTTGGAATCAAGAACGCCTCATTGCCTTGCCTTGCCTTGCCTTGCCGTGGGGCGTTCGCTTTTGAGGGTAGGCGAAAACAGTTGATTACTGGTTGGCTGGTGTCTCGCGATAGATGAACTGCCCCCAGCCGCGCGGGAACCACTGACCAACATCCCTTGCCGCATCTGCGCGCGGCCTGAAGGGGCCGCACTTGTGCGGGATGACGAGGTTTGCCAGTTTGGTTTATCGCAGACCCGACGCTGAACGACCCAAAAGGTATACGCAATGGCCGTGGACGCGTCCGACGCTGGTCGGCAGGGTGCAGGCCACTCAATCAATCGTGACGGTTGGCTGTTGGGCGTGGTCGGTGTGACTGCGTTTGTGTCCGTGCTGTTCTGGTGGTTTCCGGCGCTGGATATCATGGCGGCCAGTGCCTTCCACATCCCGCCGCGCGGTTTCGTTGGCGAACAATCCCTGGCGCTCGTTGTAACCCTGCGGCTTGGCCGGGCGGTGGGATGGCTGGTTGGCGCTGTGATGGTGGGCGTGCTGATTTTGCGTCTGCTCAAGTCGGCGTGGCTCTCGCCAGCCATCTGGCGGCGCTGGTGGGTGACGCTGCTCGCGGTGCTGCTAGGGCCAGGCTTGCTCGTCAATGGCATCCTCAAGGCGTACATGGGCCGGCCGCGGCCCCTGCAGACCATTCTGTTCGGCGGCAAAGCCGAGTTCGTCCCCGCGTGGACCTATTCGAAGGGGTGCGCGGCCAACTGCTCGTTTGTCTCGGGTGAAGCCTCGTTTGGACTCTTCCTCATCATCTTTGCCTTCTGGTTCACGGGGCCGGCGCGCTGGCTTGCGCTTATTGTGCTGGGGCTGTTCGGGGTTGCCATGTCGATCAACCGGATGGCCTTTGGCGCGCACTTTCTCTCGGACGTGCTGCTGGCCTGGTGCTTCACGGCGCTGGTGATCCTGCTGATCGATCGGTATCTGCCGGAGCGTTTGGTGGCGATGTGACGTGGCGATATGATACCTGCAGCCAGAGTTTGTGACCGAGCCATCATCATCGTCATCGCGGAATGCCTGTCGCGCCAAGGCGCGCCACGCTTATCCTCACCTGACGTGGCTCGGCACCTCTCGTCACGCGACCAGGCAAGTCCGGACACGTGATTGGACGAATGGCGCCCCACCGGATAGCCATCAAGGCTGCCACTGCGGTTTCACGACCGGTTCGGTCTCGGCGGCCTTGCTCTCCGTGATGATGTCGGAGATGGCGAACAATGCGTCTTTCACACCCATGCCGGCGACGGCCGAAAGCGCCAAGGGCTTGCGCTTGATCACGGCTTTCAAGGCCGCCTGCCGTTCGGCGATGGTGGTCATGTCCAGCGCGTCACATTTCGACAACGCGACGATCTCTTTCTTCTTTGCGAGTTCCGGCGAATAGGCCTTCAGCTCAGCGCGCACGGTCTTGTAGGCGGCAACCACATCATCCTGCGTCGCGTCCACGAGATGCAGCAGCACGCGGCAGCGCTCGACATGGCCGAGGAAGCGCGTGCCGAGACCTGCCCCTTCCGACGCGCCTTCGATGAGACCTGGGATGTCGGCCAGCACAAACTCTTTCTCGCCCGCGCGAACGACCCCGAGATTGGGGTGCAGGGTGGTGAAGGGATAATCGGCGATCTTCGGCTTGGCGGCTGAGACGGCAGCAAGAAAGGTCGATTTCCCGGCATTGGGCAGTCCGACGAGGCCGGCGTCGGCAATCAACTTGAGGCGCAACCAGATCGTCAACTCTTCGCCCGGAAGGCCTGGGTTGGCATGGCGCGGCGCACGGTTGGTCGCAGTTTTAAAGTGCGTATTGCCAAAACCGCCGTTGCCGCCTGAGGCGATCTTGACGCGCTCGCCCGGCGTCATGATTTCGCAGATCAGCGTCTCCTGATCCTCGGCCAGCACCTCCGTGCCGGGCGGCACTTTGATGATCGCGTCATCTCCGTCAGGACCATTGCGCTCCGAGCCCATGCCCGGCATGCCATTCTTCGCCGTCACGTGCTGCAGGTAGCGGTAATCGATCAGCGTGTTGAGGTTCTGCAGGCATTCCACCCACACATCACCGCCACGCCCCCCATTGCCCCCGTTCGGGCCGCCGTACTCGATGAACTTCTCGCGCCGGAAGGCGATGCAGCCGTTGCCGCCGTCACCGGAGCGGATGTAGAGCTTTGCGAGATCCAGGAATTTCATCGGGTTCGAGCCTCAGGAGTTTGGCTCAGATCGGGCCGAAACGCGTGTCGGCATACACCTCGTCGCCGACGAGCGATACCGAGATCGACGCCAGGGTGAATGTCGCGCCGTCATGGCTGCCTCCATCACTTCGTCGCCTTTCATTAGCACAAACGCGGCACAGGTGCACACCCTGGCGGCGCGCGCTGCCGGGGGCTGGGTGGGGCACACCCTGATCGGTGGGCTTCCCTGATGGAGCAGACTGCGCGGGTGTCAACAGCCTTCCTTGTCCGCTACCGCCCCTTGAGCTAGAAGCCGGCCAACTCATCCCCTCATCCGACCGCCCGAGGAGTGCGCCCATGGCGAACCCGCAATTTGTCTTTCACATCCACAAGCTGTCCAAGGCCTATCCGGGCGGCAAGCAGGTGCTGAAGGACATCAACCTGTCGTTCTTCCCCGGCGCCAAGATTGGCGTTGTCGGCCTGAACGGCGCGGGTAAATCCACGCTGCTGAAAATCATGGCCGGCACGACCGATGATTTCCTCGGCGAAGCGCGCCCGGCGGATGGCATCAAGGTCGGCTATCTCAGCCAGGAACCGCAACTCAACGAGAGCAAGGACGTGCTCGGCAATGCCATGGAAGGCGTCGCCGAAAAGAAGGCGCTGGTCGACCGCTACAACGAGATCGCCGCCAACTACTCCGACGAGACCGCCGACGAAATGGCAAAGCTGCAGGACGAGATCGACGCGCAGGGCTTGTGGGATCTCGAGGCGCAGGTGGAATTGGCCATGGATGCGCTGCGCTGCCCGCCGGGCGATGCCGACGTGACCAAGCTCTCGGGCGGTGAAAAGCGTCGTGTCGCGCTGACCAAGCTGCTGCTCTCGAAGCCGGACGTGCTGCTGCTCGACGAGCCGACCAACCACCTCGACGCGGAATCCGTGGCGTGGTTGCAGACGTTCCTCAAGGATTACAAGGGCTGCGTGATCCTGGTCACCCACGACCGCTACTTCCTCGACACCATCACCGAGTGGACGCTCGAACTCGTGCGCGGCTCGGGCGTGCCCTACAAGGGCAACTACTCGTCGTGGCTCGAACAGAAAGCCAAGCGCGAAGAGGTCGAGGCGGGTGCTGAAGAGAGCAAGGCCAAGACGCTCAAGCGCGAGTTGGAATGGATCCGCTCCTCGCCGAAAGCCCGCCAAGCCAAGAGCAAGGCGCGCATCACCGCGTTTGAAAAACTCAACGAGGAAGCCGGGCGCGAAGAAGCCGGCAAAGCGCAGATCCAGATCTCGCGCGGCCCGCGTCTCGGCGAAAAAGTGGTCGAGATCGACAACCTCACAAAGGCCTTTGGCGATCGCCTGCTGATCGACAATCTGTCGTTCAAATTGCCACCCGGCGGCATCGTCGGCGTCATCGGCCCGAACGGCGCCGGCAAGACGACACTGTTCAAGATGCTCACCGGTGCTGAAAAACCCGACAAAGGCACGGTCTCGCTCGGCGACACCGTCAAGATTTCCTACGTCGACCAGAGCCGCGATCACCTCAACGACAAGAACACCGTCTGGCAGGAAATCTCCGACAGCCTCGACATCATGCGCCTGTCGGACAAGCGCGAAGTGAACTCGCGCGCCTATTGCGGCTGGTTCAACTTCAAGGGTGCCGACCAACAGAAGAAGGTCGGTCTGCTCTCGGGCGGCGAGCGCAACCGCGTGCACTTGGCCAAGATGCTGAAGGCCGGCGGTAACCTGTTGCTGCTCGACGAGCCGACCAACGATCTCGACACAGAAACGCTCGGCTCGCTCGAAGCCGCGCTGGAAGATTTCCCCGGCTGCGCCGTGGTCATCTCGCACGACCGCTTCTTCCTCGACAGGCTTGCGACACATATCCTAGCGTTCGAAGGCGACAGCCACGTCGAATGGTTCGAAGGCAACTTCGCGGATTACGAGGAAGACAAGAAACGGCGGTTGGGCGAACACGCGGTTGATCCGCACCGGATCAAGTTTAAGAAGTTTGAGCGGTGAGGGGTAATATGCGGACAGCTCCGTTGATCGTGCTCGCCAGCCTTCTTGTGAATAGCGACAGCTTAAATGCATGGGAGATCGATGGCGTAAAAAGTGGCATGCGCTCCGGCGATTTGCTTGCCCTGATAGGCAAGAACGGGGCTTACAAACTAACGCGATTGCCTACCGACAAGAAGGGAGAGGAAGTGCTGATGGTGGACCTTCAAGGTAGCCGAAAGCACTATACGCTTTGCAACGATAGAATCTCTGAAATGTCTTTGGATCAGGCGTCGGGCTCGCGCGCTTTTCACGAGAACGTCCGCAGGGTGCAGGTCGAGACCGAAAGACGTGGCAGTCCCGTGACAGAATTTATCAGCATTGGCTGGAAGAGCATAGTCCGCGCTTCCTGGCAGGTTGGCGGCGAACGTATGGAGCTGATCTTTGACGATGAAACGCCGAGAGGTGAAAAGGGATGGGGTATCAACTACGTCGACGTTGTGATCCAGAGGCAGTGTAGGTAGCGCAAATGGACGACATCTCCATCACCTTCGCCAAGGAACACCTCGAAGATCTGATCGCGCGCGCACGTCGCGGCGAGGCGGTGGTGATCGACGACGGCCATGGGCCAATTCAACTGACGGCCACGCGCTTTGTGGATGTCACGGCACGTCGTGTGACCGATACCATGCCGCCGTTCGTGCCTCTCTCGCAGCCGCGCGTGCTGGGACAGCTTGAGGGCACGATCCCTCTGCCACCAGACGACTTCTTTGCGCCACTGAGCGACGACGAACTGAAGGATTGGTACGGGGACGCCGCGTGAAGCTCTTGCTCGACACCCATACTGTTGTGTGGAGTCTTCTCGGCACCAGCAGGCTTTCGGTAACCGCACGCGATGCGATCTCAGCTCCGACATCGCAGATCTTCGTTAGCATCGCCTCGATCTGGGAGATTGCGATCAAGGTCGGGATCGGCAAATGGCCGGAGGCGGAACCACTGCTGTCAGACATGGAACCCCGATTGGCTGGCGTGAACTTCACCGTACTGCCTATTTCCGTCGCCCACGTCCGAAGTGCTGGACTGATGACTGCGCCACACCGCGACCCGTTCGACCGTCTGCTGGCGGCACAAGCGCTGATCGAGGGACTGGTCGTCGTCACAACCGACCAAAGGCTAGCAAGCCTCGGCCCTCCAGTGATGTGGTGATTTGTGCCTCGTCGACCCGATAGAATATCGTAAATCCATATCGCCTGATTGGATATCGGCGGACGACCTTCTTGGCCGTGGCCGCATACAGGTACGGTGACCGCGCGCAGGCCTCGATGGACTGCCGTATCGCGGCCTCGATCCTGTCTGCCATTTGATCGGATTGAGCGGACACGTGGCGGGAGATCTCATCAATGTCGCCCAATGCTTCCGGCGAAACGATGAGCTTCATTTCCGATGCCGTTTCCAGAAAGCGTCGAGTTGTCCGCCCGAAACCCCGCGACCTGCATCAATGGATGCGATCGCGACGTCGATCATGCGTTCTTCCTCGGGCGACAGGGGGGCGCTGTGAGGTGATCGAAGACGACATCTTCAAGCAAGTCCGCTAAATGGCTTTGCTGCTCTGCGGGCAAGGCTCTGATCTTTTCAAAGGTGCGCTGAAGACGGTCGCTCATGTCGCACTCCTCCGCGGATAACGCAAACATTCTAACATGTTGATGTAGGGCACCGGAAGTCAGCATCATCGGCTCCAACGGCGCCTGCAAGAAACGCCGCCCCGGCGGCAGCGCTACCGATCCGCATCGGATCAAGTTCCAGACGTTTAAACGGTGAACCGTCCTTCGCGGCACGGCGGCCCCACCATTGCACTTTCGCGCGTCCTCGCTACATGAGCGCGTCGAGGAGACGCGCGATGAAACTTCCCGCCAACATCACGACGCCCGCTTATGTGCTGGACGAGGGCAAGCTGGTCGCCAACATGGCGACGGCCGCGCGCATTCGGCGGGAGGCCGGGTGCAAGATTCTGCTCGCCACCAAAGCCTGGGCGATGCCGGCGGCCTTTCCGCTCATGCGCGACCACCTGGACGGCACCACCGCGTCGGGCGAGTACGAGGCCATCATGGGGCGTGAGGAGTTCGGCAAAGAGGTTCACGTCTACGCGCCGGCGTACGGACCGGGCGAAGTGGAGCGGCTGACCAAAATCGCCGACCACGTTTATTTCAATTCGCCGTCGCAGATCGCGCAATATCTGCCGCTCGTGAAAGCCGCAAAGAAGCACGTCGGCATTCGCATCAACCCCGGATATTCGAATGCGACGCTCGGCGGCGCGTTGTATGATCCGTGCGCGCCAGGATCGCGCTTTGGTACCACGCTGTCCGAACTCGACAAGCTGCCCTGGGGCGATATCGACATTCTGCACACGCATGCGTTGTGTGAGAGCTTGCACAACGGTTCTGTCGGGCTGATCGAGCATGTCGCCAAAGTGCTCGGCCCCTATGTGCGTCGCGTGAAGACCGTAAACTTTGGTGGCGGGCATTTCGTCAACAAACCCGGCTACGACGTTGGCACGTTGATCGCGGCCATCAAGGCATTCCGCGCCGAGTTCGGCGTCGAGGTGGTGTTGGAACCGGGCGCAGGCTTGGTGGTCGACACCGGATATCTCGTCTCGACGGTGCTCGATCTGCATTGGAACGAGACGCCGCTCGCCATCCTCGACACCTCGGCATCGACACACATGCCGGATGTGCTCGAGGTGCCCTATCGGCCGCACATCATCGGTGCGGCCGAGGCAGGCGCGAAACCGCACACCTACACGCTCGGCGGCAAGACCTGCATGACCGGCGATATCATCGGCGATTATTCGTTCGAGGCGCCCCTCAAGGTGGGTGATCGCCTCGTGTTCACCGATATGATGCAATACTCATTCGTGAAAAACACGACGTTCAACGGTACGCCACTGCCAGATATCGGCTGGCTCGATCGCCAGGGCCGCTACAAGCTCGTGCGCCGCTATGGCTATGAGGACTATCGGCGACGGCTGGGGTGATGGCGCCTGTCGCGCATGTCGTGCATTGCCGCGCGACGCGTTTCGAGGATCGAGCCACATTTCCGCCCCGATCTTGGTCCACGCAGCCGCCGCTCACACACTGGGAATACTAGATGTCCGCCGCTTATCTTCGCCTCGCCTGAGGCCCGGCCTGACTCCACCGCGTGACGCGGTGCTGGAAGGTCATCGACACGCCCTCCCGAACCGGGGATGTTGCGCGTGAACGTTCCTTCCATATGTGAACTTTCCCAATGGGCAATTCTGTCTCTACGGATGGCCGCGTGCGCGCGCCGGTCCACACGTTCTACTCATCGTCAGCCTGGGTCGAGGGCACGGCTGTCCAGCAGCTGGCCGATGTCGCGGCCCTCGCGGGCGTGACCGCCGTCGCGGCCATGCCGGATGTTCATCCCGGCAAGTACGGCCCTGCCGGCTGTGCGATCCTCTCGAAGCGCGTGCATCCAGCTCTCGTCGGCTCGGACATCGGCTGCGGCATGGGCCTTTACCGGCTCGACCTCGCCTCGCGCAAACTGCGGCTAGACAAGGTGGCTGAAGCCATGCGTGATCTCGACGGCATCTGGGACAGCAACGTCTCACAACTGCGAGAGGCCGCAGGCATTGCGGCCACCGATTTCGACGCCAGCCTCGGCACTATTGGTGGCGGCAACCACTTCTGCGAGGTGCAGGCGATCGACGAGATCGTCGATGCGGACGCTGCGGCGGCAGCCGGCCTCGATCGAGATGCAACGTTCGTGCTCGTGCATTCGGGCTCACGCGGGCTGGGTTACGCCGTTCTGGAACGGTTGCTCGCGGGCGGGCTCGTCGATTTCGATCCGGAGTCCGACGATGGACGCGCCTACATGGCCGCCCACGATGCCGCTGTCGGCTGGGCCAAGCTCAATCGGCAGATCATCGCAACCCGTGCCGCTGACGCACTCAAGGCCGATGCCACGCTCATTGCGGACCTCGCCCACAATATGGCCGAGGTGACAGCAGCGGGCGTGTTGCATCGCAAGGGCGCCGCGCCAGCCGACCGTGGTCTCGTGCCGATCCCGGGTTCGCGCGGCACGCTGTCGTATCTGGTGAAACCCGTTGACGGCGCGCCGCGCGAGGCGCTCGCAACCCTCGCGCACGGGGCCGGCCGCAAATACGACCGCACGTCCATGATCGGGCGCGCAGGCCGCACGCGCTCGGAGCGCGAGGCACTCGAGCGCAATCCCTACGGCGGCTTTGTCGTGTGCGAAGATCGCAATCTGCTGATCGAGGAGGCACCCGCGGCCTACAAGGCCATCGGCGATGTCATCGACGATCTCGTACGTTTCGGGCTGGTGACTGTCGTCGCGACATTCAAACCGCTCGTGACTTTCAAGAAGGCGGCAACGGCCGTGCACGCTCACCGCGACCGCGCGCGCGAACGGGACAAGTTTCGCCGCGAACGCCGCAAAGGGGAGGACAACAGATGATCCGCCTCCACTTCACAACTGGTCGTGGCCCAGCCGAATGCCGCATTGCGCTGCGCCTCGCCCTCGAGCGTCTTGCAATCGAGGCCGAAGAGGCTGGCGTCGGCTGCGATATCTCGACCTCCGGCGACAGCGAGCACGGTCCGGCGTCAGCCCTCGCCTTGCTGGCCGCCGAAGACGATCCGTCAGCGGCAGAACTCTTGGCCAAGGCCTGGGCCGGCTCGATCCTGTGGGTGTGCCCCAGTTCGGTACGCCCGAACCACAGGCGCAAGAACTGGTTCATCGGCGCAACGCGTCTTGCTCCCCTGACGGCAGCCCCGAAGGCGCTGCGCACCGAGGACATTCGCTTCTCGGCGCTGCGGGCCGGCGGTCCAGGCGGCCAGCACCAGAACAAGACGGAGAGCGCGATCCGCGCGCTCCACGTCCCGAGCGGCAAAAGCGTCGTTGTGCGCGATGGCCGCTCGCAACATCAGAACAGGTCGGTCGCCGTACGGCGCCTCGCGGGCCTCATGGCAGGCGATGCTGAACTGGCGGCGCTGGCCGAGGCGGAACGACGGCAGGCCAATCACGACAGTCTCGAACGTGGCCGTCCCGTGCGCACCTTTCGCGGGCCGACGTTCGAGGCGGATTGATACCGGCGAGCAAAACTCTCTGATCTCTCATATCCGACGACGTCATCCCCGAATGCGTTCATCGCCGTTGGCGACGAACGCATATCCGGGATCTTTACGTCCGCACGCATGGCAAGAGTGCCTAAACGCGAGAGGTAAAGATCCCGGATATACCTGCCGCGCCACGGCGCGACAGGCATTCCGGGATGACCATGATGGTTGGTCAGTCACAAATTCTGACCGGTGGTCTCACGCCGCCTGCGCTACTCTTGCGTCGGCCTTGATCATGTCGGCGCACTTCTCGCCGATCATGATGATCGGCGCGTTGGTATTGCCCGAGACGAGCGTCGGCATGACTGAGCCGTCGGCGACGCGCAAACCGTCAATGCCCTTGACCCGCAAACGCGCATCGACGACGGCCGCAGGGTCGCTGCCCATCTTGCAGGTGCCGACGGGATGGAAAATCGTCGTGCCCTTCTGGCGTAGGAACGCCATGATGTCGGCATCGCTCGTCGCCGTCTTTTCCGGTTGGATCTCGCGCACGATCAGATCTGCGAACGGCTTACGGGCCACGATCCGCCGCGCAATCTTGACGCTCTCCAGCATCACGCGGCGATCGGTTTCAGCGGCGAGGTAATTGTAGAGAATGGCTGGCTTGTCTGCCGGATTGGCCGTCTTGACACGCACATGGCCACGACTGTCGGGCCTGAGCTGGCACATGGAGACGACAGCGCCTGGGAACGGGTGCAGGCCGTGGCCGATGCCCTCGCCTGAGAGCGGGATGAAGTGGATCTGCAGATCCGGCGTCTCAAGGCTCGGATGCGATTTGATGAAGGCACCGACGACACCGGCACCAACCGTCAGGATGCCGCGCTGGAAGGCGATGTATTCGAGCCCCGCCTTGATCTGCAGCCAACGCGAGTGCCAGACATCGTTGATCGAGCCTTTGGCATTGCACTCATACATGAGCCGCGCCTGGAAATGGTCCTGCAGATTTTCGCCAACACCGGGCAGCTCGTGTTTCACATCTATGCCCGCGCGTTTCAGCACGTCGCCCGGACCGATGCCTGACAGCTGCAGGATCTGCGGTGAACCGAAGGCACCGGCGGACAGGATCACCTCGTGCCGTGCCTTAATTGTCGTCGGCACGCCATTCACCTTGGCTGCAACCCCAACCGCGCGACGCCCCTCCAGCACGACACGCTCGGTCATGGCGTGCGTGATGACGGATAGATTTTTCCGTCCCCGCACGGGGTGCAGATAGGCGACGGCTGACGAGCAGCGCCGGCCACGTTTGTTCGTCACCTGGAAATAGCCGACGCCCTCCTGGCTCACACCGTTGAAATCACGCGTGAACGGAATGCCGTCAGCCAGGCTGCTCTGGACGAACGCCTCGCACAGCGGATTGTCCATGCGCACATCGTCAACCCCGAGCGGACCATCGGCGCCGTGATGCTCATCGCCTCCGCGGACCTGGCCTTCAGCCTTCTTGAAATACGGCAACACATCCTGATGCGACCAGCCGACGTTGCCGAGCTGCCGCCACACGTCATAGTCCTGTGCCTGCCCGCGCAGATACAACAGCCCGTTGATCGACGACGACCCACCAAGCACCTTGCCCCGTGGCTGATTGATCGAACGCCCGTCGAGATGCGGCTCCGGCTCCGACGGAAACTGCCACGTCACGTTCGGGTTCGGGATGTTGCGGTAGTAGCCGGCGGGAATGTGGATCCACATGTTGCGGTCCGGCCCGCCCGCCTCAAGCAGCGCGACAGTGACGGACGCATCCTCCGACAGCCGATTGGCAATGGCACAGCCGGCAGAACCCGCGCCAACGATGACGTAGTCGAAGGTCTGCTCGGTCATGAAGGTCTGATCCTGGGGGCTGCGTGTGCAGCAGACTATCCGCAAACAAGCCCGCACAGCCAGTGGCTACACGGCAGGCCGCATCATATTCGCATCTGCAGCATGTTCGCGACTGCAGCACAGAATTATCCGTTCAATCAATCTGGCGTGCGTGGCGCCCCCGTGAGGCCTACGTAAGGTTTGTTGCGTACTGCGCCTAAATAGGGCAGCAATACTGTCCTAAGTTGCAGTTGCCTGTTTGAGTTCCCATATATCGTCTGCTGCTTCGCGTCGGCTCGGCCGGCGACGGACATCCTCGGAGAGCCGTTCATGGCGAAGTCGTCCAAGGTCAGCCTCGCCGACAAGTTCGATCTCTCGATCGACCACCAGTTGCTCAACGGCAGCCAGGCGATCGCGCGCCTGCTGTTGATGCAGCGCGCCAAGGATCAAGCGGCAGGGCTCAACACGGCTGGCTACGTCAGCGGTTATCGCGGCTCGCCGATCGCCGGTCTGGAGGGGCAGCTGGAGCGATTGCAGCCTCTGCTGGAAAAGAATCACATCAAGTTCAAATCCGGCCTGAACGAGGATCTCGCGGCGACGGCGGTATGGGGATCACAGCAAGTCGGCCTATATCCGAAGGAAGCCAAGTATCAGGGCGTGTTCGCCGTCTGGTACGGCAAGGGGCCGGGCGTCGACCGCACTGGCGATGTGTTCCGTCATGCCAATCACGCGGGCTCGGCGAAGTTCGGCGGCGTCGTCGCGCTGCTCGGCGACGACCACGTGGCGGAAAGCTCGACCTCGGCGCACCAGTCCGAATTCGCCATGGTCGACTACATGATACCGGTGCTCAATCCGGCGGGCGTCCAGGAAATGATCGACTACGGCATCCACGGCTTCGCCATGTCGCGCTTTGCCGGCGTCTGGGTGTCATTGAAGTGCGTGAAGGACAACATCGAGAGCACGGCGACGGTCGATGGCCGCTTGGATCGCGTGACCCCCGTCATCCCCACGGACTTCGTCATGCCCGAGGGCGGATTGAACATCCGTCTCGGCGATCAGATGCTGCCCAAGGAGGCGCGCCTGCACGACTACAAGCGTGACGCCATTCTCGCCTATGCCAAGGCCAACAGACTCGACAAGATCGTCTGCTCCGGTGGCGACAAGCCGAAGATCGGCATCATCAGCACCGGAAAGAGCTATCTCGACGTCCGCCAGGCCATGGAAGAGCTCGGCATCGACGAAGTGGCGGCCAATGAACTCGGCCTGCGCCTCTACAAGGTCGCCATGCCCTACCCGATGGAGACGGACGGGCTGAAGGCCTTCGCCGAAGGCCTTGATCTGATCATCGTCGTAGAAGAAAAGCGTTCGCTCATCGAAGTGCAGGTCAAGGAGGAGCTGTTCAACGACAAGTTCCGCGCCCGCGTCGTCGGCAAGAAAGACGAGAGCGAGAAGGCTTGGCTGTTCCCCGCCAAAGGCGCGCTCGACCCGACCGACATCGCGCTCAAGGTAGGCGAACGCATCATCACGCACTGCCATGGCCCGCGCGTCGAAGGCGTCAAGACGCGCATTGCCAAGCTCAAGCAGCAGCAGGGCAACGAGCCGGTCAAGCCGGAGGCGGCCTCGCGCCTGCCATACTTCTGCCCGGGCTGTCCGCACAATTCTTCCACCGTCGTGCCTGAGGGCTCGCGCGCCTATGCCGGCATAGGCTGCCACTTCATGGCCCACTGGATGAACCGCTCGACCGAGGGCTTCACACAGATGGGCGGAGAGGGCTCCAACTGGCTCGGCGAAGCGCCGTTCGTGACGCCGAAGCACGTGTTTCAGAACCTTGGCGATGGCACGTACACGCACTCAGGCTCGCTGGCGATCCGGGCTGCCGTGAATGCCGGCGTCAACATCACCTACAAGATCCTCTACAACGACGCCGTCGCCATGACCGGTGGACAGCATCTTGATGGCGGTCTCTCTGTGCCGATGATCGTCAATCAGGTGATCGCTGAGAATGTCAAAAAGGTCGTCATTGTCAGCGACGAGCCGCACAAGTATCCCATCGACAGCGGCATTCCCTCAAACGTCGAGATCTTCCACCGCGACGAGCTGCAGACCGTACAGAAGCGCCTGCGCGACATCGAAGGCGTGACAGTGCTGGTCTACGACCAGACGTGTGCGGCCGAAAAGCGCCGCCGGCGCAAGCGCGGCACATTCCCTGATCCCGACAAGCGCGTGCTCATCAACACGGATGTGTGCGAGGGCTGCGGCGATTGCTCGAAGAAGTCGAACTGCGTTGCGGTTTCGCCCAAGGAAACCGTGCTCGGTACCAAGCGCGCGATTGACCAGTCCGCGTGCAACAAGGACTTCTCCTGCGTCAACGGTTTCTGCCCGTCGTTCGTGACCGTGCACGGCCCGAAGATCCGCAAGTCCAAGACCGGCATGACGCCGGATGCGGCGACAGTCGCGCTGTTCGCGTCGCTGCCGACGCCCAAGCAGCCCGCGCATGACAAGCCCTATACGATGCTGGTCACTGGCGTCGGCGGGACGGGTGTGGTCACCATCGCGGCCGTGCTCGGCCAAGCCGCTCACCTCGACGGCAAAGGCTTCGGCGGTATCGAGATGGCCGGCCTCGCTCAGAAGGGCGGCGCGGTTGCCTGCCATATGCGCATCGCCAAGCGCTCGGAGGCTATCCACGCCATCCGCGCCGGCTCCGGTACAGCAGACTTCGTGCTCGGCTGTGATCTCGTCGTGACAGGCTCGGCCAAAGTGCTCGACACCATCCGTCCCGATCATACAGCGGTCGTGTATTCGCCGCACGAAACCAACGTCGCCATGTTCACGCTTAATGCCGAGTACAAACTGCCCGGTGGCGCGTTGGCGCGTTCCATCGAGGATCGCGTGCGCAAGGGTGCGGTCGCGGCCATCGATGCGCAGCACTACGCCGTGAAGCTGTTCGGCGACAGCATCGCGTCCAACATGTTCATGGTCGGCTATGCCGCCCAACTCGGCCACATCCCCGTCTCGATCGAATCCATTGAACAAGCCATCGAGCTCAACGGTGCGTCTGTCGAGATGAGCCGCAACGCGTTCCGCATGGGCCGCCTTGCAGCCCATGATCGCGCGGCGCTGGATAAACTCGTTGCGGTCGATGCAACACCGACGGCACCGTCCGTGCTTGAGACGTTCGAGAGCATCGTCGCGCACCGCATGGGGCTGCTGACGGACTATCAGGATGCGGCCTATGCCAAGCGCTACGAGACGGTGGTGCGCCGCATCGCGGAGCTTGAGAAGTCCAAGGCAGCGGGCATGAAGGGCCTCGCGGAAGCCGCCGCCAAAGGCCTCTACAAACTCATGTCTTACAAGGACGAGTACGAGGTCGGCCGGCTTTATTCATCGCCGAGCTTCAGGGCGCAGCTTGACGCGCAGTTCTCGGAGCACGGCAAGCTGGAGTTCCATCTGGCCCCGCCACTTCTCGCACGCAAGAACAAGGAAAACGGCGAGCCGAAGAAGATGACCTTCGGCGCCTGGGTATTGCCGGTGTTCGGTTGGCTCGCGAAGGGTAAATCCCTGCGTGGCGGCAAGTTCGACCTGTTCGGCTACACCGCCGAGCGCCGCCTCGAACGCGAGATGATCGTCAACTATGAAGGCGTGCTCGGCGAGATCGGCGAGCGGCTGTCGCCGGCCAACCACGCGACGGCCGTCAATCTCGCCAAACTGGCGCTCGACGTCAAAGGCTTCGGGCACGTGAAGCTGCGCAACCACGAGCTTGCCAGGGAACGCGAGAAGGTGCTGCTGGCTCAGCTGCGCAATCCAAGCCCGACACCAGCGCTGCGGGCGGCGGAGTAACGACGAGGCAGCCACTCACACTTTGCATTGACCCGCTGCATGCCACGCCATAGAGTTGCACATGGCTCAGGATACCCTTGTCCGATCGCTGACGAAAGCCGAGTTCCACGCCTTCATGGCGCGGGAGCCGGAGAGCCGTTTCGAGTTCGAACACGGCAGGATCATCGACATGCCCGGAGGCACTGGGGGACACTCTTATGTTGGCGGGCGCTTTTTTTATCATATTGCGCGCCAGATCGATGAAGAGCGTTGGGTCGTTCACGGACCTGACCGCGGCATCGATATGCCTGACACCGTGCGCTACCCCGATACCGTCGTGGAGGCGTTCCCGTTTGATCTGGCAGCACGGTGGACCGAGCGACCCGTGCTGATTGTCGAAGTGCTCTCGCCCGACTCCGTTAAGCGCGACAAGATCACGAAGGCATTTGAGTACACCGCCATCGCAACGCTCGACACTTACATCATAGCCGAGCCAGATGCGCCGCACTGTTATGTCTGGCAACGCAACGAACACGGCCGTTTTCCGGCAACGGCGGCCGACGTCGTGGGCACGAGCGGCATCATCCACGTCCCCACGCTTGGGCTCTCCCTCAGCCTCGCGGACATCTATCGACAAATTCTGCGCCCTGCCGGCGCATGAAGCCGCTGTGGAGTGACGGCCAATGCCCAGCCCCTGGCGCGCGCTGTTCGATATCCCGCGCGACGTCGCCTATCTGAGTGCGGCCTCCTACAGCCCGTTGCCGCGCGTGACGGTGGAGGCAGGCCGCGCGGCCATGAGCAACAAGGCGCAGCCGTGGTTGCTTCCGGCGGGCTTCATCGAGCAACAGAACGAAACTGTCCGGGCGGGTGCGGCCAAGCTGATCAACGCTGACCAAAGCGACGTCGCGCTGGTGTCCTCCATCGGCTATGGCGTCGCGACCATGGCGAAAGTCTTGCCCGTGCCGCGTGGCAGCCGCGTGCTGGTGCTCGGCGATGATCACTCCTCGCCCGTGCTCGAATGGCACGCACGCGCTGGCGAGCAAGGGTTCGCTGTCGAAACTGTTGCCATGCCGGCCGATCACGATTGGACGCGCGCAGTGCTCTCCGCGATCGAACGCGCGGGCGCGCCGCCGCTCGCTGTCGCATCGATCTCATCCGTGCACTGGTCCGATGGCGCGCTGCTCGACATGATGCCCGTTGCGGCCGCCATGAAACAGGCGGGTGCGGCGCTTGTCGTCGACGCCACGCAAGGCGTCGGCGTGACGCCGGTCGACGTGAAGGCGCTCGATCCCGATGCACTTATCTTTCCAACGTACAAGTGGCTGCTTGGCCCCTATGGCCGCGCCTTCCTCTACGTCGCCAAGCGCCGGCAGAACGGTGTGCCCTTGGAGCAAACGGCCCATGGCCGCCGTGACGTCAGGGCCGAGAATTCTCATTACTTGAAGGACCTCGCTTTCGTGCCTGACGCGCGCCGCTACGACATGGGCGAGCGCGATCACTTCGTCTCCATGCCGATGACGGCGGCGAGCCTCGATCTCATCAACAGCATCGGCCCCGCAACGATCGCTGCCCATACACGCGCACTAACGATGCGCCTCGCCGAGGCTGTGAAGGATCTGCCGGTGTCCCTCACGCCCGAGCGCCACCGCTCGCCGCACATCCTCTCGCTGGGCTTCCCGAAGGGCACGCCCCCAGAGCTCGGAGCGGCGCTGGCGAAGCACGGCGTTCATGGAGCCGTCCGCCTCGGCCGCCTGCGCTTTGCGCCGCACATCTACAACGACGCAACCGACATCGACCGCGCGGCAGCCGTCCTGCGCACCATCATGGCAGACATCGGCGGTTAGACTAAGCAGGCATTCGTTGGTTGCCCAACGAATGCCTGCTTGGATTCTTTGATTTCGCAGAGTTTTATCGCTGAACCGGGAAGACCACTTCAGCGAACTCTGCTTAGCTGCTCAGCCACCGTTTTGCGCAGCAGCATAACGCGCTGCTATAGCTCGGGCAGTCGCTCAAGGAACGCACGCGCATGCTCCGCTATGACATCGCCGCATTGAAAACGCGTCTCGGCGCTATCAAGCACGAGGACAACGCGACCCTCGTGCAGATGAAGGCGCGCGACTTCTATTGGTATTCGCCCGTGCTCAAGCGGCAGCTCGATGGCGTAACAGCGGACCTGATCGTCTCGCCGACCAGCGAGGCGGAAGTGATCGAAACACTGCGCGCCTGCTTCGCGCTGGCCATTCCCGTGACGCCGCGTGGTACGGGCACCGGCAACTACGGCCAAGCCATGCCGTTGTCCGGCGGTGTCGTGCTGGATCTCTCGGGCATGAACAAGGTCAAGCAGGTGGCCTGGGGCCGCGTGGTGACGGAGCCCGGCGCGATCCTGGCCGACATCGATATCGAGACGAAGAAGCAAAACGGGCAGGAACTGCGACTGCATCCCTCGACATACAAGACGGCTTCGCTTGGTGGCTTTATCGCAGGCGGCTCGGGCGGCGTCGGTTCGATCAAGTGGGGCGGCCTGCGCGACTACGGCAACATCATCCGCCTCAAGGTCGTGACCATGGAAGCCGAGCCGCGCGTGCTCGAACTTACGGGCACAGACCTGCACAAGGTCTCGCACGCCTACGGCACCAACGGCATCATCACCGAAGTGGAGGTGCCGCTCGGTCCGGCCTACACCTGGGTGGACGTCATCGTCGGCTTCGACACGCTGCACGGCGCAACAAAGTGCGCCAACGCGCTCGGCGAACAGGATGGCCTCGCCCTGAAGCAACTCGCCGTCATCGCCGCGCCCATCGGCCAGCAGTATTTCAATCGCCACAAAAAGTTTCTGCGCGCAGGCCAGCATCTGGTGACGGTCATGGCCGCCGATTTCGCCGTTGATGCCATGCTGGCCTTTACCCGCACGCACAAAGGCGCGGAGCTGGTGATGCGTTCGGATCGCCTGAGCGAAGACGAGGCGAAGGGCCTGCCGCCGGTCTACGAACTCGGCTGGAACCACACGACCT
This sequence comes from Hyphomicrobiaceae bacterium, assembly GCA_031374735.1. Lineage (GTDB taxonomy): Bacteria > Pseudomonadota > Alphaproteobacteria > Rhizobiales > Hyphomicrobiaceae > JABFRJ01. The sequence goes on along the minus strand of JANMGQ010000136.1, from coordinate 3,099 downwards.
TGCGCGCGCTGCGCGTCGACCCAAGCATCACCTATCTGCAAGTGCTGTATCCGTTCCCGAACGTGGTTTCGCTGGTCGACAAGATCCACGCGCACTTTGGCGACGAAGTGCCGGCGCATCTCGAATTCGTGCGCTTCGATGGCAAGGTGACCGCCTTTGGCCTGCCGCTGGTGCGCTTTACAAGCGAAGCGCGACTGGAGGAGATCATCAAGATCCATGAGGACATGGGCGCGCCGATCTTCAACCCGCATCGCTACACGCTCGAAGAAGGCGGCATGAAACAGACCGACGAGGTGCAACTGGCGTTCAAGCGTGAAGCCGACCCGAGGGGCCTGCTCAATCCTGGTAAGATGATCGCCTGGGAAGATCCAAGCTACGACTACAAGAGCGGCAAGACGTTCCTATTCCGTGGCCTCGGCGCCTCTTAATCGTGCACACGCATTGCGCCCGCCCGTTGGCCGCGATAGTCAGCCGCGACCCGTGACACTTGAGTGAGCGAGACTGCCGATGTCCAACCCCAAAGCCTTTCCCGTGTCGTGGGACCAGTTCCATCGCGATTGCCGCGCCCTCGCCTGGCGGCTCGCCGACAAGGGATCTGACGGCAAACCGTTCGAGGCCATCGTGTGCATCACGCGCGGCGGCCTGGTGCCAGCAGCGATCGTCGCGCGCGAACTCGGCACGCGCATCATCGAGAGCGTCTGCATCGCGAGCTATCATGACTACAAGAGCCAGGGCGACCTGCAGGTGTTGAAGCCCATCGCGCCCGCCATCCAGGCCATCGGGGACGGCAAAGGCAAAGGCATCCTGGTCATCGACGACCTCACCGACACGGGCGCCACCGTCCGCATGGTCCGCGAGATCTTGCCGAACGCACACTACGCGGCTGTCTACGCCAAGCCGAAGGGTGCGCCGTTGATCCACACCTTCATCACGGAAGTGTCGCAGGACACGTGGATCTATTTCCCCTGGGACATGGACCTCAAATACGTCGAGCCGATCCGCAAAGGGACGAGTGGTTGATGCTGACGCTCGATACGCTGAATGCGATGTCCGAGGCCGCGTTTGTCGAGGCCCTCGGCGATGTGTTCGAACATGCGCCGTGGGTGGCGCAACTTGCGGCGGCCGAGCGGCCGTTCGCGACTGTTGCGGCGCTGCATGACGCCATGATGGATGGGGTTGAAGCGGCGGCGCTTGAGACGCGTCTTGCGTTCATCCGGGCGCATCCGGAACTCGGCTCCAAGGTGAAACGCGTCGACATGACAATCGACAGCCAGGCGGAGCAAGGTTCGCTCGGCCTCGACCGCCTCTCAGACGGCGAGTATTCGCGTTTCCAAATGCTGAATGCAGCCTACCGGCAGAAGCATGACATTCCCTTTGTCATCTGCGTGCGCCGCCACACACGCGATTCGATTCTTGCGCATTTTGAAGCGCGCCTCGGCCATGCCTCCGATACCGAGTGGCACACAGCCATCACCGAAATCGGCCACATCACCCGCCTGCGACTGGCCGCCAAGGTCGACGGCCCCGGTATGCCAAAGATCATGGGCCGCCTGTCGACGCATGTGCTCGACACACTGCATGGAAAGCCGGCCAAAGGCGTCCAGGTCGTTCTGTCCGAAATCGGCGCCAGCGCGCGCAGCATCCTCGTGACCACGACCACCAACAGCGATGGCCGCACGGACCAGCCTCTCAGCGCCGGTGTGCCGCTGCGCATCGGCACCTATGAACTGACCTTCCACATGGGCAGCTACTTCCGCAATTTGGGTGTCGAACTCGCCAAGCCGCCGTTCCTCGATGTGATACCAATCCGTTTCGCCATCGCCGAACCGGAGGGGCATTATCATGTGCCCCTGCTGGTCACGCCGTGGACCTACTCGACCTATCGCGGGTCGTAGTGGCGCCGGAAACGCCGTTCTTGCACATGCGTGTCAACTGACATAAACCGCGCGCATGACAACACCGGCGGCCCGCTTTGCTCGCTTTTCATCCGACCTGAAGGCGGCAGGTGTGCGCATGACTGTGCAGCGCCGCGTGTTGCTGACCGTGCTGGCTGAGGCCACCGATCATCCCGATGCAACCGAGCTTTATCGTCGCGCAACAATCGTCGACAGCAGCGTGTCGCTGTCAACCGTGTACCGCACATTACGCCTGCTCGAAGAGCGCGGCGTCGTTCAGCGCCTGGCCTTTGCCGAGGGGCGCGCGCGCTTTGAAAATGCCGACGCCGAGCACCATGATCATTTGATCGACATCGACACGGGGCGGGTGATCGAATTTCAATCGGAGCGGATCGAAAAGCTGCAGGCCGAGATCGCGGCGGAACTCGGCTACGACATTGTCCGCCATCGACTGGAGTTGTATGGCCGCAAGCAGGCCGGGGCAAAGCCGCGCAAACGCGGCTGATCGAGTTGTCCAATCTCAGTAGCGCGAATTATTGACTTGCAATCACCCCACGCGGTCATGGCCGGCCCTTCGTGCCGGCCAGGGTACACCCCAAACGCACACGCCGCTTCCGAATACGTGATATAAACGTCGTTCAGATAGGATAGCCAGAGGACTTAGCTCCGGCGTTGTGAGCGAGCTAAGTGCGAACAAATCGGTATTTTTGAGGTTAGCTATGCGCTAGCTTTTGGTTAGCTCCAAATTCGCCGCGCGCGTAAGGCATTGATTTTATTGGAGCGGGTGAAGGGAATCGAACCCTCGTATTCAGCTTGGAAGGCTGCTGCTCTACCATTGAGCTACACCCGCGATCTGGTGGGATTCACCGGAGACTTGTTTCCACGTCAATGTCTTGTGTGTCCAAGCTCGCTTCTACTCGGAACCAACGGCAAGTCAAATGTGGGCACCGGATTTCTCCGATGTCCCGTGCGCCGGTGTCAGCTTAGCAGCTGCCTACGCCATGCCGAGCCACTTCTAACAACCGATGTGGGCATCGGCAAGAGATATGCGGCGCCGCGTCACTGGGTGGCACTCTCCTTGCCTCGGTTTCACTCCGGATTGTGCGGCTCAACGACCAACGCCAATTGCGCCAACGACTGCTGCCAACCGAGGTAACAAGCCTCGACCGGAATGAGCGCTGGAATGCCCGCCTGTTCGATGTGC
>JANMGQ010000135.1:0-6088 GCA_031374735.1 Hyphomicrobiaceae bacterium | reverse complement strand
ATGCGCCCTTTCCCCGTAAAGAACGGGGGGAGGGCATGCGCGCTAACATAACAAATTTTCCGCGTCATTCCGGACAAGCGCGGCCACTTCTGGCCGCGCGCAGATCCGGAATCCAGCGGATCTGTCCGCGAAGCGGTCGATGTATCGGGTGCTTCGCAGACGCCCTGCGCTGGATCCCGGCTCGGCGGTCGGCCTGAAGGGGCTCCCTTGGCCGGGATGCCGACCACTTCGAACGCCGCGCCAAACCCGCCCAGATCAAGCGCCTCGTCGCCAAACTCCAAGCGCTCGGGTACGAAGGCCAGATCAATGCACTAGCCACGTAACCGCGGGGTCGAGTTTCTTTCTAGAATTGCTCCTGATGCGACGAACACACTGTCTTGGCGTCCCGCTTCGGCCCGATCGCGTGTCAGCCCGCCACGCGCCGCCGTTGCTCAACGATCTCGTGCAGATTGTTGTGTTTCAGCGAACCGACAGGATCAATCTCGACCATTTCCAACGTCAAACCAAGTGGACGCGTGGCGAAGGCGTCGGCCGTTGCGTCCGTCAGCGCCGCAAAGATCTGCTCGGCGGCCTTCTGGCGCACCTCGGGCGTCCGGCCTGTGCCGATGCGCGCCTGCACATGGATGAAGCCGTTGTCGGCATGCCCATCGGCAATCACATAGTGCTCGCGGCGCTCAGCCCGCGTGCGAAGTCCGCCGATCGGAAACACGCCCGTTGCCAGCGCTGCCGCATGTACAGCACGCAACAACGCCCCGACATCGATGGCGGTTTCGAGGTTCGACGAATACTCGACGATCAGATGCGGCATGGCGAACCCTATGTCCTACACCAGCAGTCAGAATTTTTGACTGACGAATTCCATCATCGTCATGCCGGAATGCCAGTCGCGCCGAGGCGCGGCGGGCATATCCGGAATCCTTACCTCTCGCGGATTGGCACTCGTGCTTTACGGACGGTGGTCCCGGATACACGATCCCGCGGGACGCGTGATCGTATTCCGCGATGACGCTGAGTGGTTGGGTGGGTCAATTTTCTGCTCGCTGGTATCAGGCTGTGGCGACTTTAGCGTCGGCGTGTCACGCGTCACGAGAGAGGGAGCGCCCTCCAGTCACTCGGTCCACCACGCATCAAGATTATAGCCGCTGTTCGTGATGCTTTGGTCGGGGCCTTTCAGGCGTGTGCTGTGGGCGACCCAGAGCTTTGGCAGATGAAACAGTGGCAGCACATAGGATCCCGAGCGCAGCACGCGATCATAGGCGCGGACGGCCGACGTAAAGTCGTCGCGTTCTCGCGCTGCCAGAAGGGCTCGGATCATGGCGTCGGCCGCCGCGGACTTCACGCCGGCATAGTTGCGCGTGTTCGGCCGGTCAGCAGACAGACTGCCGAAGCGGTTGATCTGTTCGACCCCCGGCGACAACGACGCGGGCCAGTGCGTTTGCAGCATGTCGAAGTTCGAGTTCTTCAGACGGAACTCATATTGTGAGCTCTCGACCAGCTTGAACTCCAGGGTGATACCGATCTGGTCGAGCACGCGGCCAAAGGCATTGACGAGACGTTCCTGCCCGCGCTTGTCGGCCAGCATTTCGAAGGTGAGCGGTTTGCGCGTGTCCTTGTGCACGAGGCGCTGTCCCTGAACGCCGTATCCGGCTTCGGTCAGCAGCGCGAGGGCCGCGCGCTGTTGGGCACGCATGTTGCCGCTGCCGTCCGTCTCGGGGAGCTTTGCGGTTCCGTTGAGGATGTCTGGTGTCACCGCATCGGGGAACGCCGCCAACAATGCCCTCTCGCGCGCATCGGCCGGGCGGCCGAACGAAGACAAATCTGACCGTTCAAAGAAGCTTTCCGTGCGCTTGAACATGCTGACATAGAGATTGCGATTGATCCAGGTGGCGTCGAACAGCAAGGTCAGGGCGCGGCGCACGCGAATGTCGTCGAAGGGCGCACGCCGGGTGTTGAAGACCAGGGCCGACATGCCCGCCGGCAGCCGCGTGGCAAATTCGCGTTTGACGATGCGCCCCTCGCGCACGGCTGGGATGTCATAGCCATTGGCCCAGCGCACCGGATCCACATCTTCGTAGACGTCGAGCGCGCCCGTCTTGAAAGCCTCAAACAGAGCCGTCGGATCGCGGAAATATTCGTGCCGGATCTCGTCGAAATTATACCGCCCGCGCGCGATGGGCAGATCCTTCGCCCACCAATCCGCGTTGCGCGTGAAGATCAGCAGCCGGCCCGGGTCCACGCGCGAGATGATGTAGGGGCCGGACCCGATCGGGGGCGTCAATGTGGTCTGGTCGAATGTCTCCCGATCGATGGCATGTGACGGCAGAATCGCCATCAAGCCCATGATCAACGGCAGTTCGCGATTGATCGAGCCGTCATCGTCCGGCTTGAACGTAAAGCGCACCTGTCGCTCGCCGACGATGTCCAAGGCCGACACGCGCGACAGACTGCCCGGCCACCCCTTGTCCCGCAGCAATTGAAACGAGAACAACACATCGCCAACGGTCACCGGCTTGCCGTCGGAGAAGCGCGCTTCACGGCGCAGCGTAAATGTCGCCGACCCGCGGTCATCCGGTACATCCACGCTTTCAGCCAGCAAGCCATAGAGTGTGAACGGCTCGTCGTCCGAGCGCATCAACAGGCTCTCGTACACATAGCCGCGCACACCAGAAGCCGACTCGCCCTTCACAATCAGCGGATTGAGGCTGTCATAGGTGCCTTGGATGCCCTGTGAAAGTCGCCCCCCCTTGGGCGCCAAAGCGTTCACATAGGGGAACGCCGTCATGCCAGCGGAATGCTTCGGCGCGCCATGCATGGCAATGCCGTGACGTGGCTCGGCCGAGGCGGAAGTCAAGCCGATCGCAATCGCGACCATCAGTCCCAGCAGGCGTACAAGCATCGCTGTTCCCATGACGTCGCCCGACCTTCAGCTCGAGCTTCAGCCCGATTTTGAACCACGAATCCCTGCCCAGGTCAGCGGTGACACAGGCTGTGGCAGATTGTATGGCGCCAGTCGCAAATGTGCTCTGCAGGCAACGCGACGACAGGTGCACATAACCTCGGCCACGGCGCCGCCGCAATCGAGCATACAGAACAGCGCAACGCGTTGAGGGCAACAGATCACAGCAACGCTACAAAGATTCAAGACACGAGGGTTGGAACGCATATGAAACACAAAGCACGCCTGTGCGCATCCGCGGCAGCACTGTCCCTGGGCATGGCCCTCGGCGTCCCAAACGTTCAACAGGCTGGCGCGCAACAGCCCGCTGCAAAACCTGCCCCAATCTGGGTCAAGGTCTGTGAAGCCGTGACCGTCAATGAGCCTGACCCGAAGGACGCTAAAAAGCCGATCCAGACCAAACGCAGCATTTGCCACACGCATCATGAGCGCCTCGATGCGAGTTCCGGTACCGTGATGGTCTCTGTGGCCATCCGCGAGGTCGAGGGCGTCGAAAAGAAGGCCTTTATGCTCATGCTGCCGCTCGGCATGGCGATCCAACCTGGTGTGCAGATCGGACTTTATCCACCCGATATGTGGGCCGCGATCCAGAAGGGTGCAGAAGTGGACATCAGCAAGATGGAGGCACTGAAACTCGGCTACACTCTGTGCCTGCCGAGCGGTTGCAGTGCGGAGCTGGACGCAACGCCTGAGTTGCTGAAGAAGCTGCAAGGCAGCGGCGGTCTGATCGCCTTTGCCGTCAACGCCGGAGGTGCCCCAACGGCCTTCCCCGCACCGTTGACGGGCTTTTCGGAAGCTCTCACCGGCCCTCCCGTCGACAAGGCCGTCTATGACAAGGATCGCCAGAAGTTCCTCGATCAGCTGAACCAGAACCGCAAAGCCATGGCCGACGAGTTTCGCAAGCAGAACCAGGATCTTCAGTCCATCGCACCAAAGCCACGGCCAGATAGCGCGGCAGCGCCAGCGGCACCGGTGCCAGCCACGACGGCGCCCGCGGCAAAGAAGCCGTGAACTCGCGTCCGAGCCTGTCTGCCTATGGTGCGCAGGTGTCCGGTGTACAACTATGACCGAAAATCATAAGGCCACGGGATTGCCGCAATCGAGCCGTTAACGAACGGCGCTTCCGGGTGCCGACATGCAGTGCGCCGGTGTGCCGTGCGACCAGCGCGCCTTGTGACGTGAATGCGTTTTGGGACGCGACGTGAAAACGTAGAACGTGAAAACGTAGGACGACGTGCAAACGCAGTTTGAAGATCCGGCGTGACGACGGGGACTGAACTCAGGGGATGAGTCCGCTGATCTGCGGACAGACAAAAGGGCTGATGAGATGAAACGGCATATTTGGACGTCCGCTGCAGCAGCGGTCGCATTGGCGGTCACCTTCGGCGGAACCAACGCGCAGCAGCCAAAGCCTGGCGCGGCGCCTGCTGCCAAGGGAGCTGCACCGGCGCCAGCCGCAGCGCCCGCCGCTCCGTCGTGGGTGAAGCTGTGTGAGCAAGCGCCCTTCGTCGGCCAGGATAAGGACGGCAAGGAAATTCAAACCAGCAAAGCCATCTGCCTGACGCACCACGAGCGACTCGACGCCGCCTCGGGCATGGTGCTCGTGTCGGCTGCGATCCGTGAAATCGAGGGCGCCGAAAAGAAGCATTTCATGGTCATGCTGCCGCTTGGCATGGCGTTGCCTCCGGGCATGCAGGTCGGCGTCTATCCGCCCGATATGTGGAATGCGATCCAGAAGGGCGAAAAGGTCGACGACAGCAAGCTTGAGCCGCTGAAGCTCACCTACACGCTCTGCCACGCTGCCGGATGCACGGCTGAGATGGAAGCCTCGGCAGACGTGATCAAGAAGATCCAGAGTGGCGCTGGCATCATTGTGTTTGCCGTCAACGGCAACGGCGCGCCGATCGCCTTCCCGGCCCCGCTGAACGGTTTCGCTGAAGCGCTCGCTGGCGCACCGGCCGACAACAAGGCCTACTCGGAAGCACGCAAAGCGCTGATGGGTCAGATCGAAGAGAACCGCAAGAAGATGATCGAGGACTACCGCAAGCAGAACCAGGACTTGCAGAAAGTGGCCCCGAAGGGCGGAGCGGCGCCTGCGCCCGCGGCGGCACCTGCTGGCACGGCTCCCGCCAAAAAGCCTTGAGACACGCCTGAACTTCGCTATGCATGAGAACCACCCAGGGACACCTGGGTGGTTCTTTGCTTTGCACGGTGCGCCCAGGGAAACGCTGCCATGACCTCTCCAAAATCCGGCCTCGTCATTACCGCGCACCCTGGAGACTTCGTCTGGCGCGCAGGCGGCGCCATCGCACTGCATGCCAAGCGCGGCTATCGCGTGAAGATCCTATGCCTGTCCTACGGCGAGCGCGGCGAGAGCCAGTTCGCCTGGAAAAAGGCGGGCGTATCCATGGCCGACGTCAAGGCTGGCCGGCGAGATGAAGCAGAGCGGGCGGCGGCCATTCTCGGCGCCGAGATCGAGTTCTTCGATGCGGGCGACTATCCGCTGCGCACCACGCCGGAGATGCTCGATCGCACGATTGATGTGTTTCGCGAGTTGAAGCCGGCCTGGGTCCTCTCGCACGCGCTGGAAGACCCCTATAACTTCGACCATCCGCAGGCCGCGCACTTTGCCCAGGAGGCAAGGGTCATTGCGCAGGCCGCAGGCCACAAGCCGGATCCGGCGCGCAGCTATGCGGCCCCTCCCATGTTCCTGTTTGAGCCCCATCAGCCCGAGCAGTGTAACTTTCGTCCGAACGTCATCCTGAACATCGACGACGTCTGGGAGCAGAAGTACAAGGCGTTTCAGGTGCTCGCGGCACAAAAGCATCTGTGGGAATACTATCACCGCGTGGCGCTGAATCGCGGCGTGCAGGGCGGCCGCAACAGCGGCAAGGCCATGACCTACGGCGAGGCCTATCAGCGACTGTTTCCGGAAGCCCTGGACATTCTTGCGTAGCGCGCTCCAAGGCAACAGCATGAACCAAAACCTCGTCATACCGGCGAGCAAAATTTCTGACTGACGACCTCCCCTCCCACTGTCATGGCCGGGCTTGTCCCGGCCACCCATCGCGGAACGAGCGCGACGGTCACTCGGGTGCGGAGCCATTTCAACATGATGGCAACCAGCTCCGT
>JANMGQ010000131.1:0-8111 GCA_031374735.1 Hyphomicrobiaceae bacterium | reverse complement strand
CGTTTCTCCAGTTCCTTGTCGAGATCATCGAGCAGAATATTCGATAGCAGCGGGGAAAGCGGTCCGCGTCGTGCCGGAGGCGCGCTTCGCCGCGACGCGGTGTGCCCTCCATGCGCTGCGTTTCTATCCCGCCCTGCATCACACCCAGGGCCCGCAGAGGACTTCCACCTCCAAGTCATCGACCGGATACCATCCCGGCCAAACGTGCCTCGCGGCACTCCGCGCCATGCCTGGCGAACTCCCGGAATGCCGTTCTCGCCGAGGCGCGACCGGCATATCCGGGATGACGCCGTTGGATGTGATCGGTTAGAAATTTTGCTCGCTGGTATGACACCAACAATCGGCTTGACCTCCCCGGATAGGTTCGTCTCAGGTGCGCGCCATGACAGATGACACCCGACGCTTCGCCCCATCCGCTGCTCGCAATCGCGATGTCATTTTGCAGACGTTGGGCCGGCATATGCCGGCCCGTGGGCATGTCCTCGAGGTGGCGAGCGGGAGCGGCGAGCACATCACACATTTTGCTGGCGCCTATCCCCAGTTGACATTTCAGCCGAGCGATCTAGACGCCGACTGTCGCGCGAGCATTGACGCGTGGACGGGGCATCTTGGCTTGAAAAACGTAGCGCCCGCCATGCTGCTCGATGTGGCCAACAGTGCCCCGCCAGCGCAGCGCGCCGACGTGATGATCTGCATCAACATGATCCACATCGCGCCGTGGTCGGCGTGCACCGGGCTGATGTGCAGCGCTGCAACGATATTGCCCAAGGGCGGGCTGCTGTATCTCTACGGGCCGTATCGGCGCGATGGCGCACACACCGCGCCAAGCAATCAGGCGTTCGACGCGGATCTGCGAGCGAGAAACCCAGACTGGGGCGTGCGTGATCTCGAAGCTGTCGCAGCGTCGGCAAGCGAGCACAGCTTCTCTGCGCCCGTCATCGAAGCCATGCCGGCCAACAATTTGTCCGTCATGTTCCGGCGAACCTGATGCGGCCGCCGACTGCCCATCACGCCACGCCGTTGGCCTTGAACAGGTCAGCGAACACAGGGAAGATCTCTTCCGGGCTGGTCACACGGCGCATGGCAAAATTCGACGCGCGTTCGCCGATCTCGCTATAGCCACTCCAAACGGACGTCTGCAGCGTGTCAGCATAGCGCTCACCGTGAGCGGTCTCGATATAGGCGAAGTACTGCGTGATGGGCAGGATGTCCTTATCCAGCAGCTCAAGGCAACGCGCCATGTCCTCGTGGAAATTATCGCCGTCCGACGCCTGGGCCGCGTAGATGTTCCAGTCGGCTGGCGAGTAGTGCGCGCGCACCTCTTTCATCATTTCCTCAAGCGCTGACGAGATGACCGTGCCGCCGGTCTCGGTGCCGCGGAAGAACGTCTCCTCATCGACGACCGCCGCCGTCGACGTGTGCCTGATAAAGACGATGTCCACTTCCTTGTAGTGGCGCGATAGGAACACGTGCAGCAGCATGAAAAAGCGCTTGGCGAGTTCCTTGAGGCTCTCGGTCATGGAGGCTGACGCATCCATCAGGCAGAACATGACGGCCTGGGTGGTCGGCCGTGGCACGCGTTCAAAGCGGTTGTAGCGCAGATCAATGGGGTCGATGAAGGCAACCACGCGGCGCTGGTGCTTCTTGCGCTCAAGCTTGGCTTTCAGCTCGGTGATGAGCTTGTCGTCAACTGGTGACTTGGCCTCGGCGTCGGCAAGCTCGGCCTCCAGCGCCTTGATCTCGTCTTCAGTCGGGCGCTTCAGCGCGATGCGACGGCCAAGCGAATTACGCAGGGTGCGGACGGGATTGAGCCGGCTCGGTGAGCCCGAGACACTGAAGCCCGCGCGCTGCGGCTTCGGCGATTTCAGATTCTTGAGCTTCACCTTGACGAGGTTCGGCAACTTCAAGTCCTCGAAGAAGATGTCGAGAAACTCGTCGCGGCTGAGCGAGAAGGTGAACTCGTCCTGGCCCTCGCCATCGGGGCTGCCCTGATTGCCCCGCCCGCCTCCACCGCCTTGCGGCTTTGGAATGGCGTCGCCGACTTCGTACTCCTCGTTGCCGGGCAGCACGAAATCGCGCTGGCCGGCCTTGCCGTGATTGAACGACGGCTCGCGGAGGCTCTTCGATCGTATGGTGACGCGCTCGCCGCCTTCGGCTTCCGACACCTTGCGCTTCTTGAGCGCGTCCTTCACGGCGTCTTTGATTTCGCCGCGCGCACGGCGAAGGAAGCGCTGGCGGTTGCCGAGCGACTTGGATTTCGGGTTGAGACGGCGGTCGACGATTTGCATGGGGTGAGCCTAGGACACTTCCGCGGCGATGTCAGGGCAGGAGAGCGGCGACGACGGAGACGAAACGTTTGGCTTCGGTGACGTCGTCTCGGGCGTCGGTGGTGTTAACAAGCGCGGCTGGTCCGGTTTCGTAGTCGCCACTCCGCTTATAGTCATATGACTTTACAAGAAATCCGCGCAGGGCGGAATCGACCAGTGGATCATTCAGGGTAACGTCTTTGAACGCGCGGTGTACCGAACCGTGCTTTCTTGAATTTCCGCCAGTCCGCTCGAAGATCAGAGCCTTCGCGGCATGGAATGCCGCATAGTAGGCATTGCGTGCCGCGTCCGCCGCCATGAGCGGCTGCTGAGTCATTTGAATGAGTGCCCCGTCAGCTCGGACTAGGAACTCGCTTGCTCGGTCGAGATGCGCTCGCGTGTCCGCTTTCACAGTTCCACCCCCTCATGGCGAACGTCGTGCATAAACGGTGTGCGATCGGCCCATGAGCCAGCTGGCAATGGAATGACCTCAAAAATTGGATCATCCGACTTCACCACAGTGCATTCGATGTCCCACAACCGACCGATCTCCCTCTGCCGATCACTGAGGTCATGCATGAACACAGCGACATCGTAGTCACTCTCCCCGTCCTCGAAATCGCCGCGCGCGCGTGAGCCGAACAGCACAATCCGCTCAATGCGCGGTCCGTAGGCGGCGCGAATGGCCGCCACGAGCTTCAGAAGAACCGGGTTGTCACGCCCGGAGAGGTCAGCTGGGCGGTCGAGTACCGTCGACATGAGCACTCCCTTTGCACGTACCGAACAACGAAAGGAACCATAACGTCCGAGCCAACCTTACCGCAAAATCATGCGATTCAGGGAGAATCCACCAATCGAAATGGCGTGCCTTGGTGAAAGCGTAGACGCCACCGGCCCTCGGCCAGACTCCAGATCGAACTGCGGTGGGCGTGCTCCAGGGTGTCGTACTGGACGATGCTGTCATACGTGATCAGAGCCGTCAGCTCGTTGAGCATCATGATCTTCAAGTTCGGCAGAGGCAAGACGATCTCGATGCGAGGACAACCATCGAACAGCATCTCGTCCCGCATCCAGATCCGCCCTAAGCGGCCGAACTCGAAGAAGTCATCAGCAAAGGTGTGTCCATCAGGGCACGATCACCACGCGTCTCGGCTCGCCACAGCGACTCTTCGAGCAACACCAGAGTTCGGTAAGGTTCGGTTTGGACATCCATCACTCGACCGGCCGCTTCCCCTTCTCCACGACTGGCATGCCGTCGTATAGGGCGGGCAGCGGCATCGCGACGTTCAGCTCCGGCAGCCTCAACACATCGTCGACGTATTCGAGCCGCGAGTCGGCCCACTCGCCACTTGCGCTGCGGGTAAAGACGACAACGTCCAATTCATCGGGGTCGATGTGCACGATCGTGCGGAGGTGCTTCAAGTATTCCTGTAGCTTCACCGTGCGGTCGATCTTGCGTGTCGTCGGTGAGAGCACTTCGAATACAGCGACGGGATTGCGCGCTTTGAGCGATCCCTTCTGGACCGGCGAACACTCGATCGTCACGTCGGGCCGGCGCACGTTTTTGATCTTTGTGCGCACGGCCGTATCAGCGGTCTTGGGCCGGCACCCGGATTTGCGGAGCTGTTGTTTGAGTTCCGCAATCAGGTTGACCGTGATCGTATCGTGCTGATCTGTCGTCCCCGCCATGCCTCTCGGGGCGACGCGAGGGCGCAGCGGCACGGGAAATCCGTCGACGAGTTCATACCGCTCGTCTTGCAGGATATTCCACTCAAGGAACTCCTCGACCGTCATCGATTTCCGCTGCGCGTCTGCCATGCCTCAGCTCGCCTTCTTCACCCGCATGTACCACTCGACGAGGCGGCGGACCTGGCGCGGGGTGTAGCCGCGCGAAACCATGCGTTGCACGAACTCGTTGTGCTTCGACTCGGTCTCGTTGTCCTGCTTCTTGCCGAACGAGATGACCGGCAGCAGATCCTCGACCTGCGAGAACATGCGCCGCTCGATGACGTCGCGGATCTTCTCGTAGCTGGTCCAGGTCGGGTTCTTGCCGGCATTCTTGGCACGCGCGCGCAGCGCAAACTTCACCACCTCGAAGCGGAAGTCTTTCGGGTTGGCGATGCCGGCCGGCTTCTCGATCTTCGATAGCTCCTGTTCCAGCACCTGCCGGCTCATGATCTGGCCAGTGTCGGGATCCTTGAAGTCGTGATCCTCGATCCAGCTGTCAGCATAGGCCACATAACGGTCGAACAGGTTCTGGCCGAAGTCATGATAGCTTTCGAGATAGGCCTTCTGCACCTCGTTGCCTATGAACTCGGCATAGCGCGGCGCGAGCTCCTCCTTGAGGAATTCGATGTAGCGGCTCTCCTGTTCCTCGGGCATCTGCTCGCGCTTGATCGCCTGTTCCAGAATGAACATCAGGTGCACGGGGTCTGCCGCCACTTCAGTGTTGTCGAAGTTGAACGTGCCCGACAGCACCTTATAGGCAAAGCGCGTCGAGGCGCCGTCCATGCCCTCGGTCACACCAGCGGCGTCGCGATACTCCTGGATGGTCTTGGCGTGCGGGTCTGTATCCTTGAGGCTTTCACCGTCATAGACGCGCATCTTGGAGAAGATCTGCGAGTTCTCGTGCTCCTTGAGGCGAGAAAGCACCGAGAAGCGCGCGAGCATTTCAAGCGTGCCCGGCGCACAGGCGGCGTTCTTGAGGTCTGACGACGCGAGCAGTTTCTCGTAGATCTTGCGCTCTTCCATCACGCGCAGGCAATACGGCACAGTGATCACGCAAATGCGATCGAGGAAGGCCTCGTTGTTCTTGTTCGACCGGAAGCTCTGCCACTCACTCTCGTTGGAGTGTGCGACAATGATGCCCTGGTACGGCATGGCGCCGACGTTCTCGGTGCCGACGTAGCTGCGGTCCTGCGTTGCGGTCAGCAACGGGTGCAGCATCTTCAGCGGCGCCTTGAACATTTCGACGAACTCCAGGAGGCCCTGGGTCGTGCGGTTCAGACCACCGGAGTGCGAGTAGGCATCGGCGTCGTTCTGGCCGTAGTGCTCGAGCTTGCGGATATCGACCTTGCCGACCAGGGCCGAGATGTCCTGGTTGTTCTCGTCACCCGGCTCGGTCTTCGCGACGCAGATCTGGCGCAGGCGCGAGGGGTACATCATCGCGACCGAGAACTTGGAGATATCACCGCCGAACTCGTCCAGGCGCTTGACCGCCCACGGGCTCATGAAGCCGGGCAGGATGCGCTTAGGGATGCCGTACTTGTCCTGGAGCATGTCGGCCATGGTGACCGGGTCGAACAGCCCGAGCGGGCTCTCGAACACCGGCGAGACCTCGTCCTTGGTGGCAAGAACGTAGATCGGCCGCTTCTCCATCAGTTCTTTCAATCGTTCGGCGAGCGACGACTTACCGCCGCCGACGGGGCCGAGCAGGTAGAGGATCTGTTTGCGTTCTTCGAGGCCCTGGGCCGCGTGGCGGAAGTAGCCGACGATGCGCTCGATGGTCTCTTCAAGGCCATAGAAGTCCTTGAACGCCGGATAGACCTTGACGGTGCGGTTCATGAACACGCGGCCGAGACGCTGATCCTTGGCCGTGTCAATCAACTCCGGCTCACCGATGGCCGCGATCATGCGCTCGGATGCGCTGGCGTACATGGTCGGATCAGACTTGCAGGCCTCCAGATAGTCACGCAACGGCATGCGGGACTGCTTGTTACCGTCGTAGGACTTCGCAAACAAGTCGAAGATGGTGTCGTTGCCGGATGGGGTCGCCATGTGGAGGCCTCCTCAGTCGTCGCCGTGTTGTCCCAAGCTGCCAAAACATTGGGGCGAGCATAGGGTGAAACTCAAATGTCGCGAGAGCGTGATCTTCAAGCCACCAGATGGGGTACCACCCGCAGAATGTCGATCCCGCGCCACGCGGGGACCACAGTCCGGATGGGACCAGTCTGCATTCGGACCATCCGGCATGCGGCAGTCATCGAAGGTGAGGGGATGTTCGCCTGATTGGCGCAAATGCGCAACTGGGAAGTGACCTAGTTGTGCACCACATTGAAAAGCCAAGAAATGGGCAACGTGCGACAATCGTGGGCACGACAATCACGTGCGGACGGGATCACGAAAATCAGGAACGACCAGCACGGTTTTGCGGCAGTCGGGCCGCCAATGCGGTCACGCCGCTTTCGCCTTACTCCGTTGCTTGGCGGCGTACGCCATCGCGGCTTCGCGGACCCAGGCGCCGGACTCATGCGCCGTTTTGCGCGTCTTCAGGCGCTGACGGTTGCACGGGCCATCACCCGCCAGCACGCGCTTGAACTCGCTCCAATCGATCTCACCGGTCTCCCAGTGGCCGGTCGCTTCGTTGAATTTGAGGTGCTTGTCAGGGATCGTCAGGCCGAGATGCTGCGCTTGCGGCACGGTCGCATCGATGAACTTCTGGCGCAGATCGTCGTTGGAGAAGCGCTTGATCTTCCACTTGGTCGTGTCGGCCGAGTGCATGCTGTCTTTGTCGGTCGGGCCAAACATCATGAGACACGGCCACCACCAGCGATTCAGCGCGTCCTGGGCCATGACTTTCTGCTCTGGCGTTCCACCCGCGAGCGTCATCATGATCTCGAAGCCCTGGCGCTGGTGGAAGCTCTCCTCCTTGCACACGCGGATCATGGCGCGCGCGTAGGGGCCGTAGCTACAGCGGCACAGCGGGATCTGGTTCATGATCGCCGCGCCATCGACCAGCCAGCCGACCGCGCCTATATCGGCCCAGGTCAAGGTTGGGTAGTTGAAGATGGAGGAATACTTGGCCCGCCCTTCGATCAGAGCCTCGGAGAACTGCTCGCGCGACTGGCCCAGCGTCTCGGCCGCGGAGTAGAGGTACAGCCCATGGCCCGCCTCGTCCTGGATCTTGGCCAGCAGCGCAGCCTTGCGTTTCAGCGACGGCGCGCGCGTCAGCCAGTTGCCCTCCGGCTGCATGCCGATGATCTCGGAATGCGCATGCTGCGAGATCTGGCGCAGGAGAGTCTTGCGGTAGGCGGCCGGCATCCAGTCGTTTGGCTCGACCTTGTCCTCGGCGTCGATCTTGGCCTGGAAGCGCACGAGCTTGTCGGCATCCTCCGGCCCGCTGGTGATCTCGTCTTTGGCGTTCAGGGCTTGGGCGTACATAGCGATGCTCCGGCGCGCGTTGTGTGCCGTATAGCGCAAGTCCCGCGAGCGGCCAAACACGGGCTGGTGGCGACTGTCTCAGCCTCCATCGACGGTCGCCGAGAGGCTTGCTGCGTGCGGGGCCACGTGGTGTGGGCAATTGCGGAAGCCTCACACCGCAGCCGCCACACCCCAAAGTGTCATGGCAGGCGTCACGCATTGCGTGCGGAGCACGACGTGCCTGCCACCCATCGCGCAGCAAATGACGCGTCGCTTTTTGTTGAGGGTTTCGGATGCCGGAACCGCCCGTCAGAACATCGTCGTCTTGACCGCCAGTTATCGTACCGTAGCCGATTCCACGGTCCCGATGGTCCCGATAGTCCGCCCCGGCGTCGCCGGAGATGCGATCGTCACCGCCATCCCGCCGACGAAGTCGCTGCCGTTGCCGCCAAAGACAAAATCTGCCCCTTTCCCGCCGAACACCCCATCGTTGCCGTCGCCACCGTAGACCCGATCATTGCCGTTTTATACCGGCGAGCAAAATTTCTGACTGACGACCTCCCCTCCCACTGTCATGGCCGGGCTTGTCCCGGCCACCCATCGCGGAACGAGCGCGACGGTCACTCGGGTGCGGAGCCATTTCAACATGATGGCAACCAGCTCCGT
>JANMGQ010000250.1:0-5342 GCA_031374735.1 Hyphomicrobiaceae bacterium | reverse complement strand
CGGTCGCTGGTTTGGCGCGGCGCGAGGTGATCGGGCGGTAATAGGTGCGCTTCGGGCGTTCCGCCGAGGTACCATCCGTATAGGCGCTCGGCGATGAGGGAGCGTACGAGTTCGAGGCCATCGGCGACGATGTGTACTTGTTCCAGGTGACAGTCACCTTGGCGCCTTGGCGGACGCGTGGGTAAAGGTCTAGCACATCCTGGTTGTACATGCGCACGCAGCCCTTGGAAGCCGCAGACCCGATGGTCCACGGCGCGTCCGTGCCGTGGATGCGGTACATGCTGGAGCCGAGATACAGCGCGCGCACGCCAAGCGGGTTCAGCGGGTGGCCGCCGGGTACCCACATGGGCAGGCGCGGATTTTCAGCACGCATGGTCGGGGTCGGCGTCCAGCTCGGGTTTTCGCGCTTCTGTGTCACGCTCGTTACGCCCTGCCAGCGGCTCTGCTCACGCGGTATGGCGATGGGGTAGCTGATGGCCTGACCAGGCGAGGTCACATAATACAGACGGCGGTCGCCGAAGCTGACGACGATCTCGCCGGGCGTGCCGCCGCGGAAAGCCACCGTCTGCTTGCCGCTGCCGCCAGCTGTTTCGTTGCCGCCCCAGTCAAAGAACAGGCCTTGGGCCGATGCGGGTGTCGCGATCAGAGCCGCGGCCGCCATGAGCGACGCTACTGCTAGAGTTCTGAAGGCCATCGTATGCTCCTCGTTACCAGGGCGCGGCTCAACTCAGCATCGCGCGACAAGGCACGTCTTAGCGCCGTACGGTTAATCGTCTGTTCACGTGTGTCGCGAATTCACGAGACACATGCGTCGTTGGACGGATCACGCGCCTGCGTCCAGGCAATCTGTCGGGACAGGGTATGCCATTTCTGAACGCTGTTACGCAATACGCCAAAAGGGTGGCAGGGCACGGCGCTGGGAATATCACCACTTTCATGCAACTGCTGTGCACTTTCGGCAACATTTGGTCTCATGATTGCACCGACCCGCACTTGCACCTTCGATTGAATCACACGCACCGACCTTACGTGCGACACAACGACTAACCCTTTGTGAAGCATATCATCTAAAGGTTGGCACGATCTTTGATCCGGCCATCTTCGGTTAAAGGCCCTCAAGTATAGCTGCACACCGGAACTGAGTTGGAGTACGTTTCGGTCATGGCACTTCAGACCCGTTTGGAGATGCGGCAAGGCCAGCAGCTGGTGATGACACCTCAGCTGCAGCAGGCCATCAAGTTGCTGCAACTCTCGAATCTTGAACTCGCCCAATTCGTCGAGGGCGAACTCGAGCGCAACCCGCTGCTCGAGCGGGAGGCTGCTGCCGATGGCCCGGTTGAGCCTGTTGCGCCCGCCGCCGAGGCGATTGAAGCGCCGGTACTGGATCTGTCGGTCCCCACGGGCGAAAGCGTGTCAGCAACGTTCGACACCGACCATGACAACCTGTTTCCTGACGAGACCAAGACGGACCGCATGAACGACAGCGGCGAAGGACAGACCTCGGGCTGGGAAACCTTGCGTCCGAGTGCATCGACCAGTTTTGACGACGAGGGCAGCAACCTAGAGGCCTATGTTTCGTCCGACATCTCCCTGCATGATCATCTGACAGAGCAGCTTGGCGTCGCAATCCGTAATCCGATCGAGCGGATCGTTGGCACGCATCTGATCGATATGATCGACGAAGCTGGCTACTTGCAGGGCGACCATGCCGGCCTCGCCGACAAGCTCGGGGTGCCGCAGACGATGGTCGATCACGTCATCCGTACCATCCAATCCTTCGAGCCGACGGGCGTCGGCGCTCGCTCGCTGAGCGAGTGCTTGACCTTGCAGCTGAAAGAACAGGACCGGTTCGATCCGATCATGGAGAGCCTGATCGATAACCTCGGTCTGCTGGCCACGCACAATCTCACGGCGCTGCGCAAGGCCGTTGGCGTCGATGCCGACGAACTCTCGGAGATGATCCAGGAGATCAAGGAGCTCAACCCGAAACCCGGTCTCGAATACGGCTCAGTCCATGTGCAGCCGGTCGTGCCGGATGTGCATGTCCGCTCAGCACGTGACGGCTCCTGGATTGTAGAGCTCAACTCTGACACGCTGCCGCGCGTGCTGGTCAACCGCATGTATCACACGCTGGTCGCCAAGAAGGGTGCGCCTGAAAAAGACAAGACGTACATCGCCGAGTGCCTGCAGAGCGCCAACTGGCTGGTGAAATCGCTCGACCAGCGCGCGCGCACCATTCTGCGGGTTGCCGAAGAGATCGTGCGCCAGCAGGACGGCTTCCTGACCTATGGCGTCACGCACATGCGACCGCTGAACCTGAAAACCGTCGCCGACAAGATCGGCATGCACGAGAGTACAGTGTCACGTGTCACGTCCAACAAGTACATGGCGACGCCGCGCGGCATCTATGAGCTCAAATTCTTCTTCACCTCGGCGATCAACGCCTCCGAGAGTGACGGCGACCAGCTGTCGTCAGAAGCGGTTCGCCACCGCATCAAGACGATGATCGACGCCGAACGCCCCGATGACATACTGTCAGACGACAAGCTGGTCGAGAAGCTGCACGCCATCGGCATCGACATCGCACGCCGCACGGTCGCCAAGTATCGCGAGGGCATGAAGATCTCGTCGTCCGTCCAGCGCCGCCGCGAAAAGCAGATGACGGCCAAGCTCAACCGTCGCCCGCAGGCGGCGGTGTAGGTGTGTTGGCGTCCAATGTCTGGGATCGAGCAAGGACGCGAGCCGAATGCGCGGGTTAACCGACAGCCGTAGTGCGACTTACGTGGGTGCAATCGTCGGCGCCGTTGCAGCAGTGTCGATGTTTGGGGATTTGGCGAACGCCTGCGCGATGACTTTTGCCGCAAGCCACCTCGCGTTCGAGGCCTAGAACGCGAAGCGCTTCGCGTAAGCTTTGGCAATCGCCGGTCCCTCCTTGAAACCCTCAGCACTGTCCCTGGTCATGCTCTCACTGGCCGCCTTAGCCCTCATCAAAGTCAGGCACGATAGACTGTGGGCGGATTGTATCGTTGTTCTTCGGCGTCGCTGCGGTGCTCTTTCTGGATCGCTTCTCGGATCTAGGGGCTTTAGGGCTGGCCCAGTTTCGCCGGATCAGTTGTGACGGACAGGACGCTGGGCCATTCGGCTATGCTATCATCGATGCGCCGGCTGGATACACGTTCTTCGTTCTTGGACTGGTGATCACAACCGCCTGGGGACGTGATGTTCTCCATCGCCGCTGGCAGCAGTTGCGGAATTTCGTGCGGGCGGAGCTTACGCTGCCGTAGTTGCACGTTTCCTTCTTCACCACGCCGTTCCGGTCGAGCACCGTAGCGGTCTGCATAGTGTTCGGGACCGTCGACATCACCCCATTGGCGCTAACATAGCCCAAATTTTCCGTCATCCCGGCCAAGGGAGGCCCCTTCAGGCCGACCGCCGAGCCGGGATCCAGCGCAGGGCGTGTGCGAAGCACTCGATATGTTGACCGCTTCGCGGACAGATCCGGAATGACGCGGAAAATTTATTATGTTAGCGTTTGTGCCCCATCACCCCCGCCCATCGCCGATATCCGGCGTTGCCCAGGCCAAGTGTTGGCCGCCATCGAGGGCAATCATCTGGCCCGTCATGGCTGGGCTTGCCAGGATGAACCGAATGGCGGCTGCGATCTCATCGGGCGATGTGCCGCGGCCAAGCGGAACGGCTTTCGACTGCGCCAGAAAATCTTCGGTCCTTTGGTGCACGCTCTGGAGCATCGGGCCAGGGCCTATGGCATTGACGCGGATGCGCGGTGCGAGTGCCTGGGCAAGTGTTTGCGTCACGGCCCACAGCCCCGCTTTCGAAGCCGCATAGGAAAAATAGTGCGGGGTCGGCTTCCAGACGCGCTGGTCGATGATGTTGACGATGTGCCCGTCGGCATCAGCCGGCAACTGAGCCGCGAGCGCCTGGGCCAGAAGCACGGGCGCGCGCAGGTTCACGGCGTGGTGCGCATCCCAACGGGCAGCGTCGAGTGTCGTGATGTCGTCGTAAACGAACAGCGATGCGTTGTTGACGAGACAGCTGACGGGCCCCAGGCTTTGTGCAACGGTCGGCAGCAGCAGGGCAACAGCCGCAGCATCTGCAAGATCAGCCTGTATTGCGAGCCCTCTTCCGCCAGCAGATGTGATTTCATCAACGACGTCGTCGGCATCGGCGCGCGACGTCGCGTAGTGCACGCCGACGCGCCATCCAGCCTTGGCAAAATCGAGCGCAAGGGTACGTCCAAGGCGCTTGGCAGCGCCGGTGATCAGAACAGTGCGGGCAGTGCTCATCGTGTCGGGTACGCTCATGCCGGCTTGCCGGACCTCAACCGCTGCCCATCTTGGCCTTGATACCGCGAATGTAGGTCTCGACGAGATCGTCGATGAGGCGACTGGCGGCTTCGGTGGTCACAATCGACAGCTTGTCTGCCGTCGAGAGCGACGTGATGCCGTGCACGCCAGCCCAGAGCACGCGGGCGGCGCGCTGGCGGTCGGCTTCGCGCCCAGGCGGAAACAGCGGCGCAAGTGCCTGCTCGACGCGGCGGAGAAGCCCCTCGAGTTTCTGCTGGTACCATTCGGGGAGCACAGCGTCCGCGGGCATGTGGTGTTCGAACAGCAGGTTCCAGAGCTTCGGTTTTTCGTGCGTGAATGCAAGATAAGCGCGCGCCAGAGATGGCAATGTTTCGGGGCCAGCCCCGTCTGTGAACACGCTGGCGAGGCGAACTTCCAACTCGTCCAAGATGCGGGCCTCAACGTGCAACACAACATCGTCGAGGTTTTGATACATGTTGTAGATCGTGCCGGGCGAGTAGCCGATCCGGCGCGCGATCTCACGCGCTGATAGACCAGAAAGCCCATCACTTTCAATGATATCCTTGGCGGCTTCGAGAATGAGCTCTCGCAGCTGCTGTGGCGTATGCGTTGATCTGCGCCCCATGCCGATGATCCATCCTGCCCGCGATTCGGTCGGTACCATCCAGCTGAACAGCTCAGTGAACGCTCCGGTGAACACAGATTTGAACGGCCTGTGAGCACTGTTTATTTGTTAGCCGAGGGCCGCTCAACCCGCAAGAACCGAGCGATCCAATAAAGCGAGCTGCACGCTAACGCGGCGTTAACCCGGGTGCGTTAGATATACGCAATCAGAAGTTGAAATAGAAGATGAGATCCACTCATCCTGCGCCTCCTGTCGCGCTCGACGGCTCTGACCGCCTGTCGAATGCGTTTCTCGTCGTGGGGGGGCGCGGCCCCCCCGCCCCCACCGCGGTTTTGTTAGAACCAACCAAACAAAATTATTGGTTAGCCGGGGGGGCGCAGAGCCCACGCACC
>JANMGQ010000086.1:0-43147 GCA_031374735.1 Hyphomicrobiaceae bacterium | reverse complement strand
GCTGCCGGAGGCATGACGGCAGAACCTGCGGCTGACCAACACGACGGGCGGGTTCCTTCTCCCCGTTCTTTACGGGGCTTTACGGGGAGAGGGAGTCCGTCGCGTTGGCCCTCGCTGCCGAGATCGACCACCAACCATTTTATTGACCTCGACGACGTTCTCCGTCACACGATCCGGCTGGTCTTGTTGCCCCAGTAGCGATCCCGCAGCAGGCGCTTGTAGAGTTTGCCGGTTGGCAGGCGCGGCAGTTCCCGTTCGAATTCGATCGAGCGCGGCACCTTTTGCTTCGACAGGTGCTGCGCGCAGAAGGCGATCAACTCGGCTGCCAATTCCGGCCCAGGTGTTACGCCGTCCACGGGTTGCACTACGGCTTTCACTTCTTCGCCAAGATCGGCGTTCGGCACCCCGAACACGGCGGCGTCCATGACTTTGGGATGCGTGATGAGCAAGTTCTCGCACTCCTGCGGGTAGATGTTCACGCCGCCGGAAATGATCATGAAAGTGGCGCGATCGGTCAGATACAGGAAGCGGTCCTTGTCGATATAGCCGACGTCGCCAACGGTGCTCATGGTGCCATCGGGTGAGCGGGACTCTTTGGTTTTTTCGGTGTCATTGAAGTATTGAAACTCCGTCGCGCTCTTGAACCAGACGGTGCCAGGCACGCCTTCCGCGCACGGTTTCATGTCGTCATCGAGAATGTGCAGGTCGCCGAGCATGATCTTGCCGACGCTGCCCTTGTGGGCGAGCCATTCCGGGCTGTTGCAGGCCGTGAAGCCGAGCCCTTCCGTGGCGCCGTAGTATTCGTGGATGATCGGCCCCCACCAGTTGATCATCGCTTCTTTCACCTGCACGGGGCAGGGCGCAGCCGCGTGGATCGCGATTTCGAGCGAGGACAGATCGTGTCGACGGCGCGCCGCTTCGGGCAGCTTCAGCATGCGCGAGAACATGGTCGGCACGAGTTGCGTGTGGGTCACCTTGTAGATTTCGACCAGCGCGAGATACCGCTCGGGGTCGAAGTTTTCCATGATGATGGCTGTGCCACCGGAACGAATAACGAGGTTCACGGCCGCCTGCGGGGCTGAGTGATACAGCGGCGCGGGCGACAGATAGATCATGCCCTCACGGTAGTGCCAGAGTTTGTGCAGGAAATCGAACAGCGGCAGGTTCTGCACCGGCGGCTGCTCCGGCAGCGGGCGGAGGATGCCCTTGGGCCTGCCGGTTGTGCCGGACGAGTAGAGCATAGCGGTGCCAGCTGCTTCATCAGCAATCGGCGTTTCCGGCAAATGGCCCGTCGCTGCGTGCAGGCCGACGATGCGATCGCTCTCGCTTGCCCAGGTTGCAGGGGCGTCCATCACGACACAGAGTTTTACGCGTGGGCAATCCTTGATCGCCTCGCGCGCCACATCGAGCTTAGCGCGCGACGTCAGCAGCACCTGCGATTCCGAGTTGTTGACGATGTAAGCCAGCTCGCTTGGCGTCAGGAACGAGTTCACGCAGGTGAAATAGAGCCCGGCGCGTTCGCCGCCGCTGCACGCCTCCATATAGCGCGCGTTGTTCTCCATGAAGACCGCATAATGATCGAGCCGCTTCAGGCCGAGCGAGCGGAACAAATGCGCGAGCTTGTTCGCGCGGGCTTCAAGTTCCTGGTAGGTCACCGCTTCGCCCGAGTGCGCCATGATGAAGGCTGGCTGCAGTGGTCGCAGCTTGACGTGCTTGCCGGTGTACATGGACGCGCTTCCCCATCGTGTTGCTGGGGCACTCAAGCCGTTCGCGCCCGCTGTGGTCAAGGCCGGTTGCTCACGCGAGCGCCGTTCCGGCAACGCCATCGGGTATGCGACCCTGTTCTTTGTTTGCGAAGGTATCATGGTCGTCACCTGCGGTCTCATCCTGCGGGGCCGTGCGTTGTTCAATGACATCGACCTCGGACTGCGCGGCGTCATGGGCAGCGGCGCACTCGCGTTCACGTCCTATGCCATCGCGCTTTGGGCCAGCACGAAACTGCCCATCGCTGCCGTGGCGACGTTGCGCGAAAGCAGCGTGCTGTTCGCCGCCGGTCTTGCCGTTCTGATGCTGGGCGAACGGTTGTATCCAGCACGTGTGCTCGGCACCGTGCTGGTGTTTGGCGGATTGGCCATCGCCAAGAGTGGCTGACGCGACTTGAGGTGACATCAATCAAATCTCAAGATGGACCGGTTAAACTTCCACCGCAGTGTGGAGCCTTAAGATGTACAGCGAAGACGATCTGAACGCTGCCGTGGCCTCGGGCGCTTTGAGCCGCGAAGCCGCCGATGCCATCCGCGAAAGCGCCCGCAAGCGCGCCGTTTCTCAGCCGATACCAACGGCTGACGAGGAGAATTTCAAACTGATTGCGAGCTTCAACGACGTGTTCGTTGTGCTTGCCAGCGTGTTGTTCTTCGGGGCGGCAGGAACCATTGCCGGGCCATTGGCGATTGCGGCCGCCGCCTGGGGGTTGGCCGAATTCTTTACGATGAAGCGCCGCATGGCGCTGCCGAGCATCGTCTACAACGTCACATTTGTGGTCGCGCTGACGCTCTTTGTCATGACCACATTTGGGCTGAACTCGTCCGAGTTGTTCAAATCGGGTCCCAATGTCCTGATGCATTCTTTGGCCGCGAGTGCCGTTGCCATGTCGGCTGGCGCGGCGTTCTGGGCCCGCTTCCGGGTGCCGATCGGTATTGCGATTATTGTCGCGGGGGCTGCGTCGTTTGTCTACGCCCTGGTGCTCTACACGGTTCCAAACAGCGGGCAGGTGCTGCTCGTGTTCGCGCTGATGCTGGGCTTGGCGACGTTTGCCTTTGCCATGTGGTGGGATGCGCAGGACCTTGAGCGGCGCACGGACAAGGCCGACACAGCGTTCTGGCTGCATCTCTTGTCGTCTCCGATGATCGTACATTCCGTGTTCGTCCTTTGTGGCTACAATATCGCCGGCATGCGGGGCGGCGACCAGTTGGGTATTCCGATCGCGTTGATCGCGATCGCGCTCTACGTGGCGCTCGGCGTCGTTGCCGTGGTCATCGATCGCCGTGCGATGCTGGTCTCGGCGCTGATCTACGCCATTGCAGCGATGACGTATCTCGTCTCGCGCATCGACGGCGGCAAGGTTGCGGTGTCATTCGCCGTGCTGTTGATTGCTGGCAATCTGCTGCTGTTGTCGGCCTTCTGGCAACAGACGCGGCGCAAGGTGTTGTCGCTGTTGCCAGAGCGGCTGCGGTCGTGGGTGCCAGTGGCGTCATAACGCGGGTCGCGACAGTCATGAGCGACCAAATGATACCGGCGAGCAAAATTTCTAACCTATCACATCCAACGGCGTCATCCCGGAATACGATCACGCGCCCCGCGTAATCGTATCACCGGGATCTACCTCCGTCCGCATAGAAAGAGTGCCCAACGGCGACAGGTAAGGATCCCGGACATGCCGGTCGCGCCTCGGCGCGACGGGCATTCCAGGATGACGATGATGGATTGGTCAGTCACAAATTTTGGCCGCGGGTACGAGAACGCCGGAGATGCCGCGTGGCACATCCGGCGTTTCTGTTCTGTTGCGATGACGCGCACAGGACATGTCGTGATCAGAATGGGTTCCAGGTCGGCTTGTGGCTGAACTTCAAGTAGCCGACATTGGCACCGAGGCGCAGGCCGACGCCTGAGCGGATCGGCGCCATTTTGATGTGGTCCTTGCCGACAAACGTTACGCCAACGCCGCCAACCACGTAGGCCGAGCCGTCGATGCCGCCAAAGCGATCATAGATCTCGCGCGTGTCACGCAGATTATAGACCAGGATCATGGTCTTGGAACCTGCCGCCCCCGCATCGAAACCGACCGACGGTCCCTGCCAGTAGATCGGGAAAGAGCCAGCGTCCTTGGTGAACAACGTCCCCTGACCGTAGCGCACGCCAGCGATGAACGCGCCGCCGCCTTCTTCGCCGAGGATGTAGCCGTTCGGGCGGCCGGAGCGGCTGAACGTGTGCTCGATCGCGTTGGCGAGCCCCTGACTGATGGAGCCGAACAGGGAGTGACCCGCGCCTTTGATTTCGTCGGGGGAATAGGTCGAATCCGGGCGATGGTCGCGGCTGCGATAGGGCGGTGGCGCGTCGCTGCGATAGGCCGGGCGCTGCACATCGCTCGGTGGCGTGTAGGGCTCACCATAACCACTTGACCCGCCACCTGCGGGCGGACGGTAGGCATCATCATTGCTGGGCTGGCCGCCGTATCCACTTGGCTGGCCGCTGTACTGTGCCGGTGTGCCATACGACGGTGTGCCGGAAGATGGAGCGCCATAGGCTGGTGCACTCGGAGACGGCGCACCGGCCGCAGAGCGATACTGGGAACCGGCATAGGGCGGTGCATACGGAGGCGGTGAGCCGACATAGGATGGCGCTGGCGCGCCGTAAGGCGGCGCTGCTGAATATGTGGGTGGCGCACTCGGCGTGCTGTAGGCGGGCGGTGCGCCGACATAAGACGGCGGCGACTGATAAGCTGGCGCGCCGCTGCCATAGGCAGGTGCCGTAGCGGCCGTGCCGTCGCCGTTCAGAACGCCGAGGCCTGGCCCCTGGTCGGCCGGCTTGTAGGCGTCATTGGCGCGTGGCCGTGACGATTGAGCGACGGCAAACGATTGCACGGCAGCCAACCCCGTTGCGGCAAGCGCCAGCACGGTCAGCGGGCGCTTCAGGGACCTCAGGGAACGGCTCATCGGCATGTGCGCGGGCGCCTTTGGTGTGGCGAGTGCTCAGCTCGGGCGGCGCCCAGACAGAAGCTCAGGCCAGATTGCGATATGACCCGCAGTTTTCGTCAGAAAGTGTTACCAAAATATGTCTGAGGCGCGGCGCCAGTGAGAATTCGGTCATGCTTTTGCACCAGCCTTGTGTAAATCATGCCTTGCACCGGGAGTGCGCCACGGTGGAAAAGATGCCCGCTTGGCGCAACCGCGTCATCGGAGCAGCGGCATGAAACGATCAGTCATCAAGGCGGGGCTCGGGGTTTTTGCCCTGGCCCTGCTGTATCTCGCCTGGCCGCTGTATGCGGCGTGGCAGCTGCGCCAGGCGGTGAAGTCGCGTGACATCGCAGCCCTCGAGGCACGCGTGGATTGGCCGGTGTTGCGCACCAACTTGAAGCCGAAGGTGCTCGAAGCGGTGCGCGGCAACGCCGAGGCTGCGACAGGGCTTGGCGGCATCTTAAAGCGTGCCGTCGGTGAGACGATCGCCGACAAAGGCATCGACTGGATCGTGACACCGAAGAACCTGTCGCGGATTCTGGCGGGGCGCGAATTTTACGCCAAGCGCCTGCAAAAGGACCTGCCGCCGCCACCCGCTCCAGGCGCGAAACAGCCGCCGGTCGATGCCAGCGATCCGGCAGACCTCGAAGATCCCGATGATCCGATGCCGCCGCGGCGCATCCGTTGGGCCTTCTTCGAGAGCGCGTCGCGCTTTCGCATCGAGGCGTCGCATCCGCGCATTCTGAATGCCCGCATCATCGCCATCCTCGGCCAGCAGGGCTTTGGCTGGAAGCTGATCGATGTCTCGCTTGAGGAGCGCGCCAGTCGTGAGCCCGGCCGATGAGCGCTGCCGATCTCGTGATCCAACGTGCGGGGGCGCACGACATCGCGGCCATCCAAGCTATCTACGCCGATGCCGTTGTGCACGGCACCGCCAGCTTCGAGTTGGAACCGCCATCGCTGGCTGAAATGCACCAACGTTATGAGGCCATCACAGGCGGCGGGTTTCCATACCTCGTCGCCAAGGGCGAAGGTCGTGTTCTCGGCTACGCCTATGCCAACGCCTATCGGCCGCGCCCGGCTTATCGTTTCGCCGTCGAGAATTCGATCTACATCGCGCCCGACGCGATGCGTCGCGGCGTCGGACAGGCGCTGCTGTCGGAGTTGCTGCGCGTGTGCGAGGCGGCAGGCTATCGCCAGATGATCGCCGTCATCGGCGACAGCGCGCAACACGCCTCGATCGGCCTGCATCGGCGCAACGGCTTCACGTTTTCGGGCACCATCCATGCCGTCGGCTTCAAACACGGCCGCTGGCTGGACACAGTGCTGATGCAGCGCGCGCTCGGCGCCGGCGACACCAGCGCGCCTTGAGGCGCGCGCGTGCAGCGGGGGGGGGGGGCGGGTGTCCGCGTGCTTCTCGGTCAGCCCAGGGCAAGCGCACATGGATCGTACTGCGGCGTGCGACATGCGGAGTTAGCGGAAGTCGCGGCGCAGGTATCATCCGTGGCGAGATTATTGAGCAGCTACGGCCGGTCGACCTCCGACAGCGGACCCTCGGCCCGTCGTGCGCTGGACAGGCGGGGGCGGGCGTGATCATCTCAATCGTCGCTGTGGTCAGATACCGACCGTAGGGGCGTTGTCGAGATGGGCCAATACCGACAATGTCTGATGCAAGATGATCCGACGCGTCGTGTTCTTAATAACACACTGCCCAGCCCTGCCCTGTCCCGTGCCCCGGCGCAACGGCAGCTGATCGCGATCGGACCCACCGAGATTGGAGCCCTTGCAGAGCACCTGCTTGATGTAAGTGCGGTCCGGCCGGGTTGCGCATTGCGAGCGGCGCTCTATCATGCAATAAAGTGGTTGCATGATAGGTGATCAACTGGCTATCGTTGGCAGATGGATTTCGATGCCCTGTTTCACGCGCTGTCGGATCCGATCCGCCGGCGTCTGATGGACGAGCTGGCCGAGCGCGACGGGCAGTCGCTGTTCGAGCTGCACGTCCGGCTGATTAGCTGGCATAGCGCCGGCCTGTCACGGCAGGCTCTATCGAAGCATCTCGGCGTGCTCGAAACGGCCGAGCTTGTGCGGATCGAATGGCGCTGGCGCAGCAAGCATCACTTCTTGAACCGCAAACCGATCGATCTGGCCTGGAAGCTGTGGCTGAGGTCGTTCATCGAGCAACAGCAAACGGAGAAGGCGCCGCAATGAAAATCGTCGTAACAAGCATTATGGTCGATGA
This sequence comes from Hyphomicrobiaceae bacterium, assembly GCA_031374735.1. Lineage (GTDB taxonomy): Bacteria > Pseudomonadota > Alphaproteobacteria > Rhizobiales > Hyphomicrobiaceae > JABFRJ01. The sequence goes on along the minus strand of JANMGQ010000086.1, from coordinate 36,172 downwards.
TCAAGAGAAGGCACTTCGCTTCTATCGCGACATCCTCGGATTCAAATTGAAACATGATGTTCCGATGGGCGCGCATCGCTGGCTGACACTCGTGTCCCCCGATAGCCCAGATGGCGTCGAGCTCTTGCTGGAGCCAGACGAGCACCCCGCAGCCAAACCGTTTAAGGCGGCCCTGGTCGAAGATGGAATCCCCTGCACGTCATTCGGCATCGACGACGCACATGCAGAGTACGCACGTCTGAGCAAGTTGGGCGTTACGTTCACGCAGCCGCCAGTGGTCATGGGACCCGTCACGACCGCGGTGTTTCAGGATACCTGCGGCAATCTGATCCAAATCGCACAGAAGCACTAAGGAGACGCGATGGCGCGCACTTCGATCCCACCCGGCGTCGCAACAGCCATCACCCGACTGGCATCGGGTGATCGCGCATCTCAAGGTGAGAGCTATCAGCAGCTGCAGCAGTTTGTTGATGGTGGAATAGGTTGGGCCGACGAGGCATGGCCGCAGCTCGTTCCGCTACTCAAGCACCAGGACAACCGTGTCCGGTCGATCGCGGGGCAGACCCTATGCGGACTCGCGCCATACGCATCGGCGGCCGTCGTCAAGCGTGACTTGGATAAGCTCGTCAAGGCAACACAAGACGAGCGCTTCGTCACCGCACGGCATATCCTGCTTTCGATGTGGCGCATCGGTCAGGCCGACGCACAGATGCGCAAACTCCTGCTGGCCAGGCTGAGCGATCGGTCCGCTGCCACTGCGACTACCACTGAGAAAAACGGCACGCTGGTGCGCTACGACATCCATTGCACACTACGCAAGCTTTTCGACGCGACAGCTGACCCGACAGTCAAGGTCGCCGCCATGGCGCTCGTGTCCCACGAGCCGGATGAGAAATACCGCAAAAAGAATGCGCGTGTCTGGAAGTAGGCTTGAAGCACACCTCGGGTCTCGCACGTGGTACTCACGATAGTACATCGTACGGTCGGCACTTCCGCAACACATCAGTTGCACACCGGCACTTCGTCCGGTCGGGGTCATTTGCGACACGGGCCACCGTTTTGACGGTCGGATTGCTCCGATACCGACCGGCCGGCATCGAGCCGTCGCCGAAAGTGGTACGAGCGACACTGCCGACGCAATACCCCCGATAGCGGCCGTGCTTACCGATGGCCGGTGAGCTTGCAGATGTGCGCCGTCGACAGCCGCTCGTGTATATCAGCACCGAGATGCGATCCCGCGCTTGAGCCAGCAGACGCCCCCCTCTGCCCCCCCGTGACGGCCGTGACGGACGGGGCAAGCCCGCCAGCCCCGCGCGCACTTCGACGTTGCCGGGTCGCGCGAAGCGACGTAAGGGCTGCGGACCAGCTTCGACACTCCCAAAAAAGCAGATCTGCTCATGCGTCCCTCCAAGCGCCAGCCTGACGAATTGCGTCGCGTCTCTTTCGAGCGGGGCGTGTCGATGCATGCCGAGGGCTCGTGCCTGATCAAGTTCGGCAACACGCATGTGCTGTGCACCGCGAGCCTCGAAGAACGCATTCCGCCGTGGCTCAAAGGCCAGGGTCGGGGCTGGGTGACAGCTGAATATGCCATGCTGCCGCGCGCCACGCATGAGCGCACGCGTCGTGAAGTCACGTCAGGGCATCCCTCTGGCCGCACACAGGAAATTCAACGTCTGATCGGCCGCTCGCTGCGTGCGGTCGTTGACCTGAAGGCGCTTGGCGAAAAGCAGATCTCGGTTGACTGCGACGTCCTGCAGGCCGACGGCGGCACGCGCACGGCGGCCATCACCGGCGCGTGGGTTGCCTTGCACGACTGCATCCAGTGGATGAAGGCGCGCGAGATGGTGCGTGACGGCGTGTTGCGCGACAACATCGCAGCCGTCTCCGCAGGGCTCTACAAGGGCACGCCCGTGCTCGACCTCGACTACCCCGAGGACAGCGACGCCGATGCGGACGCCAACTTCGTCATGACCGGCTCGGGCGGTATCGTCGAGGTGCAGGGCACTGCGGAGGGCAAGCCGTTCAGCCAGGAGCAGTTCGACGCGCTGATGGGCCTCGCCCGCAAGGGCATCAAGGATCTCGTGTCACTGCAAAAGCTGACGGTGGCGTAGGCGGGCGAGAGCTGGCCGCTGTTGCGTTGCCGGAGCGGCGGCGCGCTCGTTCTGCGCTGGGTTCTGGATCTGCTCGCCGCCTGAACTACTGCCCCTTGAAGACCGGCGCGCGCTTTTCCACGAAAGCGGTTATCGCCGCCTTGTGGTCGCTGGTCTCGAACGTACGGATCATGTGGATCGCTTCGGCGTCCAGCACGTCGGAGAGCGACCCGCGGAGACCCGTATTCAGATTGCGCTTCATGTAGCCCACCGCAACGGTCGGCAGCGCGGCCAACTCGGTCGCCCAGGTGTGCGCGGCGTCGGCGAGTTGAGCCGCGGGCACGGCGCGGTTGACCATGCCGATTTTTGCCGCTTCGTCGCCACGCACGACAGCGCCGGTGAAGTATAATTCACGCGCCTTTGCGGCACCGACGAGATAGTTCAGAAAATAGCTGCCGCCCAAGTCGCCGGATAAGCCAATCTTTGAGAATGCCGTTGTCAGCTTGGCGTCGTCGGCCGCAATCCTCATGTCGCATGCCAAGGCCAACGAAAGGCCGGCACCTGCCGCCGGGCCCGGAATGACAGCCAGTGTCGGCTTGGGCATCTCATGCAGCATCCGGCTGACGTCCATGCGGTGGCGCAGGTCCGTCACTCTCTCGTCAAACGACTGCGTTGCAGGTGCCCCCGCCGCCAGCCTGGCAAAAGCTTTGACGTCTCCGCCCGAACAGAAGGCATTGCCGGCACCGGTGAGCACAACCAGCCGCACGGCCGAATCACTGGCGAGCCGTGGCAGCGCTTCGGCGAGCGCGGCGAACATGACCCGGGTCAAGGCATTGCGCGCCTCCGGACGGTTCATCGTCAGTGTGGCAATGCCGTCGCCGAACGTCTCGATTAGATCTTGCGTCACGGGGTGCTCCTCAACTTGATGTCCTGGATATCAACCGCCCAGCGGCGGCACTGTCCAGGCAATTAGCCGATCTCGGGCCAGCCGTGTCGGACCTGCAACGGTCAGGGGATAAGTCCGGGGCGCGTGATGGGGACGTTGGCAGGGCCTGGGGCTTCGTGAGATAGGGTTAATGCGTGCGGGACGGATGATGCCCGCTATTGCCCGGAGATCACGATGAAGACCCTTATTGGTATATCAGCCGCAGCCCTGATGCTGGCGTTGGCCTCGACCGGCGCACAGGCTCAGGCAAAGGGCGCAACCTGCGTCAACAAGGCCGGCGAAGGCACGAACTCGACCGTCGATGGCGCAAAATTCCAGGCCTGGGAAGCCGTGTTGCAGGCGACCGATTGGGGTGTCTGGAGCGCCATGATGGGGTCGAAGCAGGCGGTCGGCAATGCGCCCGGCATGACGGTCAAGAACCTGAAGTCGAGCTGCAAGGCCGGCGGCCTTGGCCAAGTGTGCGTGGTTCAAGCCACCTTGTGTCGCTGACGAAATGCGGCAAACGCGCGGCAGATCTGCACAATGTGCTCAACTGTCGCGCGGCTTTTGGTGGAGTGGTTTCTGGCGCGGAACCGACGCTACTCTCCGATGCATGTTGAACGCACCGCAGCAGACACCGACACTGCCAAAGCGTGACGTGCCGCTGGTCCCGACGCGCGATAGGGCCCGGGTCAATCGCGGCGAGATCGCGCTGGCCGTGGCGCTCACTGTGTGTGCGGTTGGTTTCACTCTGGCCGCTTTTGTATCGACCCGTTGAGCGCGCCTTAGTGGCGCCCGTTTGGGTCTGTCTTCGTCTTGCCGGTGTTTGGTCGGTTCGTCTTCCAAAGGATCCGTCATGCCGAGATCTATGCGGCCGAGATCAGTGCGGCTGTTGAGCGCTTTGGCTGCCGTCGCGCTGCTCGTTGCTACGGCGTCTGCGCAGACGCCGCAATCGCTTGAGAACAAGCCTTACGACGAAAAGCTTCTGCGGCTCTCCGAGATCCTCGGCGCCGTGCATTTCCTGCGTGAATTGTGTGGCGGTACGGACGGTCAGCTGTGGCGCGAGCGGATGCGGGAGTTGCTTGACGCCGAGGGCAGTTCGGCCTTGCGCAAGGCCCGGCTGACCCGCTCCTTCAACAATGGCTATCGCAGCTACAGCCGCACGTACCAAACCTGTACGCCCTCAGCCCAAACCGCCGTGACGAAGTTCATGGGAGAGGCCGCCGAAATCGCTGACACCCTTGTCAAGACAGTGCCCTGAAGGTCGCCGGATCTGGTGCCTGATTTGGTGAGGATGGTGCGACACACTCAGCCAAGCGCGGCAATAACCGCATCGACCTTCGTAACCAGGGCGACGTTGGTCATGGCGTAGTCGATCGATGCGCGATGCCAGTCGGCGTTCATGGTCGAGCAGCCGTCTTCGGGTATGATCATTACGAAGCCTTTGTCGGCGCCCGTGCGCGCCGTGTGTTCGACGGACATGTTGGTCCAGGCGCCGGTCTCGATTATGATGTCGCGGCCCTCGGCGCGCAGGATCGTCTCGAGGTTGGTGCCCTCCCAGGCGCTCATGCGGGTCTTGCGGATGATGTGATCGCCCGGCTGGGCCTCGAGCCCGGGCACCGGCTCGGCGCCCCAGGTGCCTGCTACCAGGGCATTGGCATCCGCGGTGCCTTCAAACAGCGGCGCATTCAGCGTCAGATCCCGGCCGTCCGCGCGCCGCGAAAACCAGACGTGGATGACAGGCACGCCAACCCGCCGGCAATGCTCGGCGAGACGGAGGGCGTTGGCAATCGCGTTCTGCTCGCGGCAGTGGATGGGCGAGCCCGAACTGGCGAAGGCACCGCCCTCCATGACCACGTCGTTCTGCATGTCCTGGATGATCAGCACACAGCGCGAGGCATCAAGCTTGAAGTCGTCGGTGGTGTTGGTGCCGCTGGACGACGCAGATGCCGCGGCCGCTGTCGAAGATGCGCTCCTGGATGACGCTACGGCGCTGGCCGATGCGCGCGCGTGCATGAATGGTTCGCTGCGCGGTCCGACCTTGACTTCGATCGTGTAGACCGAGGTGGTTGCGCAGACGTAGAGCGTCCGCCAATCAGCGCCGCCCCAATGCAGATTGGCGCTGAGTTCGGGGATCGAGACTTTGCCGATATGGCGGCCGTCGGGCGCATAGACCCACACGCCGCCCGGCGCCGTCACCCAGACATTGCCTTGCGCGTCGCATTTCATGCCGTCGGGCACGCCGGGCTTCATCGTGTCGCGGATGCCGCTCGCGAAAATGCGTGCGTTCGACAACGTACCATCAGGGCGGACGTCGAACACGCGGATGCTGGCCTGTTCGGTGTCGTTGACATAGAGCTTCGTTTCGTCGGGACTGAAACAGATGCCGTTCGGCTGCGAGAACATGTAGCGCTCGACCAGCAGCTTCGGGTCGCGGCTGCCGGGCGCGAGGCGGAACACGCCCTGCCAGCCAAGAGCACGCGGCCGCTCGACGCCATAGTGCGGCATGCGCCCATACCAGGGGTCGGTAAAGTAGATCGCGCCGCTCGAATGGACGCACAGATCGTTGGGGCTGTTGAGTTCGCGCCCCTCGAAGTGGCTGGCCAGCACCTCGCGTGTGCCATCAGGGCGGAAGCGGGCGACCGACGATGTGGCGTGCTCGCACGCAATCAGGTTCAAGTCTGCGTCATAGGTGAGGCCGTTGGCCTTGTTGGCCGGTCGCAGGGCTTCGCGCACGCCGCCGCGATCGAGGCGGAAGCGCGCATCGGCAGGCAAATCGGAAAACAGCAGATATTGCCCCGTCGGGTGCCAGATCGGCCCTTCGGTGAACATCATCCCGAAGCCGACCTGCTTCACGGGTGCGTGCTCGTCGATCAGTCGTCGGAACGAAGGATTGAGCGCCTCATGGGCCATGACTGCAACCTCTCAATTCTTTGCATGCGTTGGCGCGGAAACGTCAAACGGGGAACCAGTCGCGCCGGTGGACGGTCTGGCTGATGGGGCCGGGCACCGCGTAGTCGAGCCGCCCGATGATCTGACCACGTTCGACCTTCGCCGGCTTGTCGTGCACCGGCAGCAGGAAGGTCGACGAGTTCAGCAGCTTTTTGACGGCAGCCTTCTCGGACCGCTTGGTGCCCGCGTGGTTTCCTGTCACCTGCACCTCGTGGGAATAGATCACGTGGTAGGGGTCGATGATCTGATCCTGGAAGTCATAGATGACATCGCCGCAAATGGTCGCGATCCCCTCTGCCGTCTCGACATGCACGTTCATCGACCCTTCCGTGTGCGCGTTGGCGGCTTCCATGATGACGCCGGGGATCAGCTCGATGGGACCGGAGAGTTCAAGGTCCTCCAGCCGCAGCGCATGACGTGTGTGCAGCCGCTCGACGAGGTGCTGGATGTCAGGTTTGGGATACTGCGGGTGCATCAAGCCGGAAACGGAGCATTCCAGTTCGCGCCGGTTCATGACGACCGTCGTGTTCATCGAGAAGTGGTCGTCTTTGCCGGCGTGATCGATGTGCGCGTGCGTGTGGCACACGAAGCGCACGTCGCCGACCTTGACGCCGTGACGCGCCAGCTGGTTCTCGATCATGTTTTCGTGGTGCTGCAATCCGCGCATGCCGAGCGTTTCCATGATCGCGTTGTCGCGATAGCCCGTGTCGACGACGATGGGGTAGCGACCGCCGAGGATCAAAAACCCATACACGGGCACGCGCTTCGTTCGGCCACAGCCGCGGCCAAGCACGAGGAAACTCGATTCAAGCTCGATATCGCCGAAGTCGAGGACTTTGATTTCCAAAGGCATGTGTCAGGCTCCCTGTCTCACAGCCGGTAGACCCGGCTCGCTGTGTCGTAGAAGATCGATCGCGCCGTCGCGTCGGCGGTGGCGCCCGCGTCCAGTGCGGTGACGCCGCTTCGGTGCGCCGCGATGAGGCTCGCGTAGTCGGTCCACAGTTTCTCGATTGGAAAGTTCGAACCCCACAGGCAGCGCTGCGGACCGAAGGCGGTGACCGTCGCTTGAATCAGCCGCGCGATGTGGTCGGCATCGTTGCGATGAATGAACGTGCCAAAGCCCGATAGCTTGGCGACGACGTTGGGCTCGTTGGCGAGGATCGCGATATTCCTGCCCCAATGATCCCAGGCGGCAGGCGTCGTATCGGTGAGCATCCCGGCGTGCTGCAGGATGAACGTGACGCGCGGGCAGGCGCGTGCGAGCTCGGCCGCACCGGTCATCTGATCGGCAAACACCTGCAGATCAAACGTCCATCCATAGTCTGCCAGGCGCGCGATGTTGGCCTGCACTGTCGGTCTGAGACAGAGGTCGGGATCGGCCGCGAAGCGGTAGCGCTCATTCTGATGCCAGTGGAACTGCTGGCGCACGCCGCGCACTCGCGGATAGCGCGCGAGCCGATCGAGTGCCGGACGCACATCGACAACGGTCATATCGGCGTAGCCGACAATGGCGTGAGGCCAGCCGGTCTCCAATGCCACGGACTCGACCCAGGCAACCTCGGCTTCCGCCTTGTCGACGGGCCAGTTGGCCTGGACGTACACGGCTTTTTCAACGCCCGCCGCCGTGGCTTCGGCCCGGTATTCCGACATGGGATAGTCTCGACGGATGGGCTCATAGGGGCCGAAGATGCGCGGCTGCATCGGTCCGCTCAGCCACGCCAGATCTGCTTGGCGCCAGATGTGGAAGTGGGAGTCTATCGTTCTCATCGGCGCGCTCCCTTGGCGAACTGCAGGATTTCCTGAGCGACCGCCTGCGGGCCGCTGCCGTTACCGAGCCGGTCGATCATTGGGGCAATCGCGCGCAGTGCTTCTGTTCGCGGCTGGAATTGCGCATCAGACGCGAGCGGCGTCAGCCACAGCACCGACCATGCGAGGCCATCGAGCCGCCGCATGGCTTGGACCAGCGCGTCAGGTCCGCCGCGCTCAAGCCCATCCGACAGCACGATCGTAAACGCACCACGCGCAAAGCCTGCAAAGCGCGGCACCGACAGAAACACCTGCAAGGCCTCGCCGAGTCGCGTGCCGCCGTCCCAATCTGCGACAAGGCCTGAGGCCAGCATCAGCGCCTGCTCGCGATTGCGCCGGGCCAGCGCACGGGTGACGCGCGTGAGCCGCGTGCCGATGGTGAACACCTCCACTTCGTCGCCCGCATGGACCAGCGCGTGAGCCAGGCGCAACGCGCCCTCCGTGCCTGATTTCATCGATCCTGAAATATCGATCAGCAACAGCACGCGGCGCTGCCGCTGCTTGCGTGTGCGGCGCATGAGGCGTGAGACCTCGCCGTCGCGCCGCAACATCTGGCGGAACGTGCGGGCCGCATCGATGCCGCGGTCCTTGCCACGCGTCATGCGACGCGCGCGCCGGCGTGGCAGCACGTGCGGGAGCCTGCGCGAGAAGGCCAACAGTGCCGCAGCCTCGTCGCCAGCAAAGCGGCGTGCGAACAACTTCTCGGCAACCGAGGCGTCGGCGCCCGAAGGCTCTTCGTCCTCCGGCGCTAAAATCTGCTCAAAGGCGCCAGCGTCAAACGCGTTCGGCATGTCCTCCGGGGCGCCCAAGGCCGGCGCCGTCAGAACGCGACCGAGAAAGATCTCGTCGAACAGCACGTCGAACTCTTCGCGGCGTTCAGGCGGCGGCCCGAATGTGGCGTAAGCGGCGCGGCGAATATCCATCAGGCTCGACGGCCCAACGAGGCCGACAGCTGCAATGAATGTCTGTGTCTGCTCCGGCGCGGCCAGATGCCCGGCACTCCGCAAAGCCTGCGCAAAACTCAAGAACGGAACCAGCGGACGGGGCAACGTCATGCGGCGCTCCCCATGATCAAGGCTTCGATCCGTGGGGCGACGTAGACGAGGTCATCCTGATCCTTCAGGACAACGCCGATCGCGCGGGCGAAGGCGCTCGGCCACGGCACGCCCTGTTCGTTGAGGATCGTCGCGGCCTCGGCCCAATCGACGGTCTCGGCGACGCCGGGCGGCTTGGCCAGCGGCTCGGCACGCAGACGACCGACGGCGGCGACGACACGCTGCGCCGTTTCACGCGCGACCACACTGGACCGCATCATCACGATCTCGGATTCAAGCGCCGGATCCGGATAGCCGATCCAATGATACACACAGCGGCGCCGCAACGCCTCGTGCAGCTCGCGCGTTCGGTTGGAGGTGATGATCACGACCGGTGGCTCCGTCGCACGGATGGTGCCGCGCTCAGGAATCGAGATGGAGAAGTCCGACAGGAATTCGAGCAGGAACGCCTCGAACTCGTGGTCCGAGCGATCCAACTCGTCGATCAGCAGGATGCGGTCACGCGGCGACTGCAGGGCCTGCAGCATCGGCCGCGCTACCAGATAGTCGTCGGTGTAGAGATTGACATACTCGGTGCCCGCTTGCCGGATCGCCAGCATTTGACGGGGAAAGTTCCACTCGTACATGGCGGCCGACGCATCAATGCCTTCATAGCACTGCAACCGCACCATCTCGCGCCCGAGCACGGACGCCAGCGCCTTCGCCGCCTCCGTCTTGCCAACGCCCGGCGAGCCTTCAAGCAGCAGCGGCTTGCCGAGTGCCAAAGCCAGATACATCGCCGTCGAGAGGCCCTCGTCAGCAATGTACTGCGCATCACGCAGCGAGCGCGCCAGCGGCTGCGGACCATTGATGCCGAGGATCGAGCGGCGCACGGGCATCGACTAGCGCACCCCGCCAGCGAGTTTGTTGCGTGGCCTGGCACCGCCATTCGCCCGGATGCCGCGCAGGATCTTTTCCGGTGTGATCGGCAGATCATCGATCCGCACGCCGACCGCATCATAGACGGCGTTGGCAACGGCCGGCAGCACAGGGTTGGCGCACATTTCGCCCGGGCCCTTGCCACCGAACGGGCCATCCGGTGCTGGGCGTTCGAGAACCGAGATGTGATGTGGGGCGATGTCTCCTGGCCCTGGCATCAGGTAGTGATTGAAGTCGACGGGGCCGTGACTGCGATCGGGATAATACGGCTCCGTCGTTTCCCAGAGCGCGTGGCTCATGCCCATCCAGGCACCGCCGACCAGCTGTTGCTCGACGAGCTTGGGGTTCAGCGCGCGGCCGACCTCGTAGGCCGACTGCATGTCGCGTACCGTGACTTCGCCCGTCTCGTCGTCGACCTCGATCTCCACCAGCAACGCCGCGTGCGCGAAGCAGGACACGGGCGTCATCTCACCGGTTTCGGGATCAACTTCGGAGAGCGGAATGAGGAAGATGCCGCGCCCCGACACCGTGCGGCCCTGCTTGAACTGCGCGGCCTGGCAGGCGGCCATTGTCGTGATGGATTTCGACGGTGCGCCGTTGACGTGGATGTTGCCGCGGCCATCGGTGACGAGATCGGCCGCGTCGACTTCCAGTTCCTCCGCCGCCGCCTCCAGCATCACGGCGCGAGCTTCCTGCGCCGCTTGAATGACAGCGTTGCCGACGCGGTGCGTCCCGCGCGAGGCAAACGAGCCCATGCAGTGCGGACCCGTGTCGCTGTCGGCGGTGTCGACGTAGACATCCGCGACGGGGATGCCGAGCGTCTCGGCCGCAATCTGGCGCGTGACCGATTTCATGCCCTGGCCGAGATCGATCGATGACAAGGCGACGGTGAACTTGCCGTCGGGGTTGGAATGGACCAGCGCTTGCGACGGGTCGCCGCCGAGGTTCATGCCGATCGGATAGTTGATGGCCGCAAATCCGCGGCCGCGGTGCAGTGTCATCAGCGCCTCCTCAAACCGGAAATCGACGAGAACCGCATGGCGCCCTGACGCGGACGATCGGGTGTCTTGGCCGGCGCGGCGGGTGGTTGGGCCGCTGCTGGCGGTGTTGGAGCTGGCGCTGTCGGCGATTGCCAACGCGGCGGCCTGGCGGCCGGGTCGCTGGCGGCATCGGGCATGGTCGTCGGCATCACGTATCCAGGCTTCGGGGCCACCGGAGCGCTCAGGCCGGTGCTGCCCGCCTTGCGCGCGTAGCCACCGCTGTCGAAACCGGACACGGCGCCATTGCGATCCGTCGCCGTCCGGTCCGGCAAGCGCGCGCGTTCTCCGCCACCGTCGCGGAGCGACGATGCCGCGCGTGATGCCGGTTGAAGCGCAATGCCTGCCTTCTCAGCCACCACCTGACAACACTCGATGAGCGCGGTGTTCTTGGCCAGCCGGCGATGCGCCTTCATGTCCCCGTCGCGGTAGGCATTGAGAATCCGCAAATCGATCGGGTTCATGCCAACCGCGTCGGCGACCTTGTCCATATGGGCTTCGATGGCGAAGTCGACGCCGGTGATGCCGAACCCGCGCATGGCGGTGGCCGGCGTGCGGTTGGTGTAGACGCAATAGACGTCGGCATACACGTTCGGGATCGTGTAGGGGCCGGGGATGTGGCCGACGCCCTTGATGATCGCGTACGATGACAGACGCGTATAGGCGCCGCTGTCGAAATAGCCCGTGAACTTGCGCGCGAGGATGCGGCCGTCCCGCGCCACGGCGTCCTTGATGTACCAGCGCTCTGCCCCGCGCGGTGCGCCGACCTGCATCTCCTCTTCACGGTCCCAGGCGAACTTGCATGGCCGCCCCGTGAGCATCGCGCCGAGAATGGCCAAGGGCTCGTGCAGGCTGTCGACCTTGCCGCCGAAGCCGCCACCGACCGTGCCGCCGATGAAATGCAGCCGGCTCGACGGCATGGTCAGCATCTTGGCGGCCGTGCCGAGCGAGAAGAACAGTGCCTGGGTCGAGGTATAGCAGACATAGCGATCATTCAGCTCAGGCGCAGCAATGGCGCCGCAGGTCTCGATCGGCGCCTGCTCGATCGGCGACATCTGATAGCGGCCTTCGACGACGTGGTCGGCGCGCGTGAACGCGGCCTCGACATCGCCGTAGCGCAATTTCTGGTGATCGTACTTGCCGTGATAAATGAACTTGTTGGTCGGATAGGCCTCGCAGACAACGGGCGCGCCTGGTTTGATGGCCTCTTCGACATCGAGCACGTGCGGGCGCACATCCCAGTCGACACGGATGCGGGCGACGGCGGCGCGCGCCTGCGCCTCGGTCTCGGCGATGACAGCGGCGACGGGCTCGCCCTTGTAGGCGACTTTGGTTTCAGCGAGCAGCGGCTCGTCATCGATGCCGAAGTCGAGCAGGCTCAGCAGCGTGTTCAAATTGCGCGGCACATCGCGCCCGGTCAGCACCCGGATAACGCCGGGCATGGCTTGCGCCTCGGCCACGTCGATGCGGCGGATGCGGGCATGGTGATGCGGGCTGCGCGCGCAGCGGATGTGAAGCAAGCCGTCAAACAGATGGTCGTCGAAATAGGGCGAGCGACCCGTCACGTGGCCGAGGATGTCCTGGCGCCGCGTCGGTTTGCCGATCTCGTTCAGGTTGTCGTCGCGTTCGTCCGCGAAGAACTCCTTGCGAAATTCCATCATGCCCGCACCCTCCGCTTGGACGCCGCCAGCACGGCCTCGATGATCGGCTCGTAGCCCGTACAGCGGCAGATATTGCCTGAAATGGCCTCAACCACATCCTCGCGCGTCGGCGAGGGATTGCGATCGAGCAGCGCCTTCGCCGAGACCAGCATGCCCGGTGTGCAGTATCCGCACTGGGCGGCAAAGCTCTCCATGAACGCGTCCTGGAGTGGATGCAGCGTCGCCCCGGTCGCGAGCCCTGCAGCCGTTTCGACACGCCGGCCCGCGACGCTCTCGGCGAGGGTCAGGCACGCGAGGTGTGTCTGGCCGTCGATCGTGACCGTGCACGAGCCGCACGTCCCCTGACCGCAGCCATACTTGGGACTGAGATCGCCGACGCCGCGACGCAGGAACTCGAGCAGGTTCTGGCCGGGTTCGGCGAACGAGGCCCGCTCGTTTCCATTCAGAATAAAGACGACAGGTGTTTTTGCCATCAGCCGCGCCCCATCCGCTCGAGCAGGCGCTTCAAATGTACGCCTGCGACTTCCCGGCGATACCACGCACTCGCCAGCCCATCGGTCGGCGGATCGAAGCCCTCGGCCGCAACCTGGGCGGCGCGCGCGATGGTCGCTGCATCGAGGCTCTGGCCGTCCAGCACGCGTTCGACGGCTGACGCCTGGAGCGGCATCGGCCCCATGCCACCGAAAGCCACCCGCGCGCCGCGGATGCGCCCGCCCTGGCGCGGCAGGTGAGCTGCGATCGACAGCACCGATACACCCTTAGGCTTGATGCGGCTCACTTTCAGAAACGCAAAATCGGCCGGCGCCTGTGGCCGCGGAACCGTGACCGAGACGATAAGGGGCGCTCGGCTGCGATCGCGCAACATGTCTGGGAGCGGCCGTGCTGCGCCCGTTTGACCAGCGACGGTGACCCGCGCGCCGAGTGCCAGCAGCGCCACCGCAAAATCGCCGTAAGGATGGGCCGCGAACAGATTACCGCCGACGGTCGCCATGTTGCGGATCTGCGGTCCGCCCACCATGCGGGCCACTGGCGCGAGGAACGCCACGTCACGATGAGACACTATCGTTGCCATGGTCACGCCGGCGCCGATGGTGACGCCATCACCCGTCAACCGAATATCTGACAGCGCCGGGTCGGTGCAGCGCACGATCCGCTTCGCCGTCACGCCCGCGTTGACGTCGCGCATGACGAGTGTGCCGCCGGCCATGAAGATTGCGTCGGCCGCCATAGCGCGCTGCGCGTCGGCCATGGTCGCGTGGGTTTCAACGGATTGAATCATGTGCTGCCCCCATTTTGGTGGCCTGGCTCTGCCGGCGCCGCGAGGCCCATATGCTCGCGCACGGCCTGGAAACCGGCCCGGTAGATCTTCTGAGAGACCATGTCGCGCAGCTCCGCCTCAAGGCCCGGCGGCGTGTCGAACCGGCACTGCCACTGCCAGAAGGTGCGATCGCCGTCGGTCACCGGCGCGAGGCGCACATGCGCCACGTAGTTGAGCAGCGGCACTGGCGTATCCAGCAGACAGTACGAGAACGCCGTATCGGCATCCGATAGCGTCAACAGTTGCTCCCGAAGTTCCGACCTATCGGCGAGATGGAACCGGCGCACACATCCGACCTTGTCGGAGGTGTAGCCGCGCTCGATCTGGCTGTCGGCGACGGCCGGATGCCATGTGTCGTGGCCGTTAAAGTCGCGCAGAACCGCCCATACCGCGTCGATCGGCGCGTCCAGTACTGTGCTCTCGACAATGCGCACCATGTCAGCCCGCCATCTGCCGTTTCAGCGCGTCAAAACCGGCTTGAAACACGCCAGTGCCGATGTTGCCGACAAGTTCGGGCCCCACCTCCGCCGCGCAGTCGAACTCCGCCGTCCATTCGATGAAGGTGCGGTTGCCGTCGCTGATCGGTGTCAGGCGGATCGTAGCGATATACTCCGTGAGCGGCATCGGCGACTCGAGGATCGCGTAAGTGCAGAACATGTCGTAGTCGGAGAGACCGAGCAGCTTCTCGCGCAAGCGATCGCCGTTTTGCAGACGGAAATCACGCACGCAACCGATCTTGTCAGGCGGTTCGCCGTTTTCAATGCGGCTTTCGCGGATGCGCGGGTGCCAGCGCGGCAGCGCGTTGAAGTCGCGGATCTTGTCCCAGACCTTGGCGGCGGGGGCGTCGATGACGGAAGACGTGTAAACGCGCGGCATTTAAACTTTGCCTCCGGCTTCGGTCTTTGCTGGCGTAGGCTTGGCCGGCTTGCCATCTCCACCGCCGCTGCCTTTCCGAGCGTCGCTGGCGATACGCTGCATGTCGGAGGCTTCGCGGATGAGGCCGCCCTGCTTGGCGATGTTGGCCCCGTCGATGCCGATGTCGGCGAGCAGGCTGTCGATCATCGGCGCCTGCACGCGATAGCGGAGCGCTGAGTTGATCACCTCGTCCGTCGGGCTGCCGGACCGGCCCTCGCCACTCCCGCCGCCCATACCGTCCAACTGCATGATGCGGATGTCCTGGATCTTCTCCAGCGGCTTGACGGATGCGGCGACGATGCCTTCGATATGTTCAAGCATTTTGCGACGGAACAGCGAGACGCGCGCCGGATCGGTGAGCACGTTCTCGGCTTCGTTGAGGAGCCGTTGGGCCTCCGCTTCGATGGTCAGGCGCACCTTCTCGGCACCGGCAGCAATCGTGCGTTCGGCGGCCGTCTTCTCAGCCAGCAGGACGTCGATCACCTTGCGCCTGTTGGCGACCTCGGTTTCGCGGACCGTTGCTATCCGTTCTTCGGCCCCGGCCACCTTCGCACGTGCCATGTCCGCTTCGAGCCGCGCCGCCGACTCCTCCAGCGACTTGCGGTACAATGAAACGGCCTTGTCCATCTGCGCGGTCTCGACGAGCTTCTCGCGCTCGACTTCGAGACGCCGACGCTCCGCCTCGTGCGAGATGCGGATCTCGTCCAGGCCACGCTCGGACGCGACACGGGCCCGCTCGATGTCCTCGCGGCTCTCGATCTCGGCTTCGCGCAGCGCTTGTACGCGTGCAATTTCGAGCTGCTCAAGAGATTGGCGCCGCTCGACCTTGGCCACATCGACCGCCCGTTCGCGCTGCACCTCGGCCGTCTCAACGGAGGCTTGAGCCGTGAGCTGGGCGCGACGGACGTCGGCGTCGGCGACCGCGCGGGCGGCCTTGGTCGAGGCAAGTTCAACAACGCGTGTCTCTTCCGCGGCCTCGACCTCGCGCTTGCGCTGAATGTCGATGACTTCGCGGGTCTTCTGGCTGGCGACCCTGTCCTGCTCAAGCGTCAGGTCAGCTGCAATCCGTGCCTTCTCGACACTCTCGCGGCGGGAAATCTCGGCCGCCTCGATGGTTCTGTCGCGGGCAATTTCCTCAGATCGCGTGGCAAGCTCAGCGCCGATGCGTTCGGCGGCCAGGCTCTTCTCACGTGCAATGCGCGCCGCATCGATCGCTCGGCCGGCCGCGATTTCCGCCGCTTCAACGGCTTGCTGGCGTTCGATCTCCAGATTGCGGATGCGCAGGTCCTCGCCGATGCGCGATTCCGATATCTTGGCCGCCTGCATGATCCTCTGGCGTTCCACCAATTCCCGCGAGGTGATCTCAGCTTCATCGAGCCCTTGTTGCCGCGTGATCTCGCGTCGGCGGATATCCTCTTCCCCCTTGATGCGGGTCTGTGTGAGGATGAGCGTCTGCGCCATGCGCGCCCGTTCCGTTTGCTCGCGCGCTGCGATCTCGGCCTGATCCACCGTCCGTTGGCGGTCGATCTCCATCGTCTGCGTTTCGCGATCTTTATTGATCCGAGCCTCCGACAGGACTTTTTCCTGAAGGATGCGTGCCTGCTCGATCGATTCGCGCGCCGCGATTTCGGCGGCCTCAAGCGTACGTGTGCGTTCTATTTCGCGTGATGTGGTTTCCTGCTCGTTGGTGATGCGCGCCTCTTTCAGGGCGCGCTCCAGCAGGATGCGGGCGGTTTCGACGTGTTCGCGCGCAGCAATCTCTTCCGATTCGACCGTTTGAGTCCGAGCGATCTCGCGCCGACGCACTTCGACATCCGAGGCGATGCGAGCCTCCGCTATGCCGCGCTCGTTGGCGATCTTGGCACGCTCGATGGCCTCGCGGGCCGAGATCTGTGCGGATTCAGCTTGCGTCTCGCGCTCGGCCCGTTCCTTTGCCAACAAGGCGCGCTGCTGCGCCCGGCGGAACTCGACATCGCGTTCCTGTTCGAGGCGGGCCTCCTCACTGGCCCGATCGATTTCGAGCGCCTGCTTTTCAGCTTGCAGGTTGCGGGTGCGGATCTGGATGGTCGCATCCTGCTCGATGTCGTTGCGCAGTTTGCGGCGGGCTTCGATGTCCTTGATGAGGACCGTCAGGCCCTCTGCATCGAACCGGTTCGACGGGTTGAAGAACTCGAGGCTCGTCTGGTCGATGTCGAGAATAGCGACGGATTCAAGCTCAAGACCGTTGCGGGACAGGTCCGCTTCGACGGACTGGCGCACGCGATCGACGTAGACGGTGCGGTTCTCGTGCATCTCGCTCATGTCCATGGCCGCTGCCGACGAGCGCATGGCGCTCTCGAACTTGCCCGCCAGCAGCGCGTGCAAGCTCTCAGGCTCAAGCGTTCGCCGCCCGAGCGTCGACGCAGCCATACCCACAGCGGCACGCACGGGCTGGACGCGGACATAGAACTCGGCCTCGACGTCGACCCGCATCCGATCCTTGGTGATGAGCGCCTCGGTGGTCACACGCGAAACCTTCAGAGGCAGCGTGTTCATGTTCACCGGCGTGATCTCATGGATCATCGGCCAGACGAACGCACCGCCGTCGATGACGACCTTTTCGCCCAGGAGACCCGTTCTGACGAATGCGATTTCCTTGGTCGAGCGGCGGTAGAGCCGCTGCAGGATCCAGAAGATGATGGCGATCACCATCACGGCAACGATAAGCCAGAGGATCAGCTGGCCGATCAGTTCTCCGGAAATGGACATGTCAGTTCCTCCTACTCGTACTTAACTGGCGGCCGCTTTTTCAGCTGCCTTGGCCCCGTCCAGCGATGCGCTTGAATTTCCGTGTTTGCTCGGTCAGGGCGATTTCGGTTGGCAGGCGCTCCATCGAAGACGCGCCGTAAAAGCCGTGGCAATTGGATGTGTTCTTCAAGATGAATTCTGCGTCTTCAGGCATGGCGACAGGGCCGCCGTGAACCAGCACAATGACGTGGGGATTGACCTTGAGGGCGGCCTCGGACCACGCTTCGACAAGGGCCGGGCAGTCCGCAAGCTTGGGTGCGGTCGTGGCGCCGATGCTGCCGCCGGTCGTCAGCCCGAGGTGGCAGACGATGATGTCGGCGCCGGCTTTTGCCATGGCCGTTGCGTCGTCGGCATTGAAGACATAGGGCGTCGTCAGCATGTTCTTGGCGTGGGCGGCCGCGATCATGTCGACCTCGAGCCCGTAAGACATGCCCGTCTCTTCAAGATTGATGCGGAAGGTGCCGTCGATGAGGCCGACGGTCGGAAAATTCTGCACGCCCGAAAAGCCGATCCGCCGCAACTCATCCAGAAAAACGGGCATGTTACGAAAGGGATCGGTGCCATTGACGCCGGCGAGCACAGGCGTGTGGCGCACCACCGGCAGCACTTCGGCTGCCATATCGACCACGATCTGGTTGGCGTCGCCGTAGGCCAGCAAGCCGGCGAGCGATCCACGGCCCGCCATGCGGTAGCGTCCCGAATTGTAGATCACGATCAGATCGATGCCGCCGGCTTCCTCGCACTTGGCCGACAACCCCGTGCCCGCGCCGCCGCCGACGATCGGCACGCCGGCCGCCTTCATGGCGCGGAACTTCTCCAGTATCTTCTGACGCGGTATCACCGGTTGGTTTCCCCTCGGGCTCGCGCACGGCCGTTGCCATGCAGGTTTTGAAACATCGCGACCACGGCTGCGGCGAACTCCGGTGCGTTGATGTGGTGTGGGACATGGATCAACTGGCGCGACGCGGTCTGGCGCACGGTAGCTGTGAGGGCCGCGAACAGCGCCGCGCGCGCGGCCAGATCCTGGAAGGGTTTGCCGGGCGCATCGATCGCCGACACCCCACCTTCGGGCAGGAAGAAGCGCACCTGGCCTTCCATCCGGTTCAGGCGTTCTCCGATCCAGCGGCCCATCTGCGCGCATTCGTCTGGTGTCGTGCGCATCAATGTCACTTGCGGATTGTGCTCGTAGAACACGCGGTGGGCGTAACGCTCCGGCACGGTGGACTTGATGCCGAAGTTGACCATGTCGAGCGCGCCGACCGAGCCGATGTAGGGGATGCGCTTGCGGATGATCGCGCCGAAGCGATCCTCGGTCGCAGGAAACACGCCGCCAAACAGCAGATCACAGACTTCCGTGGTGCTGATGTCGATCACGCCTGCAATCTTGCCGGCGTCGACCAGCGTTTCCATGGCTTGCCCACCAATGCCGGTGGCGTGGAACACGAGGCAGTCGTGGGTTGCGCCGAGTTGCTTGGTGATCTGCTGAACACAGGGCGTCGTGACGCCGAACATAGTGAGCCCGATCGCCGGTTTCGAGGCTCGGCGGGGCTTGGCGGATTGGCGCGCGGCCACCATGCCGATTATGGCCTGCGCGGCATTGCCGAGCACGTCCTCGGTGATGACGTTGAGGCCCTGCACATCGGCAACGGAGGGCAGCAGCATGATGTCGGAGGGGCCGACATATTGGCTGACTTCGCCTGAGGCGACGGTTGAGACGATCAGCTTCGGAATGCCAACGGGGAGTTCCCGCATGGCTGGTGCGACGATGGCCGTGCCGCCTGATCCGCCCGCCGAGATGATGCCGGCGATGCCGCTTTGGCGTGCCATCCAGCGTCGGAAGGCCTCCGTCATGCCGGCGACCGACTGGCCGCGATCGCCAGTGAAGACACCGGCGGCGCCGCGCGGATGGAACGCCGCAATCTGGTTGGCGGGGATTTCCGCGCCCGTGTGCTTGCCCGACGTTGACAAATCGACCATGCGCACCGGCAAACCTGCGGCCCGGATCAGATCGCGGATGTAGCGCAACTCCTCGCCCTTGGTGTCGAGCGTGCCGGCGACCAGCACCACTGGTCGACCCGTGCCAGCGAGTGGGCGGATCTCGACGCTGGTGGCAACGCTGGCTAATGGCCGGGTCGTCACAACACGCGCGAGGAGCTCAAGCCGCTCGACGGGAACTGGCTGCGACCAGCGCGTCGGCAGCACCGGGTTCGACGTGTAGATTTTGACGGCCGCCGGCTGCATGTTCGCGCTTGCGATCGGCGTTGCGCGCGTCGCCGACGTTGTGGACGACTTTGCCGCGATCTGTCCGGCGTCCTCCTGGCCATGCCGGCCGACACCCAGAAGGCGCTGCTGCAGCTCGCGGTTACCAGACAGTTCGGTCGCGGGCATGATGCGGTTGATGCGACCGTTGACCATGATCGCGACGTTTTCGGCAACGGCACACGCCACGCCGATATTCTGCTCGATGACGAGCACGTCCATGTCGCCGTCTTCAGCCATCTGCTGAAGCATCTCTTCGACCTGGGCGACGATGACGGGCGCTAAGCCCTCCGTCGGCTCGTCCATCACCAACAGCCGTGGATTTGCCAGCAACGCGCGCGAGATCGCCAGCATCTGCTGCTCACCGCCCGATAGTTGCGCACCGCCATTGGATTTGCGTTCCGCGAGGCGCGGAAACCGCGAATAGATGCGATCGATCGTCCATGGGCCCTTGCGCCGCCCGTCCACCAGCCGCAAATGCTCGTCCACCGTGAGCGACCGCCACAAGCGGCGGCCTTGCGGCACATAGCCAATGCCGAGTTGCGCAATATCTGCCGGTTCGACACCGACGAGCGATTGGCCGGCAAAGCTGATGGACCCGGATGCAATCGGCACCATCCCCATGATGGCCTTGCAGAGCGTGGTCTTGCCCATGCCGTTGCGGCCGACGACGGAGAGGACGCCGCTCTTGAGGCTAAGGTCGACACCCTGCACGGCGTGGGACGCGCCGTAGTAGACGTTCAGCCCGCGGATCTCGAGGGTCGGGGCGCGCGTGCGTTCAATCATGACCACCCCCGAGATAGAGTTCCTGCACTTCGGGGTCGTTCTCAATTTCGTCCGGCGTACCTTCCTTGAAGATGCGGCCGTTGTGCATCATCGTCACGCTCTCTGCGACGCGGAGCGCCACGTCCATGTCGTGCTCTATGATGATGAAACCGATATGATCCGGCAGCCCCGTCAGGATCGCGACCAGCTCGGAGCGCTCGGTGGGCGAGAGCCCGGCAGCCGGCTCATCGAACAGAATAAAGCGCGGCGCGCCAGCGAGCGCGAGCGCAATTTCAAGCTGGCGCTGCTGGCCATAGGACAGCGAGCCGACCGGCATGTCGCGCACGCGCGTCAGGTGGACTGCCTCGATCAACTCGCCCGCCCGCGCGACAATCGCGTCGCTCGGACGAGGCCTCAAGAGCGAGAAGCGTCCGCGTGAAACGCCGAGACAGGCGAGATAGACATTGTCACTCACCGACATGCCCGCGAACAGCAGCGAGATCTGATAGGTGCGACGCAAGCCGCGCCGGATGCGCTCGTGGGCGGGAAAATGAGTGAGATCCTCGCCAAACAATCGGATGGTGCCGGACGTCGGCATGAAGTCGCCCGTCACGCAGTTGAACAGCGTCGTCTTGCCGGCTCCGTTGGACCCGAGCACGGCGCGCCGCTCACCCGGCCGAACCGAGAGCGTGATATCCGAGATGGCCGCCAGCGCCCCAAACAGCTTGGTGACACCGCGCAGCTCAAGCGCGTTGCCCGTGCTGACTGAGCCGAGACGTTCAGCCGATGTACGGTCGGTCTCTCTCGATCGTGAACTGCGCGGCTCCGCCATGATCAGCGCCCTCCACTGAGCAACGGATTGGCGTTCTGTTTGCGTCGCTCCTGGTGGCGGTCCCAAAGACCAAGCACGCCATCCGGCGAGAAGAACACGACGGCCAGGAACCCCAGCCCCATGACCAGCTTGAACCGCTCACCAGACATCCCGAAGACCTGCAGGATATCAGACGAAAACACGCTCAAAACCGTATAAATCAACGCGCCGATAAACGGGCCGATGGGGCGACGCAGACCGCCGACCACGGCGATGACCAGGATGTCGATCGCCTGGGGAATGCCCGCAGTGCCGGGTACGACCTGCGCATTCTGCCAGACGAGCAGGATGCCGCCGATGGCCGCGATGACGCTCGCAAATGTATAGGCCGCCACACGATGCCCCGTGACAGAGAAACCGAGCGCGCCCATCCGCCGCGGGTTATCGCGCACCCCCTGCAGCGCCAACCCGAACGGCGTGCGCGCCATCCACACGACGGCGCCGTAGGACAGCACGGCGAAGCCAAGCGTCAGATAATAAAACGGCACGGCCTGGCGCCAATCGATGCCAAACAGTCGCGGCGGCACGACGTTGTTGAAGCCGGTATAGCCATTGAAGACGCCGTAGTTCTGGCGAGTCAGGTAGAAGAATGCAGCGGCGATCGCGAGCGTGATCATGATCGTGTAGATGCCCTCGGTGCGCACCGCGAGGGTGCCAACGAGAGTGCCAAATAAAGTTGCGATCAGAATCGCGACCGGGATGTGCAACCACCAGGGCCAGCCGAGGCTGATCTGCGTCACGCCGCTGCTGCCGAGGATCGCGACGACATAGCCGGCGAGGCCCGCAACGGTCATCTGGGCGAGGCTCACCATGCCACCGTAGCCGCCGAGCACCATCAGAGACAAGGCGATCATGCCGAGGATGAAGCTCCAGCCAAAGATCTGGAACAGCACGAAGTTGTTGGCAAACGCGGGCATAGCCAGCAGCACAAAGCCGATCACCCACACGTGTGGCGGGATCCGCTCCAGTGGAAACGTCTTTGCGGGCGCAGGCGTGGTCATTACGTCGGCCATCAGCGCTGCGCCCCGAGCAAGCCCTGCGGGCGGAAGGCAAGTACGGCTGCCATGATCAGAAACGTGAAGACGACCGAATAGGTCGGCGCATAAACACTACCGAGTTGCTCGGCCAAGCCGATGATTGCGGCGCCGACGGCGGCGCCGGGGATCGACCCCATGCCGCCGACGATCACGACGACAAGCGAGGCGAGGAGGAAGCGCGTGTCCTCGCCTGGAGACAAGGACTGAAACGTGCCACCGATGATGCCGGCCATACCGGCCATGCCGGCGCCAAAGGCGAACACGGCTAGGAACACGTATTGGATCTTGACGCCGGACGCGGCGAGAATTTCGCGATCATCGACGCCAGCACGGATCAGCATGCCGAGCCGCGAGCGGTTGAGCGCGTACCACATGGCAAAGCCAATCACGATCGCCGCCGCCAGAATTGCGATACGGATCTGCGGGTAGGACAGGTAAATCGACTGCCCGTCCGGGCGGACCGAACTGATCAACGGCAGCGTCATGGGGCCGCTCAGCCAGCTCGGCGAGAGCACCTGATAGCTCTGTCCGCCCCAGTACCACAGCATCAGATCAGCGAGGACGATCGAGATGCCGATCGTGACGAGTGTCTGGCGCAACTCCTCGCCTTCCATGCGGCGGAAGACTTGATGCTGCAGCAGCAAGCCAAGTGCGCCGACAACGATGAACACAACCGGGAACGCGATCAACCAATAGCCTGTGAATTCAACGACGCCATAGCCGATGTAACCACCGAGCAAATACAGCGAACCGTGGGCCAGATTGACATTGCGCATGAGGCCGAACACCAGCGTGAAGCCGGAGGCGACGAGGAAGTACAATGCGCCGAGCGTGATGCCGGACAGGATGGCGTTGAGGAAGATCCGCTTGCGCCCCATCGCCTCCTCCAAACCGGGGGGCCAAGGCGCAAGGATCAGCCAGGCCAACGCAACAACGAGCACGAGAATGACGAGAGCCCAGATCGGATGGCGTGTACTGAAGTTTTGGAGTGTACTCATACTGCCACCAGAACAAAGAACCGACAGGCACGATCGGCACGTCGTGCAACGCGTCGCGGTGCAGTCGGGTCTGAAATGCAGCGGGCTCTCAGCCCGGGCTGCCGCATTTCAAGACACGCGGTGTGCCGCCCAAGTGGGGATCATCACACGCTTGACCGCCACACTAGCGACATACAGTCGAACTCAGCGTATCCGACAGTCTCACCTTTTATCGGCGGGGCCGAGCCACACGCAAAGTTAAGGTTTATCCCGCGCACGTGATCTGCGCACTTCTTCGATAGGTGCTCGGCGGGACAACGCCGTTGGCGATAAAAAAGCGCGTAAAGCTCGCCTGACTGGAAAATCCGAGATCGAGGCCGATCGACGCCACAGCCTCGGTCGTCGCCGTCAACCGATCGATGGCATGCTCCATGCGGAGCGAGTTCAAATAGATGTTTGGCGTGATGCCGACCTGCTGGCGAAACAGCTTGTAAAAGTGCGGCCGAGACAGACCCGCTTCGCGCGCGACCCGGTCGAGGTCAACCGGTTCGCACACGCGCCGTTCAAGGATTTGTACCGCTTTGCGGAGCCGAAAATCGTTCACGCTTGAACATCGTGACTCAGACTCCCGGTCGCGCCAGGACTGCTCGAAACAGGTCGACGTGATCTGCATCAGCCAATCGTTGATCGCCGGATCGTCCTGGTCGCGGCTAAGCATGGCCCCGCCGTCGATGAGGCGCGAAAGACAATCAGGCACCGCGACCGACGCGCTGCCAAATCGCAACTCGGATAAGCGATCGCCACTGACACGGCAAAACCAGCTGGGCCGAATGTAGAGCACGAGTGCGAGGGTTTGGCCGCCCGGTATCGCGTGATTGTAATGGTGTGCTTGCCAGGGGTTAACGGCAACGGCCTTACCCGGTGTCAGAGGCACGGGGCGTCCATCGACAAAGACCTCGCCTGGAGTGCCTTGGATGTGGAACAGCAGGTGCCCTTCGCGATGCGCGTGCGACACCATCGTGCGGTCCATAGAATAAATGCACACACGGCCAAACGCGCCATGGTGCACGGCCACTGCTTCGCTCATCGCACTCCGATCTGCTGCATGCGTTCGGGGTTTTCAGGCGGACTATACCGGTTTGGAATTGCGTGGCAAGTTGACGCATGATCGGCGTCAGCAATATCGTTATCTGGGCACCGTCAGATGAGACACGCGGATACCCCGGAACAGTGCCGCATAGCACTATCCGGGGTCGTTTCAGTGGGTGTCAGCAAACCTACTCGCACCGGCCGTTTATTTGCCGCCGAGCGCCTTGCAGTCCGGCGTCGTGCGCGACGGGAGGCCCATGGCGCGGAACGCGTCGGCTGTCATGCCGAGCGTCTGCGTGACGTTGTCGACACGACCGACCATCTTGTTGGTCAGTGTGCCGTCAGCATTGGCCGCCACCTCGTTGATGAAGACCGAGCCAGACGCCTGACGGTTCTCGTTGAGCGAGACGACGCCCAGCGGCGTTGACAGTTTGAGCTTGGCAAGCGCCTCCTGGAATTTCGCCTGATCGCCGCTCAAGTCGCCTTTGACGTCATTGAGAGCCGCGATCATTGCCTGGGTCGCGACGTAATAGCCGATGCCGAACAAGGACGGCGACGGGAAGCGCTTATCTGCGGGGAACGCGTCCTGATATTCCTTGACGTAGCTGGCCCATTCAGGCGCAGGATTGTCGGTGGCAAATGGACCGGAGGTCGGCGTGCCGATGAGGGCATCCTTGGCCTTGCCTTTAGAACTCAACACGGTCGAGTCGGCCATGATCGTGCCGCCGATCAGGTTGGCCTTGCCACCGGCCTGCTGGTATTGGTTGAGGAAGTTGATGGCGTCCGTGCCGCCCATGCCAAGGTAAATGGCGTCCACGCCATCCGGCAGTTTGGCGATCACGCCGGCGAAGTCGGCCGAGCCAAGCGGAACCCATTGACGGTCCACGATCTGGCCTCCAGCCTTGCAGAAGTCGACGGCGAAACCGAGGAAGTTGGTGTAGCCGAACGAATAGTCGGCCGAGACCGTTGCCACGCGCTTCCAGTTCTTTTTGGTGACGACATAGTTGCCGAGGCCCGAGCCCCACTGCGCGCCGTCAAGATTGAAGCGGAAGAAATTCTTGGCCGGGTCGACCCAGGTCGTCTCTAGGGCGCCAGAGACGCCGTTGATAACGGCCTTCCCAGGGATGGTCTTGGCGTAGTCGCGCATAGCGATGCCCTCTGAGCCCGAAAGCGGGCCGAGGATGATATCAACCTTGTCCTGCTCGATGAGCTTGCGCGCCATGCGCGTCGCCGAAGCGGGCGTGGTATCGGTCGCGGCAACAACTGTCTCGATCTTTTTGCCGCCGGCCATGTTGCCGACCTTCTTGAGCGCCATCTCGACGTTGCGCACGCCGTCTGCGCCACCTGCCGCGAAGGCGCCTTCCAAGGCAACCAGGATGCCGACCTTTATCGTGTCTTGCGCAACTGCCACGCTAGGCAGCATCAACGACGCGGCCGCAGCCGCAGCGATCAGTCGTTTCATGTCAAATCCTCCCGAGGATTGATGTTTCTTGTGGCTCTTGCGACCACTGTCGTCTGCCGCCGTCCTCCAGTTTGGTCCGGATTCACAGACCAGCCGTTTGAGCCAATCCGCGACGGTGCATGCGTAATTCCATCACACAGCCGAGAAAATCTCCACCGGCTTCATATCCTTGGGTCTGCTTTTTCGATCACGGAGGCCCCGTCTGCAAGGCACTCTGGCTCGGTGTGGGACGCGAAAGTGCAAAACAGGAACGTTGTCCGAGTCACAACTCATGGATGCATAGTCGAGGCATTTGAGTCGGTACCAATCAGCAGTCTTGGCGAGCATGTTGAATGTACGCAGCCGGAAAAGTGACGGCATGCTCGATACGCGGCAGCACGTCGCTTTTGTCCCAGTTTTCGGCTGATTTTCCTCATGTTTTCGAATGAGTTGTAGCTCAATACTCTGTTTTGCAATGCGAATCTTAAGCGTGCAGTTTAATGTTTATCAACTTTAGGTAGCTAACCTCCGTGCAATCATTCGTCGCGTCAACCGTCCGCACCGCCCCCCAAAAATCGCCTCGTTCACACGAGAGAGAAGTCATGTCTACGAAATCCGTGTCTGCCTCGCTGGCCGCTGAGGTCAACGCCACCCCCGGCTATCACGCGCTTGAGCCGCGCATCGCATTCGATGCTGCGCTCGCCGCAACTGTCGAGCAG
The DNA here is from genome assembly GCA_031374735.1 of Hyphomicrobiaceae bacterium. GTDB lineage: Bacteria > Pseudomonadota > Alphaproteobacteria > Rhizobiales > Hyphomicrobiaceae > JABFRJ01. Next base: position 9,550 of record JANMGQ010000086.1, on the reverse strand, counting down.
TTGGCCGACCAGCATCCATGCGCCACCGATGTAGCTAGTGGCGAGCATATTGCGCCGCTCACGTATGCCGAGACCCAATCCCTTGCGGCCGCAACAGCAGAGAGCGCCGGCGCAAATCCTGCGGGCGGCGCCGTCATCGTGTTCATCGACAGCGCCGTGACCGATCCGGCTGTGATCGCCGCTGCTGCACCGCACGGCGCTGAGATCATCATGCTCGACGGCCAATCCGACGGCCTGCACCAGATCGCCACGGCCCTTGCCGGCCGCTCGAATGTCGACGCCGTGCATATTGTCAGCCACGGCGCCGCCGGCGAACTGCGTCTTGGCAACGTTGTGGTCGATAACGCAGGCCTCGCTGCGCATGCTGAAGATCTCGCAACTATCAAATCCGCACTTGCCGACCAGGCCGACATCCTCGTCTACGGCTGCGACGTCGCCGCGGGCGATTCGGGCCAAGCTTTCGTCACGGCTCTCGCTGAGGCGACGGGCGCTGATATTGCGGCGTCAACGGATGACACGGGTGCAGCGACCCGTGGCGGCGATTGGGATCTGGAAACCCGCAGCGGCCTCATCGAAGCCAGCCTCATGAACGCGCCGGAGTGGACCGGGCTGCTAGCGCCCCTCAATATTGTCGTATCCGCGGCCTCAGGCCCCTTTGAATCCGATGGCGTCACGGCTGTGTCGTTGAGCACAAACCACCCCGCAGGCAGCTACGTCATCTTCAAGAATGCGGGCACCGTCGGCAGCACCGCAATCGACCTTCGTGCCACCATCGTGGCAGCAGATCCGGGCGTCCACGTCTCGTTCAATCTCAATGGCGACAATCCGGGCGTCGCTATTCTCACCGGCGTCCAGTTGGTGGCGGGCGGCCCCGTGCTTGGCTCGGCCGCCGGCACCGCAACAATCAGATGGTCTGTCTATCAGGCGGGAACCAACATACTGGCGAGCGGCGAACCTCGCTTCACCGTCTCCGACATCGACGGCATCAACGGCACGCCGACGGGCGTTCCCTCAAGCATCGAAACGGTCGCTCCAAGCATGTCGGGCCTGTTATCGTTTGACCGATCGACGGTAACGACCATTCAGGTTTCAGGTGTCAATGGCGTGCTTGTCGCAACCGGTACGCAAGAAGACACCGTTGCTGGACAAAGCCTGCGGTCAAACGCGGCAATACGCTTCAATTGGGGTACCGTGTCCAGCTGGGATATCAGCTACACGGCGCATCGTGCCGCCGACGGTCGGCTCTTTGCCCATGACGGCGACGGCGATTTCACGTTTTCCCCCGCTGTCCAGACAACCTACATTCCGCTGCTTGATCTCGACGGAAATGACTCGTCGGCAACAGGGACGGCATATGCCGGCTCGGTGATGAACAACGGCACCGTCGTGCCAGTCGTCGACAGTGATTCGTTCGTCAGCAATGCACCCAACAACTTGTCAGGCGGAAGCGTCGTGCTGACGAACCCGCAGTCTGGCGACACCCTCTCAATCATCGGCCAGCCAGGTGCGAGCTCCGGGACGATCCCTGGAACGTCGATTACGTTCTCCATTAGCGGCTCAACCGTGACGTTCAGCGGGACCGGTTCAGCGGCCCATTATCAGACTGCGCTGGAGTCCGTCGGATTTGCTGTCTCGGCCGGTACAACAAACCTCCTCACGCGTACATTTGCATCAACTGTATCGGTCCCGGTTGATTCAGGATCTCTCCCGGGTCTCTCTGCAACGTCGACCATCGCTGTCAATGCGCCGCCGGTGGACGGCAATGAAACGGCTGCGGTTACCGAGGACACGACACGATCGGTACCAGCGGCCACGGGCCTTCTGGCAAACGCTGTCGCTCCAAATGGCGACACGCCGACCGTCGCTGGTTACACCATCACCGGCTACACCATCGCCGGCGTCAGCGGCACGCAGGCCGTCGGCGCACCGGTTGGCATCACCGGCGTCGGTAGCATCACCATAAATGCCGATGGCAGCTACACATTCGACCCGGCCGCCAACTACACCGGCAGCATCCCGGTCATCACCTACACTGTCACTGACCGCAACGGTGGCACCGACACATCAACGCTGTCGCTCTCGATGACTCCGGTCAACGACCCGCCGGTTGATGGCAATGAAACCAACGCCGTCACCGAAGACACGACGTTGACGGTCCCGGCCGTATCGGGACTGCTGGTCAACGCGACCGACATCGATGGCGGCGCGCCGAGCATTACCGGCTACACGATTGCTGGCGTCAGCGGCACGCAAGCTGTCGGCTCGCCCGTTGTCATCAGCGGCGTCGGCAGCATCACCCTCAATGCCGATGGCAGCTACACCTTCGCTCCGGCTGCCGACTACGCTGGCAGCATCCCGGTCATCACCTACACCGTCTCTGACGGCGCAGGCGGTACCGACACATCGACACTCGTCCTGTCGCTGATCCCGGTCAACGACGCGCCGGTGGCGGTCGATGACTCGAAGACCGTGACGGAAGACATGCCAGCCACGGGCAATGTGCTCTCGGGCCTTGGCACCGACATGGATCTCGACGGCGACACACTGACGGTCACGGGCTTCGATGTGCCCGGTCTCGGCAGCTTCGCGCCTGGCGCACCAGCTGCCATCCCTGGCGTCGGCACACTGACGATCAACACCGACGGCAGCTTCACGTTTACGCCCGCGGCGAACTACGACGGTGTGGTACCGGCGGTGGCGTATGCCATCTCTGACGGCCATGGCGGGACAGACACCGCCGTGCTGCAGCTGGTCATGCAGCCAGTCGACGATCCGATCGTGAACAGCCTGCCCGTCGATTGGACGACGTTGGAGGATACGGCCATCCCGTTGACCGGCCTGTCCGTCGCCGATCCCGACTACACCGGAGTCGTCACCGTCATTCTCGACGTGCCGGCTGTCGATGGCAGCCTGTCTGCCACGGGCACGTCCAGTGTCACCGTCGCAGGGTCCGGCTCGAACCAGATCACGCTCACCGGAACGCTCGCCGACATCAACGCGTTCCTGGCCGCAACGCCACCGTCATTTGCGCCGGCGTTGAATTTCAACGGTGACGTGCCGCTGACAATGACATCGAGCGAACTTGGCGCAGCAAAACCCCTCGATCTGCCATCGATCAATGGCACGCCTTCGGAAGGCGTGGCGCCGAGCGGCTGGACGATTGCAAACCAAACGCCTGACATAATCGCCGGCAATGGGCCGTGGCCCGGCGGCTACGGCTACGTCACATCAGACGTCAGCGGAGTATCGCCGCAAGGTGGCGAGATGGGACTGTTTCTCAACAACGCCAACGGACCCGGCGAAGCCTGGCAAACAGCATTGACCGGTCTCACGCCTGGTCAGACGTATGTGGTCTCACTGGTCTGGCAGCAGGCCGCCCTCGGCGGCGGTGGAGCCAACTATAGCGGCGGCCAACTCGCCGTGTCGGTCGACGGTGTCCAAACCGTCTTTACCGGCAGCGGCACGCCGTCCACGGATGGTTGGCAGACAGCCATCGTCACCTTCACGGCAACGGGTTCGACCGCAACATTCAGTGCTGGTGTTTTGTCATCGGCAACCAACGGCGCGATCGTCATCGACAGCGGCATCTTCCTGTCGCCGGCCGTCGACATCGACACACGCGTGATCCATGTCACGCCGGTCAACGATCCGCCGGTTGCCATAGACGACGCCAAGAGCGTGTCGGAAGACGGTCCTTCGGCCAGCGGCAACGTCATCTCGGAGGCGCCGGGCCAAGACACCGACATCGACGGCGGATCGCTCTCGGTCACGGCTGCCGGTCAAGGCGCCACTGCCCTTGTGATCGGGCAACCGTTCACGACAGCTGGCGGCGGCGTACTGACGCTCAACGCCGATGGCTCGTACACCTTCGTTCCGGGCACGGCGTACAACGGCCTGGACGTTGGCGACACGCCGACAGAGACGATCTCGTATACAGTCAATGACGGCAACGGCGGCACGGCAACGGCGTTGCTCGTCATCACCATCAACGGTGCCAACGACGCGCCGGTTGTTGTCGATCCGTTTAACCCAGGCACGCCGACAAACCCAATACCAGCAGGCGATCCGCTCAACATCATCCCTGACGCAACGCGTACTGATGGTCAGCCGCTGACGCCGATCCAGGTCGGCCAGTACGTGGTCGATCCCGATGGCGAATCGCTGACGTTTGGCCTCGGCCCGAACGTGCCGAGCTGGGTCGGGATCGATCCGGTCACCGGCGTCATCACCGGCACACCGCCGGCGGACGCCTCGCAGCTGACCAACACCGGCAACCCCGGTGAGTATCTGGTCACCATCACGGCGACCGATCCGGATGGCACTGTTGCGACCACGACTGTCACGCTGACCATCCTCAACCTGCCGCCCGTGGCCGGTGATGACGCGGCGACGGTCTCCGAGGACGGCCCCGCTGTTGTCGGCGGTAGCGTGTTCGGCAACGACGGCGATACGGCACCGGACAGCGATCCGATCCGCGTCGGTGGCGTGATCACAGGCACCGGTACACCGGTCGACGGCGTCGGGCTTGTAACCCCGGTCGCTGGCGACAATGGCGGTACGTTCACGGTGCAGCCAGATGGTTCGTACACCTTCGACCCGGGCCAGGCCTTCCAGGACCTCGCCCGCGGCGAAACGCGCGCGACCACGGTGACCTACGTCATCTACGACGACAACGGCGGCTCCGACACGGCGACACTCACTGTCACCGTAACCGGCGCCAACGACACGCCGACCCTGATCGATCCGACGACGGGCTTGCCGCCTGTCGATCCGATCACGGGTCAGCCGATCGATCCGGCAATGGCGACCCTGCTGCCGCCGGTCAGCGGCGTGGATGGCGCTCCGATCGCGCCTGTTGCGGTCGGCTCCTACTTCGGCGACGTCGACACCTCACAAGGTGCGCCGACGCTCAGCGTCGATCCGACAGCGCTGCCGTCAGGTATCACGTTCGATCCGGCGACCGGCACGTTCTCTGGCGCGCCGACGGCCGCGGCGAGCAACGGCGGCAACGTGCAGGGCCAGCCTGGCGTCTACCGCGTGCCGGTCACGGCGACCGATCCATTGGGTGCGAGCGTTACGACGATCATCACGTTCACGCTCACCAACCCGGCGCCGATCGCTCAGGCCGACGACGTCACGACAAGTGAGAATGCCCCGCTCACCGGCTCGGTGTTCGTCGACAACGGCCACGGACCGGATGTGGGCGGCCCGCTCGGCGACACGGATCCGATCCGCGTCTGCGGTGTCATCACCGGCACCCCGTCGCCCATCGACGGCGTGGGTGTCGGCACACCGGTGACAGGTTCCAGCGGCGGCACGTTCGTCGTTGAAGCCGATGGCAGCTACGTCTTTGATCCCGGCACGGCCTTTGACGATCTGGCCCCCGGCGAGACGCGCACCACAGCGGTGACGTATCGTATTTATGACGACAACGGCGGGTCCAGCGTTGCGACGCTGACGGTCACCGTCACAGGCACGAACGATGCGCCTGAGGTGATCGATCCGGCGACGGGCTTGCCCGTCGATCCGGCGACGAGCACACTGGCGCCGGTCACCGGCGACGATGGTTCGCCGATCACAGCTGTGGTCGTTGGTCCCTACTTCCGCGACCTCGACACCAGCCAGGGTCCGCCTGCGCTCAGCGTCGACCCGAGCGCGCTGCCGCCAGGCATCACGTTCGATCCAGCGACCGGCACGTTCTCCGGCACGCCGACGGCCGACGCGTCGCAAGGTGGCAACGTGCCGGGGCAGCCGGGTGTCTACCGCGTGCCGGTCACAGCGACCGATCCGTTCGGCGCTAGCGTGACGACGACCATCACATTCACCATCGGCAACCCGCCGCCGGTGGCGACAGATGACGCCGGTAGTGTTTCGGAAGATGGCCCAACTCTTACCGGCACAGTGCGTAGCAACGACCACGACAGCGGCAGCGACGGCGACCAGTTGACTGTTGTGTCCGCACTCCAGGGCGGCACGCCGGTCAGCATCGCACAGCCGTTCACGACGGTAGGCGGGGGTTTCCTGACGCTGCAGGTCGACGGCAGCTACACGTTTGATCCGGGCACGGCCTACAACGGCCTGAAGCTCGGTGAGACGGCAACGGAGGTGATCACCTACACGATCTCCGACGGCAACGGTGGCACCGCCACGGCAACGCTGACGATCACCATCGACGGCGCCAACGATGGCCCCGTCGTGATCGACCCGGCGAACCCGGGCACGCCTGATAACCCGACGCCGGCCGTCGATCCGCTGCACGTGCTGATCCCCGTGACCACGACGGACGGCGCGTCGCCGACCCCGATCGATATCGGTGCGATCATCAGGGATCCCGATGGCGAGCCGCTGGTGTTCACCGCCACCGGCCTGCCACCTGGCCTCTCGATCGACCCTGCCACGGGCGTGATCAGCGGCACACTGCCGGAGGATGCCTCGAAGACGGGACCCTATACCGTCGTCGTGACAGCCACCGATCCGCACGGTGCCACGACGGTGACCGAGGTCGTCTACAACGTCCTCAACGTGCAGCCGGTCGCAGTCGACGACACGGGTGTCTCAGATCGCGGTCAGCCGACCACGGTTGCGGTGCTCGCCAACGACCACGACGGCGGCACCGATCACGATCCGCTGACGGTCATTCTGGCCGATGTCGATCAGGGCACTGTGGTCATCAATCCCGATGGCGCACTCACCTACACGCCGGTGTGGGGCTATGAGGGTCCAGCCGTGATCCGCTATCGCATCAGCGATGGCAACGGTGGCTTCGCCGATGCGGTCGTGCGGATTGCCGTGACGGCAGATCCGACGGCGCGCCTCCCTGATGCACCGGCTCCAGAGGCGCCGCGGCTTGCGGCAGCTCCCGAGCGGCTAACGGTATCAGGCATGGTGCTCGATACGGTCCGCAACCTCACCCGTGATTTCGATACGGGCGCGACGCGACCGGCCACCGCCTACGACGTCGCGGGCTTGAGCAACTTCTCGCTGAAGTTCTCGAACGCGAGCGGCGATCCGGTGGTCGCCATCGAGACCTTCGTGCGCAAGAACGTACTCATCGTGCATCTTGGCACAAAGGGCTTCCTTGGACGCGACACGGCCATCGAATGGAAGGTCCAGCGCGTGGATGGCCGTCCGATGCCGGATTGGCTGCAGTTCACGGGGCGCAGCGTCCTTATGGGCGAGCGGGCCGTCAACGAGGAGGTGATGGATCTTCGCATCACCGCCATCCTGCCTGACGGCACGACCGTGTCTCGCGATGTGCGCATCAACGCACCAACGGGTGAGATGCAGCCGCTGCGTCTCGGCAAGCAGGGCGCTATCGCGCCCTTCTGGGAGCAGATCCGCTCCGAGCCTCTGTTGAGGCAGGCGCAGATCGAAGATCTTGGCCGCATGCTGCAGGCGGCTGAGTAAAGCTGCGAGGGTTGAGTGTGCGCGCGGATCGGCAGGGGCGCTGCCTCGGCCTTGTGTTTCATTGTCCATCGCGACACGGCCCTTGCTCGCCTACAGCTCGATGTGCCGCGACGGCTGGGCCGCATTTTCCGCTGTTCGACTTTCATGGCGAAGCTGCTCGAGCCGCGGCATGGCCCGCGCGACATCACCAAGCTCTCGCCGCGTCACCATGACGATTTCGAGCGCGGTGCACTGTCGAAGCGGGCCTATCACCACGAAGAGCGTATCGAGTTGCCGAGGCTGCGGCCGACGCTGCGTGATTGGAGCACTGCGCCCCGATCACAGGTTCTGACTCAATCCTCATAAGCCATCATATGGGGAGATTCGCCGAGGTCGTGCGAGACAGCAGGCGACGTCGCACGGTTTCGAAACTGATCGGTGTGGGAGAAATTGTGGGAGATTGAGTCGACTGAGGAAAATAATTCAATTATATCAATGATGCATGGCGGAGAGAGTGGGATTCGAACCCACGGTACCCTTGCGAGCACACACGCGTTCCAGGCGTGCGCCTTAAGCCACTCGGCCATCTCTCCAGCGGACTTCGCTTACAGTGGACACGCTATATCATGCAAGGTCCAATTACAGGCTCAATTTCAGTGGCGTTGCGCGGCCGACCTTAGGCCTCTCCGCTTGTCTGAAACATGCTGGCCGCCATCGCGCTTTTGGCGTCGCGGCCGGCCCAGACAACGAATTGGAAGGTCTGGTAGTAGCGCTCGACAGCTTCAAGGGCGACGCGGAGCATTGCCTCGCACTGGGCTTCATTTGCTGTCGTATTGTTGAGCATGAGCGCGTGGCGATACATGATGAGGCCATCACCGGCCCAGATATCGAAATGCCCGAGCCACAGCTGTTCATTGATCTGTGCGACCAGACGATAGCATTCGGTGAGTCGATTTTCTGGAATCTTAAAGTCGAAGGCGCATGCGAGATGCAAAGATTCAAGATCGTCGCGCCAGTTGAGTGAGACGTGGTAATCCGACCAGGAGCCTGCCACAACAAGGGTCAGCTCGTCGGGCGCGGTGCGCTCCGTTGTCCAGGCATGCGACGAGGCGATGCTCTCGACGAGATCGACCGGGTGCACATCATTGCGTGCAAATTCGGAAGCGAATGCCATTCCTGCCCTCGGGTCACGCCGTCAGCCCTGCATGTGTCGGCGCAGGTGAGGAGAGGGGTAAACTGCGTCGCGGTTCAGCGGCAAGGCAGCCGTGGCGTTGTCCACGGGCAAGACGCAGACGGGGGTCGTTTGCGGCTTATTAAGGGACTTCTGCACAGGCTGCGGCGGCTGCCCTGTGGAGAAGCGACGGCGGTTCGTCGCTTTGGGACTGGGGTTCAGGCCTAGCGTTCAGGTTTGAGAGACGGGCTTTGGCGACAGGGCGGCTTCCAGCGCCGCTAGGCGCGTCTCAAGTCGTTCGTTTTCTTCGCGCGCCTTGACGGCCATGGCTTTGACCGCCTCGAATTCTTCCCGCGTCACAAGATCCATGTTGGCTGCAATGCGATCCGCTTGTCCGCGCGCGAACGTTTCGACCTCGCGGCGTGCGCCCTGCGCCAAACCTGCGGCGTCCGTCATGAGTTTCGCCAGTTCATCGGCAAAGCGGTTGTTGGTTTGGGGCATGGCGGGCCTCATGCGCGCAGGCGCGGGCACTCTTGCGAGGGGGCCCGGGCCGGTTCAGGTCGGAAATCGTCCGGATGATTCCCAGATGAGGCACGGTATCGGATAGGGCTGCACAGTCAACAGGGGCGAGACGCGCTACCTGGGGCAAGCGATCTTGTCGTGCACAATGTCCGGCGGATTGAGACGGCTATCATGGCCACGACCACGGGCGCCGACGGCGAAGTAACAGCGTGTGTCTAGCGTTTGCCAAGTCCTTGGGACGATAGCTGCCAATCAAAACGGGCCGTCTCCGGGATTATCGAGCGTGATGCCGTGGTTCGATGCACTTGACCCGTTGCTGACACGATGCGCGCAGAAAAAACGCGGCTCCCTCTCCCCTCACTTCTGAGGGGAGAGGGTCGGGGTGAGTTACCATGTGCGGCGCACACCTTGATCTATGAAACAAGCTGCCGCGCAGCGGCGATTTTTGCGATGCAGCATTCGTGCTGCGCT
>JANMGQ010000040.1:0-21149 GCA_031374735.1 Hyphomicrobiaceae bacterium | reverse complement strand
CTGGCGATGGTGCTCGATTGCCTTGGGGACTTCGACAAGATTGCTGTCGACAATGACAGCACGCTGGCGGGCCGCTCGCTCGACGACATTCTGGCCGAGAGCCGCCCGCGCAAGAAAGGGCGTCTCACGTGACGCACCGTCCGGTCACGATCCTCAACGTCTTCCTCAACGGCCGCGTGCGTCACAAGGTTGGCCGCCTCGCGGCGCAGAACCGGCGCATCCTGTTCGAATACGATCCGGCGTTCATGGCGACCGGGCTGCCGCTGTCGCCGCTCAGGCTGCCGCTGCGCTCAGGCGTCGCTGTCGGCGATCCGCAGATTTTTGATGGCCTGTTCGGCGTGTTCAACGACAGCCTGCCCGACGGCTGGGGGCGCCTGCTGCTTGATCGTGCGATCGAGAAGCTCGGCATCCCACGGCAGGCGCTGATGCCCCTCGATCGGCTCGCGCATGTCGGCGCCAATGGTATGGGCGCGCTGAGCTACGAGCCCGATCTGAGTGGTGGGCGGCGAGAGCCAGTGATCGTTAAGCTTGAGAAGATCGCGCGCGAGACGGTCGCGGTGCTCGACGGCGAACAAGCCGCCGTTGTCGAGGAACTGCTGCAGCTCAACGGCGGATCGGCTGGCGCGCGGCCGAAGGTGGTTGTGCAGGTCAGCGCCAACAAGCGCGAGATCAGCCACGGGGCCGAAAACCTGCCGGCAGGCTACGCGCATTGGATGATCAAATTCCCGGCGCCGCAGGATGACGCGAGCATCGGCCCGACCGAGTATGCCTACAGCTTGATGGCACGCGCGGCTGGCATGGTGATGCCGGAGACACACCTCTTCGGGGTGAAGAAGCTGCGCTACTTCGGGATCAAGCGGTTCGACCGAGACGGCGACCGTCGTATCCACATGCACAGCCTGTCGGGCCTCCTGCACGCAGATCACCGGACGCCGTCCCTCGACTACGACGGTCTGCTTACCGCCACACAAGTGCTGACCAAAGACGTCACCGAGATGGAGCGGGCCTTCCGCCTCGCCTGCTTCAACGTCCTCGCCCACAATCGCGATGACCACGCCAAGAACGTGTCGTTCCTGTTGGACGACGCGACCGGCCGATGGACCCTGGCGCCGGCCTACGATCTCACCTTCTCATCGAGCCCGGGCGGCGAGCAGAGCATGCTTGTGATGGGCGAGGGCCGCGCGCCTGGCATCGAACACCTGCGTGCGCTGGCAAAGAAGCACGGTCTCAAGACGGGAGAGGGCGTCATCGATGAGGTTCGCGCGGCCGTTGCGCGGTGGTCAAACCATGCAGAAGCAGCCGGTCTCGCGAAGCGGGCGGCGAAGCTGATTGCCGACCGGATCGCGCCGCTCGCGCCAAAAGCCATGAAGGCGAAGGCCGCATCGGTGGCGAAAAAAAAGTAGTGGCCAAGATTCGGAGAACGAGGCCGTCGCAGAGGTGACGTCGATGAGATTGGTTGCACATGTGCTGTCGCGCCGCCGCAAAGTCTGCAGCACGTCGGGTCATGCAGGGCCTTCGTCACGCCTAACTAGGTGCGACGGTTGCACCGGGCGATTGATCCCCGTCAACGCCGCATCTGCCAGATGACGATCATGTGGTTCTTGTCCGGTAGCAGCGCGATGGCCTGACGTCGCGCGCCGCGAGGACCTCTGCCCGTTCGACCGCGAGGTGCGCCGCACATGCCACATGCCATCCATCGCGAGCCATCACATGAGGTTGATCGCGCTGTGCCGCTTAATGAGATCGTCACGGCAACAGACCCCGGCTGCGGCATGACCGTCGCCCCACGAACGGCGAAACATCGCCATAGGTTCGACGGCCAGACCTACTATTTCTGTTCGGGCAGTTGCCGGGAAGCCTTCGCCGCCACACCAGCCAAATACCTGCGGCCGGAGCAGCCGTCTGTTCACGCGGATGCCCCTGCTGGAGCGATCTACACGTGCCCGATGCATCCGGAGATCCGGCAAGAGGGCCCCGGGATATGTCCGATCTGTGGCATGGCGTTGGAGCCGGAAACCGTGACGGCAGCGGGCCGGCCCAATGCCGAGTTGGCCGACATGATGCGGCGCTTCTCGTTCGGCCTACTGCTCGCGCTACCGGTGTTCGTGCTGGAGATGGGTGGGCATCTCATCGGGCTACATCGATGGATCGGTCAGCAGACGTCAAATTGGATCCAGCTGGCTCTGGCGACTCCTGTGGTCTTGTGGGCGGGTTGGCCGTTCTTCGAGCGCGGTTGGCCTCGCTCAAATCGCGCAAAGTCAACATGTTCACGCTGATTGCTATGGGCACCGGCGTGGCGTGGACCTACAGCGTCGTCGGAACTCTCCTACCGGGACTGTTTCCCGCATCGATGCGAAACCACGATGGATCGGTCGCGATCTATTTCGAGGCAGCGGCAGTCATCACCGTGCTGGTGCTCCTCGGGCAGGTTCTGGAATTGCGAGCGCGAGAACAGACGAGTGGCGCCATCCGTGCGCTGCTTGATCTTTCGCCCAAGATGGCGCGGCGGGTCAAAGCCGATGGCACGGATGAAGACGTGAGCCTTGAACATGTGGCCGCGGGCGACAAGCTGCGCGTCCGCCCTGGCGAGCGCGTGCCGGTTGATGGCGCTATCCTCGACGGCCGCAGTGCCATTGATGAATCCATGGTCACAGGCGAGCCCATGCCGGTCACCAAGGCTATCGGCGAGGTCGTCATCGGCGGCACGATGAACCAGTCCGGCGGCTTCATCATGCGTGCCGACAAAGTTGGTCGTGACACTGTCCTGTCGCGGATCGTGCAGATGGTGGCGCAGGCGCAAAGGAGCCGCGCACCCATCCAGAGCCTCGCCGATCGAGTCTCCGGCTGGTTCGTGCCGGCGGTGATCCTAGTGGCTCTGTTGGCTTTCGTGGCGTGGTCGATCTGGGGGCCGGAGCCACGGTTTACCTTTGGCCTGATCGCCGCTGTCTCGGTCCTGATCATAGCCTGTCCCTGCGCGCTCGGGCTTGCAACGTCGATGTCGATCATGGTCGGCATCGGCCGCGGCGCGCAATGCGGTGTCCTGATCAAAAGTGCCGAGGCGCTCGAACGCCTGGAGACGGTCGACACAATCGTGGTCGACAAAACGGGGACACTCACAGAGGGCAAACCAAGCGTCGTCGCGATCAAGACTGCTCCCGGCATTGATGAAACAGACTTGCTGCGGTTGACTGCGAGCTTGGAGCGCAGCAGCGAACATCCTCTGGCTGCCGCTATCGTGCGCGCAGCAACCGAGCGCGGGCTGTCGCTGGCGCCGGTCGAAAACTTTGATCAGCCCTTTGGCAAAGGCGTCATCGGCAAAGTCGAGGGCAAGACGCTGGTCATCGGCAACCGCAAGATCATGGCCGACGCCGGGATCGACACCAGCAGTCTCGACCGCGCCGCCGACGACCTGCGCCGTGATGGCGCAACTGCGATCTTCGTTGCAATCGACGGCAAAGCCGCTGGCGTCGTCGCGATTGCCGACCCGATCAAGTCGACGACACCGTCCGCCATTGCTGCGCTCAAGGCGGCTGGCATCCGCACCGTCATACTGACGGGCGACAATGCGACGACGGCGCGGGCCGTGGCTGAAAGGCTCGGGATTACGGACGTTGAAGCTGACGTCCTGCCGGAGGCCAAAGGCAAAGTCGTCGAGCGGCTCCAGGCGGAAGGTCGCGTCGTGGCTATGGCGGGGGATGGCGTGAACGATGCGCCCGCCCTTGCAGCGGCCGATGTCGGCTTCGCCATGGGAACCGGCACCGATGTCGCGATGGAAAGTGCGGGCGTGACGCTCATCAAAGGCGACCTCAACGGCATTGTGCGGGCGCGGACATTGTCGGCCGCAACGATGAGCAACATCCGCCAGAACCTTTTCTTCGCCTTCATCTACAACGCGGCAGGCGTCCCAATCGCGGCAGGTGTGCTCTATCCGGTATTCGGTATCGTCCTGTCACCGATCATCGCCGCGGCGGCCATGGCCCTGTCGTCGGTCAGCGTCATCGGCAATGCGTTGCGGCTCAATCGGGTGGAGCTGTGATCGTTGTGTTTGGCAAGCGCGCAGACTCGAAACGAGGCAACCATGATCCGTATTGAGCCGCTGCGGCTGAGTTGGGCTGCTGCGTTCACGCGATACGTCGCGGCGTCAGCGGCACTGCATCTCACATGGGAGATCGTGCAATTGCCGCTCTACACGCTTTGGGCCACCGACCCGCTACGCCAACAGGTGTTTGCCGTCGTTCATTGCTCCGCCGGCGATGTTATGATTGCAGCCCTGACCTTCTTTGCTGCTTGGATCTTCGTCGGTCGACCGCAGTGGCCGGGCGCGGGATCGCGTGCCCTCTGGCTCGTCATGATTTTGTTCGGGGCTGGATACACCGTCTACAGCGAGTGGGTGAACGTCACGGTTCGCGCCAGCTGGGCCTATTCGGAGCTGATGCCGATCGTGCCGTTGATCGGCACGGGCCTCGCGCCGCTTCTGCAATGGTTTGTCGTCCCAACCTTGGCATTGTGGCTCGCTGCCGGTCGCGCCCCTTGGGTCGATCCCGTTGTCCCACAGACGTAACGCCCAGTCCCGCTGCCGGTAGGATTGATGCGGATCAAGACGGGATCAGCCACAATCATGTTCATCTCGCCGGACCCGGGACGAGCGGAAGTCTGAGCCCCGGTCTTTCTAGATACCGGCCGGGGGCTGCATGAATACGCGGATCGAACGTCAAGCATTCAACGAGGCACTTGTCGTTCTCGGCGCTTTGGCCTTGACGTGTGCCGGGCTGGCCATCTGGGTTGGCTCAGACGAGCCGGCGATGTCCTTTCACGGTGCCCTGTTTTGTTTGGCTGGCCTCGCAAGCGGCGGATACGTCCTCACAACACTCAACGACAGCCACGCCACCGCCGAGACCGGATACTTCGACGGCCCGATCAAGGTCGCGACTATCGCCGCCATCATCTGGGGGATTGCCGGATTTGTCATCGGTGACATCCTCGCGTGGCAGCTGGCGCTGCCGATGCTCAACCTCGATTTACCCTGGACAAGCTTTGGCCGCCTGCGCCCACTGCACACGTCGGCCGTCATTTTTGCATTCGGCGGCAACGTGCTCATCGCAACATCATTCTACGTCGTACAGCGCACATCACATGCGCGGCTCGCGGGCCGATGGTCGCCGTGGTTCGTCGTCTGGGGCTACCAGCTTTTCATTCTGGTCGCGGGCACCGGCTATCTGCTCGGCATCACGCAGAGCAAGGAGTACGCCGAGCCTGAATGGTATGCGGACCTCTGGCTGACAGTTGTCTGGGTCGCGTATCTGCTGGTGTTTCTCGCGACGTTGGCCAAACGCCGCGAACCGCACATCTACGTGGCGAACTGGTTCTATCTCGCCTTCATCGTCACCGTCGCGATGCTGCACCTCGTCAACAACGCAGCTGTTCCGGTGAGTGTGTTCAGCTCCAAGAGCTACATCGTCTATTCCGGCGTCCAGGATGCCATGACGCAGTGGTGGTACGGCCACAACGCCGTTGGCTTTTTTCTCACCGCCGGCTTCCTCGGCATCATGTATTATTTCATCCCAAAGCGTGTCGAACGGCCGGTGTACTCCTATCGCCTGTCGATCGTGCACTTCTGGACGCTGATCTTCCTCTACATCTGGGCCGGCCCTCACCACCTGCACTACACGGCGTTGCCGGATTGGGCGCAGACGCTCGGCATGACATTCTCGATCATGCTCTGGATGCCGTCGTGGGGCGGCATGATCAACGGCCTCATGACACTCGCGGGTGCCTGGGACAAACTCCGTACCGATCCTGTCGTGCGCCTGCTCGTCGTGTCCGTGGCCTTCTACGGCATGAGCACGTTCGAGGGGCCGCTGATGAGCATCAAGGCTGTCAACTCGCTCAGCCACTACACGGACTGGACCATCGGCCACGTGCACTCGGGTGCACTCGGTTGGGTGGCCATGGTCTCATTCGGCGCCATTTATTGTCTCGTGCCGTGGCTCTGGAACCGGCGCGGGCTCTACTCGATGAAGCTCGTTGAGTGGCACTTCTGGACGGCGACGATCGGCATCCTGCTCTACATCACGGCCATGTGGGTGTCGGGCATCACGCAGGGCCTCATGTGGCGCGCTTACGATAAGCTTGGCTTCCTCCAGTATTCCTTCATCGAAACGGTCGAGGCGATGAAGCCGTACTATGTGATCCGCGCCATCGGTGGGCTGCTGTTCATCGTCGGCTCGCTGATCATGGCCTACAATGTGTGGCGCACAATCCGCAGTGACGAGTCCACTGATCTCGCTGACCAACCTCGGGTCGCGGCCGCCCCCGCGCGCCGCCTGCAGCCGGCCGAATGAGGAGCGTCTCGATGCGGATGTCATGCGTCGCAATCACGCTGTCATCGCTGCTTGTGCCGCAAGCTGCGGCGGATCAAGGCACGCATGCGCGCTACATCGCATTCTTCGCGCGGCCGAGTTCGGTTGTTGTCGGGCATAGCTTCGTCGAGATCAGTACAGGTGCGAAAGACGGCACGACACGCGCGGATGCCACGATCGGTCTCTATCCCGCGCGATACCCGCGCATGGATGCCGAAGCCTTGGTCAACGCGCCCGGCAAAATCATGAAGACGGCAGACGATCGCCGCGACCGCGCGACTGCAAGTTTTAGCGTTGCGGTCAGCGAAGCGACTTATCGCAAGGCGCTCGCGCACGTCGGTTACTTACGATCGACATGGCGCAGGTACGATCTCGCGACGGAGAACTGCAACGCGCTTGTGTTCGAGTTCGCAGACAGACTTGGCCTTGAGTTCAAGCGTGACATGCTCGACCTGCCAGAAAACATCGTGCGCGGCATGGCGAGCAGCAATGACGGTCGCTTTCGCGCCTCGTGGCGGCCAGCGAAGTCGCAATAGCGGCTGGCGTTTGACCTCGATCAAAGCCCGCAAGCCCCACCCGCGCCATTGTGCAGACGTCGGAGGGAGAAGTCCGTGAAACATGATGTGTTCGAGAAGAACTCGCTGATCTTGCTGGTCGGCATTTTGATCATGGTCTCGATCGGCGGCTTGGTCCAGATCGCACCGTTGTTCTGGGTCGACAGCACGATCGAGAAGGTCCAGGGCATGCGCCCCTACACCCCGCTTGAGCAAGCGGGTCGCGACATCTACATCCGCGAGGGCTGCTACGGCTGTCACAGCCAGATGATCCGTACGCTGCGTGACGAGGTCGAGCGCTACGGCCACTACAGTCTCGCAGCCGAGAGCATGTACGATCATCCCTTTCAGTGGGGCTCCAAGCGCACAGGGCCGGATCTCGCGCGTGTTGGTGGCAAGTACTCTGATCAGTGGCACGCGGACCATCTGATCAATCCGCGCGCGCTGGTCCCCGAAAGCATTATGCCCGGTTATCCGTTCCTCGCCACGACCCCATTGCGCATGAGCGATACGCAGCAACGCTTGAAGACGCTCCGGCAAGTCGGCGTGCCATACACGGACACGATGCTGAGCAATGCCGACAAAGATCTGCGCGCGCAGATCGATCCAGATAGCCGTCCCGCTCGTGAGATGCTCGCGCGTTATCCGAAGGCGAAAGTGCTCCGCTTCGAGCAACGCACGATGGACCAGCCGACGGAACTGGATGCGCTCGTGGCGTACTTGCAGATCCTCGGACAGATGGTCGACTTCGCGACATTTGACGCCAGCGGTCCCAATCGGAGGTGAGCACAATGACCTATGAAACCATCGCCACGATCAGTCAGGTCGCGTCATTGCTGATGTTCATTGCGATGTTCATCGGCGTGCTCATTTACGCGCTGCGTCCGCGCAACGGCCCGGTTTTCGATTCTATCCAACGCGAAGCGCTCGATCTTGAGAACGGCCACGCACGCCGCGGGGATCGCTCATGACGGACAAACGTGAGATCGATTCCGTGACAGGCGTCGAAACAACCGGACACGTCTGGGACGACGACATCCGGGAGCTCAACAAGCCGCTGCCGCGCTGGTGGTTGCTGACGTTCTACGCCACGATTCTTTGGGCGATCGGCTACTGGATTGCTTATCCCGCGTGGCCGACGGTCAGCGGCTATACGAAGGGCATGCTTGGTTACAGCCAACGTGACACCGTTGCGCGCGACATCAGAGACGCAGAGGCCGCCCAAAGTGGTATGCGGCAAAAATTGCAGATGACGCCGCTGGAGGAAATCCGCAAAGACGAGAACGTGTTTCGCTTTGCCATGACGGCGGGTGGCGCATCGTTCCAGACCAACTGTGCGCCGTGCCATGGCCGCGGCGCGCAAGGCTTCGTCGGTTATCCCAATCTCAACGATGACAAGTGGCTCTGGGGCGGCACGCTCGTCGATATCGAAAAGACAATTCTCTACGGCATTCGCTCGGAGGATCGTCGTACGCGCACATCGCAAATGCCCCGCTTCGGCCTCGACAAACTGCTCGATGACGCGAAAATCTCCGATGTGGCGGATTACGTTCTGTCACTGTCCGGTCGGAACCAGGACGCGGTGGCCATCGGGCGTGGTGCGGCGATCTTCAAAGAGCAGTGCGCCAGCTGTCACGGTGAGGACGCGAAGGGCAAGATCGATCAGGGATCGCCGAGCCTCTCCGATGGCATCTGGCTGTTCGGCGGCACGCGCGAGGCGATCGTCGAGAGCATCCGCACGGGCCGTGGGGCCGGCATGCCCGCGTGGGTCGGGCGGATCGATCCAGCGACAATCAAGGCACTCACGATTTACGTGCACAGCCTTGGCGGCGGCAAATGATGTTGAGGGAACTGGCGTGACCACGGTGCTCGACAGAACACGGAACGCGCGAGCCGGTATCGTCCAGCACGAGGTCGCTGCCGTCAACCGTGCCGCCGATCGTGCGCTCTATGCAAGCCGCCAGACCATTTATCCCAAGCTCGCCCATGGCACATTTCGGCGTGTCAAATGGCTCGCCATGGCGGTGACGTTGGGTATTTACTATGCGCTGCCGTGGCTGCGCTGGAGCCGCGGGCCAGACCTCCCTGATCAAGCCGTTCTGCTCGACATGGCGAACAACCGCTTCTTCGTCTTCTTTCTGGAGATCTGGCCGCAGGAGTTCTACTACGTCACCGGGCTGCTCGTGCTCGGCGCACTCGCACTGTTTCTCGCCACATCAATCGCTGGCCGCGTGTGGTGCGGCTACACCTGTCCACAGACGATCTGGACGGATGTCATGATCGCCATCGAGCGTTTCTGGCAGGGCGATCGCAATGCGCGCATCCGCCTCGACAAAGAACCCTGGGGCGCTGCGAAGATCGGGAAGAAGACGATGACGCATCTGTCGTGGCTCGTCGTCGGGCTCGCGACGGGCGGCGCACTGGTGTTCTATTTTCGCGACGCGCCGACGCTTGCCCGCGAGTTGGTGACGGGGACTGCACCCATCATCGCCTATCTGTTTCTCGGCATCTTCACGGCGACTACGTACGTCCTCGGCGGTCTCGCACGCGAGCAGGTGTGCATCTACATGTGTCCGTGGCCGCGCATTCAAGGCGCCATGACGGACCGCCATTCCCTGCTCGTCAGCTACAAGCCGGAGCGCGGCGAACCGCGCGGCCCCGTGCGTAAGAACGCGGCTGGAGCTGTTGATTGGTCAACGCGTGGTGATTGCATCGATTGCAAAGCCTGCGTTGTCGTCTGTCCGACGGGAATCGACATCCGCGACGGCTCACAGCTCGAATGCATTCAATGCGCGCTGTGCGTCGACGCGTGCAATGACATCATGGACAGGATCGACCGGCCGCGCGGTCTGATCGGCTACGATACGGTGGCCAAGCAGGAGGCGATCGCCGCAGGTACGCACGAACCGCTGCGCATCGTGCGCCCGCGCACGCTCCTTTACGCCGGACTGTTCGCGTTCGTCGGCCTGATCATGCTGACGGCATGGTTCAATCGCAGGATCCTCGAGATCAACGTCATCGCCGATCGCATTCCGCCCTATGTCATGTTGTCGGACGGCAGCGTGCGCAACGGCTACACCGTCAAGATCCTCAACAAATTGCACGAGCGCAGAGCCATGCGCTTGTCCGTGCGCGACCTTCCCGGAGCGCAGCTGTTCGTCGCCGGCTTCGAGCGAGGTGCAGAGGCGCAGATCGAGGTTGCCACGGATGATCTGCGCGAGATCAAAGTCTACGTGACAGCGCCGGCTCATGCTGCGGGCCTGTCGGCCGTGCCTTTTTCTCTCGTTGTCACTGACGTGCGATCGCGCGTCGAGAACCACCGCGCCGTCCTATTCCAATCGCCGCCGCGCCGCACCGGAGGAACGCCATGAGCCCCACAGTGCGTCCCGCGCCGCGCGCGCATCAACCATTGACCGGGCGTCATGTTCTTGTTGCTCTGCTAACATTTTTCGGTGTCATCTTCGCCGTCAACGGCTACTTTCTCTATGCCGCGCTCTCGACCCACACAGGCGTCGTCTCGGTGGAGCCCTATCGCAAAGGCCTCGCCTACAACGAGCGCATCGCGGCCGATGAGCGGCAAAGCAAGCTCGGTTGGACAGCCGACATCGTGGCGTTGCGCGATGGCGTGGTGACATTGTCGCTGCAAGATGCATCGGGGCGGCCGCTTTCGGGGCAGCGCGTTACGGGGACAGTGGGACGCCCGTCGACGAACGCCTTTGATCGCGGGCTTGATCTGCGAGAGATCAATCCGGGCCAATACCAGAGCACACTGCAGCCGTTGTTGCCCGGCGGTTGGATCGCCCAGATCGAGATCCGATCGACGGGAACCGCCGATACGCTGTTTCGCATCAGGAGGCGTCTATGGCTCACGCCCTGAACCTGGATATCGCGGCACCCATAGCTCCCACCGCTGGCGCAGCGCCTGTGCACGAGGTGGTGCTCGTGGTCGACAACATGCACTGTGGGAACTGCATGCGCACGGTCGAGCAGGCGCTTGAGCGGCTGCCTCACGTCGAGAGCGCGCGCGTCAATCTATCAGCAAAACGCGTCTCCATTCGCACGCGGGGCGCGGCATCCGCCATCGAACCATTCATCGTGACGCTGGCTGATAAAGGCTTTCAAGCCAAGCCTCTCGTCGAAGCGGCGGCTCAACGGACCGGCATGTTCGACGCCAATCTGCTGCGACGCCTGGGCGTTGCCGGATTCGCGGCCGCGAACATCATGCTGATGTCGGTTGCTGTCTGGTCGGGCCATGCCGGCGACATGCCGGCGTCATTGCAGACGTTGTTCCATTGGCTGTCGGCTCTGATTGCGGTTCCGGCGATCGCCTATGCAGGGACACCGTTCTTTGCTTCCGCGAGGCAAGCGCTTGCGGCCGGCCGGCTCAACATGGATGTGCCGATTTCGCTTGGCGTTCTGCTCGCCACGGCCATGAGCCTCTTCCAGACCGTGCGCGGCAGCGAGCAAGTGTACTTCGACGCTGCAGTCACGTTGCTTTTCTTTCTGCTCGCCGGTCGCGGCTTGGATCAGGCTATGCGCGCCCGCGCCGCGAGCGCCGCTGAAAACCTGCTCGGTCGCCGTGCTTCGACTGCGACCGCGAAGTTTGCAGACGGCTCGATCAGGCCGGTCGACGTATCAGCGATTGTGCCCGGCATGAGGCTTGTTGTTGCCGCCGGCGATGAGTTGCCGGTGGACGGCCGGCTTGTGGCGGGAGGCGCGTCACTCGATGAAGGGATTATCACGGGCGAAAGCAAGCCACGGCAGGTCGGCGTGTCCGACATCGTACACGCCGGCACGATCGCGCTCAGTGGGCCATTCGAGATCGAGGCCATTGCCGTTGCCGACAACAGTCTGCTGCGCGAGATCGCGCGCTTGATGCAGACAGCAGAGCAAGCGCGCGGCCGCTATGTGCGGCTTGCAGATCGCGCCGCACGGCTTTACGCGCCAATGGTCCACATCCTTGGCGCTGCGACGTTCATCTGGTGGCTGCTTGCAGGTGCTGGATGGGAAGCGGCTCTGACATCAGCCATCGCGGTGCTGATTATCACATGTCCCTGCGCGCTCGCGCTCGCCGTGCCGGCCGTGCAGGTGGTCGCGACATCGCGCCTGTTCCGCAACGGCATCGTGCTGAAGACCGCTGACGCACTTGAGCGGCTGGCCGAGATCGACACCGTCGTGCTCGACAAGACCGGCACGTTGACACTCGGCCGACCCGAACTTCTCGAGACTGCTGCTATCACCGATGCAGACCTCGCCTGCGCCGCTGGCCTCGCCGTGCAGAGCCGACATCCCTACGCCAAGGCCATCGTTGGCGCAGCACAGCGCCGCGACGTGAAGAGCCGAGTTCCCGAGGACGTTATCGAGCACGCGGGCGCGGGCCTTGAAGGCCATAGCGGCGGAGACGCTGTGCGGCTGGGTTCTGCGATGTTCTGCGACGCCGTTGATCGCGACACGGATCGAGCACCCCTATGGTTCCGGTGTGGCAATCAGCCGGCGGTCGCGTTGCCGATGACGGATCAACTACGCAGCGATGCCAGCGCAACGATTCGTGCCCTGCAGGCTAACGGATATGCCATCGAAATCCTGTCCGGTGACAACGCGCAGGAGGTCAGCACTGCGGCACGTACGACCGGCATCGCGCAATGGCTGGCGGCACAACGCCCCGAGCAGAAGATTGCACGCATCGACGCACTCCAGAGTGCAGGACATCGCGTGTTGATGGTCGGCGACGGTTTGAATGACGCGCCGGCATTGTCAGCGGGGCATGCGTCTTTGTCGCCGTCGACGGCCACAGATATCAGCCAAATGGCGGCCGACGCGGTGTTTCAAGGCGAGCGCCTTGCACCCATTGTAACATCGCTGGCTATCGCGAAGATGGCGCGTCGGCGCTCGCTGCAAAACTTCGCCATCGCACTTGGATACAATGTCCTGTTTGTCCCGCTCGCCATGGCCGGTCACGTGACGCCGCTGATCGCGGCCGTCGCGATGTCGGCGTCGTCGATCGCCGTGACGCTGAATGCGTTGCGCATGTCGATCAAGACCCAGGAGGTGCCGTCGTGACAGCTTTGGCGTGGCTGGTTCCGATCGCGCTCTTCCTTGGAGCGCTTGGGCTTGCAGGATTTCTATGGGCGCTGAAGAGCGGTCAGTACGAGGACCTCGACGGCGCCGGCTGGCGAGCACTGGACGATAGCGCTGAACAGACATTGCCGACACGCGACGAAACGAAGAACCCTCCCGGGCTGCCATGACGGACCAATCGAACCGAACTGCTCGCAGGCTGCGTGCATTGGTGCCCGATGCCATTGCTCCGCCGCGACGTGTCACGTTCGATGCACCCTGGAGCTGGCTTGCCGCGAGTTGGCGAGACATGCGGCGGGCTCCGGTCCTCAGTCTCGGATATGGCGCCGTCTTTACTCTCTGCGTGGCGGCGCTGCTGGCGAGCCTCGCGTCGGCGAACCTCCTTTCGCTTGCTCTCGCGCTCGCGGGTGGTTTCATGCTTGTTGGGCCGCTCATGGCTGTCGGACTCTACGAACTCAGCCGACGACTATCGCATGATCAACCCGTGACGCTTGGCGACGTGCTCACAGCAGGTTTGGTCGCGCGCGGACAACTTGCCTTCTTCGGCTTGTGCTTGATGCTTGTATTTTTCGTTTGGATACGAACCGCGTTCCTCATGCTGATGTTGTTCCTCGGCACCTCGGGTGTGCCGCCTGCGAGCCAATTCATGCACACGCTTCTGTTCACGCCGGAGGGGTTGGGATTGCTGGTGACAGGTTCAATCGTCGGCGGAGTTCTGGCGGCGACAGTGTTCGCGCTGTCAGCGCTGTCCGTGCCGATGTTGCTTGTGCGCCGCATCGACGTCGTCAGCGCAGCGCGCGCCAGCATCGCGGCCATCGTGGCCAATCCCGCTGCCATGGCGCTCTGGGGCGTGTTGATCGTCGCGATCATGGTGCTGGGAGCTTTGACGTGGCTCGTCGGCTTGGCCGTCGCGTTCCCGCTGGTCGGGCATGCGACATGGCACGCCTATATTGCGATCTATGGCGAGTGAGGTCGGTTGCCGCATCGCAGCGTTTGACCATGCGCAAGGCTCTCGTGGTGGATCTGCTCGATGATCGCCTTGCCGGACGGCTTGTCGTGCGTCCGGCGGCTGAAACAGCGACATTGAGGGCGACATGCAGAAACATCACGCGGTCATCTGGCTCGATCATCGGGAAGCCAGAATTTTCTTCTTCAATCGAAACGCGTTCGAGGAGGTGGACATCAGAAGCACCGCTCCGGACACACATCTGCATCACAAAGCTGGAAGTCTCTCCGGCAAGCGCGCGCCTGAAGACCACGCGTACTTCGAGGACATCGTGACAGCGGCCAGCGCGGCAGACGCGTGGCTGATCACAGGACCGAGTTCAGCGAAGTTGGAGCTGGTCAAGCACATACACCTTCATGCGCCGCAACTGGTCGACCACATCGTCGGTATCGAGTCCGCTGACCATCCGAGCGATCGTCAGATCGTTGCGCACGCGCGCGCGTACTTTCGGCATCCGGAAAGTGTGCGGTCTACAGCGAAAAAATGATCACCCCATGGAGAACCCATGTCCCGTATCGCAATCATCGTCGGACACGCACGCACTGGAACGTTCTGCGATGCACTGGCTGACGCCTATCAGCGCGGCGCGAGCGCTGCCGGTCACCACGTCAACGTGTTCGCGACGGCGCGCATGACGTTTGACCCCATATTGCATGTCGGCTTCGAAACCGTTCAGCCTCTTGAAGCCGACCTGCAGGCCGCCCATGACGCGATGCTCGCGGCCGATCATCTCGTTATCATCTTTCCGCTCTGGCTCGGCACTTTGCCGGCGATCCTCAAAGGTTTCCTTGAGCGTGTCTTGCAGCCGGATCTGGTCGGGCCTTCCAAGCAGGGAAAGTTCGTCAAGGTGCTTGCCGGAAAATCTGCGCGCGTGATCGTGACTATGGGCATGCCGGGTTTCATCTATCGGTGGTGGTTCGGCGCACACGCGCTCAAGATGCTGAAGGGCAACATTCTGCACTTCATGGGCGTGAAACCGGTTCGCTCAATTGTACTCGGCAATGTCGAAGGCGTGGGAGCCGATGGCAGGAAACGCTGGCTTGATCAGATCGAGAAAGTTGGGCGGCAGGCCACATAGCTGGACGCCCGCTCCGACGGGCGGGCGTCCAATTCAACGTCAGTCGATTGGCTCGCGTTCATCCCTACTTATGATGCGCCGACACGGCTGAAAGTGCTTCGCCAGCAATCTGTCGCGGCGCGTGATGCGCGATGTCGCCGAGGCTCAACACACCGACCAATCGTTTCTGGTCGTTCAGAACCGGCAGTCGACGGATCTGCTTCTGCTCCATGATGCGGACGGCGTCGTTGACGTCTTCGGTATCACGGCAATAGACGATGCCGTTCGACATCACGTCACGCGCAGTCAGCTTGCTCGCATCCTTGCCGGCAGCAACGGCGCGCATTGCGATATCACGATCTGTGACCATGCCGACCAGTCGATCCTTCTCGCCGATCGGTATCGCGCCGATATCGAGATCGCGCATTTTGGCTGCCACCAATTGCACCGGCGTCGTCACTTCAGCCCATTCAGCAGTCTTGTGCATTGCATCCTTGACTTGCATCGCTGTCTCCATCGGTGAAGGTCACCCAAAGCGGCAACCCGTGCGGCAGCTGCGTCTATTCTGCAGCTCAGCGCCTTGACATCGATCAAGGGCGCGGAGCGCCCGCCTTGGCGAGGCTTCGCTGCGATTTCCGCAACGACGTGGCGATCCATCTGCGGTTCTGAACGAGCTGGGCCGTCACGTACTCAGGCCCAGTCCGGTCAATGAATTGACGCACAACATCGTCACAAGTTTGGACACGGCATCTCATGACGGGTCTGGCGTTGCTTGCGGCCAGCGTCATCGCGGGCGGCCTGTGGCAATGGCTCGGACCGCAGGCAACGTTCCGCGCGGGCGCAACGTTTACCGTGGCAGCCCTGGCCGCTCTCTTAGCCGTCATGAAACAACAGCGCCTAATGAGGACACCATGACCAGACTTCACACCCATCCGGAAGCTCATCTGGTCGATCGGATCGGATGGCTGCGTGCCGCCGTTCTCGGTGCCAACGACGGCATTGTCTCGACGGCCAGTCTGATCGTCGGGGTGGCAGCCGCAGCGTCGAAGCCAAGCGATGTCCTGATAGCGGGCGTGGCGGGCCTCGTTGCCGGCGCGATGTCGATGGCCGCTGGTGAGTACGTCTCGGTCAGTTCGCAATCCGATACCGAGGCGGCAGACTTGGACCGCGAGCGCAAAGAGTTGGCTGCAGATCCTGTCTTCGAGCAGGCAGAACTGGCACAGATCTATGTCAAACGTGGCGTAGAGCCTGCGGTGGCTCGAACGGTCGCCGAGCAGCTCATGGCGGCAGACGCGCTTGGCGCGCATGCCCGAGACGAACTCGGACTTTCCGAAGTGACCGCCGCTCGCCCGGTACAGGCCGCATTGACCTCAGCCGCCACATTCGCGATTGGCGCCGCAATACCGTTACTGATGGTCCTGATTTCGCCGACGACCTGGGTGATTCCCGCGGTGTCAATTGCCTCGTTGGCATGTCTCGCGGTGCTGGGCGCCATCGGTGCGAAGGCGGGCGGAGCTGATGTCGGCAAAGCCACCGCGCGTGTGGCGTTCTGGGGCGCCCTGGCGATGGCTCTGACCGCCGGAATTGGCAAAATCTTTGGTACGGTCGTCTGACGGTGCTTCCCCGACGTGTGTAAAAAACCAACGGGCAGCCTGCGCCCGTGACCAGCCGCTGGCCAGGGCTACGGCATGTGCACGAACGTCCCAGGCGCGTCGACAATAGGTGCATAGCCCTTGCCCGGCGCGCCGATCGAGGGCGGTGATCCCTGTTTGCCGGAATGCTGATCGAGTCATGTACGCCAGGCTAACCACCACGAACCATTCTCCGCAGGTGCAAGATTCTGCCATGTCTCCGCGTTGATGTGGGGCGCGCCGTGTTTCTGCTCCAGGATCTGGTACGACCGGTCAAGACGGGTAGGATCGGCGACTATGCCGGCGTTGTGTCCACCGCCTGTCAGCACAAATGCGACGTCGCTGCTGGTCAACGCGTGAATGTGGTACACGGATCTCCAGGGTGCCACATGATCGCGCGTCGTCCCGACAGCAAAAATGGGCACTTGGATGTCGGCAAGCGAAATTG
Organism: Hyphomicrobiaceae bacterium; assembly: GCA_031374735.1. Classification (GTDB taxonomy): domain Bacteria; phylum Pseudomonadota; class Alphaproteobacteria; order Rhizobiales; family Hyphomicrobiaceae; genus JABFRJ01. The sequence goes on along the minus strand of JANMGQ010000040.1, from coordinate 4,016 downwards.
TCTTACCGTCGACCACGCACCGCCCATCCGACAGGTCGTTGTCGAGGAACAGGTGGCGCAGATATTCCGAATGCATGCGGTAGGGCATGCGCGTCGTGTCGGCATTCCAGGCCATCAAATCGTTGACCGGGCGACGTTCAACCAGCAGATAGTTCCGCAGGATTCGCGACCAGACGAGGTCTGCCGATCGCAGCATCTGGAAGGCACCCGACATCTGCGAGGTGTCGAGAAACCCCTGCTCCCACATGACATCTTCAAGCAATGCCAATTGGCTTTCGTTGACGAACAGGAGCAACTCGCCGGCGTATTTAAAGTCCGTTTGAGCAGCCAACAGCGTCACAGTGGCAAAACGATCGTCATCGTCGCGCACCATCGCGGCAGCTGCCATGGCGAGTAGCGTGCCGCCGAGACAATAGCCGACGGCATGCACTTGCTCCTGCTCTGTGATGGCCGTCACCGCTTCGAGCGCGGACATCACGCCCAAGCTGCGATAGTCGTCCCTGCCGAGATCGCGGTCTTCGGGGCCGGGGTTCTTCCAGGAGATCATGAAGACCGTGTAGCCGGCATCGGTGAAGTACTTCACCATCGAGTTCTGCGGCAACAGATCCAGAATGTAGTACTTCATGATCCAGGCGGGAACGATGAGGATTGGCTCCGGATGCACGCGCGCAGTTGTCGGCGCATACTGAATGAGTTCAATCAGCCTGTTCTTGTAGACGACCTGACCGGGACTGACCGCCACGTCTCGCCCCGGCATGAAGTTGTCGGCGCCAACCGGCGGCTTGTTGTGATACGTGCGTTCCCAATCCTCGATGAAGTTCTGGTACCCGCGCAACAAATTCATGCCGCCTTCGCGCGTGGTGCGCTCAAGCACCTCCGGGTTCGTCGCGATGAAGTTGGACGGGCACATCATGTCGAGAAACTGCCGGGTCATGAACGACACGACGTTCTCGTGCTGCTTGGTAACGCCGCGCACGTCCGTCGTCGCGTTGTGCCACCACTGCTGTTGCAGCAAAAAGCTCTGATGAATGATGTTGTACGGCCACGCTTGCCATGCATCCGCGGCGAAGCGCTGATCCTGCGGCAGCGGCTCGATGTACCGTGCGTGCGGCCCTTTCTCTGACAGACAATGAGCAACGTGCGTTGCAAAGCGCGCCTGCTTGCGAATGGCCTTCTCGAACAGCTGCAGCCGCTTGCCGGGCGAACCCGCGAGGTGAAGCGCCCAATCGCAATAGGCAAGCTAGAGAAGCTAGAGCGCCGGCATGGACAGCGCGCCGCCGAAGCGCGCACCTGTCTCGTGCATGGAGCGGTCGAGCACGTCTGCAAAGGCTGTGGAGGAATAGGAGTCGCGGACGAGGTCGCGTCGTGGGGGCGGTGCCGTCACTGGCGTCGGTGAAGTGCTCCGCGATTGAACTGCGGGCAGTTTTGACGACGTGCTCCCGTTCGCCTTCGTAACCAATACGTGGGACGGGCCCGCAGGCCGCCGTGGCCGTCGTACCACTGCATCCGTCATGGCGGTCAGATCCCTCGATCAATGCGACATCAGCACAGGGATGTGTGTGGTATCGAGGACGTGCGCTGTTGCGCCGCCAAAGATGAACTCACGCAGACGCGAATGGCCGTAGCATCCCATAACCAGCATGTCGGCGCCAAAGCCTTTGGCTTCCCGCAACAGGACAGCCCCTGCAGACAGACCATGACCAGAGGCCGTTGTGGCTTCACACGGGACACCGTGACGTGCCAGCGCCGTGCATAAATCGGCAGCGGGAACATCGTGCGCCACATATGGTTCGTCGTCGGCATTCGCCCACACGACTTTCACGGCCGAAGCCGCATGCAGAAGCGGCACTGCATCGAAAGCGGCACGTGCCGACTCTCGGCGACCGTTCCAGGCGATGACCACGCGCCGACCTACAGGCACGAGGGGGCCTTCGTTGGGAACGATCAGCACCGGCCGGCCGCTCTCGAGCGCAAGAACCTGTGGGAAATCGTAGGCTTCTGCATTGGTCCACGATCCGTCCACCTGACTGGCAATGACCAGATCGACGCTGCGGGCATGCTGCAACACCACTTCTGACACCGATGTCTCCGCGGCATCGACGCTGCGCCATTCGCCGATGCAGTTCGCACCAGCGCAGGCGTCCTCGAAGATGGCTTTGATTTCGCCGGCGCTCTCCTGAAACTGCCGTCTCAAGTCGTCGAACACGATCGGGTTCGGCGTGCCGGGCATGCCGGCTCCGAGGAGGAACGCGGACGGGATCGCGTAGAGTCCGATGATGTGCGCCTTGGCTCCGCGGCGTAGCCCGAGTGCAACGCGCATCAAGCGCTTGGCTCTGACGGGATCGGTCAGATGCACGAGGATCGTGTGGTAGGTCATCGGTTCGCTCCGTGAGCGGGGGATGAGAGGTGCAGCACTCAATGCGACAGCAAAGTGGGCACGGTCATGTTGCGAAGAATGTGACGCGTCGCGCCGCCGAAGACGTATTCGCGAAAGCGGTAGTGGCCATAGCCGCCCATGACGAGCATTGTGGCACCACTCTCTTTGACTTCGTGCAGCAACGCCTTGCCAACATCGGCATCGGCGCCGTGCGTTGTGGCGGGTATGCAGTTGACGCCGTGACGCGACAACGTCCTGGAGATGTCGCCCGTGGGAGGCTCATCTTTGCCCGCCACGTCCGGATTGATCCACAAGACCCGCACGATTTCCGCTTTTCGCAGCAAAGGCAGAGCGTCGAACGCGGCGCGTGAGGCTTCGCGGCGTTGGCTCCAGGCGATGAGGGGGCGCAGAGAAAAGTTCTGGAGCTCGCCAACATTCGGAACGAACAAAATGGGGCGACCACCCTGCAGCAGCAGCTCTTCCGGATACTCCATCAGCAGATTGTCATCCCACGTTAGATCGCCTTGCGCCGCAACGATCAGATCAGCGGCGCGGACATGGATCATGAGCGCGTCGATCGCTGGCGCACGGCCCGGCTCGACGAAGCGCCATTCCTTCTTCAGGCTAAGACCGGCGCCGGCGGCCTCGAACTTTTGGCGGATCTTCTCCGCGCGCTCGCGGATCGTGGCGCGTCCTGCAGCCACCAGCGAACGTCCCACTCCGAGCGGAGGCGCCAGGAGATCGGGCAGTGAGACAAACAGACCAACCAGATGGGCATCCTGTTGGTGCGCCAGTTCGACGGCCACCGCCAACGTCCGATCCACGCGCCGTTCGTCGGCGAGGTGAACCACGATTGTTTTGTACCCGGACATAGCGTGTCTCGCTCTGACGTGGATGCCTTTGAGCACACTCGCAGACGGGCGCGTTGAGACCTTGATGCGCATCAACGCAACGCGGACATCATCTCAGGCCCGCCGCGTGCTCGTAGATGTCGGCTTCTTGGGCGCTGTGTAGGCGGACCAGAGCCTCAACCGCTTCGATGACGCGCTGTGTATCCCGCATCAAGTAGCGGTCGACCTCTGCGCCACTCAGCCCGCTCGCAATGCGCGCCAGCAATCGCGTTTGGTGACGGATCTCACGATGCGCCCGGCTCATGGCGCCGAGGCCGTGACCGTCGGGCAGGTAGGCGCCGAGTTTTGGATACACGATGGTCTCGTCGTCCTGCTCGTGCTTGGCAATATCGCGACTTACGAGATCGGCTGCTTCGGCGATCAAAAGCGCAGCGCGCTCTGGCGCTGCGTCATCCAGCGCATCTGCAATGGCCCGCAATCGGTCGAGCGCGGCATCGAGCGACTTATGCCCGAGATTGAGTGCGGCGAGCGCGCCGGCGGGCATATGCGAACGTCCGAATCTCAAGCCCGGGCCAAGTGCACGCAGCGCATTGAGAATAACGGCAACATCGAGACCTCAGCGCTCTTGGTCCGGACAATCGGCTCGCTTGACGCTGCAATGGCAGCGAGGATCGACTGTGCGACGGCCGGTATGCGGTCGGACGCGGGCGTCTCCCGCGTGGCGGCACGATGATAGGCATACACGCGATCGCCGAGGGATTTCATCAGGGTCGGGGTCAGGGCACCGC
>JANMGQ010000015.1:0-10981 GCA_031374735.1 Hyphomicrobiaceae bacterium | reverse complement strand
TCGCGGGCAGAACAGGTGATGTTGCAAGGCGGAGAGCGGGATGAGGTCACTCTCCGCGATCGCGTCGGAGCCGGCTACTGAAGGTTCAGTCATGGTCAGATCATCGCCCGGACTAAATCAGGGATTGGCCGGTGACGCCGGATGGCAACTTGGCGACGTCAAAATTGACGGCATAATCGCCGAAGGCGCGTGGGATTTTCACCTCGGGTTTCTTCGCGACTGTCAGCGTGTCAAACAGTTTGTGCGCCGGTGCGTTGCCGAGTGCAGTCTCATGTTTGAACACGTAGAGGCCGCGTGCATTCATTTCCCCGCGCGCCGCCGAGCGGTCGTGGTCGAGCATGTTCATGAGCGCCTGCCAGAACAGGGCAAGGTCGGCATCGGAGAAGCCGGTGCGCTCGGCGAGATTGGCCGAGATGAAGCCGTGCGTGCGGTAAAGGCCATAGGGCACGATGTGCTTGCGGCCCATGGTGCGCTCTTTGTCGGCGTCGCGTTCGTTGGTCACCGATGAGCGGGTGATCGAGATTTCCTGCGGCACGATGGCGTCGATCGATTGGCCGAACGCGATCTGAACCGGCCCGCGCACTTGTCCGCAGTTGACCTCGGTGGTCATGACGGCGCCGAAGGTGCGGATATCGAAGAAGTTGCGACACATGAATTTTGTGAGGTCTTCGGCTTTTTTGGGGTCCTTTGGCAGCTTCTTTGATTCGGGCTTCAGACCCTCGGCCGTGTAGGCCTCAGTATGCGTTGTGTTGAGAACAGACCGCTCACGCATGTAGATGCGGTGCCCCTCTGAGCTGGCTTTTGTGGCATCGACGAAATTCCGCACTTTGCGCTTCAAGCACACGTCGGTGACGAGGCCTTTCTGCGTTTCGGTTTCTAGACGGGGCATGTTGCCATTGTCGGGGTCGCCGTTTGGATTGCCGTTGGTGACATCGAACAGATAGACAAATTCATAGCGGTTCTTGATGGCGGTCATGATCAATTACTCCTGGTCGTCGGTGTTGGTCGGAATGTCTTCTGGAGTGTCGATGCCCGGCTCGGTGCCGATCGCGGGATCTGCCTTGCCGCCGAAGCGTTCTTGGTAGTAGCCAATCAGAAACAGGCCCTGATCTTCAATTGAGTGCTGTTGCGGGAACCCGTCGTTGAGTGTCCCGCAAATGGCGCCGATATCGCGCTCTATGCCGAAACCGGCGCGCCGGGCGTGGCCTGAGTCCTTGATCCACTTGGCATCGCTGTGACCGTTGCGCAGGCGTTTCGTATGGTGTTGAGCATTCTTCAGGAGGCCGACGAACACCTGCCCAGGCGTTGTGGCGGCCGCGCCCAGGAATTTGTCCTTGATGGTCGTGTTGATGTCGCCGCCGAGAGCCGTCATTTGCGCACGTTCGAGCACGGCAAACAAACGACCAAGACGTCGTGGAATATTCGGATCGTTGGGATCACTGCGCACGAGATAGTCCTCCTGTGGCAAATGGTTTTCCAGGCGCATGGCGCGCACAAGGCATGCCTTGATGAGTGGGACGCGCAGGCGACCGAGATAGCCGTCGGTGCGAATGCGCATGACGAGCGTGGACAGAAGCGAGCCCGGATAGCGCCCGCCACTCAGCACCGCACGCGTGAGTTCGCCTGCGAGCAATGGCGACACGTCATCGAACGATAGCTTGGGTTCGCCATTGGCGTTCTTGCGCGCTGGCGCAGTCTGCAAGGCGAGTGCTGCAAGCGCTGGCGGTGGTTTCGGCGGCAATCGCGTCTCAAGCCTCAGATCCTGCCAATGCTGGTAGAAGGCGTCACCAAGCGCACCGAGCGTGGTCATCTCCCAGAAGCGCACCGACAGCCGCGCGGCGTTCGGGGCGAGACCCAGGATGTAGAAGCGCGTGCCGGGATCGAGATGCAGGTCCGGGCTTTCGAGAGGCCGGCCTTTGGCGATCAGGTCCATGACGCGGCGACGGAGTGTGTCAGTTGCGGCGGCGTCCGCATCGGCTGGCGATGATGGCGCGAACAACAAACCTGCTGCAAGTTCGGCACTCTCGGCAGCAGCAGCCGACTCCGCTTCGGCCCAGTAGACCGTGCTCGCGTCGCCGATCTGAACTTTTTGCGTGCTGGCCTTGCTCAACAGTGCGTTCAGCGCCGTCGTGTAAGCGAACGTCGCCTGTTCGCTGACCGGGGCGTTGTCGCCCTGCAGTTTTCCATAGGATCGAAACGATACCTGTTGGAACGACACGATCGATGCTCCGGCCTGCTGGGCATCCCGAACACCTTTGATTGAAGCATGTAACCTTGCCACGGGACGAATTTTGCCGCTGACGAGACACATGGCAATTCTGGCGTCCGCATCAGTTTTTTGGTTTTCCCAGACAGCTCTGATAGCCGGACGTTCATGCAGGTAGCCACGCACACCATCGAGCTTGAAGACGAGGTTGCCATCGACCAACTCATCCGCATGACGGAGCGACGCAAAAGCGCCGGGAGCCCAGGTCGCTAGGAACTGCAGCAGCGCCGTCACGCCCTGATCATCAATGCCACTTAGCAAAGTGTCATGATAATTCCGAAAACTCGTCCGATACGGAACATTTTCAGCCGTTTTGGTCTTGTCATTTCTGTCCCGCTCGAAACCGAACACGTACGCGGATTTGTCCCAGAGAAAGCAGGGTGGCGGATTCTTGCCGGCTTTCTTCGGCGGTTGCGGAACTAGCAGCGACACCGGCCGCGCCTTCTTGTCTTCGACGATCCGAAGATCCTGGATATCGATCACCGTACCGTCAGGCGAGAGCACGACGGCAAACGAGATCGACTGATAGCTATAGCCGGGCGGGGCAATGCTGCCGTCGCCGCGATCCGCCAGCCGATCATAGTAGCCACTCAATGCCTGGAGGATCATCGGCCGGCCTCCTCGGGGCGATATTTCGCGACGTCGATGACACCGTCCGTCATGACGGGCCGATAGAACATCGGCAGGCGATCGTTGGCGAAATTGATGTCGTACAGCATCCAGCCCAGGTCTTTGTTGCGCTGGTCGATAGGCAAGCCAGACGGCGGCGCGTCGCCTTCGACCAATTCGAAGTCGGCGACGAACTCGCGTGTGCCGAGACAGGGCTGGTGGAAGCACTGACCGCGCGCTGCACGCCGCCGGAACGTGTCGAGGTGCTTCGCATCGTTGTCATCATCGCCAGCGCGGCCCGTCATCTCGAAGTGGGCTTCGATGACGTAGGCGACCTCGCGCAGGATCGTTGAGGCGCGCTGTTGGCGGTCCTCGTCGACGTAAGTGACGAGGCCGTCGAGCTTGCCCGAGGTCATGGCCGTCGTCGCGTTGCGGTCGCTGATCTTGGATCCGACCTCGTTGCGCCGGATGCTTTCGAACCGGATCGGTTTCAGCACGTGGATCTTATCGACGACCCAACAGATGGCCGGCTTCCAGTGGATGGCTTCCAGAATGCCGCGCGCCGCCGATGGGGTGATCACGTCATAACTGACGCGTTCCGCCTTCATTTCGGGCCGGGTGAAGCACGCACGCGCGCCCCCGACCCACAGCTTGATGCCGTAGGACATTGAAAATCTCCGAAGTCTTCAAGGTAGCGTAGATTGGGCGCAACCAATTGCGGCGTACAGCCCGCAACTGCTGCTTGTCCCCGCTATTCACAGGCGCGCTGATCGCTTGATCGCGACCAAGCGCGCCGATTGGCAAGATCAATGCGTCTTGTAGGGTCCAGGCGGTGGCAATTCCGTTTCCGGCGCCGGTGCGACTTCGGCAAATCTTTGGCCAGTTTTGATGGCGGATACGCGGCCGAATTTGAAGACGCCGCCAAACCAAGCGACAATATATTGCTGGCGATCGCCTCGCCGCAACATACCTTTGATAATCGCTGCTTGAGCGGCATTTGGAGTTGGAGTAGCTCTGGCCATGAAGGCCTCCTTCAGGGGGTTGATCGATGCCAGCTATCCAGGCGGTGCATCGGTTTCTTCAGTCGGGCGGGGGGCGATTCGCGTCGGCCCTCGCCCATCGCTTCTGTGTTCACTTAGCACTAAGGTATCCACGCTCGGGCGCAGATGGCCCGGGCGACAACTGGTATTGGTCGCTTGAATCGACGTACTGTTTCAATCCGCTGAGGGCACTTGGGGCTCTCAGACCACACAACGCCTACACCCACTCTTAATAGCGGGGTGTTGGCAGACTGTCAACAATGATTATTCAGTACGTCTATACAAGCTGCTCTATCATACTGCTCAGAGCATGTTTTCCTCGGCCCGGCGGAACGTCGGATCACTCCAATCGATACCAAAGGCCTCGGTGTAGATGTTCTGCCTCGCCTCATCGCTCAGGCACATGAACTGCTCTTCGAAGCGGTGCGGGTTCACCGGTGTAATGCGGCCGGCTTGCGTGAGCCGCGAGAAAGCATCTTTCGGGATGTTGACGATGTAGGGCTGCAGCTTGCGCGCCGCGCCACGAATGTTCTCGGACGCAATGCTGGGATCGGCCAGCTCCGCCAGCGCCGCAACGGCCGGGTCGTCCCAGGGCACGATGACCGGCTCCATCGCCGACTCTATCAACTTGTAAGCATTTGCGATGTCAGCAAACGGCCACTCGCACTTGGCTGCGCGTGCGTTGGTCATGGCCATGATGCCCTCCCTGTCGAGGCCATCGCGCTGCCCCTGCGCGCGCATGTCGTAGAGCGCTTCGAAATACGCCCGCATCGCTGTGAGGCCGAGCGGATCATCGTGGTGGCGCAGCACCTCACGCGCGGCCGCCTCGTTCGGCCGCAACTCACGGATCGAGTTCCAGCCCTCGACTTCGAACAGATGGACGCGCGCGTCTTCTTTCGCTTGTCGACCCTCGCGGTTACACCGGCCGGCCGCCTGGGCAATGGAGTCGAGCCCAGCCATCTGCCGCCAGACGACGGGAAAATCGATGTCGACACCGGCCTCGACGACAGTCGTCGCTACCACGCGACAGGGGCCCGCCTTGAGCGCCGCCTTGATCTCAGCGAGCCTGGCCGTGCGATGTGCAGGGCACATCAAAGCCGAAAGATGAAACAGCGTTGTTGGGTCGGTACTGGCTTGCAGTGACTTGAACAGATCCCGCGCCTGGGCGCGCGTGCCGACAATGCACAGCACCTGCTCCACGGCGCTAAGATCTCGCGTGAGATCATCAAGCGTCAGCGTGCGAGGCTTTTGCACTGTCACGCGCTGCAGGCGTTTGTAGAGCGCGTCCGGCGCCGGGATGATCTCGCGAACGTGGCTCAGCCCGCCGGGGAGGCCCGGTGATCCATCGGCCCGCTCAGCCGTGATTGCGGGCTGCGTCGCCGTACACAGCACGGCGCTGGCGCCATAGTTGAGGGTGAGTTCCTCAATTGCGGCGATGGTCGGTCGCAGCAGGGCCAGCGGCAAAGTCTGTGCTTCGTCCATGATGATCACGCTGCGTGCAATGTTGTGCAGCTTGCGACACCGGCTGGTGCGGTTGGAGAACAGGCTCTCGAAGAACTGCACGGCCGTCGTCACGACAATGGGCGCATCCCAGTTTTCTGTGGCAAGGCGCAAGCGCTCGCCAGCTTGGAGCGCGCTCTCGCCCTGGCCACGTTCGAGCTTGGCAACGGCTTCATCTTCTCGGAACGCGCTGTGGTGCTCGATGACGTGCCCGGCGAGATCAGGGCCCAGTGCTTCCCGAAACACCCGCGCTGTCTGCTCAATGATGCTGGTGAACGGGATCACATAGATCACGCGATCGAGGTCATGCTTCACAGCATGATCAAGCGCGAACGTCAGCGACGCCAGCGTCTTGCCGCCGCCGGTCGGCACGGTCAGCGAGAACAATCCCGTGTCCCGATCTGCTGCGGCACGCGCGGCGGCCAGGATTGCTGCCCGTTCCTGCTGGACCAGTTGCCGTCGAGGCGACGCCGTCTCCGTTGCTGCACGCGACGCAATTTCCGTCATGTGCAGGTCCAAGCGTGATTTGAGCATCGCAAGACTTCGCCAACCGCTGCGTGGGGCCGCCGCCCGACCTTCGGCCTCAATGTAGAATGCTTCGGTGCAGAGACGATCCGCATCGACCAGGGCCGATAGTAGAAATCGCGCAAACAGCGTCAGGCTCGTGCCCTCCCGCGCAAGGGCACCCTTCAATTCCGGATGACGGGTAAGCGTTGGCGCAGACAATCGAGCGGGCAACGTCGCGAGTTGCTCCCATCCGACATAGGAAGGAATCTCGTGCTTCCGTGCATCGAGCCGTCGGCCGAGATTCGAGAGGCCGCCGCCATCACCGTCCCAATTCGCGAGGCCGGCGTGGTGTCCGGCGATGACGTAGGCGAGCAGCTGTCCCATTGGGCCAAACGTCTCAGCGGCGACGCGTGCTCCCGCCGTCGAGTGGTCTACATGCCCCTGACGTCCATTGAGTTTAGCCTGAAACTCAGGCGACAGCTTGCCCATGTCGTGAAGCGCGCCAGCCACTTGGCCCCAGCCGGCCGCGCCGAATTTTCCGGCAAATTTGGCAGCAAGTGCTGAGACTTCATCGAGATGGAGCTGCAAAGGCTCCCATGTCGTGTTTGGCTTGCTACTCACCGAATGCGCAAAAGTCATATGAAATTCCCGACGATACTTGATCCGTAGGACGGTTGGCAAAATGCAACAGGCAAAGAGCCACCTCACTCTCATGGCCTGTGCTGATCGACGACGCGATACCCCAGCAAGCAGACGTGGTCGACGGCAAGAAGTTCGTCGTCGATCATTGAGACGTCGAGGACAACTTTTATACATCTGCGTCGCCGGCAACGCGATGCAGTTCTGGGCCGCTTGTTGCGCTTGCTGCTGGCTTGCGAGGCTTCATATAAAATGTCATAAATCATCTCATAATTAACCGGTCAGTCGATATCCGAGCCCTCATGGTGAAATCTTCCAAAGCCAAGACAGCCCTGCCGCTCAAGGTTAGCCGCGCCATCGTCAAGCTCGGCGCTGACATCTCGGTGGCGCGGCGGCGGCGGGGGATCAGCCATGCTCTGATGGCGGAGCGTGCCTTCATTTCGACAAGCACGTTGGGGCGCGCTGAACGTGGTGACCCAGGTGTCTCGATCGGCATCTACGCCTCGCTGCTGTACGTGCTCGACATGACCGACCGGCTGGCGGCGTTGGTCGACCCTGGCCAGGATGTCGTTGGGCTCGCACTTGATGAAGAGCGGTTGCCGAAGCGTATCCGGCAGCCGCGGAACGGCTGAGGTTATGGAACAGGAACTGCAGGTTCACATCGACGTCGACGGCGAGACGGTGCCGGTCGGCCGGCTGTGGGCGCGCGAACGCAGGGGCCGCGAGACGTCGTCGTTCGTCTACGATCCGTCTTGGCTCAAACGACGTGGTGCCTTTGCCCTGGCGCCGAATGTGCGGTTGACGCCAGGTCCGCACCACGCGGCCAAGGGTCTTCTGCCGGCGTTTGCCGACAGCGCGCCGGATGCCTGGGGGCGCAAGCTGATGTTGCGTCAGGAACGGGCTCGCGCACGTAAGGCCGGAACCGCGCCTCGCTCGCTTTTCGACATCGACTTTCTGACCGGCGTTGACGACCGCACGCGCATGGGCGCCTTGCGCTTCAAGGACGCCGCCGACGGTGATTTCTTGAGCCGCGCGGAACGTCCGATCCCGCCGCTTCTCGAATTGCCCAAGTTGTTGTCCGCAACGTCGCGCATCGAACGCGATCGTGAGACCGACGAAGATCTGCTGCTGGTGTTGGCGCCGGGAACGTCACTTGGTGGCGCGCGACCGAAGGCAACCGTTATCGACGTCGATGGCCGCTTGCTGGTGGCGAAGTTTCCGAAAGTCGATGACGACTGGCCGGTCATCGCATGGGAGGCCGTTGCACTGTCGCTGGCGCAAAAGGCCGGCATCACCACGCCAACGTGGCGGCTCGAGACCATCGCGAAGCGGCCTGTTCTGTTGCTCCATCGCTTCGATAGAACGACCGATGGCGCCCGCATTCCGTTCCAGTCGGCGATGACGGCGCTCGACGCCACCGATCATGGGGAGCAGCACAGTTATCTCGAATTGGTCGACGTTTTGCGCCAGTCGGGATCGCAGCCTGAGGCCGACGCAAAGCAGCTCTGGCGGCGCATGGTGTTCAACATTCTCGTGTCGAACACGGATGACCATTTGCGCAATCACGCTTTCCTGCGTGAGCGCATGGGGTGGCGACTATCGCCCGCCTACGACATGAACCCATGCCCGGTCGACGTCCGCCCGCGCGTGCATGTGCTCGCGATCGACGACACCGATCCGACGGCATCGATCGAGACGGCGCTGTCAGTTGCCGCTCGGTTCGGCGTGACCGCGACCGAGGCAAAGCGCATCGCAGGTGAAGTCGGCGCCGCCGTGAAGACATGGCGGGCCATCGCCAAGCGCGTGAAAATCACGACGGCGCAGGTCGACAGCATGGCCTCGGCGTTTGAACACGATGATCTGACGCAGGCAGTGCCCAAGGCGAAATAGAGCCGATGAACCAAACGCTGCAAAATCGACTTCGCGAACGTTTTCCGGCACTGCTGTGCGATCCGCCGCCTGAGTATTCCCCGATAGGCGAGCGCGGCATCGAAGTTGCCGACGGCTGGTTCGATCTGTTGGTGACGGCGTTCACCGACATCGAGTACGCCGCCACGAACGCGGGCATTGCGGTTCCGCCACTGATGCAGGTGAAGGAAAGGTGCGGCCTGCTGAGGATCAACGTGAGGAAGTCTGGCGATCGCCCCTCATATGACGCGTTTCACGAAGCGCTCGACGCTGTGCGGCTGCGTTACGAGGCGGCCTCGGCGACGATCTGCGAATGCTGCGGCAAGCCGGGCGCACTGGTCGATCGGCCAGGGGCGATGCGGGTGCGGTGCGAACTTGGTCCGTAAGTTGCCTTGATGAAGCAGCTGTCGGTTGGCAGGCAGAGATTTATGCGGGTCCCGCCCGCTGCAGTTGCAGGTATTTCGCTTAATCGTCCAAGCTGTTCCACTTGTCGAACAGAACCCTGAAACGCGCGATCGTCCGTTTGTTGGCTTGCTTGCGCGTACGATTTTGCAGGTAGATTTCTGCCATTTCGATTGCCAGATCAGAAGCCTCGTCTTCAAACCAGCCGTAGTTGAAGAGCTTCACCATCACATCAACGGGGCTGCGCAGGTCCAGGTCTCTCAGATGCCCTTTTGCGCGGCCGGTCGAGCCCTCGATTGCTTCATCCCGCAGATCCTTGACCCACTGCCAAACCTCGGTCCATCCAGCTGAATTTCACCCCAATTCCGGCGTTCGTCGCCCTCTTGGTCCGAAGTCAATTCGGAAGCCTGGAGCGTGGCCTGTTTCGCGACTTCCTGCGCGGCTATTGCCACGCGATTCGCGTTCTGAAGCTTTTTGTCTTGCTCCGATGGGGTGGCTTCGACCGCATTTCGCGCCTTCTTCGCCCCGTCGATCAAACTGTCGCGGGCGCCCTGTGTGAGTTTCCGCAACTCGATCCTGAAGCTACCAAGCGCCTCGTTGAGGTCGTCGATCAGCTCTGCCTTCATCTTCTTGAGCTTCCAGGAGAAGTACGTGCTGGCAGCAATGGCGCCAGCGATGGGAATAATCCAGTCGGGTGCCTTGAAAAACTTAAACCAGCTGACTGCCTGAACGAATAGATCTTGGAAAGGTTGCACTGACGGACTCAAACCACTTGGACCGGCGCATCCCCCATTGGCCACGCCCGCGCCGATCAGTATGAACACAAACAAGGTCGAGTCAACAATCAAAGATCGAGGTCGAACTCAATGGTGAAACGCGTTGTTCCTCTGCACTCAGGGGGACGTGGAACACGTGATCAAACATGTTGCGAAGACCTTGCGCGCCGCGCGCGTTGCCAAGGCCATGACGCAGGAAGACCTCGCCGGGCACTTGGGGCTCGCGACCGAGAGCATTAGCCATTTCGAGCGCGGCGTGACCGCGCCGAGCCTAAAAATGATCGCCGCCGCCGCTGAGGCGCTCGACGTGAAAATGGCAGACCTGTTCGTCGGCCTGAAAGAGGGCAAGGACATTTCCCGTCAACGGGCCGAGAACGAAGCCGTCGTGCGGCGGCTGGCCTACGATCTCGACGACAAGAGCCTCGCCCTGTTGGCCAAGATCGCGACTGCCATCGGCGACCAGGCCTGAGCAGCTTGGTAACATCAGCGACAGCAAAATAGTGCGTTTCGCGGCACGATCTCTCTATGTTCTCGTCGATTTGCCACCTTCCGGCCCCGTATTTCTGGCCTTTCAGTTGACCTAACTACACTATCAACCCATTGATATAAAACACACTATTGACCACTGCCGGGCCGCGCTCTAAATTCCAATCATTGCGAACGCCGAGGCCGTTCATCGCGCCGAGCGTTCGTCATTCCCCACATCGCCAGGAGGCGTTTGGGCCGCGGGTTCCTCGGAGCCCACGGGAGGCGAAGTGCGTTCACATGAGATCGTCAGAGGTCGGATATGATCGGCAAGCAGGCAAAAATCTTCACCCCCAAAAACCAACTGCAGCTCCTCGCGGCGGCCAGCAAGGGCAAGTTCCCCGAACGCGATCGATTGATCGTATTGCTCGCCGCGCGCGCCGGTTTGCGCGCCTGCGAAATCGCCCGGCTGACCTGGGCCATGGTGCTCGACGCAGACGGCAACGTCGGCACCGTGCTCGATGTGCGCTCGTCGATTGCCAAACGCGGCGCGGGCCGTCGCATTCCCATGCATCGCAAACTGCGCCGCGCTTTCGCCGACTGGAAGGCGAAGCTGCCGACGGAACGCATCGCACCGGATGCCATCGTCGTGACCTCGCTGCAAGGCGGCGCGATGCGCGCCAATAGCATCGTCAACTGGTTCGTCGCCAAGTGTCGCGAAGCCGGTCTCGAAGGCTGCTCGTCGCATTCCGGCCGTCGCACCTTTATCACTCGCGCCGCACGCCGGGCGCATTGGGCACGCGCCAGTTTGCGCGACGTTCAAGTGCTCGCCGGTCACCGCTCGCTGCTGACCACGCAGGCCTACATCG
>JANMGQ010000161.1:0-6158 GCA_031374735.1 Hyphomicrobiaceae bacterium | reverse complement strand
TTGACGCTGCAATGGCAGCGAGGATCGACTGTGCGACGGCCGGTATGCGGTCGGACGCGGGCGTCTCCCGCGTGGCGGCACGATGATAGGCATACACGCGATCGCCGAGGGATTTCATCAGGGTCGGGGTCAGGGCACCGCGGCCGGCCATCTCCGACAGCAGCACGTCCTGAGGAAAGCGGCACATGCTCACGCCCCACTCGACGATATCGCCCTTTTCGCCACCAATGCGGATCGAACCGTCAGAGGCCCGTCGGATAGGAACGAGGCCGCGATAGAGATCCGGGGCATGAGGCGCATTGAGCTCAATCTCGCGCTGGCACACGCGGCGCCGGGCTTCGAGCGTTGAAAAGTCAAGGTAGGCAAGCTTTACAGCGCGTTTCACCTTGAGGACGGCGTCGCCGGCGAGGAAGATCAGCGCCGCGTGGGTTTCGATCACCTCGACCTTATCGGGCCGGTCGGGCCAGATGGCGGGATTTCGCAGCGCGTCCAAGACAAGGTGCTGATCGATGTTGGCAGTCATGACGTCGTCCTCGTGGCGCAGACGCGTGCCTCTCCGCGACAAGACTGTGCCTCGAAGCGCACCGTCGCCCCTTGATCTCGATCAGGGTCCTGGATGCAGGCGGTCGTACATATGCTCCCGCGGCATCGAACGACATCGCCCACATCGACCACAACGGATGCTCAGCAACATGACGATCCGCAATCTCGACAAACTGCTGAAGCCGACATCGGTCGCCTTGATCGGCGCCAGCCCACAGCCGGGATCGGTCGGGAGTACGATTGCGGGAAATCTGCTGGCTGGCGGCTTCAAAGGCGCGCTGCGCTTCGTCAACCCACGTCACACGGAGGTGCTCGGCGTCGCTTGTGCAGACTCTATCGAGGCACTCGATATCGTCCCCGAGCTTGCGATCATCGCAACGCCACCGGCCAGCATCCCGGGTCTTGCGGCGGAGCTGGCGGCAAAGGGCACGCGCGCAATTGCCGTGATCTCGGCGGGCATCAGCGCGGCGCAGAGGCACGCCATCCTGGAGGCGGGTCGCGCGTCGTGCGTGCGCGTGCTCGGGCCGAACTCGCTTGGTCTTCTGGTGCCGCCCATTGGATTGAACGCGAGTTTCGCGCATCGCAGCACGAACGCCGGCAAACTCGCGTTCCTGTCGCAGTCCGGCGCGCTCATCACGGCTGTGATTGACTGGGCCGCCGAACGCAGCCTCGGATTCTCGCACATTGTCTCGCTGGGAGACATGGCCGACGTCGACTTCGGCGATCTGCTCGACTATCTCGCTGGCGATCCTTCCTGCAGCGCCATCCTGATGTACATTGAGGCGATCACGCAGGCGCCGAAGTTCATGTCGGCGGCGCGGCGCGCAGCGCGCGTCAAACCCGTGATTGCCATCAAGGCTGGACGCCATGCGGCGGCTGCTCGGGCTGCAGCGTCGCACACCGGAGCCCTTGCGGGATCAGATGCCGCCTACAGCACCGCGTTTCGTCGAGCCGGCATTCTGCGCGTCAATGAATTGCAGGATTTGTTCGCGGCAGCTGAGATGATCGGCAACGCGTCAGCGCTATCAGGCGAACGGCTGGTGATCCTCACCAACGGTGGTGGTGCGGGTGTCCTTGCAACGGACACTTTGGCGGATCTCGACGGCGTACTGGCGACGTTGAGTGCGGACACGCTTGCCGCGCTCAACGCCGTGCTGCCCGCCACTTGGTCACACGGGAACCCCGTCGACCTCATCGGAGACGCAGGTGCTGATCGCTATGTGCGTGCTCTGGAAATCATTGCCGCCGATCCACAATCAGATGCCATCCTGGTCATGAACTGCCCGACGGCGCTGTCATCGAGCGCGGACATTGCCCGCGCCGTCATTGCGACGGAGGCGCCGCAACGCGCGGGTAAAGTTCTGCTGACCAACTGGCTCGGCGCGGACTGTGCTAGCGACGCGCGACGGCTATTCAGCGCCAACGCAATCCCGACATTCGAGACTCCCGCAGCAGCAGTGAGCGGATTCATGCAGCTTGTGCGCCACAAACGGGCGCAGACGGCGCTGATGCGCACACCGCCGCCGCCGGACGCGGCGAATTCGGTGGACCGTGCTGCGGCCGATGGCGTCATCCAATCGGCGCTGGCCGCGGGACGATTGATGCTCTCGGAGCCAGAGGGCAAGGCACTGCTGTCCGCCTACGGCATACCCGTCGTCGAAACACAGACAGTCGCCAGTGCGGCCGCAGCCGCTGACATTGCCAGACCAATGCTCGCGCGCGGCGACACGGTCGTGCTGAAGATTCTGTCCGATGACATCACGCATAAATCCGACGTCGGCGGTGTGCGTCTCGGTCTTACTTCCGCGGACGCCGTTGTCGCTGCTGCAGTGGAGATGACGACGCGGATCAAGGCGCTCATGCCTGAGGCGCGCTTGCGCGGTTTTACGGTGTCGCCGTTCGTGCGCCGGCCGCGGGCACACGAGCTGATCCTCGGCATCACGGAGGATCGCACGTTCGGGCCGCTGATCCTGTTTGGCGCAGGTGGCGTCGCGGTCGAGGCGATGGCGGATACGGCACTCGCACTGCCGCCGCTTGATCTCGTGTTGGCCAATGATTTGATGCGGGAGACGCGGGTGCATCGTCTGCTGCGGGGTTATCGGGACAGACCGGCCGCCAACATGGCCGCCATTGCAAACATGCTGGTACGATTGTCGGCGTTGGCGGCAAATCATCCAGAGATCCGGGAACTCGATATCAATCCGTTGCTGGCGGATGAGACGGGCGTCATTGCGCTTGATGCGCGTGTCCGGATTGCTGACCCGCGGACGTCGCTCCGCGTAGCGATGGCCATCCGGCCCTATCCTGCACATTGGCAGATGACGTCGGACGTGCCGGGATTAGGCACAATTGATATCCGCCCCATCCGCCCCGAGGACGAGACGCTGTACGCGGCTTTCTTCGACAAAGTGATGCCGGAGGACCGGCGGCTACGCCTGTTCAGCCCTGTCAAACATCTGACGCACGGGTTTCTCGCACGCATGACGCAAATCGACTACGCGCGCGAAATTGCCTTCGTCGCGATCGCGCATGAGAGCGGCGCGTTGCTCGGCGTGGTGCGCTACACGGCCGATCCCGATCTGCGGCACGGTGAGTTTGCCGTCATCGTGCGCTCCGATCTGAAGGGCCTCGGCCTCGGCTGGCGCCTGATGCAGCAGCTGCTTGACTACGCACGCGCGGAACATCTGGAGGCCATCACGGGATTGGTGCTCGAGGAGAACACCGCGATGCTGCGCATGTGCAAAGAAATGGGTTTCACAACCAAGACGTGGAGCGGTGACCCTGGTGTGGTTCACGTCCATCTCCAGCTCTGCGCGACGGCACTTTGATCCGCATCAAAGAGGGTTGCGATGTCTTCGCCCATGCTCTGCCACCAAGTCAGGTTGGAGTATGCCGATGGCGATCCCACACGTGTCAGATGTCCTGGAGGTTCTCTCGAACCGACTTCGCACTTGGAGAGGGCAGCAGTCCCGCGGCGACACGTCCGGATCCAGCAGCGGTAACGAGACGGAACGGCTTCGGCATGATGTTGATCGGCACATGAGCGATATGTCTGTGGTGCTCCAAGGAGCGTCCGGCCGTTTACGCCTTCTGGATCAACGATTGGCGGCGCTGCGGCTCGATCCAACATACCTGAAGATCAGCGATGATGAGCTGTATCGCAGTCTCCAACGTGTTTGCCTGCACTGCACAAGTTGGCGGCGATGCGCACGAGATCTTGCGCGCGGCAACGTGCAGGTTGGGCTCGAAACCTATTGCACGAATGGGCACGCAAGTGATGAATTTCTCGTCGGCGTCGGCGACGCCACCAAGCACCCAGAAGGTAACTGCTCACCCCCGTGCGTCGGCGTGACTCAGCCTGCGGCCGTTGAGCTTGGGCCTTGCGGCTGATTCAAGCCCGGGATGCTGCCCGGGCCCCTTGAGTCGCTGAACGAGACGTCGCCGCCGGCCACGGCGTCGATTGGCGCGTTGCTTGATCGGCTCGATGCGTTGCTCGCATCGCAGAAGCTTCTGCTTACGAAGAACGACGAGTTGCTGTCGACGAACGTCGCTATGCTGGCCGAGATCGCGCGCCTGAACGCGCGTATCGCCGAACTCGAAGGCAAGACTGGCGCGCCGCCGAAGACGCCGCACAACTCGTCTGTGCCGCCGTCGTGCGGTCAGAAGTCGAACGTGCCCGAGGCGACCGCAGCAAAGGGCAAGCGCAAAGGTCGCCCCGGTGTCGCCCGCGAACTGGCCGACAATCCCGATGTCACGCGCGATATCCGCGCCGACAGTTGTGCCTGCGGCACAGCGCTTTCTGACGCCGACAGCATTGGCTCGCACGACTACGACAACATCGATTTGCCGATCATCAAACCGATCGTGACGCGCATCCGGCTGCACACCTGCATCTGCCCGGGATGCGCAAAGCGCGTCGTGGCCGAAGCGCCAAGCGATATGAAGCCGGGCTCGCCCTTCGGGCCGGGCATCGTCTCACTCGCCGTTTACCTGCACGCCCAACAGATGATCAGCTACGCGCGCCTCGTCGAGGTGTTTCACGGCGCGTTCGGCCTGCAGATTTCCGAGGGCGCGATCGCCAATATGCTGGCGCGTTGCGAAGCGCCGTTCGCGGCGGAGGCCGATGCCATTGCCGCCCGTGTACGCGCGAGCGCGGCAATCGCGTCGGACGAGACGAGCGCGCGCGTGAAGGGCAAGACGTGGTGGCAGTGGACGTTCGTCACCGCTTTCGCGGTCTATCATCTGATTGTGCCCTCACGCGGCCGCAAGGTCGTGGTCGAGTTTCTCGCAGGCCAGCGGCCGAAAGCGTGGACGTCGGATCGATTGGCGGCGCAAGGACGACACGCCGAGGCGCATCAGTACTGTTTGCAGCATCTGATTCGTGATGCGCAGTATGCGGCCGATGCCGGCGAGGCGATCTTCGGCGCGAAATTCAAACGTTTTCTGCAGATCGCCTGTGCGGCGGGCCGACGACGGCCCGACATGTCGAACGCACAGATGGCATGCCATGCGCGACGCCTTGCCGGCGTGCTCGATCGCCTGCTCGCGCTTGTGCCGAGCAACATCGAAGGCCGCAAATTGCGCGACGCGATCGACCTCGAAGCGCGCGACAAGCTGCTCGTGTTCATGGTGCGGCTCGATGTCGAGCCGACCAACAACGCCAGCGAACAGGCGCTGCGCATGTCGGTAATCTTCCGCAAGGAGACGAACGGCTTTCGCTCAAACTGGGGCGCCAAAGTCTACGCCGACGTGTGCTCGATCGTGGCGACCGGCAAGCGGGCGGGAATGACAGCACTCGCGGCGATCAAAGCCGCGCTCGCACGGCCGGTCTCCGCCTGAGGCGCGCGCCGGAGGGGTGAGCAATTACACCAGAAGAGCCAACCAAGTAACTGCGCACCTAACGCATGTCTCAACAGGAGCCACTCATGAACAAGCACGCAATGTTTTTCGCTATCGCACTGTGCGCAACATCACCGGCGTCAGCCCAGATGATGGGAGGTCGCAATGGCCCCATGATGGGCGGGGCGATGCATGACGCGGATTGTCCGATGATGGGAATGATGACGATGGGGCAGGACAACCGCTTCGATCAGCGGCTCGGTGCTCTCAAAACGCAACTTGCCATCAAGCCGGAGCAAGACGCCGCCTGGACCGCCTATGCCTTAGCGGCCAAGAAAAACGCCGAGGGTATGCAGGACAAGCACAAGTCGATGATGGCGGGAATGCAGGCCAAAACGCCACTCGAGCGCATCGACGCTCACATCACCGCCGTCGAAGCACGGGGCACACTGCTCAAGGCGATGAAACCGGCCATGGCCGCGCTCTACGAAACCCTCAATGCCGATCAGAAGACGAAGGCCAACACGCTACTGTCCGGCAAGGGTTGCATGATGTAACGGCGAGCTTGTTATCAGAGCAGAAGGTCAGCAATCAGCATCGCCGCGGATGTGATCAGTCCACAGATCGGCACCCAGTTTGGTGCAATGAAGATTGACAGCGGCGGGGCATCTCCCCGCCGTTCTATTTTCAAGAGCGCCGCGTTGACCAGGACGAAGACGACGTGCATTGGCCGGGTCGTGATGTCCGCGAGCTGAGCCAGTGAGCCAAGGGCCGCC
>JANMGQ010000146.1:0-6344 GCA_031374735.1 Hyphomicrobiaceae bacterium | reverse complement strand
AACAAGGAGTTTTTATGGCACCCACCATGTCAAGGGTGATGCCCACCGGGTGTCAGCTTTCAGAACTACATCTACTGGTCAAGCTCACTCGTCTGTCAGCGGATGATGCCTTCGCTGCAATGTCTCCTTCCTCTGCATCGGGTCGGTTCGCTCAAGCTGGCACTGCGCCCCGCAGGTAGGCGTACAACGTCCGCCGACCGATCCCAAGCTCCCGTGCCAACGCCGCCTTGTTCACCCCCGGCACAGCCCGGTGCCTCACGGCCTCGACCTGGTCCCGTGTCAGCACCCGCTTGCGACCCTTGTAAGCACCGCGCGCCTTTGCCAGCGCCACCCCTTCTCGCTGGCGCTCACGGATCAGCGCCCGCTCGAACTCGGCGAAGGCGCCCATCATAGACAGCATCAACGTCGCCATCGGCGCGTCGTCGCCGGTGAAGGTCATCGCTTCTTTGACGAACTCGACCCGCACGCCCTTCCCGGTCAATTCGCGGACCAGCCGGCGGAGATCATCGAGGTTGCGGGCCAGTCGGTCCATGGAGTGGACCACCACCGTGTCGCCCTGCCGGACATAGGCGATCAGGCGTTGCAGCTCCGGTCGCGCAGTGTTTTTGCCGGATGCCATGTCGGTGAACGCGTGGTCCAGGACCAGGCCATCCAATTGGCGGTCGGTCAGTTGATCGACCGTACTGACCCGCTTGTATGCAACCCGCTGACCTGTCCCCATGCATCGACCCTTCGTTGTGTGCCCCAGCGCCTATGGCGACGCAGCACACCTGTGCCGAAAAGCCCGAAGCGGTTCTATTTGCCCACGGATGCGGCATTCACGTGGTGTGCGGGTGGGGTACAGTTTTCCGCTCAATTGGATGGCATCCTGTTGGACAGATTTCATTGTTGCCCTACATTCAGATCATGAAGTATTTGCCTTTCAGTTTTATATACGCCGTCGGCGCATTAGCATGCTTGGCAATTATATCTCCGGTTGCACATGCCGCCTGCAGCGGTTACCCGGCAGGCGTGGCTGCAGGTGATCAGGTATTCCGCTTTGATCCACCCGCTGCGCCCTATGTAAATCCTATTTCCTCCTCTAGTCTGGCTTCGCCAGATGCAGGAGATACTGTTTATAGCAGCAGTGGGCAAACTCTTAATTAGTGTAATGGTACCAGCTGGATTACCGTTCGTACTGGAAGCGGCAGCAGTAGTGCCATCGACCGCATCAGCACCACCAATGTTGCCTCTGGTGCCAATCTTGGCATGGTGGTCGCAGGCGCCGGTACAGTCAGCTTCACCACTGGTGGCGTTGCGGGCACCAGTTACCTCGATACCACCGGCCGCTGGGTCGGCCCCGGTATCAGCATCACCACCGCGAACGGTGTCTCATCCACCAATGGGTACTTTACGGGGAATGTGGGGATTGGGACGACGTTGCCATCTTTTCCTCTACCTTTTGGGCCGTCTCTTGGAAATAAAATTGCTCTGTACAATAATGGAAGTGCGGTTACATATGATTTTGGAATCCAAAAACATTTACTGCAGATATTCGCTAACACGTCAACAGATAGGGTTGGAATTGGCTATGGCGACAGTGCTAGCTTTACGGAAACTCTTACCGTCAAGGGTAGCAACGTGGGTATTGAGACGACAACTCCGTCTGAAAGGCTGGATCTCGGAGGTGGCAATATTAAGATGGGCTATGAAATGAAAGGATGCACATTTGCTGCAGGCGCCTCTGGATGGCAATCGTGTGTTTGCACCGCCGGCAAGCAAGTCCTGGGAGCATCATGCCGAGCCAGCAGCTCCGGCACACCGATAGGGTTGATTTACTCGACATCAACAACGGGGGCTCTACATCAGGAGCATCTTGCTACAAGACGTCTACGAGCGAAACCGCGCAAATGTACGTGACCTGCGCAAGTGTAAAATGATTTTGTTGAACTTGAGGACCGCTTCCACCAACGGACTAATCAGCATGACGGCACAGCCCGACTGTGTGCGTGCGACGTCACGAGCTGGAAGCATGCGGACAGCACCGGCAGTTGGCAACGCAGAAATCCTAACTTTCGCACCAGTTCTCGGACGTGAGGCGCACTGACGATCGTGATCGGTGCACAACTCTGGTGCACATCGGGACGCGAAAGCGCCGGCCGGTGGACCTACAAGCGTTGCAGTGCCTCCATTGGCAAGTCCAACTGCTCACCCCCATACCGCAATGCGTGCACGTGGTGATACCGGTGCGCCTTCTTGCGGCCGACGCCCCTCACCTCGACGCGCCAGGACAGGAGGCCGCCAGCTTTGACCATGTCGTCGAAGGCCTTGCGGCACTTGCTGCGGAAGTCGCGGCGGGTGTTCGCGGTCTCGTGGGCGCCCCAGAGGTCGCGGCCTAGCAACTCGGCGAGGCGGTCTTCATCCACCCAAGTGTGACGGCCGAAGCTGTCGACATAGGGCCAGATGGATTTGGCGTAGTCGGAGCCGAGCGCGAACTGGACGTCGGCGTTGAGGCTCACCAGCTTAGCCGAGGTGACCATCTGGGCCGTCCACTCGCCGTAATAGATCTTAACTTCATCATCGAGGCCGAGGCCGGACCATTCCACGTCGTGCAGCAGGTTGCCCATCTTGCCGCGTGACTTCGGCAGTTTGCCGGCGCGGTATTGTTCCAACAGACGGGCTTCGTCCCCCTCGTACACCGTCACCACTACCTTCTTGATGTCCTCGAACGTGAAATGCAGCGCGGCGATATTGTTGACGTGCTGCGAGAGGCCCATGCAGCGCAGAAGCTCACGCCAGGTGGTCGCGACCTTGAAGTAGCGGGCAA
Source organism: Hyphomicrobiaceae bacterium (assembly GCA_031374735.1). GTDB lineage: Bacteria > Pseudomonadota > Alphaproteobacteria > Rhizobiales > Hyphomicrobiaceae > JABFRJ01. The sequence continues at coordinate 3,538 of JANMGQ010000146.1, read as the reverse complement.
AGCCGCTGAACGCGTGCTGGTCAGGCTGCACCTCGGCGTCATGGCCGAGGCGGAACACTGCGTAGAGCGCGTCTCGGTGTTGGGTTCCGAGTTCGCGTCCGCTGACGCGTACGACCGATTGTCCCCGGACGACGTACAGCCGTTCGAACGACGAGTCCGTGATCAGCCCTCGGCGCTTTGGCGCGAACGCGCTGGTGCGCGCAAGCCGTGCCGGAACCTTGGACGGGCGATTGCGGGCACGCCGGCCTTGAACGCGCTGCAGACGCCGCTGCTCTTCGGGCATGAGATCCTTCGGGTGCGGCAGGCTATTCATCCGTCGGCAGCTTAACGTGGGTATGGGAACAGTCGCAACAGAATTGGGAACAGCCGCCACATTTTTCAGCACCGGCATGCCTCGGAGCGGCAACGCCGCTTTCGCTGCGTCGGCCTGTGGATAGTTTATCCCTCCCCGGAAGCGAGGGCACAGTTTCGGGAAGCGAGAGCACACAATCGGGAAGCGAGGGCACAGATTTGGGAAACGGCGACACAGGCAATCCAATTTTGCCAGCTATAACAACGGCTTTTATGGCCCTAGAGACTTGTAGAGACTGATGAGAGACTGAAGAGACCCGGTTTCGGGGATAAGTCTGGGGACGCTTAAACATCAGCTTACTGATAAAAGGGCTCTGAGGGTTGGGTAACCACCGAGGCATCCATGTCTGACCGGACGCAGTCGGCGACATCAGCGGTTCTTGTAGCATGGGCAGGTTGGGACGGCCGTTGGCCGGATGTGATGTGAACGGGCTGCGCCCGTCACCAACAAAATCCCCATTCGGCGGCGATTTGAGTGCTGGAATTGTGGCGGCTGTTCCCGTCCTATCGCCTGTCTTTCAAAGGCTTCGGACGTTCAACATGTCGAGCGCCCTCGTGGCCGCAGCCGCCGGGGCCGTGTGGCTCGCCAGATTGCCCAGAGTTCGACATGAGGTGGAGCAGACGTCTGGTGCGCTGGATACCCAAACCTCCTTACACCTGTATGTGTGGGTGTGTGGACACCCAAGGACCCAGCGATCACTGAGGCGCCGAAATGATTGCTGGCCATGACGGCGGCTAACTGCCTGTGTGTCTGGATGTCCATACCTCTGGGTGTCTGGTGTCACAGAAATACACACCCCCATACCTCCAAACATGCCCTTATTCCGGGTTGTCGTTGACGGCCACCATGTCGCTCCGCAGTCTGATGGCATGACGCTTGATCTCCCAGCCCGGCCCGCCAGTCCGTCCATCATCGCCTTCGCATCACCCAAAGGCGGCGTCGGCAAGTCCACCACGTGCGCCTGTCTGGCAGGGGCCTTGGTGGCGCGGGGCAACCCCGTGCTGATCCTCGACCTCGACCAGAACCGGACCCTCGACCAATGGGCGCGCCGTTTCCCAGGGCATGTGCCCGGCCTCACCGTTGAGCCTGCAGGGGAGGCGGATCTGATTGAGCGGCTGCGGTCGCTGTACGCGACCACGACCGGTTACATCCTGATCGATGTGGCTGGCGTGCTGGCAAAGACAACCATCGCCGCTGCAACCCTGGCGCACTTGACCATCACCCCGACCAAGCTGTCCGCACCCGACATTATCGAGGCAGTGAAGCTAAACCGTGAAATCCGCAGGCTCGGCGAGCAGCTTGGCAAGCCCATCAACCACCGCATCCTGCTCAATGAGGTATCCCCACTTTGGCCCACCTACCAACGCGCCGCGCTCACCGATGTCGAGCGCTCGGGGCTGATGCGCTTCGAGACGGTCATCCACCAGCGGGCACCGTATGCCGAGATGTTCCTGACGGGCCAGCCACCGCACTTTGCTGACAAGAACCGCGAGCCTGTCATCAAGGCGATTGCTCAGCTCGATGCCCTTACGGACGAAGTGATCGCCGCCGTCGAGCCGACCTCGTGGGAGGTGGCGGCCTGATGAACAGCCCCAAAACCAGCATCCCAATCCAGCCGATTGACTTTGATATCGCGCGCCGCGTCGTTGACGACTTCGCAGCAACCCGGAACGTGCCGACCCAAGTCTTCCCGCACGACCCCGTGGCCCAAGATCGGGGAGGGCGGGGCAGTCGTCCGGAGGACGCGCGTCGCGCATCACCGCCCCGCACGCCGACACGCAAGTTCACAGTTGATCTGCCGGACTACGTGATCGACGCCATCCTCAGTCGTGCCTTCCAGGCCAAGCCGAAGCGCACCGCGCGGTATGTCGTGTTGCAAGCGCTTCAGGCCGCTGGCATCGACGTCAAGGACGTCGATATGGTCAAGGACGGTCGCCGGCCCTCGGATACCCCAACATCCACATGACCAGACACCCAGGTGTCTGGTGGTTCGAACAATTCAAATCGGCTTCGGTGGTTCTTCCCGTAGTGCCACATCGCGGTACATGCGATCTGCGTCATTGGCCTCACTGCGCAGGCCAATCTGGACGGCCAATCGGGCCATCTGCTCCCGGAACACTCCGTCACGCAGAGGCACACGACGGAAAATGGCGCACCAGCGCATGTAGTCGAGATAGAGGGTTTCTGCCGACACGACGTTGCCGGTTTTCGGGACGAGCCGCGCCGCCGCGTAAGCCGTCACGCGTCCGACAGTGGTTGTCGCGGCCAACGTCGTCCTCCGTCTTGCTTGCGGCTTTGCCAACCGCGTGGGTCACGATGTCATGCGGAAGCTGCGTCGCCAAGGTACAAGCTCGGCCTGATTCGTATCGCCGTCCAAGGCGTGAGCGTCGCCATGTTCAGCGAGATTCAGCGATGTGACAGCGTGCGCCAGAGTGTTCCGTGCTGTCGCGGGAAGTTGCGGCAAGTGGTTATATATTCGGCTATATTCAGCGTTTTAAATTGAAAATAAAGTTTGAATTTGGTGCGCCTTGCTATTTTATGGCACGCCAAGTTGGTTTATATCTAAGTTCAAGACGAACAGACGGCTTTGATTATGACTGGGAGCCAGCAATGCGAACGGCCACAAAACGTGGCCATTCGCGTCGGGCATTCGGGGGAAGGCCCCTCAAGCCCGATGCTGGCTCCTCAAACCGCCGGAGGGCTCGACCCATGCCGACCAAAGGGCACCGCAAAGGCATCGACAACGACGCCATCCCGCTGACGGTCCTTGCCCGCACACGTTTGCCGCAACGTCTGCATGACCAAATCGCTGCTGACGCGGCACGCCGCCGTCTGACGCGCTCCAAGTTAATGCGGGCCATCGTCGCCGAATACTATGATCGCCAGCCTGTGCCGCGCGTGAAGTCTCATGGCCCAAGTGATGCCGTGGCTCGGGAGTTGAACCGGATCGGCGTCAATCTCAATCAGCTCATGCACCTCGCCAATGCCACGCGGTTGGTGCCGGTGGTCGAGATCAACCAGTTGCTCCAACGTATCGAGGCGACTCTTACCAAGCTCTGATCCATGCTCGCCAATGTGCCGCGACCAGGTCGCGATTTCTTCGGCGCAGCCCGTTACTTGATCCACGGCCCTGCCAACACCCCACCAAATCCCAAACGCGTGTTGTGGACCACCACCCGCAATCTC
>JANMGQ010000121.1:0-2904 GCA_031374735.1 Hyphomicrobiaceae bacterium | reverse complement strand
CTTCCACATGGCCCTGCTCGACATCGCCGGCAACCGCTGGCGCACCCAGATCGTGGCCGACCTGCGCAAGGTGATGAAGTTGAATCGACACCACTCGCTGTTCAAGCAGGGGCGCCTGGCCGATTCACTCGGCGAGCACCGCCTGCTGATGGAGGCGCTACGGCGTCGCAATGCGGCGCGGGCGACGGCGCTGATGCGGGCGCACTTTGCGAGTGGGTTGGAAGCGGCGGCTTGAAGCAACTAGCCTCAAGTGGACGTCGTCCGAATGACGCAACGTGATTGGGGGACGCTATCCATGACATATACGCCTGAGCGCGAGTACCGAAGTCCCCTGTCTCAACAATTTGCTGAGCAGTTCCTGGCTGGCCAGTTGGTACTCGATCTGCCGCGGATCACGTTGCGGCGCCGAGTAGAAACCGCCACCACGATCAATGGCCGAGGATTCATTTCGCTGGAGGCCGCTGACGACTACAAGCTGCGCGTATACGCAGACGACAACGAGGTTGATCCATTCCTGCAGATGCGAACGATGGGCACGTGGGTTTCAGGTCAGGAAGTACCCGATTCAGACTACTTCGATCTGACGGCGGAAGACCTGAATGGCTACCAATGGAAATCTGAATTGTTGTTGCTCCAAGTGCACGGAATGGGGCCTAGATGCGTGGTGACCGCAAACGTCTTTCGACTAACTTGTCGAATTGAAGGTCTTCAAAAAGTCGATAACGCGACTCTCTCGGTGTGGTTCCCTGAGGATCTGAGCCTCTTCAAGCAGCCGAGCGACAACTGCGCAAGTCGTGCACAACCGTGTGCCGCGATCAACCTCATCGATGCCGCCCCGCTCCAGAAACCACTAACCGGGGTTCGCGTGCGCATGGTGAGTTGCACGTCGGAAATTCCAGATCGATTCGAGTGGCGCGTGCAGGATGCACTGCGCTACGTGACGATGCAGCCAGTCGCTTGGTGCGTACTGGACAAACGAGAACTCGAGCATCGAGAAGTCGTGATCGCGCGCCGTGTGCGCTCGCACCGCGGCCTGTTTTGCGCGCCTGTAGACTATGAATCCCACCCAGCAATCGATGCGTGGAATCTGTTCTTCTCCTACTTGGAATACACGCTTTCGCGTAAAGACACGAGCACGGTCGATCCGATTTCGGCTCATCTGCACCTTGTCGTCGCAGCAGAGAGCAACCAAGTGGACCTCATTGCGCTGCTCGTTTGTATCGCAGTCGAAGGGTTGCTGAAGGACTGTTTTGAAGAGGCGGGCCGCCCTACAGCAGAAGTTGCTGATTTCGCCAGTCGCTTGGCTGCGCGAGTTCGCGCTTGGAAATGCAACGAAGCTTCCCTTCCACAGCGCATCGCGGGTTCAATTGAACAGATCAAGAACAGTCGGCCCCGCGACAAGCTCATATCACTCGCGAAGCGGGGGATCGTGTCGACTGCGATGGTCAATGACTGGACGAAGCTGCGCAACAAGCACGCACATGCATCAGGACCGTCCGATCCATCGTCGGCGCACACAACGTTCCTGAACGCGAACTCGGTTTACGCGATGCTGAATCAGCTAATTTTCGAAACCATCGCATACCAAGGCGTGTTTCAGGACTTCGGGGCAAGCGGCTGGCCCGTTCGGAGATTTGTTCCAAATGTCGGCCCAACCCCCATAGCGAAGTAGAGAAGCTCAGGCCTCGCCCTCACGCTGCCAATCGATTCGGCAGCTTCATATCCACCACGATCGCAGACCAGGGCACATGGACTCGGCCGTCTTCGGTGCGCTGCACGGCCAGCCACTCCGAAAGTGCAACCACATCCGCATGGACGTTCTTGTAGTCGCGACCCAGCTTGCGGGCCAGCTCTGCAGTCGTCAGCGGACCGGTCTCGCGAAGCCGGGCGATCAACTCCCGGCGCTTGGGCGTGAACACCGCGAGCATTTGCCCGACTTCGGCAAAGCCAACTCCGAAGTGCGATTTTGGCGGCTTGCCCCTCTGCAATGCCTGCATCGTCCTCTGCGCTCGCGCCAGGTTGTGGGCGATGGACTCACCTACGGTCACATTGAGTACGGCCTTGGCTGGCACGGTCGTTGACAGCTTGTTCACTTCGCAGCCTCCACATTACGCATGAAATCGGCCAACAGGGTCGGCACGTCGATGAACTTGTAGGGCTTCTCCGAAGCGCCAATGTGCCGATGATCGCCCTTGCCTCGCTCGTTGTCGTAGCCCACAACGCGACTACGCTCATGCCGCAACAAACCGCAGGCGCGTGATCTCCGACGGCGCACCGAGCCGCAGCGGCGGCCCCCAATACCCCGTGCCTCGGCTGGTGTAGACCCACATTGCGCCGAGCCGGTGCAGGCCGGCGACGAAGGGCTGCTGTAGCTTCACAAACAGGCTCCCAGGCCAGTACTGGCCGCCGTGGGTGTGACCGGACAGTTGGATGTGAAAGCCCGCAGCGGCTGCGGCGGGCGCGCTGCGCGGCTGGTGCGCCAGCAGCACGCGCAAGGCGGCGCTGCTTGGTGCGCCCTTGATCGCGGCGCGCGGATCACTGTGGTGGCTGGCATCGAAGTGGCGTGCGCTGAAGTCGGCAACGCCCGCCATCACCAATTGCGCACCGCCGTGTTCGAGCACCACGTGTTGGTCGATCAGCACGGTCAGGCCGAGTCGGCGCAGGTGCGCGGTCCAGTCGGCCGCGCCGCTGTAGTACTCGTGGTTGCCGGTGACGAAGAAGCTGCCATGCCGCGAGCGCAGGTCAGCCAGCGCGGCCACGTCGGGCGCCAGGTCCTGCACGCGGCCGTCGACCAGGTCGCCGGTGATCGCCACCGCGTCGGCCTTCAAGGCATTGACACGCTCGACGACGGCGCGCACAAAGGGCGCCTTGACGGTGGGGCCGACATGCACGTCGGTGATCTGC
>JANMGQ010000078.1:0-2126 GCA_031374735.1 Hyphomicrobiaceae bacterium | reverse complement strand
GCGTCGAAGCAGTCGAGACCCGTCCCGCCCACCTCGGCCCGGCTCACGTCGCGTCGCAACCGCCGGTCGCTTTCCAATGCCGCCAGATCGTTCAGCACGCCCTGACGATAACTGGCCCAGACCTGCGGACGGCGTTCCATCCAGCCTTTGAAATAGCCACGCCAGAAGACCTCTTCGATGAACTTGTCGGCCGCCTCCGGGCCATGCGCTGCAACAGCTGCTGCGACAACCTCAGCTTCGGTCACCAGTCGACGGCGCACCCACGGCGACAAGGTCGATACTGCAGTATGCTTGCCCGGCCCGCGGTCATAATTGCGCCCATTGGTGTAGCGCCGACCCATGGCCGGCGTGAAAGCCTGCAGCCGGGTCAAGCCGTGCGCACGCGTCGCGGTGAAATCGAGCATGGATCCGTCACCACGTCCGGCGTTGGTGTTCGATGGCGTGGGCAAATGGTTGGTCCGGATAGAGATGCTCAGGGAGATCGTCGCAGAAATCCGCGATTGTCAGCACTACGGCGGCTGCAAGCATCTGGACTGGTCATGCGTTTCTTGCGACCGACTGGCGAAGTAAGCGCGGACTCGGCTTCGGTCTTGCGGGCAAAGAGATTAGGTTCGGTCGCGCCTCGGTAGCGCGCAGCATTTCGGCTGGCAGTCATCAGTCAGCCCTGACGCGGCCGCTACAATGGGTAGCGAATGATGACTGGCTTCTCACGCTTCAAGGGACCAGCACTAATCCGCTTGACGATAAAATCAGCAACGTCAGCCCGCGCGATGATGCCGTTGCGCCACGTCTCTGGCGTCGTGAGGACTTGGTAGCTGCCGCTGGCTGCGAAATTCGTCAGAACGCCCGGCCGCACGATCAGCCAATCGAGGTCGCTCTCGGCGATCAACGCCTCCTGGACGGACTTGTCGTTGTAGGCATTTTGTAACAGCGATTTGAAGGGGAGACGCTGAAAAATGTTAATGGCGGCGTTGCTGTCGCCAGCACCAAACCCTGTCACGCAGACAAGCTTGCCGACACCAGCGGCCTTCATCGCCGGCAGCAGAACACGGGTTGCCGAGGAGAACAGCGTAACGGGCCTCAAAATGAGGTCCAGTGACGGCGGCACGCCCAAGGCTTGCACAACAACATCGACGCCCTCGAGCGCACGCCGGACATCGCTGTCGTTGAGCGCATCTCCCGCAAAGGCTTCGATGCGTTGGTCACTCCCTGTCGCGACCGTGCCACGCCGGGACATGGCGCGGACCTGAAACCCTTGCGCCGCTGCTGCAGCGCAGACTGCAAGCCCGACCCCTTGGCTGGCACCGATGACGAGTAGTCTTGACATGCACGTTCCTGATGTTGCGCCGTCGGGTTTCTGACGAACTGCGTGAGTGCTCGGCCAATCTCGTCGGTCTACCCCTACTGCACGCGTTTAAGGCATGCCGCGCAGAGCAGCGTGCGGGGAATAACGCGGAATCCGAGTACTGCATACGTGTCAACAACACGCTCGATTGCTGCAGCATCAAAGCGTTTGTCCGTCAGCTCGATATCACGGGCCCGTTCGATGTCTTCGAGCACACCCGGTCCGATCTTTGCCGCTTCAGCAATCTGCAACAAACTCCTTCGGCTTGCGCCCCGGGCAGCGGCGAACGTCCACCCCTCAAACGTGGCCATGACGGTGTCTCAGTTCCGCTCTTGAAAATGTTGCAAGGCTCCGGGTTGGCCAAACACTAAGGTTTACGCAGCAAGACTGTTCGCAGTTCTGTCGCATCTGACATGCACCGTGTTGCCTCTGTCTGAGTAGACGAAACCGATCGGCGATTCGCGACGCCACGATGTCCAGATGTCCGATCTTGGACGTGCTCGTTGTTGCAATGTTTAAGGTCTGAAAAGCACAAATTGTCGTTTACCTGGAGAAGCGAGTTTAAATCCAGGGGTTTACCGAATGCCCATGAGCCCAAACTTGAGTTTCCAAACCGATGAGCTGCCGAACGACAGGACGTTGCTCATTGCCGACGATGACACGGTCTTCCTCGAGCGCATGAGCCGAGCCATGGCGGAACGCGGCTTCGAAGTGCGGAGCAGCACCTCGGTCGCCAAAGCGCTGACGGTGATCGGGGACAAACCGCCTGCATTTGCGGTCC
>JANMGQ010000036.1:0-4727 GCA_031374735.1 Hyphomicrobiaceae bacterium | reverse complement strand
ACTGATGGTCCCACTGTCACCGGGTGATCTTCGCTGACGAAACGGGGCGTGATGCCCATGTTTGGTTGCATCCGCCGACTCCCGTAACCGGGAGCCGGCCGGCGGATGCGGACCAGACGCCTGCGACCGTGCGTGCGGTGTAGGTGTCTGACCTGAGGTCAGACACCTTGCAACGACGGCGGTGCGGGTGGTGGCCCGTGCGTGGAACAGGTGAGCTTTGGCCGCGAGGCCGGAGCAACAGGCCGAACGTCGCACGATTGCCACCCATCGTATCAGGGCATCCGCCCCGCCTCTCCGTTTTGCTCTTCGAGCGAAAGGCGAGGTTTGCGGACTTTGGCGTGGCATGTGGCGTTAACCATGATCTCGGCGTGCAGAAGCCGTGGCGCAAGGCTGGCAACGCGCGCAGACTTACCTGTATGAGGGAACCGCACTCTTGTCGGAACCTTCCATGACCGCAGACCTCACACTCTCGCTTGATCCGCAGTGGACAGACGTTCGCGACGGCGTGCGCGCCATCTGCGCGAAATTTCCCAATGCCTATTGGGTCAAGCTGGATCACGAGAGCGCCTATCCAACGGAATTCGTCACAGCGCTGACGCAAGCCGGGTGGCTCGGCGCGCTGATCCCGGAGATCTATGGCGGCGCGGGTTTGCCGCTGTCGGCTGCGTGCGCGATCCTGGAAACGATCCACGAAACCGGCTGCAATGCGGCCGCCTGTCATGCGCAGATGTACACGATGGGCACGGTGCTGCGGCACGGCAACGATGCGCAGAAGCAGAAGTATCTGCCCAAGATTGCGAGTGGCGAACTGCGCTTGCAGGCCTTCGGGGTGACTGAACCAACGACGGGTTCTGATACAACGCAACTGAAAACGCGGGCCGAGAAAAAGGGCAACGACCGTTACATCGTCAACGGCCAGAAGGTCTGGACGAGCCGCGCGCTGCACTCCGACCTGATGTTGCTGCTCGCCCGCACAACGCCCGCCGACAAGGTCAAGAAGCGCTCCGACGGCTTGTCGGTGTTTCTGGTCGACTTGAAGGACGCCGCGGGCAAGACGGTGCACCTGAAGCCGATCGACGCCATGATCAATCACAACAGCTGCGAGGTGTTCATCGACAACCTCGAAGTGCCCGCGGAGAACCTGATCGGCGTCGAGGGCGAGGGGTTCAAGTACATCGTCTCCAGCATGAACGCCGAGCGGTTGTTGATTGCTGCGGAATGTATCGGCGACGCGAAGTTCTTCATAGAGAAGGGCAGTGCGTATGCGCGGGAGCGGCACGTGTTCGGCCGACCGATCGGGCAGAACCAGGGCGTCGCGTTTCCGCTCGCACGCGCCTATGCGGACTACGTCGCGGCCGATCTCGTCGTCAAAAAGGGCGCGGCACTTTATGAGGCCGGTCGCGACTGTGGGGCGGAAGCCAACATGGGCAAGATGCTGTCGGCGGACGCATCATGGAAAGCGGCGGAAGCCTGTCTGCAGACGCACGGCGGATTTGGCTACGCGCGCGAATATGGCATCGAGCGCAAATGGCGCGAAACACGACTCTATCAGACGGCGCCGATCTCGACCAACATGGTGCTGGCCTATGTGGCGCAGCATATACTTGGCCTGCCGCGCAGTTATTGACGGGGCGACCGCGCGTCACGTCGGTCACTGCTCGATGCCGTCAGCCGCGCGAGCATGCGGTCGCGCGGTTTCATCGCAACATCTTGCTCGGATCGAAGTCGAGTTCGACGCCTTGCCAGAATTGATACTTCTCCGGCGGCAGTTGATAGGGCTGACACTGCTTGATGGCGCGCAGAGCGGCGTCGACGGCGCTGCGGAATTCCGGCGACGGGTTTGAGTTGGTCAAGCGCGGTTCGCCGCGCAGGCGGCCATCGGGATTCAATTCGAACTCGAAGTTGGGCCGCATGCTCATGGCATCGGGGCCAGGGACGATCACCCAGCAACGCTGCACCTGCTGGCGCAACATGCGGATGAGCAAGCTTGCCTCGTCGCCGGAGATTTTGGCGTCGCGGCCGTCGGGCGTGCCGGCGGCTTTGCCGGGCGGCAAGCGACCTGGCACACGCGCGCCAGCGGCGTTGTCGGCCTTTGGGCGCGTGGTTTGATTGATGCTTGGCGCGCCGTCGTCGGGGTTTTTTGCGTCCTTGATGGCATCGGCAATGGCGTTCGGGTTGAACTCTTTCTTCTTGGCCTCTTCGGCAGCCTTGGCTGCCGCCGCCTTCGCAGCAGCTGCTTTTGCAGCGGCGGCTTTCGCGGCCGCAGCCTTCGCCGCAGCAGCTTTGTCCGCCGCGGCTTTATCGGCTGCCTTCTTGTCAGCTATCGCCTTTTCGGCAGACGCCTTTTCTGCTGCCTGCTTATCGGCTTCGGCCTTGTCGTTGGCGGCCTTTTCCGCCTCAGTTTTCGCAGCGCTATCCGCGACGACCTTTTCTGCAGCGGCTTTGTCAGCAGCTGCCTTTGCCTGAGCGGCTTTGGCATCGGCTGCCGCCTTTGCATCGGCGGCGGCTTTGGCCTGCTCGGCCTTGATCAAGTCGTCGAGCGACTTCTTGTCCTCCGGCGACGGCGATGGTGGAGGATCGTCTGTGACGACGGCCGCTTGCTTTTCCGGGGGCGGCGTCGCGGGCGCGGGCGGCGGCGCGGGTGTCGCCTGCTTCACGGGCTTGGGTGGGACTTTGCTCGCGGTGCCATCGGCGCCGGATGTTTCGAGTTGCTTTGAGTCGCGATCGCCTTGCTTGGATTTGACTTCACCGGGTTCCATCAAGACCGAGACTTCAATGGCCTTTTCGGTCGCCGGCTTGAAGGCGGGCGTGGCATGAATCGATATCAGCGCCCACAACAGGAGCGCTCCGTGCAGTGCCAACGATAGGACAAAACCGAGGTTCACTGTCTCATCACTTCTGGCTTCTGGTCGCCTCAATCAATTGTCGACGGCAGTCCACGATCAGGTACGCAACTCTCAGCGCGCGTTATCGCAGCGAACGACCTCGTGAGTTTCTCCCTTTACTTTTCCCCGGTCGGTATCCCGGACGAAGTGCGCACATAAGCGCGCCTCGCATCCGGGACCTTCACCTCGTTGAAGTGTGGAAGACGCTTGCCTCTGGGGAAGATCCCGGATGCGGAACGTGGTCCTTCGGCCGCGATCCGTCCGGAACACCGAGTTATGGGGCGTTCGGATTTCTTCACGTGCTCCCTCGCTAGGTTGACGGATTGAGACAGAGGCGCGTCACTTCTGTGGTGTTCCCTTGAGCGATAGTTTCTTGAAGCCGGCTTCGCTCAGATTGCCGAGCACTTGATAGGCGACGCCGTAGTTGGCGCCCTGATCACCTGCGACGATGATCAGCGGATCTTCCTCGCCGGATGCCTTGGCGATTTCGCGGACTTTGGCCGCGAGTTCCTGCGGCGTGTAGGAGATCTTGTCTTCCTTGCCTAAGTAGACCTTGCCGTCCTTGGTGACGGTGACGGTGATCGGCTCTTTCTTCGGCTGCTCCAGCGGTTTGCCACCTTTCGACGACGGCAGATCCACGGGCAAGCCGGTGGCCAGCATCGGCGCGGTCACCATGAAAATGATCAGCAGCACCAGCATGACGTCGACGAATGGCGTGACGTTGATCTCGGCCATCGGCGCATGACGGCGGGCTCGACCGCGACGACCACCGCTGGGACGACCGGCTTTGAGGCTCGCACCCATGTCAGCTCCTCACGTCGATCTGGCGCGAAACGATCGCAGAAAATTCGTCGGCAAAGGCTTCAAGCCGCTGCGAGATCTGCCCGCTCTTCGAGGTGAAGTGGTTGTAGAAAATTTGCGCGGGAATGGCGGCCAGCAGCCCAATGGCGGTGGCGAAGAGCGCCTCCGAAATACCGGGCGCGACGACGTCGAGCGAGGTGTTCTTTGAAGTGGCAATGGCCTGGAACGTCGTCATGATGCCGATGACGGTGCCGAACAGACCGATGAACGGCGCGGCCGAGGCGACGTTGGCGAGAAACAGCAAGCGGCGATCCAGCTGCTCCATTTCGCGGCTGATGGTGACGTCCATGACCTTTTCGACGCGCAACTGCACGCCGCCGAAGGCTGCCTTCTGCTGGCCCTCGACCGAGCGTTTCCACTCGCGCATGGCCGAAACGAAGAGTGCGGCCATGGACAGGTTTTTGCCGCGCGAGAGGCCGGAATAGAGCTCGTCCAGCGATTGGCCGGACCAGAACATCTGCTCGAACTGATCGGCCTCGCGGCGTGCGCGACGGAACGTGAACGTTTTCTCGATGATGATCGCCCACGACCAGACGGACGCGAGCAGCAGGCCGATCATCACCGACTTCACGACGATATGCGCCTGCAAGAACAGCTCAAGCATAGAGAACCCGCCTGGGGCTCCGGCCGCGAGCACGACTAGGTTCGTCGAAATCATATTGCTCCACTCTCCCGCCCGCGCCGGCCCGCGCCCGTCCGCGATCTCCAGCCGAATCGGCTGAGAACAGCGTTCAGGCTGCGCCCGGTTCGTCATGACCAGCCATTGTGACAGAAGCACGGCCTCGCGACGCCAATACAGCCGAGACAGTCTGCTTCGGCCGGCGTCTAGCGCAATTCGCCACACGGGGGAAGGCGCGGGGAGAGGAGGCAAGAGGAGGCAGCCGTTTCCAACGTAGCGCCGGCGTTGGGGGGTGGCCGCGGGTGAGACACCCAATTTTTTACCCTGCAGTACGCGTGTTTGGGGGCAATAGGGGGGGGTGG
>JANMGQ010000018.1:0-44357 GCA_031374735.1 Hyphomicrobiaceae bacterium | reverse complement strand
GACGACGGTAGCCTGCTCCGCCGTCGGCTTGATAACTGTTTGCTGGTAGTTCGATGTCAATTCCTGGTCAAACAGGACGATGCGCGACCCCTGTCGCTCAAATCTGAACGGAACATGGAACATGTTGTTCAGCGCAGCGACAATACGTGCGTGCCGATCAGGCGGCGCGTAGAAGAGCAGGAACCCACCACCACCTGCGCCAAGCAACTTGCCCCCGAGCGCCCCTACCGAAATCGCCCGTGCGTAGATCTCGTCAATTTCGGACGTCGACACCGCACTTGCGAGACCGCGCTTGAGTCGCCAGGCCTCGTCGAGCAGGCGGCCGAACTCGTCGAGCGACCGGCTCGGATCCTCGAGGATCGCCACACCCTCGTCCACCATTTCGGCCATGCGCGTCAGTTCAGCCGTCTTGGCCGCGAAGTTCTGCTTCTTGGCCTCTTCGATCTTGCCCGCATCCCGCGTAAAGCCGGTCCAAAACATCATCAGCGACCGCTCCAGTTCATCTCGACGCTGAGCGATCATCGCGGACGGATAGATATCGAAGGTGCGGTCCGGATTGAACTCAATCCGATTGAGGCCGCCGACCGCCACGGCGACTTGGTCCTGGCTGCCAACCGGTTCCTTCAGGATATCCTGCTCGACATGGATCGCGTCCCGGGCGAGAGCGGCCGGCGCCATATAGATCCCGCGATTGGCCTGGAACGCGTGCAGGCAGGCAACCGTGAAGGCTGAACTTGACCCAAGGCCGGAGCGCGCCGGCAAGTCCGCGTTGTAGATGATTTCGTATCCATTAGGATCGTCGGCCGCATACGTATCGAGGATCGCGCGCACAACCGGATGCTTGATCTCGGACGCCTTCTCGACTTGCTCCACCTGGTTCCAGACGACGCGGTGATTGAACGGGAAGACCGCCGGTAGATGACGAAGCTGAATGTATACGTATTTGTTGATAGCCGTCGATAGCACAGCGCCCCGGCCATGCTCCGTAAACCATTCTGGGATGTCAGTGCCGCCGCCGAAAAACGACACCCTAAGCGGTGTGCGCACAATGATCATAGCTACTCGGCCTTTCGATAACCGCTTGAAAGTTGCCGTATCAAGGCGATCGCTTATCGTAAAGGCGACGCAGGATCTATATGTCTTATGGCTGGAGAGCACAGTGTCCTCTCGACACCGCCTTCGCCCCATGGCCACTCGTGACGTTTTCATGTCGCGCGCTGCGGTGGCACCGGCTATGAGACGCACCGCGACTGTATGGTTCGCGTGACGTTCCTGCCAGAGCCTGCCACCAAAGCCTGCCGCCTCTGCGACCCCAGAGACTTCCCCAGAGACTTTCCATGTCAGAACTGCTCATCGAACTGTTCTCCGAAGAGATTCCGGCCCGCATGCAAGGCCGCGCGGCGGAAGACCTGCGTCGGCTCATGACGGAGGGTATGAAGGCACAAGGGCTGATCGCAGGCGACGCCATGAGCTTTGCGACGCCGCGTCGGCTGACGCTGGTCGTCCAGGGTGTGCCTGACGCCTCGCCCGTCGTATCAGAGGAGCGCAAGGGGCCCCGGGTTGGCGCGCCTGAACAAGCGCTCGCGGGCTTCCTGAAGGGCGCGGGCCTCGCCCGGATCGAAGACGCAACCATCGTCGAGGACGCCAAAAAAGGCAGCTACTACGTCGCCAAGATCGAGAAGCCCGGCCGCGCCGCCGCCGCTATCATTGCTGACGTGCTCATCGACACGATCAAGAAGTTCCCGTGGCCGAAATCGCAGCGCTGGGGCGCGGGCGACGTGCAGTGGGTGCGTCCGTTGCAGTCGATCATCTGCCTGCTTGGTGGCAAGGTCATTCCGATCGAGATCGCCGGTGTGACGAGCGGCGATACGACCGTCGGCCATCGCTTCCACGGCCGCGAGACGATCCGCGTCAAGAACTTCGAGGACTACGGCACGAAGCTGCGTGAATCGAAGGTGCTGCTGCCGGCAAGCGAACGCGCGAGCTGGATTGCCGAACAAGCGCGTGACGTCGCCAAGGGCGCGAAGCTGCGTCTCGTCGAGGACGAGGGCCTGCTGGCGGAAAACGCCGGCCTGACCGAGTGGCCGACAGTCATGATCGGCACGTTCGACAAGGACTTCCTCGCGGTCCCCGGCGAATGCTTAACGAGTGCGATGCGCGGTCACCAGAAATGCTTCTCGCTCGAAGATCCGAAGACCGGCAAACTCGCCAACAAGTTCCTGCTGGTCTCGAATCTGATCGCGACCGACGGCGGCAAAGCCATTGTCGAGGGGAACGAAAAGGTCATCCGCGCGCGCCTGTCGGATGCCAAGTTCTTCTGGGAACAGGATCTGAAGCGACCGCTTGACGAGATGGCCATCGGCCTCGCCACGATCACGTTCCATGAAAAACTTGGAACCCAGAAGGAACGCATCGAGCGCATTGCGGCGCTGGCTGAGGATCTCGCAGGCGCGGTCGACGCCAACACGCAGGACGCCCGCCGCGCAGCCCAACTTGCCAAGGCTGATCTGGTCTCGGGCATGGTCGGCGAGTTTCCGGAGCTGCAGGGCCTCATGGGCCGCTACTACGCGGAAAAAGCCGGCGCAAAACCTGAGATCGCGCGCGCCATCGAGCTGCACTACAAGCCGAAGGGGCCGACCGACAGCGTGCCGCTGCAAGCCAACGGCGACGCTGTCGCGGTCGCGGTCGCGCTGGCCGACAAGCTCGACACGCTCGTCGGCTTCTGGGCCATCGGCGAGAAGCCGACGGGCTCAGGTGATCCGTATCAACTGCGCCGTGCAGCGCTGGGTGTAATCCGCATTGTGCTGGAGAATGATCTGCGGCTGCCGTTGTTGCCGGTGATCCGCCGCCACTTTACCGAGCGCATTTCAAAACCGATGACGGACCCTCCGTCGATGTTGCTCAAGGGCGTTGATGCCCAGGCACTCGGCGTGGATCTCCTCTCCTTCTTCGCCGACCGCCTGGAAGTCTATCTGCGCGACAAGGGACTGCGCCATGATCTCATCGACGCTGTGTTCGGCCTCGGCAATCAGGACGACCTTGCGCTGATCGTGAAGCGCGTTGCAGCGCTCGACGCGTTCCTCAAGACCGACGACGGCAAGGTGCTGCTCACGGGTGTGAAACGGGCCGCCAACATCCTCAGCATCGAGGAGAAAAAGGACAAGCACACGCATGCAGGCGACGCCGACGCCAAACTGCTGCGCGAGCCGCAGGAGGTTGCCTTGCATGCAGCAATCACCAAAGTGAAGCGCGACTCAGCCAAAGCCATCGACGTCGAGGAGTTCGCCGGCGCCATGCGCGCGCTTGCCGAACTGCGCGCGCCGGTCGATGCCTTCTTCGACAAGGTCACCGTCAACGCCGACGACAAAGCGCTGCGCGCCAACCGGCTGAAGCTGCTGTCCGAGATCCGCGCGGCGACGCTCTCGGTCGCGGATTTCTCGAAGATCGCGGGGTGACGGGCGGGGCAAGCCTCACGGCTTGCCGCCAGCGATCACGCCCTTGCGAAGCAGAAAGCAGCCATAGGGCCGCGGGTCGCCGCACTGGATAACGGCAAAGGCCTTCTGTGCGGCGGCATAAAAGGCAAAGCGCTCAAGACTTGCCATCGGCGTCGCCGCACCGCGCGCTCGGTCGAGCACACCTTGCACCTCGCGCTGGATGGGCGGGATGTCCATCGGCGCACCCACCACCTGCATCCGCCGCACCGGCTCCGGCTCGAAATCGTCGATGGGCAACACCGACAGTATGGCGACCGCCGCGCGATCCATCGCAACGCCCGGCAGACGGATCAGCCGGCCCGACGTGGTCGAGCGCGCGATCTTTTCAGCAGGGTGATTGGCATCGACCAGCGCCAGGTCGTCGCCGTGCCCCATGGCGGCCAGTACCCACAGCATGTCGGCCGAAAGCAGGGGGTCGAGGCCAATCAGCATCACGTCCTCCGTCCACGTGTCGAGAGATAAAGATCGGCCGCATTGCCACCCAAAATCTTTGCACGGTATGCCTCAGATAGCGGCGCCAGCACGTCGAGTGTCAACGCGCGCCAGCGATCATAGCCACCGGCCATGTTCACAACCGGCCAGTCGCTGCCCCAGATGAGTCGGTCCGGCCCGAACAGCTCGAGTAAGGTCTCCATGTAAGGGCGCACATCGGCATCGCCCTGATCCGCGCCCGCTTCCGTCACGAGGCCAGATAGTTTGCAGCGCATGCGCGAATTCGCAGCCAGCGCTGCCATATCCGAGCGCCACGGCTCCAGCTGGCGCAATTTGATCAGCGGTTTCGCCCCATGATCAATGACGATACGGAGCGACGGAAAGCGCTCGGCTAAGCGCGCGAGCCGTGACAGGTGGCGCGGCAGCACGAGCGCATCGAACACCAGATCGTGGTCGATCATGGCCATGATCGCCGGCGCAAGGTCGGCACGCAGCAGCCAGTCGTCGTCGGCAATGTCCTGCACCATGGGTCGCAATCCAACCAGCAGATCGGCATGGGCGAGGCCATCGATCTGGTCGGGCGCCTGCGGGGCCGTGAAGTCGACCCAACCGACCACGCCGGCAACGAACGCTGTCTCGGCGGCCATCCGCAGCAAGTGCGACGTCTCGGCAATCGTCGGCGCGGCCTGCACCAGGATCGTCCGTGTTATGCCATGCCGCGCCATCAGAGGCGCCAGATCATCCGGCCCAAAATCGCGATAGATCGGGCCGAGATCAGGCGACAACCAGCCATAGTCGCCGCGGGCGAGCTGCCAGAAATGCTGATGGGCGTCGATCATGGAGCAGAGCCATCCGCGTTGCACATCGCCATTGAGCCGCCCGCACTTTGGCACGGGTCACATGGCATTGAACACCCAACGCCATGCCACTGGGCACTTGGACCGCAGCCAGATATGGATGCGTTCGCAAGCCAACGCACCGAACGACCGAGAAACCGCCTATGCATTTCGCCCTCACCGAAGAACAGCTGGCCATCCAGGACACGGCGCTGACATTCGCCAAGGAACGGCTGGCGCCGCACGCGCTCGAATGGGACGAAAAAGCGCATTTCCCTGTCGACGTGATCCGCGAGACCGCGGCGCTCGGCATGGCAACGATCTATGTACCAGCCGAGAAGGGCGGCTCGGGTCTGTCGCGCCTTGACGGCGCGCTGATCATGGAGGCGCTGGCCTACGGCTGCCCCTCCATTTCGGCCTACATTTCCATCCACAACATGGTCGCATGGATGGTCGGCAAATACGGCACCGAGCAGCAAAACGCCGCCTGGATGCCAAAGCTCGCGAGCATGGAACAACTCGCCTCCTATTGTCTGACGGAACCCGGCTCCGGCTCCGACGCGCAAGCGATGAAGACGACCGCCAAGAAGCAGGGCGACCACTACGTCCTCAATGGCACCAAGCAATTCATCTCGGGCGCAGGCGCAACGGATTTCTACTTCGTCTTCGCCCGCACAGGCGGCGAGGGCTCCGACGGCATAAGTGCGTTCGTGATCGAGAAGGGCACGCCCGGCCTCTCTTTCGGCGCCAACGAAAAGAAGATGGGTTGGAACGCACAGCCAACGCGCCAAGTCATCATGCAGGACTGCAAAGTGCCCGCGTTCAACCTGGTCGGCGGCGTCGAGGGCAAGGGTTTCAAGTTCGCCATGTCCGGCCTTGATGGCGGGCGCATCAATATCGGCGCCTGTTCTCTCGGACCGGCCGCTTTCGCCATCGACAAGGCGCGCGACTACATGTTCGAGCGCAAGGCCTTCGGCCAGAACCTCGCCAACTTCCAGGTGCTGCAGTTCAAGATCGCCGACATGGCAACCAACTTGGAGGCCGGCCGCATGATGATCTACCGCGCCGCAGACAGCCTCGATCGCGCCGATCCGCAGGCGTCCATGTATTCCGCCATGGGCAAGCGCTTCGCCACCGATTACGGCTTCGACATCGTCAACGAAGCCCTCCAGATCCACGGCGGCTACGGCTACCTGAAGGACTACGGCATGGAGAAGCTGGTGCGTGATTTGCGCGTCCACCAGATCTTGGAAGGCACCAACGAGATCATGCGCGTGGTGATTTCGCGCAAGGTGTTGGGCGGGAATAGGGGTGCGTGATAGGCTGCGTTGATTAGAATTGGAGCCACGAATGAGCGCTGTTCCAAAGGATGAGATGACCGCGGACGAGTTTGCGGCATGGTCCGTTCGCCAGCCTCGCGAGGCGGGCAAGTACGAGCTGTTCGACGGGCGCGTCGTTGTGACGATGCAATCGGAGAAAATGGTGCACATCAGACTTAAGGGTCGTCTTTATCGGATGCTCGGTGATGCATTGCGACTGGCGGGCAGTCGCTGTGAAGCCCTGGTTGACGGAGCCTTGGTTCGGATCACACCGAAGAGATCTTTCCAACCCGATGGCCTCATCCACTGCAATCCCGAGATTTCGGACAACGAAATTGAGGTCGCCGATCCGGTCGTCGTCTATGAGGTCCTATCGCCTGATAGCATCGATCGCGACCATGGCGAGAAGGTCGACGGCTACTTCTCGGTGCCAAGCATTCAACACTATCTGATCGTCGATCCCGTGCGTCGCGCTATCGTGCATCATCGTCGCGGCAACGGCGACGAACTCATCCGACACGTCTATCATGGCGGTATGCTCGATCTTGAGCCGCCGGGCATATCGATCTCGGTTGACGCTTTGTTCGGCCCCGGCGCCGGGCTCGTTTGAGTACGTGGTGACGAGCAGAACCCTATCGTTCAACGACATCGAGCCGCACGGCGATCCCGCCTGCCGCCAGAAGCGCCGCCGCGGCGCCAAGAAACCAGATCCCATAGCCGTCCTGTCACGTGGTCGGCGGCGCCGTCACTGGGCGCTTGGGATCGACGGCTCGCACCAGGCAACACAAGCTCATTGGCTGACAGAACGGCACCCGGCCGGTAACATCGAAGGCGCGTTCGAGAGTGGCGTCTGTTTTCAAGTCGGCCTCACGCGGCGGCGCAGCAGCGGGTCTCGGCGTGCCTTTTGCATACGCCTATCGGTCAATCTGACGGCAGCATTCGAAGGAGCTGTGTCATGTCCGCCAAGCGATCCCGTATCATGTACATCGAAGACAAGAGCGGCGGGCTCGTCGGGCCGGCGTGCATTGGCCGTGTTCTGTTGTCGAAATCAGCGCGCTCAGTTCACTATGGCGGGCGCACCTTCACTAAGGTCGCCGGCTACAAGTACAACCATGTCGATACCGAGACCGGTGCCCACTTCTGGATCTCTGGACCAAAGGCGCGCGGCGGCGACAGCCTTTACGGAACCGCGAACATCACGATCGATGACGACGTGCGGGAAGAGTATTGGACCGAGATACGCGGTGCGCCCGGCTGCGTCGGGATCAAATCGTTCAAGGGATAAGTCAGGAACTCAACTCTTCAACCCGCCCGCCGACAGCCCCTCGATAATCTGGCGCTGGGCGATGATGGTGACGATCAGCACCGGCGCGGTGACGAGCAGTGCGGCGGCGGCGAGCGGCCCCCACGACAGCTGCTCGAACGTCAGCATGTTGTAGACAGCGGCTGGCAGCGTGCGGGTTTCTTTGCCGCCGAGCACGGCTGCGAACACGAAGTTGTTCCAGGAAAAGATGAACGACAGGATCATCGACACGACAATGCCCGAGCGCGCCAACGGCACGGCGACGTAGATGAAGGCCTGCCACGGCGAGGCGCCGTCGATGAGGGCCGACTCCTCCAGCTCCTTGGGCACCGCCTCGAACGTGCCCATCATCACCCACACCGTAATAGGTACGGTGATCACCAAGTGCGTAATCAGGATCGCCGTGCGCGTGCCGACGATGCCGAGCAACTGGAACACGATGAACAGCGGAATGAGATACGACAGCGCCGGCGTCATGCGCGCGATCATGACGGTGACGGCGAGTCGCGTCGCCTTGGCTTTGGCAATGCCGTAGCCCGCGGGCACGCCGACGAGGAGCGCGATCAACGTCGCCCCGCCGGTGACGAACAGAGAGTTCCACAGATATTGCGCGAAGCGGTTCTCTTCAAAAACCTGCTGAAAATTGGCCAGCGTCGGCGGGTTCGGAATGAAGATCGGCGGGAAGGCGGTGTTGTCGAGCTCGGTCTTCAGCGCCAGCGACAGCATCCACAGAAACACCAGCACGCCCGGCGAGATCAGCACGAACAGCGAGAACCACAGGCCAAGGTTTTTGCCGAAGCGGCGGAGACGGAGGGCGTTCATGGGGTGGGCTCACAAGTCGTCGCCACTGTTGGTGTCTGACCTCCGGTCAGACACCGTAACCGCGCATCGTCCATCAATCGTGCAGAGCACGCCGATTTTGGTTCTAGCGGAGTTCTGGTGTCTGACCGGAGGTTAGACACCAACGTGATCAAGCATCCCATTTCGACCTCTGACGCATGAACAGGAGCAACGCGGAAAACCCGATGATGATGGTGAAAAACACCAGCGCGACCGTCGACGCATAGCCGAGTTTTATGAACGCAAACGCCTGCTGATACAGGAACACATTGATCGTCTCCGACGCCGTGCCGG
The DNA here is from genome assembly GCA_031374735.1 of Hyphomicrobiaceae bacterium. GTDB lineage: Bacteria > Pseudomonadota > Alphaproteobacteria > Rhizobiales > Hyphomicrobiaceae > JABFRJ01. Next base: position 35,839 of record JANMGQ010000018.1, on the reverse strand, counting down.
GCCCGCCGCCGGTGATGACGAAGATGGTGTCGAAGGTCTTCAGCGCATCAATCGTGCGGATGATCAAGGCGACCATGATGACAGGCGAAAGCAGCGGCAGCGTGATGTACCGGAAGCGCTTCCACGCGCCCGCGCCGTCGATCTCCGCGGCTTCATAGGGCTCGACCGGCAGCTGCGAGAGCCCGCCGAGCACGATCAGCATAACGAGCGGCGTCCAGTGCCAGACCTCAACCATGACCAGCGTCGGGATCACGGTGCGCGTCGAGTAAACCCACTCCGATGGCGGCAATCCGACCAGCGACAAGAGATAGTTCAGCACGCCCAATTGCGGGTGAAACATCATCGTCCACACCAGCGAGATCGCAACCGGCGTCGCCATCATCGGCAGGATGAACAGCCCACGCAGGAAGCCGCGCATCGGAAAGTGCTCGTTGAAGATCAACGCTGCGTAGGTGCCAAGGATGATCGGGAAGATCACGGCGAGTATGGTGAAGATCAGTGTGCGACCGACGCTTTCTAGAAAGCGGCCGTCGGACAGCAGGGTGCGGAAGTTATCGAGACCGTTGAACGTGAACGCGCCCGACGACTTCCAGTCCTGCACGGACATGAAGATCGTGAAGATCCACGGGAAGATGATTACCGCGCCGACCGTGATGATCGCCGGCAGCGCGAACAACCAGTATCGGCGCTCGTTGGTGCGGGAATAGAAAAGGGACATGGGAACTTTCGGCGACGGACGATTCCCTTGCCCCGTCCTTCACGGGGAGAGGGTTAGGGTGAGGGGCGGCATCCCCACGTCGGAGATCGAACAACTGGCAAACCGGTCGCAATCCGCACGCGGATCGATCGCCGGCGGAGCAAGCAGCCGCCCCTCACCCTAGCCTTCTCCCCTCAGAAGTGAGGGGAGAAGGAGCAGCAGTCACCCCTTCTCGCTCTTTTCGAGGATCGGCTTGAACTGCTCTGTGGCCTTGGCGAGCTCGGTCTTTGCGTCGGCACCGCTGATCATGTTGGTCAGCGCAATGCCGAACACGTCGCGGAATTCCGTCACGGGCTCGATCACGGGCAATCCAGGTCGGCCGATCTTACCCGAGCCTTCGAGGCACTCGAAATACTGCTTCGGAAACTTCGATTTCGAGATCGCTTCGGTGTTGCTGGTTGCCGAGTTGCGCGCCGTCGCTCCGGCACCGTTCATCAGCATCTTGAGCTGATTTTCCTTGTTCGTCGCCCACTGCACATAGAGGAACGCGGCCTCTTTCTTCGTGCAGGCACTCGCAATGCCCATGCCGTCGCCGAACGTTGCGGTCGCATGTGCCTTCGGCCCCTTCGGCATGATGCCATAGCCGACCTTGCCGCCAGCCAACCGCGACTTCGTTGCGTCCTCCAGCGGGGCCGCAAAGCCGACGCCGTCGATCCACATGGCGGCGCGGCCTTGCGCGAACGTCGTCTGGCATTCGTTCCAGTTGAAGCCGACCACGCCTGGAGGCGCATACTTGGAATTCATCTCCTTGTAGATCTCGGCTGCCGCAATAGCGCCGTCGGTCATGGTCGCCAACTCGCCTTTGACGACCGAATCCTGATCATGGCCCAGCATCAGCGCCATCCACACGACCACGTTGGCGTTCTTGACGCCGCGGTTGACGATGCCGGCGACGTTGTTGGCGGGATCGTTGAGTTTGGCGGCAGCCGCCAGGATTTCCGGATACGAGGTCGGATAGGCGACGCCTTTTTTCTCGAACAGCTCTTTGTTGTAATAGAGAATAAAGTAGTCGACGAGCTTTGGCAGCGTAATGATCGTGCCGTCCGTGTCGGTCGCGAAGTTCATGCCAGCCGCATTGAAGTCGGCAAAATCCAGGTTCGGATCGGTCAACGATTTGTCCGCCAGCAACGGGCGGAGGTCGGCAAGCCACTTACCCTTGGTCGCCTGCCGCTTGTTGACGTGTAGCGACAGGGTGCAGACATCGAATGTCGGCTTGCCCGAGGAAAACTCGATCGCCACCTTCTGGCGCTGCTGCTGTTCCGGCACGGCTTCCGACGACACCTTGATGCCGGTCAGCTCCTCGAACTCTTTCTCAGACTTCAGCAGCAGGTCCGAACGCGGGTTCTTGACATAGAGCACGTCAAGCTTCTGGCCGGCGAAGCGCTTCCAGTTGAACGCGGATTGCCCGAGCACGGGTGCAGCGATGATGGCTGGGGCTGCGAGGGCGGCTGTGCCGGCGGCAGCGATCTTGATGGCGTCTCGGCGGGTCGGTGTGTGGCGGCTGGTCATGGTTGTCCTCCCAGAGGAAGCGCGCGCTTATTGCGCGTCGCATGCGACAGGGTGCTCCTGCTACGCGGACAATTGCAAGGGGGTGCACAAAGGGATGGCGGTGGCCGTTTTCAGCGCTATGCAGCATGCCATGACCGAGACTGCCGCCAATACAGCAAGATCGACGCCGGCCATCGCGCTCCGGCTGAGCCTGTACTTTGCCGCCGTCTTCACGGTTGTGGGCGCGTCGTTGCCGTATCTAAACCTATGGCTTGCCGATGTTGGCCTGAGCATCAGCGAAATCGCAACGATCGCGGCCGTCACGCCCCTGGTGCGCATGATCGCGGGGCCGCTGGTGTCGCTCGCGGCCGACATGGCGCGAGCCCATAGAACCATCCTGATCGTGTGTGGCTGGTGCTGGGCGGCGGCATGGGTGCTGCAATCGACCAGCACAACGTTTCGATCAGCGCTCATCGCGCAGATCCTGGTGACCATCGCCGCGGCGGGCCTGTCACCTCTGATCGAGGCCATTACGGTCTCGTCGGCGCGCATGGCCGGTGTTGACTACGGCCGCGTACGCGTCTGGGGTTCGATCGCATTCATCGCTGCGAGCATCGCGGGTGGTTGGCTGGTCGACTGGCGCGGCATCGGCGCGATCATTTGGCTCTTGGTCGCCGGCGCCGGGCTGACCGCGTTGGCTGGACATGGGGTGCCACGGCTCGACGGCGGCGTCGCGCCCACCCGCCGTATCGGCCTCGCTGATACGCTGGCGCTTGTGCGTGCGCCGGAATTCCTGCTGTTTCTGCTCGCAACCGGCCTCGCGCAGTCTGCGCACGCAACGCTCTACGTGTTCGGCGTCATTCATTGGAAGTCACTGGGCATATCGAATGGCTGGTGTGGCGCACTGTGGGCTGTGAGCGTGCTTGTCGAGGTGGCGATCTTCTTTTGGGGTTCGACGTATCTGCGGCAGGTGTCACCGATTGCGCTGATGCTTTCAGGTGCCATCGCGGCAACAATCCGGTGGGCGTTGATGGCGCTCGATCCACCGCTCCCGATGCTGGTTGTACTGCAAGCGCTCCACGGCCTGACGTACGGCGCGATGCATCTGGGGGCGATCCAGTTCTTGTCGCGCGCTATTCCTGAAGCCCAAGGCGGCACCGCGCAGGGCCTCTATGCCCTTGTCACGGCCGGCGTCTTCATGGCCCTCGCAGCCTGGATTGCCGGCGTGTTTTATCTCAAGGCCGGCGGGCTGGCGTATCTGCCGATGGCCGGTCTCTCCGCAGGTGCGATTGTCGCCCTGCTCGGGCTCCGACGGCAGTGGGGCGGCGGGATCATTGGTCAACAGCCGTGATGGCCGCTGGCGCCTGCATCCTGTCAGCGCTTCGCGAACACACCAAAGCGCAGGCCGAGATAGGTGTAGACCATCGCGATCAGCGACGCCGTTCCGATGGCGAATGCCTTTTCGATACTGGGCAGGAGCCAGATGAATGCCAGAAACACGAGATAGTTCAGCACCGCCGCGCTCCACCCGACGCCTGCGTATTTGATGAACTCGGCCGCGCTGATCGGCGTCGTGACCGCAAACGTGAGCCTGCGGTGGCACAGCCACGCGACCACCATGGCGATGCCAATCGCGATCATGCGGCTGACGCCCCAGGGCACGCCCGCGATCTCCGACAGCAGTTTCGTCACGGCCACGTCGACCACAAACGCCAGCGTGCCTGAGACGAGAAAGCCGGCGAGGTGCAGCAGGCCTGAGCGCTTGTCTGGTTCATCGGTCATGCGGCAATTTTCCCGGCCGCAAGGGCGGCCCAATCTGGAACCGGGCGCGAGATCCGCGCGTCTGCGGGATGCCACAGAAGCGCGTCGGGAGGCGCAAGCAGCATCAGCGTGTCGTGCTCCTGTTGGCGGCGACCTGTGACGGGATCGAGCGCGGCCAGCTCTGCATCGGGAAAGCCCGGATGACACATGACGATCTTCAGCGCTGCCGTCTCGCCACGCCTGTCGAGGGCCGCAATCATCTCATCGCGGAACGGTCGCGCCGTGTCGAAGGCCGAGAAGCCAGAAAAGCCTGTATTCACAGGCAACCCTTGGCGTCGGGCGCGCGCGCGAAAGCCTTGCGCGAGGCCGCGTACGATCAGCGCCTTGCCCTTGGCGGGGCTCTTCTGCGCGACATGGGCCAACGACTCCGTTGGATCACGCAGCAACGGCGGGCGCGCCGCATAGCGATGGGCGACCTCAGCAATCAGTTCGCCCCGCACCACGGACAAAACATGCACGTGCTGATGCCCGTCGATGTGATCGGGCGCAAAGCCAAGTGCCTGCTCGAACGCATCCAGCTGCCGGCGTATCTCATCCCGCACCTGCGCGCGGTCGATGCGGCGCAGCACGGCGGCCCGCACCACTGTGCCGAGATTAGGAAACACGCCCGACGGCGCGAGGCTCGTGAATGAACCAGTCGGCGCCCCAACCGTCAGATTGAGATGCAGCCCGATTGCAATATGTCCCCGCAAGTCGCGAATCCGCGGCGCATCCTCGCGCCAACGCGGCAAGGTCGCAAACGCGCTCGTGGCCGAGATTTTCTTTGCTGCCGCCAGCATCTCGATGGCACGCGAAACACCAGCGCTCATGGCGTAGTCATCGGCATTGAGCACGCGCGGCGGCACCAGCGGGCTCATGAGCGCGGGCTCGTGGATGTGCTTGATGTGTGGGGCTCAGGGCTCGGCGCATGTCGCGGGAGGCCGATCTCTTCGCCGACGATGAACAACGGCCGCCCCTTCACCTCCTCGTACATCCGTCCGAGATATTCGCCGATGACACCGAGCGAGATCAGCTGGATACCGCCGAGAAACAGCACAGAAATGATCAAGGTCGGGAAGCCCGCAACGGCGTCGCCATAGACGAGATACTTCAGCAGAAAAAAGACAATGTAGACAAATGCGAGCGTAGATACCGCGATGCCGACGTAGGACCAGACGCGCAGTGGCAAGGTCGTGAACGAGACGAGCCCATCCAGCGCGAAGTGCCACAGCTGGCGTGGGCGAAAGCGCGACTTGGTGCCGTCAAACCGAGGCGGCACGTGAAACGTCACGCCCGTCGATTTGAAACCGATCCAGGCGTACAGCCCCTTGTTGAAGCGCACACGCTCGCGAATGCCATTAAGGGCATCGACAGCCTTGCGATCGAGCAGGCGAAAATCTCCCGCGCCACCCGGCAGCGTCGTCCCGCTCATGGCGCGGAAGGCCTTGTAGAAGGCAACAGATAACGCGCGGCGCAGCACACTGTCTTCTTGTCGGTCATCCCGGCGGCCGAAAACGATGTCAAAGCCTTCATGCCACTTGGTGATGAACTCGGGGATCACTTCAGGCGGGTGCTGCAGGTCGGCATCCATCAACACGACGGCGTCGCCCGTCGCGTATCGGAGGCCAGCGGCGACAGCGAGTTCCTTGCCGAAATTTCGGCTGAGCGAGACGGCCTTCAGGCGCGGATCTGCCGCGTTCAGCCGACGCAGGATCTCGCAGGTGCGATCTTTCGAGCCATCGTCGACGAACACGATCTCCCAGGCGAGGTCAGTGCCGTCGAGCACTGGCTTCAGGCGTTCGACGAGGGTTTCGAGACCCTTCTCTTCGTTCAGCATCGGCACGACGACGCTGAGCGTGCGTTTCCCAGGCGTTCCCGTCGGCGGGGCCGCGCGCGGAACCGTCGCTGCTGTCGGATGTGTATCTGCTGCCACGTGTCGCCGCCCTCTTGCTGCCCGGTTCGCATGCAAGGGCGGCGGAATCAAGAACGTCGTAAGCAGCTGACAATCGCTGGCCATCTGAACGGTCTTATGGTTACCCATTGGCTTGCAGCGCGGGGCAAGGACGAGATGAGCCGATCAAAGTTCAACGTGCTTGCAGTCGCTCTTCTGCTGGCCATGGTCGCGTCCAGTAATCTCGTGCTGGCACAGCCCGCGGCACAACAGGCGCCCATCCCGCTAGACCGCGCGCGCATCTTCGATGTCGTCGTCGAGCGCATTCAATCCAAGTTCTGGGATCCTGAACAGCTGAAGACCCAACGGTTCACCGAAGAGGCCGCCGCACGCCGGCAATCTGTGATCGACGCCCCCCGCGACGATGCCGCCGTGGCTCTCATCAACGGCTTGATCGAGACGACCAAAGCCTCGCATTTCCGCCTCTATACGCCGGACGACCTCAGCTACTACATTTTGCTCGACATCCTGCCCAACGCGCCCGGCGCGCTCGACCTGTCCGCGCGCAAATACTGGGGTGCGCGGCCCTATTTTGCTGGCATCGGCGCGTTCAGCGCCGAGATCGGCGGCAAGCACTTCATCGACGGCATCATGGAGGGCTCTCCCGCCGACCGCGCAGGGTTGAAGATCGGCGATGAGATCGTCGACGTCGATGGCGGCCCTTATCACCAGATCAACGCCTTTCGCGGCAAACTCGGCTCGGTTGCGCGGATCGGCGTCCGTCGATCTGCAGAGGGCGCTGTCGAATATGTCTCGGTCCCCGTGATGCCGATCATCCCAACCGTTGCCTTCGATCAGGCGACGCAGGCGAGCGCGCGTGTGATTGAGCACGGTGGCAAGCGGATCGGTTACTTCCGCATCTGGGCGTTCACGTCGGCCGTGCCGATCATCAACGCGATGGCGCGATTGACACCGGGTGGGCGTTTGACGCGCTCTGAAATCAACCCCGATGGCACCGGCACATCAAACATCCGGTCGTTCTCGTCGCCGCTCGGCTCCCTCACCAGCGCGCCACTTGACGGCATGATCATCGACGTGCGCGGCAAGATCGGCGGCGCGGATCTGTCTGACACGGTGCTCTCACTGCTCGACGGCGGTTTCGCACGCAAACGCGGCGCACCCTTTGTGTTCCGGGCGCCGCGTCAACAGCGCAACGCGCAGACGCCGACGGTCCCCAATCCGTCGTTCCAGGGCAAGACGGTGTTGCTGACAGATCACCACACCCGCTCGGCAGGTGAGTTGGTCTCCTACAGTTTCCGCTTCGCCAAAATGGGCATGATCGTTGGCACGCCGACGGTGGGGCACGTGCTGGCCGCCGGCATCGATGTTGTGCCGGGAGATTATGTTCTACAGATCCCCCAGTCGCGACCGGAGGTTGGCACGGATGTGCTGGAAGGTCGCGGCGTCGCCCCGGATATCACGGTCGAGCGGCCGTTACCCTACTCCGGCGGCGCCGACCCGGTGCTGGACGCGGGTTTGAAGCACCTTGTCGTGATGCTGGCGCGCTGATGCACAGTGATATGAGGCCTTGTGGGCACAGGTCCGAAAGACTGACGCTCCGACTTGTGCTTCACCACCGTCTTGCCACACGAATCCACTCTCGCAGGGTTCGATTCGAAATCAACGGGTTTGCATAACGTGGGGGCCGCACATGATCGAGGCACGTACGACGGACACCAAGCCGTTCGCGCTGTTTGAATGGATGCTCGCGCGCCGCTATCTGCGCGCGCGCCGGGCTGAAGGCTTCATTTCCGTCATCGCCGGCTTTTCGTTCCTGGGTATCTTGCTTGGCGTTGCGACGCTGATCATCGTCATGGCCGTGCTCAACGGCTTCCGCAAAGAGCTCGTGGGCAAGATCGTCGGGCTGAACGGCCACGTGATCGTCAACCGCATCGGCGCGCCATTCACCGATTACGACGACATTGCCAAGGCACTCGCCAAGGTACGCGACGTCACCCAAGCCATTCCGCTGGTCGACGGCCAGGTCATGGTCTCGTCCCCGCATCATGCGACGGGCGGCAACGTGCGCGGCATTGGCGAGAAGGACCTCAAGTCGCTCACCATCGTGTCGAGTAACATGCGCTACGACTCGACCCTGGATGGCTTCGACAAGCAAGACGGTATCGCAATTGGCCTGCGCCTCGCCAACGATCTCAACGTCACGATCGGCAATCAAGTCACGCTGATCAGCCCGCGTGGGCCCTGCACGCCGTTCGGCTGTGCGCCGCGGTCCAAGTCCTATAGGGTGCAAGCTATCTTCGAGATGGGCATGTCGGAATACGACCGTCTCATGATCTTCATGCCGCTGGGCGAAGCCATGAAATTCCTCACCCGCGACGGCGCGGTTGACGCCATCGAGGTCGTCACCAAGGATGCCGAAGGCATTGAAAAGACCGTCGATGATTTCAAAGCGCTCGGCATTCCCGGCCTGCATTTCTCCGACTGGAAGCAACGCAATTCGACCTTCATCAACGTGCTCAAGATGGAGCGCACAATGATGTTCATCATCCTCTCGTTGATTGTCATCGTGGCCGCCTTCAACATCATCTCGGGTCTGATGATGCTTGTGAAGGACAAAGGCCGCGACATCGGCATCCTGCGCACCATGGGCGCGACTAAGGGCGCGATCATGCGCATCTTCCTGATCACCGGCGCATCCATCGGCGTGGTCGGTACGCTCGCAGGGTTCGTGCTCGGCGTCGCCTTCACGCTCAACATCGAGCGCATCCGCCGCGGCGTAGAATGGATGTTGGACCGTGAGGTGTTTCCGGCGAGCTTCTACTATCTCACCAAGATGCCCGCCGACATCGACGCCATGGAAACCGGCACGATCGTCGTCATGGCGCTGCTGATCTCGGTGCTCGCGACGCTCTACCCGAGCTGGCGCGCGTCACGGCTCGATCCGGTTGAAGCGCTTAGGTACGAGTGATGTGGGCACGGGCTCACGTGTAGGTTGGGTCAAAGGCAACGACGCGCGGAGCGGCGATGCCCGCGACTCAACACGGGTGCCGTGTGTGTGGGGGGGGCGTTCCGACTCAGCGCGCCTTCAAATCCCGAGCTTCTTCTTCAGGATCTCGTTCACCGCTGCCGGCGCAGCTTTGCCGCCGGACTGCTTCATCACCTGGCCGACGAACCAGCCGAGCATGCTCGGCTTCGCGACGACGGCGGCCACCTTGTCGGGGTTGGCGGCGATGACGGCATCGCAGGCGGCTTCGATGGCGCCGGTGTCTGTCACTTGTTTCATGCCGCGCTTTTCGACGATGTCGGCAGGTTCGCCGCCCTCGGTCCAGACGATCTCGAACAGGTCCTTGGCCTGCTTGCCTGAAATGGTGCCGTTGCCGATGAGGTCAACGATACCGGCCAGCTGCTTGGCCGACATGGGCGACTGCGTGATGTGCTTGTCCTCCTTGTTCAGGCGGCCGAACAGCTCGTTGATGACCCAGTTGGCGGCAATCTTGCCGTCGCGGCCCCCATCTTTCAACATTCCGACGACGGTCTCGAAAAAGTCCGCGCTCTCGCGCTCGGCAACCAGCACCGAGGCGTCATAGGTCGAGAGGCCGAAGCTCTTGATGAAGCGCGCGCGCTTTTCATCCGGCAACTCCGGCAGGCCCTTCTTCAGGCCGTCGACGAAAGATTGCTCTAGCTCCAGCGGCAACAGGTCGGGATCGGGGAAGTAGCGATAATCGTGCGCTTCTTCCTTGTTGCGCATAGAGCGCGTCTCGCCCTTGGCATTGTCGTAGAGGCGGGTCTCCTGCGTGATCGAGCCACCCTCTTCCAGGATCTCGATCTGGCGCCGCGCCTCATACTCAATGGCCTGGCCGATGAAGCGCACGGAGTTGACGTTCTTGATCTCGCAGCGCGTGCCGAGGTGCTTGAAATCGCCCTTTTCGCGGAAGCGCTCATACGCCCCGGGCCGGCACACCGACACGTTCACGTCGGCGCGCAGATTGCCCTTCTCCATGTCACCGTCGCAGGTGCCGAGATAGCGCAGGATGGTGCGGATCTTTGAGACATAGGCCTGCGCCTGCTTCGACGAACGCAGATCCGGCTTCGACACGATCTCCATCAGCGCGACGCCCGAGCGGTTCAGGTCGACGTAGGAATAATCAGGATGCTGATCGTGGATCGATTTGCCGGCGTCTTGTTCAAGATGCAGCCGTTCGATGCGCACGGGCATGGCCTCGCCATCGACGTCGATCTCGATCTGGCCCTCGCCGACGATCGGCTGCTTGAACTGGGAAATCTGATAACCCTGCGGCAGGTCGGGATAGAAATAGTTCTTGCGGTCGAACACGGAGCGGAGATGGATTTCCGCGTTGAGCCCGAGGCCCGTGCGCACGGCTTGTGCGATACACTCGTGGTTGATGACCGGCAGCATGCCCGGCATGGCCGCGTCCACCAGCGACACGTGGCTGTTCGGCTCAGCGCCGAAGGCTGTGGCCGCGCCCGAGAACAGCTTCGAGGCAGAAGCCACTTGCGCATGCACCTCCATGCCGATGACAATCTCCCAATCGCCGGTCTCACCTTTGATGGTGTTGGCAGATGTGCTGGCTTTGGCGGACGCTGGCGCGGTCATTGGGACGTCCCTGAGGGGATGCAGATGGTTCTGCGCGCGTTCTAGGGGGCAGTGGGCAGCATGGCAACATGGGAGGGTGCAGGGTTGCAGGTCTGCGTTCGTGCGACGATTGTCAGCGGCTGGCGCTCGGTTCATGGTCTCGGCACGCGTGTCTAGAAAACGTGTCGAGACATATCGCCCGCAACCCGCCAGAGGCCGCCATGACCACCAATCGAGTCTGCAAACTTGCCAAGCGGCCTGCACCGGGCCTTGTCACGCCGGATGTGTTCCAGATCGTCGATGAGCCGATGCCACAGCCGGGGCCGGGCGAGATCCGGGTCAAGATCGCCTACATTTCGCTGGATCCCGCCATGCGCGGCTGGATCAATGACGGCAAAAGCTACGTGCCACCGGTGCCCATTGGCGGCGTGATGCGCAGCTTCTCAGTTGGTATCGTCGACGCATCGAACACCCCGAGCTTCAAAGTCGGCGACGCCGTGCAGGGGCTACTCGGCGTGCAGCAATACGCGATATCCGACGGCAAGGGCCTCGGCCGCGCCGACCCCGCGCAGGCGCCGCTCGAGCGGTGGGTCGGTGGGCTCGGCATGCCCGGCTGGACGGCCTATTTCGGCCTGCTCGATGTCGGCAAACCCAAGGCGGGCGAAACCGTGGTCGTCTCGGCGGCGTCGGGCGCCGTTGGCTCGGTGGTCGGCCAGATCGCCAAGATCAAAGGCTGTCATGTGGTCGGTATCGCTGGCGGCGCCGACAAGTGCCGCTATGTGAAGGACGAACTCGGCTTTGATGCCTGCGTCGACTACAAGGGTGGCAACTTGGCTGCTGACCTGAGAGCGGCGTGCCCGAAGGGGATCGACGTCTACTTCGAGAACGTCGGCGGCGAGATCCTCGATACGGTCTTGCTGCAGATGAACCCCTTTGGGCGCATTCCCGTATGTGGATTAATCTCCGCTTACAACGCCACGTCCATGCCGCCTGGGCCGAAGAACTTGCGGGCCGTGCTGACGCAGCGCCTGACCATGCGCGGCATCATCGTGTTCGACTGGGCCGACCGCATCCCTGAGGCCATCCGTGACCTCGGCCAATGGCACAAGGACGGCAAACTCAAGATCCGCGAAGACGTCCGCACCGGTGGCATCGATGCCTATCCCGGCGTGCTCAACCTGCTGTTCACCGGCGGCAATAACGGCAAGTTGGTGCTGAAGGTATGATTGCACAGCCTGCCACAAAGCCACCTTGCTTGCCCCGCATCTGCGGACGGGCATAGACGAACGGGCATAGATGCGGCGCAGCAACGGGATCGGGCGGTCAGGCATGTTCTTCAAGCGTGGATCGAAGTCGGAGCCGGATCTGCCGGCCAAAGCGAAGCAGACCAGCACGGCAGGGCAGGATCTCGCCAGTGTCACGGTGCGCCCCGCGACCTTGGCCGGATCGGCCAGTGCCGCGCGCAACGACGATGTGCCGCCACCCGCCCTGGCCGTCAGCGAACTGCGCCGCACAGTCGATCCTGCCACGCTCAAATTCAAGACCACGGCTGAGCTGGAGCCGATCACGGGGCTGATCGGCCAGGATCGTGCGCTTGAGGCGCTTGAATTCGGCATGCAGATGCAGGCTCACGACTTCAACATCTTCGTGCTTGGGCCGCCGGCCTCGGGCAAGCGCACGGCGATCAAGGCGCAGCTCGCAATCCAAGCCAAAGGCGAAAAGGCACCCGACGACTGGGTGTACATCTACAACTTCGACGAACCGAACCGGCCGAAGGCGTTGCGCATGCCGCCGGGACGCGCGCGCCCCTTTGCCAAGGGCATGATCGCAGCTCTGGACGAGCTGCGCGCGGTGGTGCCGAACCTGATCGAGGGCGACGACTACCAGTCTCGCCGCCGCGCCATTGAGGCGCGCTTCCAGGCGGGCCAGGAGGAGGCGCTGGAGGCGCTCGATGCCAAGGCCAAGGCGCAAGGCATCGCCGTGCTGCGCACGCCGCAAGGCTTTGCGTTCGCGCCCATGCTCGATGGCACCGTGATCAAACCGGAGAGCTTTGCGAGCCTGCCGCCCGATATGCAGACGGAAAAGCGGCGCCAAATGGACGCGCTGGAAAAGGAGCTGGCCGAGGTCCTGAGCCATGTGCCGAAGGCCGACAAGGTGCGTCGCGGGCAGTTGCAGGAGCTGAATGAGGACGTGGCTAAGCGTGCGGTGATCAACGCGCTGGATGATCTGGTGGCCGCGTTCGCAGACCTGCCGCAGGTGGTCGCCCACGTCGAGGCGGCGAGCGCCGATCTGGTGCGCAATATCGCCATGTTCACCACCAGCGAAGAAGAGAGCAACGCGCCGATCAAGGTCTCGGTCGAGACGGCGCGCGATCCCCGCTATCGCCGCTATCTGGTCAACGTCATGGTCGCAGCTGGCGACAGCGGCGCGCATGGGGCGGCGACCGGCGCACCCGTCGTTGAAGAGATCAACCCGGTCTATGGTAACCTGATCGGCCGCATTGAGCACGTGGCTCAGAATGGCAATCTGGTAACGGATTTTCTGCTCATGAAGTCAGGCGCGTTGCACCGCGCCAATGGCGGCACGCTGCTGGTCGACGCGCGCAAGCTGCTGCTCTCGCCCTACGCCTATGAGGCGCTCAAGCGCGCGCTCAAATCGCGCGAGATCCGCATGGAGCAGCCGTCGGAAATTGCGGGCGCCATGACGACCGTGCAGTCGCTCGACCCGGAACCTATTCCGCTGACTGTCAAAGTGATCCTGATCGGGGAGCGCGAGATCTACTATATGCTGGCGCAGAACGACCCGGATTTCCTCGGGCTATTCAAAGTGCAGGCGGACTTCGACGATGTCATTCCGCGCAACGGCGAGACCGACACGGCCTACGCGCGCGTGATCGCGTCGATCGTGCGGGAGCACAAGCTGAACCCGCTTGACGCGTCAGGCGTGGCGCGCGCGATCGAGGAAGGCGCACGCATGGCAGACGATCGCGAGAAGCTGTCGATCTCGATCGGGCGCATTTCCGATCTGGTGCGCGAGGCGGATTATTGGTCGAAGAAGGCCAAGCGTACGATCACGACGCGTGAGGATGTGGCGCGTGCCGTGCAGGCCGAAATTCAGCGCTCGGATCGCATGCGTGATCGCGCGCAGGAGACGATCGATCGCGGCGTGGTGCTGGTCGACGTCGAGGGCGAGAAGGTTGGCCAGATCAATGGCCTCGCGGTGCTGCAGCTGGGCAATTTCTCTTTCGGCCGACCGAGCCGCATCACGGCGCGCGTGCGCATGGGCACGGGCCGCATCACCGATATCGAGCGCGAGGCAAAACTGTCGGGGCCGCTGCACACCAAGGGCATGATGATCTTGTGGGGTTTCCTGGCGGGCCGCTACGCACAGGACGTGCCGTTGGCGCTGGCGGCGTCGCTGGTGTTTGAGCAGAGCTATGGCGGCGTCGATGGCGACAGTGCGTCGTCTACGGAGCTTTATGCGCTGCTGTCGGCGTTGTCCGAAGTGCCGATCAAGCAGGGCTTTGCCGTCACCGGGTCGGTCAACCAGTGGGGCGAGGTGCAGGCCATCGGCGGCGTGAACGAGAAGATCGAAGGCTTCTTCGATGTCTGCAAAGCCAAGGGACTGACCGGCGAGCAGGGCGTGCTGGTGCCGCGCTCGAACGTGCAGCACCTGATGCTGCGTGAAGATGTGGTCGAGGCGGTGGAGGCGGGTAAGTTCGCCATCCACGGCGTTTCCAGGATTGATCACGGCATCGAATTGCTGACCGGCGTTGCGGCGGGTGCGCGTGGCGCCGATGGCAACTTCCCCGCTGGCTCCATCAATGCGCGGGTCGAAGCGCGGCTGCGTGCATTTGCCGAGGGCGCGCGTAGTTTTGCGAAAGGGAGCAGCGCCGACGCGACGGGTGGCATGTCATGATGCTGCATGAGACAGTCGATGTGGTGCACGTGGCCGAGGCGGGCGAAAACCGCGGCCGCGTCGTGCTTCGGCTTGGCTCTGCGACGCCCGACGTTTTCGCCGTGCGCGCGGCCCTGCATTTGGCGCGGGCCTATCAGGCGGAGCTTGAGAGCATCTTTATTGAAGACCAGCAGTTGATCGACCTGTGCTCACATCCCAACGCTGTCGAAATTTCGCTGTGTGGCCGCGACCGCCGCACGCTGTCTCCCGTGACGCTGATGCGGCAGTTCGCCTATGCCGCGCGACAGGCGGAACGGCGGGTCGCAGTCTTGGCGCGGGAGGCTGACATCAGCTATCGCGCGCGCACAATACGTGACGAGCCGACGCATGCGCTCAATCGCGCCTGTGCTGAATCGGGGCCCTGGAACGTCGTCGTGTTGGCAGATCCCGTACGCTCTCGCGATCAGCAGGCTGTGCAACGGCTGCTGGACGAGATGGTTGGCGCGACGGCGTTGATGCTTGTTGGCGCTGGCGTGCGGCGCATTGATGGCCCCGTGACGATCGTGCTTGAATCCATCGAGCGCTTGCCGCTGATGCTGCGCGTCGCCGAACGGGTTGCGACGGAAGCGGCGGCGCCGATCGTGGTTGCCTTGGCCCCTGGTGGCGACGCCGATGGGCAGGCCCTGGATGAGCATGTGCGGCTGCTGCTCGCCGAGCGCACCGACGTGCATCTTGTGTCGTTGGCGCGCGCGCGTGGGCACACGGGTGCGCTGCTTGAAGCGCTGCGCCGCCAGATGCCGGGGTTCCTGATCGGTCAGGCTGGGGGTGTCTTGTTGCCGAGCCACGGCACTTGGAATGATGTGGCAAGCGCACTCGAATGTCCGCTGTTTGTGATGCGATGAGGGCTCCGGTGTTTGAGGTGGACGCGACGCACCGTCGACGCTTGCGGGCCCGATGGTTTGGGCTGGCTGTAACGGCCGCTTGCATGTCCAGCCTCGTGGCGGCCGGTGCATTGCATGTGATTGTTGCAAGCGGTGTGCTCGGCGCCGTCGTTCTGTTGGCTCTGGCCGTGCCTGACACATCGCAAGCGCCACCCGAGCCGACGCAAAGGCCGCCAGCCGATCCCGCGCTGGTGCGCTGGCAGCCAATGCTGGACGGCCTGCATGCGCCCGCGCTGATCCTTGACAATCGTGATATCGTGATCGGGTCGAACGGGCTCGCAGATGCGATTTTGCCGCATGCCCAAGGGCAAGTCATTACGGCCGTGTGCCGGGCGCCGGAACTGCTCGATGCCGTCGCGAGCGCCCGCACGAGCGGCGCCCAGCAGGCCTGCCACATTCCGCGCTTGTCGCCCTATCATGAGGCCGCCGTTGCCATCGTCACGCCGCTGGCTCAGCAGCCCACGGCCGGGCAAGCGGCGCTGCTGATTGCAATCCGCGACCTGACCGAGCAGGAAAAACTCTCGCGCATGCGCTCGGACTTCGTCGCCAACGCCAGTCACGAGCTGCGCACACCGCTGACGTCGCTGAAAGGCTTTATCGAGACACTGCAGGGACCCGCCAAGGACGACAGTGCTGCGCGGGAGCGGTTTCTCGCCATCATGGGACAGCAGGCGAGCCGCATGTCACGCCTGATCGACGATTTGCTGTCCCTCAGCCGCGTCGAGATGAAGGAGCATCTGCGGCCGACGGACCACGTCAATATCGCGGCGCTCTTCGACGAGGTCATTCAAGACGCAACGCCGGCGGCGCAGGAGGCCGGCATTGCGCTGTCATGTCTGCCGCCCTCGGATGGTGGCGGCAGCGGCCCGGTACTTGTGGTCGGCGATCGCGACGAGCTGCGCTTGATGCTGCAAAATCTGGTACAAAACGCCATCAAATACGGACGTCGCGGTGGCCGCGTCGAGCTGAGTGCCGGCGCGCCCGAGAGCCAGCGCCTGCCCATCCGCATCAGCGATAATGGTCTAGGCATTGCTGCCGAGCACCTGCCACGACTGACAGAGCGCTTTTATCGGGTCAGCGGCGGCGAAAGCGCCACGCGTGGCGGCACGGGCCTTGGGCTTGCGATCGTGAAGCATATCGTCAACCGGCATCGCGGCGAACTCAGCATCACCTCGGAACTCGGCGTTGGATCGACGTTCACGGTCAAGCTGCCGATCTTGAGATGACCGCGTGCTGCGCAGCTCAACGCAGATAAACGCGCGCGGTGGTCTCCAACATACGATCAATAGAGAATTGCTCGCGCACCCAGCGGCTCGCGAGCGCCGCGATGGCGGGCTTCTGATGGCCATCGAGACATAGCTGCAGCAGTTTGTCGGCAACCACCTTGGGGTCGACCTGGTCGCCTGTGTCCAGCACGATGCCGGTCTGGCCCGGGATCATCGTCTCCGCCGCGCCACCAGCGGGCGTCGAGACGACGGGCACACCTGCCAATTGCGATTCGATCAGAACGTTCGGCAATCCCTCAAACAGCGAAAGCAGCAAAAAGGCGTCGAACTGTTTGAGCCAGAACCCGACCTGATCAGAGTGGCTGGTGAACAGAACGCGGTGCGAAATCTTGAGCATGGCGGCGTATTCACGCGTCGCGGCGAACAGCGGCCCGTCTCCGATCATGATGAAGCGGGCTGCTGGACGCCGGGACAGGAGTTCCGCCGCGCTTTGCAGCCAAGCATACGGGCGCTTGTTTTCGTCGAAGCGGATCACCGTGCCGACAGTAAAATCGTGGCCGGCGGTCGCGGCATCGAAGGTACGAAGCAGGTCGTGCGCTTTGACATCGCCCGTCGCGGCCTGAGAGTTCACTCCATTGTACACGACGGGAATGCGGGTTGGGTCGATGTCGAGCCAAGCCGCATAGCGCGCGGCGGCATAGCGTGAGTTGGCGGTCAACACGACGCCCGGCATCCTCACCAGACGCGGATACAGCACACTGTATTCGGGCTTCATGCGGCTCGGTCGATCGATCGGCGGCGCCGTTCGCACGTTGAGCACAATACGCGGTACATCCGCGAGGAGAGCAGCGAGCGCCGTAGCGAAAATCGTCCCGTCTTGCCAGATATGGACCACATCTGGCCGGTGGCCGGCAATGATATCGGACAGCCGCTCCGTACCCTCGATCATCTGCGACGGCAGAAACCGCAGGAGGTCAGAAACACTGCCAGCGATCGAATGACGTCTGTTGCCGGCATAGGCTTGGAAGGTGGAGTACTCCGACACCTGCACGCCCGCGGCCTTGAGATTGGGGGCGAAGAAGCTGGCATCGCGGCGATTGGTCAGGCTGCGGACGCAGACCGTGATTGGCCCGAGAACATCGCGGCCATCGAGTTGGCGGCCCTTGTCGATGCACGCTTGCAAGCCGATGGCGGTGTTCATGAGCTGGCGTTCGGCGCCGCCTGGGCCTAGAGAGCCGTTGAGCATGAAGACCGGGCCAAGGTAGCTGCGGCTCCCGAGATCGATCGATTTTCGGCGCTCCAGTATTTTGTCCAGCAAATCAATTAGAACGGCGTCCGACACCCGTTGTGTGCCAGTGGCCGCCTGTGGGGCATTGCCGACGAGATCACGTTCGAGATCAATGGTGACTTGCAAGCGCCTCAACTGATCGGACACGATGCCGGCGAGTTCTGCACGCATGGCAGCATCAGTAGCACGCTGAATGCTGCCACGAGCGTGCAAGGCGCGCACGTATGCTAGATGCGAGCCTTCACTGTCTGGCTGGAGGCGGATGGCGGCTTCAAAGGCCATGTCGGCTTCAGTGAAGAGCTTCAACTCGTCATAGGCGCGCGCGTAGAGCAGCAGTTCATCATAGTCGGTCGGAAATGTCGGGAAACGGCCGGCCAAAATGCGCTGCGCAGACCGGATGCTGCCAGATTGGCGAGCGACCCAGCGCAAGTGCATGCGCAAGCCTTCAGCCGAGTTCGGCCGGCGCTGCGTGATCGCGGCCCAGGCCGCAGCTGCGATCTCGGGTTCTGCCGACCCTTCGATCAAGCGGCCGGCCAAGAGCTGAAAACGCTCTGAATACGGATACCGTTCGATCAAGTTCAGAAGTTCGTCCAGCGCCGCGGCGTGGTCTTCGCTGAACTGGGTGACCGACCGGACCGAGCGTTCAACTTGGAGCAAGACATCGGCGGGCGGCTCTGTATCCGAGGCTTTTGCCGCTATGCCGCGCTCGACGGCAATCGTGATTGGATCTTTGGACGATGCCACCGTTGCAACCGGAGCGCCAGATGCGCCGCGACCGCGGAACAAACCCAACAGCGCCTCCGTTCGCCGCTTACTCACCCCGGTACTCCCATATCGATTGGCTAGAACAAGGCTCAAGCAAAAATCTGCATGTTGGCGAGATGGGCGTCAGAGGCCAGATCAATAGAGGGATAGAACTTCAGATCGCCGTCGTGCAGGACTGCGCCCCAATTGCAGTACCCGCCCAGCGTCGACACGGAATGCGATATCATGATCACGCTCGAGACACTGAAGCGCTCGTTCAGGACCCTGCTGCATTTCTCTTGAAACGACTGGTCTCCAACGGCGGTCACCTCGTCGACCAGATAAACGTCGAACTCGATGGCCATCGAGACCCCGAAAGCCAGGCGGGCGCGCATGCCGCTGGAGTACGTGTTCACAGGCTCATCGAAATAGTCACCGATATCTGCGAAATCTTGGGCAAAATCAACTACATAGCTGACAGGGGCACCGTACACCCGCGCGAGAAATATTGCGTTTTCGCGCCCTGACAAGGACCCCGCAAAGGTGCCTGAAAAGCCGAGCGGAAAAGAGACCCGGCAGGAGCGCCGAATGCGGCCGACGTCGGGGTCTTCAATGCCAGCGATCAAACGCATCAAGGTCGATTTACCGGCGCCGTTGATACCCAGGATGCCGAGATTCACACCAGGGGGAATAGTGCAACTGATGTCCTGGCAGATCACCTTGACGCCGGCGCGGGTGCGATAGGACTTCGAAACATCTTCGAACGCAATCATGTTGCCCCGTTTTGATCGAGACCTGAATACATGTGTGCGCCAAGTAGCACCGCGACCGCCGCCCTTCAACCGCCCTCCGGCGCTGGTTACACCGTTATCCGGCCGCGGTTCGACATTTCATCAATTGCTGGTCGTGGAAGACGTGCCGACCAAGTTGAGGTCCCTGAGCACGCCGGTGGCGCCCTTCAGCAACGTGAAGAACTTCAACAACTGTGCGCCATCAGCATTGGCGATCATGATCACGTCTTTGTCGTGAAGCTGAATCTTGCGGCCAAACAGGATGCCCTTCGCGGTGCGCCAATCAACGCGATACACGGTCGGATAGATTTTTTCGGGATGGTAGCCGTACTTCGGATGAAGATCAGCCAAGCTCTCGCCCGTTTCGTACCGGAACAACAGCACGCCGCTCACGTCGGCCTGATTGTCGATCAGACCGCCGGATTTTGCCACGGCTTCGGACAGCAGGACATGTTCTGCGTCGAACGCGTAGTGGCCCGCCTTGCCGGTTGCGCCAAAGGCCGAAAATGACTGCTGTCGTTTCATGAGGAACACCGAGTCGCCCGGCTGGACGAAGATGTTCTCAGACGGGTTATCGACGATGGACTTCAGAGGCATCGACGCGGACTGGTTTTTGCGGTGGATACGCACCACGGAATCGTACGCCTGGAACTTCGAGCCCCCGGCGTTGGCAATTACATCCAAGACCGAGTCGCCGCGTGCCGACAACGGGATGAGCCCCGGCTTGCCGACGTCGCCGCCGACACTGGCCGCATGTGAATTCTGGCCAACGACCGTGAGAAGAACTTGAGGTTGAATCGCACTCGCGCGCAACGACCGTTCAACGCGGGCCCGGGCTTCTTCGGCGGTTGCGCCACCAACGTTTACGCGGCCAGAAAACGGAATGTTGATGCTGCCGTCACCTGCCACGATAAGCGGCTGCAAAGTGGCCGAGCGTGCACTGGCCTGCAAGCCAGCCGCGCCGCCACCCGGCGACACTCCCCCGCCGGAAGAAGCCGGCCCGAACAAGCCGGATCCGCCCGGCTCCCATACCGAAATCTGTAACACGTCACCTGGGCCGATCAGCACCTTCGGCGCGGATCCTTTGGAGGCGAACTTGCGCGAGAAGTGAAGATATTGCTGTTGCGCCAGATGTTCTGCAACCCGGTCGTCGACCTCGAAGAACTCGAAGCCATGCTCCTTACGACGCTCTTCAGACAGTGTGATTTCGCGCACGGTCGGGCTGCCTGCCGGCAAAAACGCTGACGTGCAGCCGGCGCCCAAGGGTGCAATACACGCAAGTGTTATGGCGATGGCAAGGCGCATAAACTTATATATCCCCCACGCACAATTCACACTCTGTGAAGCACCCTGGGGGACCGTGAGTCCACAGCTGTGTGGCCCGCTCGCGCTGGTTCGTCGACTGTCGTTGCGGAAATGCTACATGATCTGCGGGCACGACGCGTGCTCGAAGGGCAATGGAAAAAACAATGTCGACACTGCTGGCCCAGTCGACCGAACCAGCATCGGTGGCCCATGCGTGGTGGGCGCGCTGGACCGCCATGAGGCGAGCGGCACGTGGGGACCATGTCGGCGCTTTGCATACGTCGCGAGATGCGGCTGTGCTGTCACGCCTAGGGCTCCACTTGGCAGTTCTTGATGCAACGTCCGACAGCGCGCGGGCGCAAGCAGGTCTGCGCGCATTGGCTCAGGCGGAGCTCGGCGACCCGGGGCCGGCGCTCGAGCTGGTCAGCGGCAAATCCCGGATGCGCGAGGCGGATCGACTACGACTTCTGCTGGCCGCCGGGCGATGGGACCCGAAATCGGCCCTAGCCATGAGTGCACAAGCGCCGTTTCCCGTCCACGCGGCCCTCGCCGCACGTGATGAGCAGTGGGAACGTTGCGCCGAAATTCTAAGTGCCGCAGGATCGGAGCCCAAGGGTGCAGATGATGGCTTTTTGCGCGCGGCAGTGGCGGCGCACGTCAGCGACCATGTTCAAGCGCGGCAGCTGACCAACGCAGCCTTCCGGTTGGCGGGCCTTGATGCCCCGCTTGCGTCCGTATCCGAGCAGATCACGCTCGATGCATTTTTGGCAAGTGGACCGCCTGGGTCGAGCGACCCGGAATTGCCCGAGGTCAGCGTCATTATGCCCGTTAAATCAATGGCATCGTCCGTTGAAAGTGCGGCAAAGTCGGTGCTGGCACAGCGCGGTGTTCGCGTTGAATTGATCGTCGTCGACGACGCCAGCACGGATGACACGGCCGCGCGTGTCGCTGCGATGGCGCGCCATGACCCACGCGTGCGGCTGCATCGGCGCGAGATATCCGGCGGCACATATGCTGCGCGAAACATCGGCCTGGCTGCAGCCACAGCGCCGCATCTGGCATTCAACGACGCCGACGATTGGTCGCATCCCGAGCGACTGCGGCGACAATTGCAGCCACTCCTTGCCGATGCCTGCGTGATGGCGACAGAATCGCGGATTGTCCGGCTCGACCTTGCCGGCCGCTTTGTTGCGCCACGCGTCTATCCGCTCGTGCGCGCCAACCGATCATCGCTCGTGTTCAGGCGCAATGTCTTGAGCCGGCTTGGCGGCTTTGAGGAGGTGGCCTTTGGGGCCGATGAAGAGTTTACGGCGCGTCTTGTTGCCTGTTTCGGGGTCCAGGCCCTGCGCAGATTGGCGACACCCTTGACGGTCGGCTTACAGACGACCTCTAGCTTAACCGGGTCTAGCCAGACGGGCATAACCTCGCGCGAGGGAACACGCGCACGCATCGTTTATCGTGAAGTCTGGATGAGCGCGCATCTGCAGATTGCAAGCGCAGCGCTTCCGGACCTTCCGGACTGGAGGATTTTGCCGCGCTGAAACAGTCGAATCTTTTGGGCCAATGTGCCGCAAGTGGCGAGAGCTTGAGCAGGAGAGAGTGCAAGTGCGCAACACGAGGGCAAACTTTGCGCCGCCACGATCACAGGTCGCTTGAAGCTCATCTCCGACGAGGCTAACACAGGTATCGTACAAGACTTCAAGCACGGGGCACCAAAAAAGTAACAGTTACTGCGTCACGAGCGTAATTTTCCGCGCCTGATCTCGTGATCGATTTGAAGTTGTTTGCACGGGGTACTAGTTGTGAGAGACGAAACCATATTGGTTGAGCTGGGGTCCAGCGATGCAGCGACACTGTTGCCATCGCCCGCAGCTCTGGCAGCGTCAGATGCGCTGAACGCACCAGCACAAACTGTCTTGCAGCGCATCAGGTCCAGCCTGACGCAGGAAGCGCTGACTGCGACAGAACTGGTAGAACCAACGCAGCGTTCAACCACCTGGCTGATCAACCCAAAAATCGCGACGGATATCCCACCGGCTGAAGTGGCAGCGTCTGCACCTGGGCAGCGTCGGCGGCGGATTGCACGGCGCCCCCCCGGCGTCGAAGCCTCAGCCAGGGGCGTCGACGGTTTGCTGGCAGAACTCGATCGGCAACTGGCTGAACTCAAGCTGTCCGAAATCCAGAACCACCAACTGGACCGCGAACTGGACGTCATCAAGCGCGAACTCGCGCGCGTCCAATCGTCGAAACGGTCAACGGATCTCGATCTGCTGGAAGCCCGTCGCGCGACGAGAGAACTCGAGCAACGCTTGCTCAAAGCGCACAAGACGATTTCCTGGCAGCTCGGCAGCGCACTGGTCGAAAGCGTTCAGTCGATCTCCGGCATCGCACGCCTGCCGAAGCGGTTGCTCGGGGTCTACAACAGTTCGCGCAGCCTGAAGCGGCGCGCGCGCGATGCGCGCAAGTTGCTGCCGGAAGACCTCATCCACTCGGCCGAAGCAGGTCAATTGGTATCGACCAGCTTGGCGATGCTCGCGACGGCGGGCGGGGAGGGCGCGGCAGCATGGGCCCGGGCGCAAGAGGCCAAACCGGTCATCCTCGCCAACGCCCTGATCGAGATCGCAAAAGCCGTCGCGTCAGAGCAGCCGCTTTTGGCGGCGAAGCTAGGATCCGAGGCCGTCGAGCTTGGGCCGATAGAAGGACGCATCAAGCTGCTGGCCTTCCAGCTCGCGGATCTCGGGCATTTGCGGGCGGCGGCAACGCTGGTCGACAAGGCGCAACTGGCTGGCGCGAAGTTCAATCTGAGTGAGTCCAAGAAGGCCGAGGGCATCCGCGCGATGTTGCGGATGCTGCAGTCGCCGCCCGCGATCGTGAACCGCCGCGTAACACCGAGCCGCCAACATGAGCGCCGCGTCGCGCTTGTTGGGCGCGAAGCTCCGCCCCTGCATGCCACCTCGTCCGCCTTCCGGCTGTACGATCGGGCTTTGAGTGCGATCGGCAGCGGCTGGAAGGCAACTGTGATCATGCCGCCAAGTTCGGGCCGCGCATTTCAAGGCGAACCTGCTGACGAACGGTCGACAGACGGGTTTGTAGACTTGGTCAGGTTGAAGCCGGTCGAACATCCCGACGATGTGGTCGACATGTATGTCTCGGCATCTGCAGCAGCAATTGCCGCAGCAGCTGTTGAGCACGGTTGCAGTGTCATCCGCTCCGATGGCTTCTACACCACCGGCGTAGCCGCCGCGCTTGCTGCCCGGTCCATCGGCTGCCCGCTGGTTG
The DNA here is from genome assembly GCA_031374735.1 of Hyphomicrobiaceae bacterium. GTDB lineage: Bacteria > Pseudomonadota > Alphaproteobacteria > Rhizobiales > Hyphomicrobiaceae > JABFRJ01. The sequence goes on along the minus strand of JANMGQ010000018.1, from coordinate 11,817 downwards.
TCGACATTGACGAACTGCTCGATCCGAAAGAGCCGTTTTACGAGGGTTTCGAGCGCACCGAAAAAGGCCAGATGCAGCTCTGGATGACGCTCATGACCGCTCGCGCGGCTGATGTGTGCGTCGTTGCCAATCAACGGATCAAGTCACTGCTGGTCGACGTAGGGGTTAAGTCGGACCAGGTCGTGGTCTCGCCCCATCGTGTCTTGCGACCGACCTATAGCCCCGAGCAGCTCGATGCGTTGCGCGACACGCTTGGCCTCGGTCAAGGGCCTGTCATCGGCGTGGTCCGCGACTTGTGCCCAAACTATGATTCCGTCGTGCTTGGCGACATTCTCGCCCGCCTGGTGCCGGAATTCCCGGGCCTGAAATTGTTGGTGGTCGGAGCCGGACGCGCCGGCGACGGACTGCGCCGCCGGGTCGCGGAGCATAGGCTCGGACACGCGCTGACCATCGTCGAGACGCCACGCTTCGAGGACACGGCCCATTATCGTGCCCTGATGGACGTGACGATCTTTACGCGACACAACACGACGAAAAGCGCCTTGATACAGCCTTACGAAGTCGTGGCCGCCATGGGACAGGGCCGGCCGAGCGTCGCCTATGAGACGGTCGACACCAGCGAACTGATGCAGCACGGTAGATCCGCGTTGCTCTCGCCGCCTGGCGATGTGGGTGCCATTACGGACAACGTGCGCACGTTGATCGAGGACACAGAACTGCGGCAACGCATTGGCCAATGGGCGCGCGCGGCCTACGAAGACATTGCCGTCAAGGAAGCGGGTACGTTCGGCGGCTCGGACTTCTACCAGCGCTTGCTGGCTGCGGCGTGAATGGCAAGGTGCCAAACAGCATTCCGCAGTGCGTCCACACGCCTTTGCAAAGCCAGCGCATACAGTGTTTTCAGTGGATCAAAGCAGTAAGCATGCTAATGCTGTTGGAGCCGCATTTCAGATTTGCAGATGCCTATGTCCATGTTTGCCACCTCGACGTTTCCACGCGCATTTTTGCCGGGGTCGGTCACCAGCCGGCTTTGACATCGACTTGATGTGTTGCGACGGCGAAACGTGAATATGGGCAGAGAAATTCCAGCGTGATGCAAACACGTGTTGCCAAATCGAAAGCACGGCGGCTGCTCATTCTGCAGGGACCCGTTGGACGCTTCTTCCATGCCCTTGCCAGTCGCGCTGCCGCAGACGGCTATGATGTGACGAAGGTCCAATTCAACCTCGCGGATGAAGTGCTGCAAGCGGGTGGCACCGTGCTGCGCTACACGGAGCCGATGGACAACTTTCGAGCATGGCTCGATCGGCTGTGCCGTGAGCAGCGGCCCGACACGATACTTGTATTCGGTGACCGCCGCCCGGTGCACATTGATGCGTGCGCCGTAGCCGAGACCCTTGGCATCAAGCTGTATGCCCTCGAAGAGGGCTATCTGCGGCCCAATTTTGTGACCTTTGAGGCCGGCGGCAACAACGCGCGCTCACCGCTCACGCGGGCGCCCGACGAAATCCGCGCGTTCGCCGCTGTGCCGCGGCCGATCGTGCACATTGAGCCCTCGTTCATTGCGATGACCTTGGACGCTATCCTCTACTATGTGCTGATGTCGTTCGGCCAGCTACGCTATCCGCACTATCGGCATCATCGCGCACGCACGCTGTGGAGCGAAACAAAGTACTGGCTGCGCAACACCTATCGCCGCGTGATGGCGACGCTGCCCGACAACCAACTGCAGGCGTCGCTGATTGCGCAGCACTCGCGGCGCTACTTTGTGGTGGCGCTGCAGGTTCATGATGACCTGCAAGCGATCCATCACGGTCGCGGCTGGACCCAAGAGCGGTTTATCGAGACGACCATCACATCGTTCGCGGCGCATGCACCAAGCGACATGTCGCTCGTGCTCCGCTGCCATCCTTACGACCGCGGGCACACCTCGTATGGTCCGTTGATCAAGGCGCTGGCTTTGGCTCACGGGCTCGCCGACCGCGTTCAGTTTCTGCAGACGGGTCATGGCCCGAGCCTGCTCGCCAGCGCGCGTGGGTTTGTGACAGTGAACAGCACGATGGCGCTCTCAGCCATGTACCACAGGTGTCCAGTGTTTGCGCTTGGGGATACATTTTACCACGTGCCAGGCCTTGTCGCAGATGGATCAGACGAAGCGGCGCTCGCCAAGTTCTGGCATGACCCGGGCACCGTGGATCATGAGCTTTATGTGGCGTTCCTGAACCTGTTGCGCGAAAAGGCTTTGATCAACGGGTCGTTTTATCGGTCGCAGCACTGGGAGCCGATGATTGCTAAAATCCTTACGCGCGTCGACGCTGATTGCTGCGCCGCCAAGGTCGCCGCCAAGCCATAGCCGTTCAAGTGAAGCGAGCAGCGCAGTTCCGTGCCAGCACATCCCAAGCCCGACTCTGTGACGCCAGAGGTGCTCGCCATCGATCGCCTGCCTTCGACTGCGGTATTGGGCGTCTGCTCAGCTGGCATTTTGTCTCTCCCGCACTTGCCGGCCTTTCTCGGCGATCACGCCTGCCGTCGCCTTGGCCGAGGGCCGTTCGGCGCGGTCGTTGGATGGGGAAATCGGCGCTCGGGCTTGCGCGCGCGACGTGAGGCAGGCGCGCGTGGCGTGCCACTCGTGCTGTTGGAAGACGGTTTCATCCGATCCGCCGGGCTTGGCAAACTCGGTGCGCCGCCGGTCTCGTTGGTTGTCGACGACATCGGTATTTACTTCGACGCGCGCGCCCCCTCCCGATTGGAGTTGCTGCTGAGTGACACATCCTGGCTGACGCCGGCTTTGCAACGCGAAGCCCACTTGGGGCTCGAGCGATGGCGTCATGAGCGGTTGACGAAATACAACACCGGCATCGACACGGGTAGGGACACTGGCAAAGACACTGGCAAGCCGCGCATTCTGGTGATCGACCAGGTGCGAGGCGACGCCTCCATTCCAGGTGCGTTGGCGACGGAGGCAACATTCGCCCGCATGTTCGATGAGGCGCTTGCAAGCTACGGCGCGGCACGTCTGAGCGTGCGCAGCCATCCTGACGTGACGGCTGGCCGGGCGCGTGGCTATCTCATGGAACGTGCGCGCCGTGCCGGCGTTGCGATGCTCGACCCCGCGTTGTCGGCCCACGCCGCGCTCGATGGCGCCGAGGCTATATGGACCGTGTCGAGCGCCATCGGCTTTGAGGCCATCTTGCGCGGCAAAGCCGTGAAAACCTTCGGCGTGCCGTTCTATGCCGGCTTCAGTCTGACCTCGGATGCCGCGGACATGTCAGACAGCGCGGTCGCCGCGGCCTTTGCGCGGCGTGGTGGACAGTGCGCGATCGAAGACATGTTCGCGGCCGCGTTCCTCGTCTACGCCCGCTATGCCGATCCTGTGACGCGTGCTGCGGTGACTTTCGACCAAGCCGTTGATCGCCTGATCGATTGGCGGCAGCGCGTCGGCGATCTTGCAGGCGGGCGCACGGTCGCCTTTGGCTTTTCGCGCTGGAAGCGGGCGTCGGCTTCGGTGTTTCTTGGTGGCAGTGCGACGCCGGTCACCTTCGCTGGCCGCGCACGGCCGTCGGCCCTGACGAAGGCGCGAACCGACGGTGCCACACGGGTTGCGGTCTGGGGCACCAGCGAGCCAGCCGGTTTTGCTGAAACCGTGCGCGATGAAGGGCTGGCGCTGATGCGCGTCGAAGATGGCTTCATTCGCTCCGTCGGTCTCGGCTCGGATTTGCGCCCCGCCGGGTCGCTCGTCATCGACGATCTCGGCATCTACTATGACGCGCGCACACCGAGCCGGCTTGAAACACGCCTGCAAGGCGGCGACTTTCCCAAGCCTCTGCTTGCCCGCGCGGCGAGGCTCAGGGAGCGGCTCGTCGCCACGTCCACGACGAAGTACAATCTCGGCTCGCCCGCGCTTGATCTGGCTGCATTGGCTGAGGGGCGGCCCGCGATCCTGGTCGCGGAGCAGGTGCCGGGCGATGCCTCCTTGCGCTACGGATCAGGTGCGATCTCGACCAACCTCGAACTGCTCACAGCCGTCAGGCGCGAACACCCCGACGCATTCATTGCCTACAAGGAGCATCCCGATGTCGTTGCTGGAAACCGCAAAGGCCGGCTCTCGCGCAGCGCGCTGATGCCGCTGGCCGATAACGTTGTGTCCGACGGAGACATCGCGGCCCTGTTCGGGCAGGTACAGGCCGTGCACGTGATCTCGTCGCTCGCGGGATTCGAGGCCCTCTGCCGAGGCACGCCTGTCGTGGTCTGGGGCAAGCCGTTCTATGCGGGTTGGGGACTGACGGACGACCGAGAGGCGATCCCGCGCCGAACGCGCCGTGTGACGCTCGACGAACTGGTGGCCGCCACGCTCATTCTGTATCCGCGCTACATTGACCCGATCAGCGGCGTACCCTGCGCCGTCGAAGCATTTCTGGACACGCTCGACGCGCTCCGCGCCGCAGGCCCGCCGCCCCGCCAGACCTTGATCGCTCGCAACCTTGGCCGCGTGAAACGATGGCTGATGGCCCTGCGCTGATCGGGCGCGAAAGCCTGATCGTCAAACCTCAAGCCTTGCCCTTTGACCAGGAGAGCGCGCGCCGCAACCGCCCGCCGACCGACGCATCTGCAAAGGCTGACTTGAGATCCGCTGTCGACTTGACCGGGCTGTTGACAAGCTGATCGTAGACTTCCGACGTGGTCAGAAAAGCGATCTCCGCACCGCCGTCGGCGGCCGCGTCGAACGTCAAACCGAGCAGATCGCGCGTCGCGGGATAGGCATGCGGAAAGCAGGCTGGCGCACGACCATCGCTGTAGGCCGGGTGCACGGAGTGCGAATGCGTTTTCACGTACAACGTACCGTCATGAAGGTAGCTCTGATCAATGAGCTTGGCCGCCGCGGTCTCCAGATCATCACCCCGGCGCCGCACGAACTCCGAAGAATGATCGATGGACGCAGCCCCATGCTTGATCGCAGAGGCCCAGACCAGAAACCGTTGTCGAGCCACGGCCTGTCCAGCCCCGGCAATCGGCACCGGGTCGGCTGCTCGCGTATCGTAACCCTTGGGCGCAGCGACCGGCAGAGCGAGGTACGGCACCTCGTGACGTGGGTCGACGTTGGGGCGCCCGGCAGGGCATGTGAAGTCGCCAAGGCACCCCAGCTGTTGCAGGATGCGGATCTCGTCGACGATACGACAATCCTGGTCGTCCGATGCGTTCAGCGCCCAATGGCCGTGGATGAAAAACCAGCGAGCGAAGCTCCGGCCAACTTCCTGTTGCAGGATGTCGAGGTTCAGGCGAACCGCAAGTGCAAAGCGCGCAGCGTCATGGGCCGCGCCGCGCGGCGTCGCCAGATATTTGCCGATGTCGGTGCCAACGACGGTGTTCACAGCATTGGAGGTGTAGTTCTCATGATGCACGTGAAGCTGAAACTCAATACCGGTGCGATCGATGATCGGCGAGAGGGCGGCGCGCGCCGCCTCGATCTCTTGTGGCGTACGGTCAATGAAACCGAGGTCATCGTCCGGCGTCGCGTGGCGGATGTCGGCGCCGCGCCGCAGGGCAAAGTTGAGATGCGGCTTGATGAACAGCGTGAGCCGACGGCCATACTCATGGGCCGCCATCTCATTGGCAAATCGTTCGAGATCCCGCGCGTTCTCCGGACCGAGTGCACGTCGGCCATCGAACGTGCGCCAAGGCTCGAAGTGGTCCGTATGAAAATAGACCACGCGGGTTATGGCCCGCGCCCGCACGCGCTTTGCGAGGCGCTGACGCGCCGGCGCGAGCGATGCGGCCGCGATCGGGAGAGACGACGTCGCCGCATCAGATTTAAGGCTCATTGAAAATCCAAAACGATGACGACGCGTAAAGCTCCGTCTCAGCAGGAACTACAAAAGGTGATCGCGGACGGACGAAATGATCAACAAGCCAAGGAACCAGCAGGTCGCCGAAATCAGCGCGACAAGCAGAATGGCATTGCTGCGCTTTGGAAACATCGACGCATCCGGCAGCCTCGGCTCCACGAACAAAGTCACGTAGCTCGTACGCCTATCCGCTGCAGCCTGGGCCCGCTGACGGTTCTCGAGCGAAGCGCCGTAAACTTTCTCGGCAATCTGCATGTCGGCTTGAAGTGAATCGAACTGGGCCAGCACAGTCGGGCTCAGCTCCGAACTGCTGCGTCCGTTGCCCTCCCCGATGGTGCGGCCCTGGCGCGCAATCTCGGCCTCCAGAGCGGTCAGGCGGCTGCGCGAAGCCTGCACCTGTGGCGCCGACGCATTCAGACCTTGCGATGTCGCAGACGCAATCTCCTGCAGGATCTGCGAGCGCTGCGCGCGCAGGGTCCCGAGCAAGTCTGAACTCGATGCCGCGGTGCGTGTTGCATCGATGATCTGTTCCTTGATCCGATAGTCGCGCAAGGCGATGCGCTTTTGATCGAGAATAGCCTCGGCGCGCTTCACGTCTTCATCAGCAAAGCGCACCAGATCCTGTCGGGCCCGTTCGCTCATCTTGAACACGGCCTCGTCGGCCGCTTTCGCGATCGCGCGCGCAACAGCCAGCGACTCCTCCGGCGAGAACGTCCGCACGTTCACGGTGACGATGCCCGTGAGCATATCGAAATTGGCCGTCACCACCTTCTTCCAATGCTCGACGAGGTCTTCCTGGGTGGCGGGCAACTTCAAGCGATAGAAAAAGTCTCCGTTCGGCGAGGCAAAAACCTTGCGCAGATCAAGGTCCTTGCCGGCGTCCGACACCATCTGGCGGCTGTTTATCAACTCAGTCACGATGAAGGCGTCGAAAATCGTCGGACCGATGGCGGCTCCACCCATGTGACCAGCGTCGCCGGGCCGCTCCGGTCCGCGAATGGAAAGCTTGAATTCCGAGATGTACTGATTTGCCGCGACGACGGTATAGAACCAAGCGCCGAAGATGACAGGCAAAAGGATGCAGACCAGCGCTGACAGGATCAGCCCTGTGCCAGATTTTCGGCGTTGCGGCTTGCGAACCGGTCCGTCCGTTACCACCAACCCCGGCGCCGCCGGATCGGGGTTTTGGAGCAACCGCTGACCGACCCGAAGCGCCGTGGAAGGCGGCGTAGCCGGGCTCGGCTGCAGACCCACTTCCCTCAGAACATTCGTCGTCGCCATCCTAAAATCCTCAATGGGCTAACTGCCCGGCACTCAAAAACCACTTAACACGTCTGGCGTCGTAGCACATCAATCGATGGTGTGGCGCGTGCGCTTGCGGCCAAAATCACTGCCGCGAGGACTGACAAAGACGAAGTTGCTGCTGCGTGTATTAAAATGCATGGGCAAGTGCAGCGGTGCTGACAAGCCGCGGTATCCGAGCTGGTCGTAGAACTCCGCGCGCGCCTGGGGCGACAGCCTCGTCGAGATAAAGTGCGATCCGTCGAATAGGGCTCCACCATACCATGTCAGTGCTTCGATCGCAGTCGACGCCTCATCTTCGGTGGCTGTGAACACGAAATCCACCGCAACCAGAAGGCAGCGCGATAAATCAAGGTTGCCAGGCACACGCGGCCAGCGACCATGGACCAGCGTCGCATGCGTGGCGATGCTCGGATACTTCAGCGCCAACCCAGCCTGCAGCGCCTGTATGCAGGCAAAGCGTTGACGTGACACCTCCACGAGATGCACCTCACGCCCAAATGCGGCCAGCGCGAGACCGAGTTGGCCGTAGCCAGAACCGGCTTCGACAATCTTGTCGAACTCGAAGAAGTCGGTGGCCAAGAGCTTCAACAGCATCCGATCGTCCGCATTGAACACGTCGCCGGCCTCGATTTGCCGCGTGTAGTAGGGCCCCAAGCCGCTGCCGTCAGGGCCTAAGGTCTTGATTCGATGTTGGAGTATCGCAAGCATATCGGCCTCGAGCCCATCCACGTCGACCCACATGGGGGCGGCTCTGATGGCCAACGCTGCCCTTACACTGGCGTCTGTCGGAGATGTCCGCCACGCGGGAACCGGAGTATGTCTAAGTTCACTCACAACGCCAACAACCCTTCTGCACGGTTGCAAACCAAACCAGTGCCATTCCTCAACACACGAGGCAATTCACCGAAAATCCTACAACGCAACCACCAGTTAGCAGCCGATCAACGCGCCGGTGGGACGTCCAAGCATCCTTTTCGCACGAAACGGCATCCCTCGCCAAGTGCGTCCTAGCCAAGTGCGACCACGGCCTCGCCCTTGAGCGCCATGGTGCCACTGGAGGTGGTGGCGGTGAGATCAAGCTTCGCGCGCCGCTCGCCATGGACCTCAAAAAGTTCGATGACTTTGCCGGTGCACGTCAGGTGCTCGCCCACGCGCACAATGGACTGGAAGCGCACGCCGAACGAGCGGATCGCCGATTGTGGCGCATATCCGAGCAGCGCCCGAGAGAGATAGGCCATATTTAGCATGCCGTGCGCGAACACATCACTCTCGCCGGCAGCCTTGGCGAAATCGATGTCGATGTGCATTGGATTGTGATCGCCTGAAGCGCCTGCGTAGAGCGCGAGGGTCGTGCGCGTGATGGGCGCACTGGTAAACGGTGCAATTGCATCGCCGACTTTGACGGTGGCGGCTTTGGGCTGGGATTTGGCGGTCATGGCGTGATCTCTCAACCCAGATTGCGAATGACGACGACGCCGCGATTTTCGGCCACCAGCGCGCCGGTCTGATTGGTCACGCGCGTTGACCGCACGAAAAACTCCAGCGCGCCGCCCTTCTTGTCGTAGATGTCCGTGATCTTGGTCACAAAGGTCAGCGTGTCGCCGGCATAAACGGGCTTGTGATACTCAAAGTGCTGCTCGCCATGCAGGATGCGCGAGATGTCGACGCCCATATCGTCCATCAGCTTGTAGGCGTTCGGCCGCCCCTGCTCGAGACAGAAGATCATGGTTGGCGGCAGTGGGATGTTTGGGTGGCCGGCTGCCTTGGCGGCCGCGAGGTCAGAGTAAACGGGGTCTGTCTCGCCAATGGCCTTGGCGAAGAACCTCAGCCGCCAGGCGTCGACGGTCATGGAATGCGCCGGCAGTTCGTAGCCAAGGAACTTTTTGCGATCGATGGGCATAGGATGGTCCGACGCAGCCGGTGAAGCGTTGCGGCATAGTCGGTCCGCAATCGGGCGGCGTCAATCCTGGGCTTGCTGTTTGCGTCGTCGCCGTGGAAACGTCGCGCATTGACGGGGTCGGCTCCGCCGCATTCCCCGATCCCCCGCCGACGTGCTAACACCCCGACATGACCACGGAACTTGGACACTTTGCACTCATTCTCGCGGCGCTCGTTGCGGCTGTGCAGATGCTGCTGCCGGCCTGGGGCGCGCATGTGCGTGACGGCAGACTCATGGCCATCGCCGCGCCCGCATCGCTGACGCAACTGACGCTGGTGACCCTGGCGTTCATGGCGCTTCTGAACGCGTTCGTGACCTCGGACTTTTCGGTGGCGCTGGTGGTCAGCCATTCGCACTCGGCCAAGCCGATGCTCTACAAGATCTCCGGCACGTGGGGTAACCACGAGGGCTCGATGCTGCTGTGGGTGCTGATCCTGGCCATCTTCGGCGCGGCGGTGGCGCTGTTCGGCTCGAACCTTCCAGATAGCCTCCGGGCGCGCGTGCTGTCGGTGCAAGGGGCGATCGCACTGGCGTTCCTGCTGTTTATTCTGTTCACGTCAAATCCGTTTGAGCGCCTGAATCCAGCGGCCCCAGATGGGCAGGGCCTGAATCCGATCCTGCAAGACCCGGCTTTAGCGTTCCATCCGCCGTTTCTCTACATGGGGTATGTCGGCTTCTCGATGGCGTTTTCATTTGCGGTTGCCGCGCTGCTCGAGGGCCGCATTGACGCCGCCTGGGCGCGCTGGGTGCGGCCGTGGACGCTGGCCGCGTGGGTGTTTCTGACCATCGGCATCGCCATGGGCTCTTGGTGGGCCTACTACGAGCTTGGTTGGGGCGGCTGGTGGTTCTGGGACCCGGTCGAAAACGCCTCGTTCATGCCTTGGCTCGCTGGCACGGCGCTGTTGCATTCGGCCGTCGTCATGGAAAAGCGCGAGGCGCTCAAGATCTGGACGATCCTGCTGGCAATCCTGACGTTTTCGCTGTCGCTGCTTGGGACCTTCCTCGTGCGCTCGGGTGTGCTGACATCGGTGCACGCCTTCGCGGTTGATCCCCGGCGCGGCACAGTCATCCTCGTCATTTTGATGCTGTTCGTTGGTGGTGCGCTGACGCTGTATGCCTTGCGGGTGCGCGACTTGAAGCAAGGTGGCATTTTCGCGCCGCTGTCGCGCGAGGGCGCGCTCGTGCTCAACAATGTGCTGCTGACCACGGCCTGCGCAACGGTGCTGATCGGCACGCTGTATCCGCTATTTCTGGAAAGCGTCACGGGCGAAAAGATCTCCGTTGGCCCGCCCTACTTCAACGCGACCTTTATTCCGCTGATGGTGCCGCTGCTGCTGGCCTTGCCGCTTGGGCCGATGTTGGCGTGGAAGCGCGGCGATCTCCAAGGTGCCATTCAACGACTCTACCTGGCGGTGGCCGCCTCCCTGTTCGTTGCGCTGGTCGCCATGGCGCTGATGCAGCGCGGCCCCTGGCTGGCGTATCCAGCATTTGCGCTTGGCTTGTGGGTGGTCTTCGGCGCGCTCGCCGAGTGGGCGCATCGGGTGAAGCTGTTCGATGCTGACCGTGACGAGATCATGCGCCGTGCGCGCAATCTGCCGAGGGCGGCTTATGGCGGTATGCTAGGCCACCTGGGCGTCGGCGTGATGACGCTTGGCATCGTCGCGACAACGGCTTGGCAATCGGAGCAGGTGGTCGTGATGAAGCCCGGCGATAGGCTGTCGATCGCAGGCTATGAGTTGACGTTCGGTGGCGTCGCGCAAGGTCGTGGCCCGAATTATCAGGAGACCGTCGGCCGCTTGGACGTCGCCTCACGCGGGCGCGCGGTGACGACATTGGAGCCGGCCAAACGGCTGTATGACGCCCCCAAGCAACCGACCACCGAGGCCGGCATTCTGAATGCCTGGAGCGGGGATCTTTATACCGTGCTCGGTGATCCGCAGGCAGACGGCAACGGCATTGCGGTGCGGGTGTATTTCAATCCGCTGGTTCGCTTCATCTGGATCGGCTGCCTGATCATGTCGTTCGGCGGGTTGCTGTCGCTGTCCGATCGACGGTTGCGTGTCGGCGCCCCGCGCAAGAGCGCGGCAAAGCCGCAGGCGGCGGGGTGATGCGTGATTGACCCGCAAGACACAACCCTCTTCGTCTGAGCAAGCGGCCCCCAGGACAATCAGGTGAACGCGATCCTGCTCCCTCTCCTCGTACTTCACGGGGAGAGGGCCGGGGGGCGGCGGCTTGCGCGAATGGAGATCGCTCCGCTGGCGCACAACCGACATCTGCGGGCGGTTCGATCTTCACCCGATTGCCCGTGCGCCGGGAGACTGGTGGAGAAGTAGAGGATGCAAGGTCTTTACGATCAAGGTCTAGCCAACCAGATCGGCCTCGCCCGGATCGGCCTCGCCCGGATCGGCCTCGCCCGGATCGGCCTCGCTCCGTGCGTCGAAGCCCGTGAGGGCCAGGCGAAGCGTCAGAGAGGGGACATGCGGGCTGCGTATCGATGCCCGCGAAAACGCACTTCGGGACGCCGACCCACCTGGGCAAGTGGGGAAGGCAACATGGTCAGGGACGCTACGGCTTGTCCCGGTCCGGTCTTGCGTGGTCACAGGCCCCATGCACGTATGGACGCTCTTGACCGGGAACCGAGAGATCTCTTGTTCGACCGCTCAGCCGACTGGGGGCTCGCCTCCGGCAAGACGCTGCCGGTCCGCATCGGGGAGGCCGAGGAGGCTGTAG
>JANMGQ010000009.1:0-4694 GCA_031374735.1 Hyphomicrobiaceae bacterium | reverse complement strand
ATACCGGCGAGCAAAATTTCTGACTGACGACCTCCCCTCCCACTGTCATGGCCGGGCTTGTCCCGGCCACCCATCGCGAAACAAGCGCGACGGTCACTGGGGTGCTGAGCCATTTCAACATGATGGCAACCAGCTCCGTGCGTTGCAGAATGGGTGGCCGGCACAAGGCCGGCCATGACAGTTGAGGGGAGGCGCATCCGTCACTAATTCTGGCCGCTGGTATAATCAGGCAGATGGTTGCTGCGCACCAGGCCGCGCAGATGCGCCGCGAAATGTTTGCTGGCCTGCTTTGATCCGCACTTCTTTTGCAGGTTGGCGGCACCAATACGCCACGTCGCCTGCCGCCCGCAATGCTTGCGCGCCAACTCGTACAGTCGCCGATCGATGGGACGGCGCAGCCGAAAGTACTCCCGGCAGATCGGCAGCACTTCGGCCGAGGTCACTGCGCGGTACAGCCAGTCCGACAGCTTGATGTCGAGATAGCGCAGCCGCTCGGAGAAGCCGCTGCCCTTGCGGTTGTAGTCGTACCATTCGATCAGGCCAAAATTCTGCGTCGAGACTTCGTCGCCCGTGGTGATGTTGGTCTTGATGCGCGTGCCCGCCAGCCGGTCGAGGGCATGTTCCAGCCTCTTGTAGGTGATACCGCCGGTCTGCCGGTTGGTCGACACCAGCAGATCATGCGTGGTGATGCGGACGACGGGGCCGATTTTCTCGTTCCGGTTACGCCGGTCCATCAACTGGCTGATGCAGAAGATCAGAATGTCCATGTCGAAGATCGTCGCCAGCCCTTTGGCCGAGGGTTGAATCTCGACGAACGTGTCGCCGCTGACGTAGCGCAACACGCGCATGTCCGGATGCGTCGACAGCGAGAAAATCGGATGCGCCATCGAGCCCATGTCCGAGCGCGGCGCCACGTCGAGCGCATCGAGCTCGATGAAGAAGTCACGCACCGGATGGCGTTCAGGGAGTAAGGGCGCAGGCACGGATCGAAGCGTAGCTTGAGGTTCAGCGCCGAATCAAATGATTCGTTCTATCGCCGACCGTATCGGTCCGTTGGCGACCGTCCGGCGGGCAAACCGCTTCGTACCTTTGCCGACCAAGGCTCGGTCTTCCGGCGACCAAGTTTCGTTCCTTTGGCGACCAAACTTCGGTCATTCGCCGACCAGCACCCTCCTCGCTTTCGAATGACTTCAACGGCTTGGGCGGCGGTTTCGGCGGCGTAACTCATCTAACCAATTCTAACAGTTTTAACTCCGGCGGATTTTTGAAAATGCAAAGGGGAAAGAGACAGCAAGCGAATCACGTGTGCGAATTGTCTTGCCCGGCTCGAACGCGGTTCGGCATGCTGACCACAATGCAGCATGTCGACACGTGCAATCGTCGACACAGAAAAGGAGGCTCATGAAAACACTCGTCATCGCATCGCAAAAGGGCGGCGTCGCCAAAACTACCACGGCGACTGAACTTGCCTACGGCGCCAAATCCGCTGGCCTCGCTGTCGCCGTCCTCGATACAGATCCGCAGGCCACGTCCTGCTTCTGGGCCGCCGCACGTGGCCAGGATGACATCGCCATCAGCCCGGTCTTCCCGGCATTGCTGGCGAGCCGCATCAAGGCGCTGGAAAGTGCGGGCTGTAATCTCGCCATCATCGACACGCCGGCCGTCTCCAAGGACACCGCGTCCGCCGCTATTCAGCTGGCCGACTTCGTGATCATCCCGACCAAGCCCGCCGCCTTCGATCTGCGCTCCATGCTGGAAACCATCGCGCAGGCCCGCGCATTGGAAAAACCTTACGCAATCGTACTGACGCTATGCCCAGCCCTGCACGGCGTCGAAGTCACAGCCACCATGACCCGCATGGCCGAACTGCATCACGAAATCTGCCCCGTGCTGATGCACCACTACGTCGCCTACCCACGCGCCCAGAAGCATGGCCTGTCCGTGCAGGAACTCGATCCCGCCGGCAAAGCTGCCGCCGAGGTTCGACAGCTTTACGCGTACACGTGTCGACGGCTCGACATGTTGGCAGGCTCCACAGACAGCGCCGCAGCGTAAGGGAATCAACCATGAAAGCTCAGACCAAGCCCGATGCCATTGCCATGCTGGCCGCCATGCAGCCTACAAACTTCGATCAGACGCCGCGCCATGATCGCGTTGCGCCGAACGCCAAGGCCCGCCAGCCGAAGAAAACTGGCGCCCGCGCCGGCACCCGCCAGATCGCTGGCCACTTTCCAGACGCGACGCTGAAAGCGCTGAAACACCTGATGGCCGAAGAAGGCATGACACTGCAGGCCCTGCTCGACGAAGCGATCGACGACCTGCTGGTCAAGAAGGGCCGCGCCAAATTGCGCCACGCGTAAACGTGTGGACGTGTCGACACGTGCACGCCTGCTTGGACCACGATTTTCCCGGTGCCATCAAATCCTTGACGACCGGCAGCTTATGACCCAATTTGAGCATAGGCGCGAGGTGGCTCTTTCGAGTCCTTCGGGCCAATAGCAGTCGGAGCCGGTCCTCGGTGCTGCTGCGGAACGCGTCTGCTTCCACCAGCTTCCGACATGATGTCGTAGCCTGGTGTTGCGGCTGACTGTCAGAGGTGCCTCGGCAGCCACTTGGATAATTGATGTCAAGTCCCGGCAACCCAAGACAACGGTCGGCAATAGCGAGCAATGCGTCCCTTCCTACAAGATCGCGACTGCGTCATACTAAAGGCAGCTTAAGATGGCGAAGGCGCATGGCGATGACTACTCTTTTCTCTCTTTCTGCAGCCCACCTAAGTTTGTTCATGACCCTCATCGCAGGGTCGATCTTATTCGGCGGCGAGAAGGCGAAAGCCGACCGGCCTGCGATTTGCGCCAAGGCTGTTTCGACCTTTGAGCTCAACCAATGCAGCGAACGCGCCTGGCAAGCAGCCGAGGCCAAGCTCAATGCCGCCTTTGCGACGGCCATCGTCGCCATCAGGAAGATCGATCAAGAAAAGCCCTACGATCGTGACAGTTGGGAAAAGTCGCTCCGAGCCAGTCAACGAGCCTGGGCTTCATTTCGAGATGCGGACTGCAAAGGGCTCGTGCCCATGAGCTGGTCCGGGGGCACGGGCACCACAAGTTCTGTGCTCGAGTGCATGACCACCAAAACCAAGATCCGCACCGACGAATTACTCGCGATCACCGTGAGCCGGTGATCGGGGCCTCTACCAGCCCTTGCATTCGCCAGCACTTGTATCGGAGCAATGGCCGCAGATGAAAATGCAGTTCCTCTCCGCCTGCGCTGCATGCGCGATAAGTGCGTTGGCCGCCGCCGCGCCGGCTCTGGCCGTTTGCAAGACCGTGACAGTCAGCGCCACCGGTCAGCAAATGCCGGACATCGATGAGGCAACAAGTTCGGCCGGCGATGCCTTGGTCGGTAAAGTTGTTGCAACCTATGGAAAGACTTGGACAATGGGCTCGCACCGTAACGGATCATTCCACTGCGACAAGATTCTGGCTGGCCGAAAGCCCGGTTGGACCTGCACGGCAAGGACAACCGCGATCTGCTCGCCGTCGACCCAATAATCAATCAGGGATGGCCGAAATGCGTTACGTGAAGAAGCTCGTTGCCACAGCAATCATGTTTGGCGGCGTGCAAGCCGCCCAGGCATCGAGCCCCGAGGCCTGGAAAGAGTTATACACCAAGGCGAGCGCAGCCTGCGTCAAGGCCTCGGCGCTAAACGGCGCGAAGGTGCGTGACGACACCGGTGACTTCGCGGGCGCAGTTCTGCTGATCGTCGATGGCCGCCACCCCAACGGCACCCGCGGCACGGCTTACTGTCTTTACGACAAGGTGACGGCCAAGACCGAGACCACGGCCGCACAGATCACGCAGGTCGACGCGAAGCCGAAATCGGCACCAGCGACCGGCCGCACATGTTGGACGGAAGGATCAGCCGCCCCCATGAAGACGCCGCGGCCGATCGGGGCGGCGTGCAGAGCCAGAGATAGCGATGGCGAGAGCTACTTCGGCATCGTGCGGCGCTGAACCGGCGTCGCGCGAGCAAGGCGCCAGAAACCACCCCGATACATCCATTTGAGAGAGAAACCGACCATGATCCGACCACTCGTAGCCCTGCTTGCACTCGCCTGCCTATTGTTGGTTGGCGGATGCGCCGCAGTCTCGTCCGCCGATCGAGCGCAAGAGCCAATTCGCCAGTATGCCAAGTCGCAGAATGTAAAGTGTACGGCACAACAGAGACAGGGATGCTGGGCAGAATTCAAATGCGTCGAAGGAGATGCCAAAGAAAAAGCCGGCTGTCGTGCGACGCGGCAAACATGTCTCGCAAGCTGCACGCGTTAAGCAGCGGGTGACGGGACCTTGCGAGTGTCGGCACTTACGGCAGCTCAAGCGGACTTGCGGAAAGTCTAGAAACGATTCCAGACCGGTCGCTCCGGGTCAGGTGGGTGCCTCCCAACACTACTCAGACGCCGGTCGGTGTACCCCCAGCTTCTGCCGAACCCTTGACGACTGGCAGGTTACCCCTCAGCTTCGAGTGTAGGGAAGAGAGATGTGGTTCGACGGCCTCGGGCCAGGTGCTGACGCGGCCACGCCATCCAAATTCAACGGTGTCCCGGAATTTGGCGTGCCCTTCGCACGACAAATATCCGGGATCCTACTCTGAAAGAAGCACGGGCCGGGATCGCGGTGCCGGGTTGGGTTGTATC
>JANMGQ010000270.1:0-13317 GCA_031374735.1 Hyphomicrobiaceae bacterium | reverse complement strand
CCTTCAACGTCTGGCCGTCCCGCCGCCGCAGCTGATCCAGCAATGCGCGGCGGGTGTCATCGCTGAGCGCTTTGAAGATGGCATCCATTGAGGTGATTTATAGGTTATGATATAGTCACGTGTCAATAGGGTAACGTACGGTGCAACGACGCAGCCAGCAGCGAGGCAGCGCCCGATCACTTGGCCAACCCAATCGCGGTCATGGCGTCTAGTTGTGGGGCGCGCGTGCTTCTCCCGCCATCTCCACCAGCCATGCCACGACCGCCTTCACCCGCGCATCACCTGCGAGCGCGGCCGGCCAGCGCACCAGATGCACCTTAGTCGATGGCATGTCCCACTTATCCGGCAGCACGCGCACGAGGCGACCGTCGGCAAGTGCGTCGCGCGCGAGCAGCGAGCGAACGAGCGCAACACCGCTACCTTGCAACGCGGCGCTGATCGCTGTCGCGATGTTGGCGCAGCGTAGACCCATCGGCGGCGGTGCGTTGAGGCTGAGGCGGCCGTGATCGCTGTTGCCGGCGCAATTGTGGCGCTGCTCCCCTCTGACCGATGAAGCAGGCGCTGGGAGCGGGTGGTAGTGGAACGACTGATGTCACGACGATGCCGCGCGGCAGCCTGCGGCCACGAGGAGGCACCCAACTGCAATGACATCCGCAACCACGACACGGGTGATGGCCTGACCATACCCACCGACAAGCCAAGCGATGACAACGAAGCCGCCGGCACTGATCAATCCCGCGCCGATGGCAAGCCACTGGAGGTCACGCCGGAACACCGCCAGGAGGGCAAACATCGCTAGCAACCCGAACAGCAGGGCGCGATGACGCATCATGATCAACATATCGGGGTCCGCGAGCGCAACGCCGTAGAGCCGCTGTAGCTGTTGACCACCTAGAACGCCCGGTAGCGGCAGCAGATGAATGATCGCAAACACGACCAGTATGGCATTGATGAGCATTTGCATTTCAAGCATTCCCCGATCAGCATGGCCATTTCGACGGCGATGGAAGGGCAGTCTATGGATCGGTCTCAGGCGTGGCTTTCAAAAACCGCCGGTTCAACCGCAACCGCGCCTATGCTCGTGGCCTGGGGTGCGCGTGCCTTGTACGTCGGCCCGCCATTTCAGCTGACGCCCCACCGAAATGCTGTGGCTGTGCTTGCCGTCGGAATTGATGCGCCGTTCGAAGTTGCCCTCGATGCTTGCGATCTCAGCCGCGGCTATCGCTTGTGCCGGACGATCCTAATTGCCCCGAACAGCTTGCATCACATTCAAGCCGCTCACCGGATAGCCTTCCTGTATCTTGATGCTGCGAGCCGCGACTATGCAACGCTACGGGGCCATTGGCCGGCTGAGCAGACGGATGGCACCCGTGACCACCGGATGGCCGACGCGCTGACATGGACCTTCGGTCACTTGGCAGATCGGGCCATGACGTGGCCCGACGCGCGCGATGCCATCGTCATGCATCTTGGCTTCCAAGGTCGGCCTGTGGTGGACCAGCGGATAGCGCGCGTGGCAGATCGACTGCGGACAGAGCCGGCGGTCTCCATCGGTGCCGCGACCTATGCGAGCGACGTCGGACTGTCGGTGTCGCAGTTCCTTTACCTGTTCCGTGACGCGATGGGTGTCCCCTTCCGTCGATATCGGCTCTGGTGCCGGATCGTCGCGGCCGTGCGCGCTGCCAAAGGTGGAGCCACATTAACCGATGCGGCTTATGCATCGGGGCTTTCGAGTTCAGCGCATTTCAGCACGGCGTTCCGCGACATGTTCGGCCTCGCTCCCTCGGAGTTGAACATCGATGCCATGGAGCTGATCGACGCGGATGCGGCGTTGCCGACATGACGCCGCGAACATGCCCCGGCGACTGTCAGACCTCCGCCGCGCTCGTCCTCGCGCGACATGGCGCAGCCCCGCTGCTGCGCGTAGGCACCCAAGTCATGGCCATGGCCGGCGACCCGATCAGCGCCGGCCGCGTCAGCGCGGTCCTCTTCGCCACCCCGCCCGATCGTGCCGGCATGGCATCCGCCGTGACGATCGTCGCGCGGCAAGGCGGATTCGCGGTCGGGATCGCAGCGCTGGCAGTTGTCGGCGGCGGACAGGCTTGCGGGGCGGTGTTCGCATCGGCGGCGGCGATAGCTGTTGCAGGCGCGATCGGCGCCATGGCGCTGCTCCCTGCTGATCGACGCGACGTTACGCGTGCGCACGGATCTCGTGATCGCGGCTGTCGTTGGCGGCGCGGCCCTTACGCTGCTCGCGGTGTTCGCGCTGCAACAGCGCCGACGCGTGACTCCGCTGCTCGATCCCGCTGTGTTCGCGACGCCCGCCATGATCGGCGTCGGGCTACTGCTGATCGCGGTCTCAGCGAGCTCCTGGGCCATCCTCGTCTATCTGCCGCCAGCATTGCAGGCCGCGTTCGGCTGGTCCGCCGACCGAATCGGCTTGGCCTTGCTCGCCGCGACGATGCCCATGTTGGTCGTGCCGCTGATTGGCGGCCGATTGGTGACGCGCCTCGGCTGGCGCCGCCACTTCGCGGTGTCGCTCGCGCTCATCGCTATTGGCGACCTGTTGTTGCTCGCCGCCACATGGCGCGCAGGCGCGCCCGAAACACTTGCCCTCATGCTCGCCGGCATGGTCCTGATCGGCATCGGCGCAGCCCTCGCGCATCCCCAACTGTCCGGCGCCATGCTCGCGCTCACCCCGCCCGATCGCGCCGGCATGGCGTCAGCCGTGACGATCGTGGCACGGCAAGGCGGGTTCGCGATCGGCATCGCGGCGCTGGCAGTTGTCGGCGGCGGACAGGCTTGCGGTGCGGTGTTCGCATCGGCGGCGGCGATAGCTGTTGCAGGCGCGATCGTCGCCATGGCGCTGCTCCCTGCTGACATGTGAAGGGGGCACGGGAGGGCGCCTGCCCACGATGAACCACTGGTTTGCAGTTGAGCGCTCATAGCGACCTCTTTTGCAAAAGTTTCATGACTCCATCTCTAAAGCCATGATCGGGAGACGAAATTTCGTGGGTGCGACGTCCTGCGGCGTGTAGCGTACCGTGCTTGAGATTGACCAACCATCGCGCCATGGCGCGCAAGAGGTGACATTTCCGCAGCCATGTTTCTGCGGTGACGAACGCGCGGTGCCGGGCGCACAAGCGCGTGAGGAGAGCGCGACGCGAAGGGGCCTGACCCGAGTGGAGCGATCACTGCCACCGCATTGGTCAAATCAATGTGGGGGCCTGCAAGCACCTTGTGAATTCAAAACGCAGATACCCCACTGCGAACCTCGCGTTTGCGAGCCGCGTTCGGGGAGTTCGTGCTTCGACTTCAGAGATGAAATTGAACGTGTCGTTCTCACGCGGGGTCGGGCGGGCCGCGCGCCCTCGCGACCGGGCAGAATTCAGGGAGGGCGAACAAACCTGTGAACGGCGTGAACGCACACGGGGTGACATGCTGTCGGGGTTCCAGCTCGGCCGCGCGCCTTGCGACGGGCTCGACCGCGAGCGCCATTTTGAAAACAAGCGCGCAGATCGCTGAAGCCAGCCCCGGCCACGGGGCAACGGCGCTCATGTTTTCGCGAACGTCAGAGGTCCGGAAGCCTTGCAAGACCCACATGTTAATCGCCTCCGAATCCGACTCGATTTTCGACGCGTTGGGCGTTGTACAAACTGCCCGTTGAAAGCTCCCAATCGCGGTTCGTTCCGCCACCCTGTGTACAACGGTTGATCAATAAAATCAGAAGGTTGGACGAAAAACCGACCCTTCACACGGGTGGGGTCACAGGTTCAATCCCTGTCGCGTCCACCATTGAAATTAAGCGAAATCAAAAACTCGGCATGCCGCAAAATTCAGGCGCCCGCTGGGGAATTTGCCGTATAATCAACGTCTAATCACCGAAAGGCGGCTATTGGTGCGTCAATCTGACCAGGGCGTGCGCATCCGTTGGGGGCCCATCATTCTGCGTCGTCGCCATAACGCCGCG
The DNA here is from genome assembly GCA_031374735.1 of Hyphomicrobiaceae bacterium. Lineage (GTDB taxonomy): Bacteria > Pseudomonadota > Alphaproteobacteria > Rhizobiales > Hyphomicrobiaceae > JABFRJ01. Next base: position 9,347 of record JANMGQ010000270.1, on the reverse strand, counting down.
CGCGCCATCGGAGTCCCTAACAGTCTAATTCCCCGATCCTCGCTGCATCGACTGGAGCTATGCGCGAAACTTGGTGACGGCACGAATCGGGAAAGCGGCATATCATTGGGGTGTTCAACGCCTCCACTTCTCCACCCGCAATTCTCAATGTGAACGATCGGCACGTCCCTTCTCCCCTCATTCTTGATGAGGGGAGAAGGGCGGATGAGGGGCAGCCGCTTGCTCCAACAGCGCGTGATCCTTCAAGTCATACAGGATGTTACCAACACGACCGTGCACGTTGCTGCCTCTCACCCGCCCCCACTGTTTCGCGCATGCGCGCGGGCAGGCACCCTCTCCCCTTGCAAGAGCAAGGGGAGAGGGAAAGTGCCTCCGTTTTCACATTGAGAATTGCTGCTTCTCCACCGAAGGAGCGATATGCCGTGTCCACTGACAACGTCGTTCGGCTGATTCAGCCAGGAACCTTTGACGACCAACTGACCATGATCCTGCGCGACGGTGCGCGGGCTCTGCTCGCCGAGGCCGTCGAGGCCGAAGTGGCGAAATTTCTCGCCAAGCACACCGATCTCACGACCGAGGACGGCCGTGCGCGTGTCGTACGTCACGGCCATCTGCCGGAGCGCGAGGTGATGACCGGCATCGGCCCCGTACCGGTGCGCCAGCCACGCGTGCGCGAACGGGAGGCGGCCGCCGACGATCCTGCCGCCCTACATGCAGCGCTCGACGTTGATCGAGACGTTGCTGCCGATCTTGTATTTGAAAGGCATCTCGACGGGCGACTTTTCCGAGGCTCTGTCGGCGCTACTGGGCAAAGCCGCGAGCGGCCTGTCAGCAAGCGCCATCGGTCACCTCAAGGATGGCTGGCAGGACGATCACGCGGTCTGGGCGAAGCGCGACCTGTCCGCCAAGCGCTACGTCTATACGTGGGCTGACGGTATCCACATGCAGGCGCGCATAGAAGACGAGAGGCAGTGCATCCTCGTGATCATCGGCGCAATGCCCGAAGGCCACAAGGAGCTCGTCGGTTTTACCGATGGCACAAGGGAAAGTGCGCACGACTGGCGCGCGCTGCTGCTCGATCTGCGCCGCCGCGGGTTGGAGGAGCGATCTGAACTCGCCATCGCCGACGGCGCGCTCGGTTTTTGGAAAGCAGCCGGCGAAGTCTGGCCGAGTACGCGCGAGCAGCGCTGCTGGGTACACAAGACGGCGAACGTCTTGAACAAGCTGCCGAAGAGCCAGCAGCCGAAAGCCAAGCGCGACCTGCAGGAGATCTGGATGGCCGAGACCAAGGCCGCTGCAGTTGCCGCCATCGACGCTTTCGTCGAGAGCTACGAGGTCAATGCACGCGACTTGATCGTGCCCGAGCGCGGTTACGGGCGCGCAACGGGAGAACTGCCGCTCATTCCGGTCTCATCACGACGATGAATGCACCTATGACCGGGCCAGCGATCGTACCCGAGCCGCCAACGATCACGGCGAGGATCGCATCCTGCGATTAGGGGAACTAGCCTACCACGTGATCAGTCCAAAGAACATTGTGTTGCAACCACGAGCGCTCGAGATCAGAGATTGGTTTCTGTCATTGGCGCCAAAAGCAAAACGGCCGGGGCAGTCCAGCGAGTTGTAATCCGCAAGGTTACAGCAAGATCGTGAGCTGGGGCTTCAAGGCGACCGTGGTGTCGGTGATGTCGTAACGAGCAGCCCGCGACGGACCGGGTGACCACTCGACGGTTGAAGTCCGCAGCTGGTGGAAGCTGACGTGGTCGCCTTGAAAGAACCGGCACCGAACCTGTCAGCTTTGGCCCATCACGCCAAACGACCGTCGTCCGCTTGTTGAGGTGCCTCTGCCGTTGGACGTGTCTCCGAATATTGCCGCCAAGGCACGTGCGCCTACGTGCGCTGCAGCGATCGCCACAGCTGCACCGGTGCCGCAAAGATCGCCACCAGCGGCACGAACATGATCGCGAACACGCATGCCCGGATTGTGCGCGCTGCTGTGTGGCCGGCGGCGTTGGCGTAGTCCGTACGGTCCTCGGTCGGCCACAGGCGCGCAAAACAGCGCCGCGCCGTCGGCCACCCGAACAGGCCCAGCGCGAACAGGCCACCGTATACAAACTGCACCATTGACGGCAGCCAGCCGACAAAGCGCCGCGAAAGCTCCTGCTGGCGTTCGATGGTGGGCAGCGTCACGATCAGCGTTCGTGGCGCGGTCGATCCGAGCAGATCCTTCGCGGCATCTCCCATACGGCGCAGCCAAACCTCCGCCTGCGAGCGGCCCGTTTCGCTGTCGGCTGGCCGCGCCGTCAGCCGGACGCGACCGGCTGACGTCTCAGCTGCGACTACGAGCGGCGTATTCTCCGAGACCGTTGCAATCAGATCGACGAGGCGCAGAGAGGCCCCGCTCGCCGGCACCTTGTCGAACACAGGCAGCCACAGCCAGTTGCGCCCACCTGGCTGCACAGGCGAGGAGCCGTGGACGAACAGCGTGATGTCGTTTGCGGCCGCAGCGCGCTCAAGATCGGCCAGCGCTACCCGCATATCTCCGCCGCTCTTGCCGCGGGTGAAGAGGGCATCGCCATCCAAACGGCCCTTGATCAGCACGGTCTGGCGCGGCGCGCCCGACAGAGCCTCGACCACAGCCGAGGGATCGACGGCGTCGACGAGGGTCTGCTTGGTTTGCAGATCGACCCGTGGCGACGAAGACAGGACTCGCGGCGCACCGGGCTCCAACGCAAGAACGCGCATGCTGAACTCGGGGATCCGGCGGTTCAGGTGCGCGTGCGCCGCGAGAAACGCGCGCTCTTCATCGGCGATCAAGCCGATGCCGGGGGTGATCATCAAGAGAGGTCGCGCGTTCGGCCGGACGGTGATGGGCACGCTGTCACGACCGAGCAAAGCACGCATGGCCGTTGCCTTTGGCAACGCGGCAAACTCTGCGGTCGGCGCGTGCAATGTCGGCTGAGACAGATGCACGATCAGGCGATGACCTGGCACTTTCGCTGCGGGTGCCAACGTATCGACCGCCCGCTGCACCTCCGCTGCGCCCGCGGCCGTAAAGCGCTCGCCTGTCCGGCTTGCAAATGACCAATGGCCAGATGTTTCGAGATGCGCCGCAAGATCGGTCTGATCCATGACGGCCGTGGTGGCCTTGAGGCTGCTAACAACATCGTCGAGCGATTCAGCGCGGACAGATCCTATCACTCCAAAGCCGAGCGCTGCCAATCCCAAAAGAGCCGCAGCCCTTGCATGCAGGAAAAGCTGCGACCGCACCACGCGATGATCTGACCGCTTGGGGCAAATCCCGATCCTGTCCACGGTCCCATCAATGAGACTGATATCGCGTAGCATCCGAGGCACCTGCAACGACGCCATATGACCGCAGCCAACCACCAAACGCACCATGTTGCCGGCAGGTCGGGCAAAATGGTGGCGGTGCCAACTCATGGCTACACTACACACGTTCTGCCGTCTGGAGATCAGACCTTGAGGGAGCAGACGGTATGCCAACGAAAATCAAGGACATGCCGCCGCCTTTCTCGTCGCGCACCACAATGCGTGCATCCCGGGCGGCCACCGCCCGAACCAGCGTCTCATAACTGCCGTGGCCGAAATAGCGCGCAATGCCGTTGCTTGAGAAGCCCGGCACTGTACGCAACTCCTTCGTCACGGATTGTCGCCCGGTCGACTGACCGCCGTTTCGGGCAGCAACGGCTACAATCTTTTCGACTGCCACATCGAAGCTGGACGTATTCTGAACACTCACAGACGACGAAACCGCGGGAGACGCTCTTTTCAGCAGCGGCGATAATGACGTTGACGCGACCGCCAGCGGGGGTGTGGCGCGCTGGCGCCCCCACCCGAGCCGCTCGAACATGCTCGGCTTGATGCGCTGGTACGCACGACCTTCACCCATCAAGCGCCGCAGCGGAAACGTCAGATCCGCGGTTTTCGCATAGGTTGTATAGATAGCCGGCTTCGATTCATCCACCAGCACGGTCGTCTTGCGCTTGCGTTCCCGCAGCCGCTGCAGCACCGGCACGAAGTCTGAGTCTTTCGAAATCAGAATAAATTCCTGGATGTTCGGCCGCCGCATGCGCGCCTCGACCATGTCCAACCATGCGGATATCGGCGCCGTTCTTGAGATTGGCGTACTTCTCGCACAGCACCACTTCAAAACCGAGCGCTTCGTAGCGGGCCCGGTTCCGCTCCGACGTCGAGTTCCAGTAGATGATCTTGCTCAGCAGCTTGCGGCGCCGGCGGCCATCATCGAACGCCCCATCCTCGATCCAGGCCAGCACGTTGGCCATCCCCTCAGGATCGAGCTGGACGTTCTCGAAATCAATGAACAGCGCACTTTTTAACCGTCGCCTGAGCATACACGCCAGCCTTCACACGTCCACGCGCCGCCAGCACGTCGCCTGGGTGCAGACATTAGCCACGCACGCGCATTGGTCAACGACTTTGCGTCGTGGCGAGACGCGGCTGATGTCCGTGATCAAGCCCCAGTGCGCACACGCCAGATCTCTTCGGCGACACGAATGTTGGCGAGCATCCGGTCGAGCAGCAGTGTCGTGCGCTTAAACAGGTCGGACGCGCGGCGGTAGTCGGCGGCGGCGTAGAAATCGCAGCGGCCGGCCTTGAACAGATCGACGCACTTCTTCGGTTCGTTCGGTGCATGCACCGCAATAGCGTGTCCGCCGCTCTTGCGCACGACAGCCATGGACGGCACGTCGGTGTCACCGTCGCCGAAATAGATCATGTTGGCGAACGGGATCGGCCGCTGGTCTTCCGGCATGTGATGATTGATGCTCTGGCCCTGGTCCTCGATGCCCTTGTTGATGCGGAACAGATATTGCGTCTTGCCGGTGTCGGTGATGACCCGCTTTGGATAGGGCATCTCGTAGGCCTCGAACCAGTATTCCGAGGCGAACACATTGTGAAATTTGTCAAAGATCGAGGTGCCCTGGATAATCTCGGAGAGGCCTGACGAAATCAAGTAATGGCGCACCTCGACGCTCTTGGTTTCGTCACGAATGCGCACGTATTCGGTAACGGCGTCGAACCAATCCTTGACGCCCGGATAATACTCGACTTGCCGGCCCTGGGCGATGAGATCGTCGCGGTCAATCTGCACACCGCGCGCCTTGGCCTTTTTGTACAGCAAATGCATGTACATGATCATGGGATCGGCGCCCTGCTCGCGGGCGAGTTTGTTGCTTTCGGCCCAGAACTCCTCCGGATTCGCCCCGATCTGCGGCAGGAAGGCATATTCCTGCATCGGACGCGGGCACAGCGTGCCGTCAAAATCATAGACGAGGGCGATGGTCTTCTTATCGTAAGCGCGCGTCTTGGCGTCTGTCGCGCGTGCCTCGGCCTTGCCGGCGGCGCGGCGTACGACCGGGACGATGGGCGCGACAGCGCCGCGGCGGTCTTTGATTTTCAATGCGGGCTTAAATGTCGTTCGCGCGGACATGGGGGCTTCCCTTGCTGAGGCAACCCGAGTGCGTGATTCGCACGACAGAACCAAGGCGCCAAATGAGGTTATGCCCAGCCAGCAATTCTCCCAGCCTTTCTCCTTGTGACGGCGTGCGCCCCCGTTGGTGTCTGACCTCTGGTCAGACACCCGATGCACCAGCCCGAATTTTTATCTAAAGCCGCGCCGTCTAAACTTTCCAGACCTGCGACCGGATGTCTGACCGAGGTCAGACACCACCGCGAGACAGCTTGGGGTACGGATTGACAGTGGCTGATACCCAGCCCGTTCACGTCCCGAACGCGCCGACCTTCTTCAGCGTCTCGATCTGACGGGCGCCGTAGCCGGCCTCTTGGAGCACGGCCTCCGTATCCGCCCCGAGTGCAGGCGCGCTTTTGTGGGGCGGCACGGTGGTCGAGGCGAGCTTGAAGGGCGCCGCAAGGCCACGCGGCATGACCGGGTTGGCCGTCTCGACGACCGCCCCCGCGGCAACGGCCTGCGCGTCGTCTGGCAGATCCTGCAGCCGCCCGATCAGACCGTTCGGAATGCCCTTGGATAGAAGCCGCGTGCGCCACGAAACATAGGTGTCAGCTGCAAAAATGGGTGCCAGGATCGCAGCCAGCGCCGTGGCATTCTTGCGCCGCTCAGCGGTCGAGCCGAAACGTGGATCGGTCAACAGATCACGCCGATCGATGAGGTCTGCGAACAGGGGCCAGTGCCGGTCTTCCATGACAATGGTCAGTTGGATCCAGCGCTCATCCTTGGTCTGATAGATGTTCGTGATCGCGTTGCGTGGCCGATCGTGGGGCGGACGCGGCGGCAGGAACGCGCCCAGCAAAGCCGCTTGCGCGCCAACGCCGTTCGACCACAGGCCATTGGCGTAAAGATTGGACGTGACCAAGTCGCCCTGGCCCGTACGTTCGCGCATGAACAGGGCAAGCATGATCGCCCCAAACAGCGTCATGCCGGACACGCGATCGCCCTGACCGGGCATGGCGACGCCTGGCGGCTGGCCCTCATACCTGTTGCAGTCGAGCAGCCCCGATCGAGCGAAGAACGCGGTTGAGTCGAATCCCGGCAGGTTCATGTCGGGTCCGCTTTCGCCGTAGCCGGTGAACGAGGCGTAGATCAGCCGCGTGTTGAGCGGGCGGATCACATCGTGGCCCATCTTCAGCTTGGCCCGCACGGCCAGGGGATAGTTGGTGATGAACACATCCGCCGTGGTCGCGAGACGGTAGAGCACGCCCTGCCCGGCCTCCGTCACCAGATCGAGGGCGACCGATCTCTTGCCACGGCTGTCCATCTCCCAGGAGTAGTTGATGGGGCTTTTCGGATAACTCGCAATGGTGCCAAGCGTCCGGTTCGGATCGCCGCCCACAGGCGGCTCGATCTTCACGACATCGGCGCCGTAGTCGGCCATCACGGTTGCCGCCACGGGGGCTGCGATGAACGACGAGACGTCGAGCACCTTCATCCCGGCGAGTGGAAGGCCAGACGACGGGATTGGGCTATCTGACATCTGGGTCTCCGGACGGTATGTGCGATGGCACCGTCGGACCGGAACGGGCGTCGGTCAAGACGCCCTCTTAAAGAGGCACCCAGCGCCTACACGTCAGCGCGATAGCTCCAGGCTTTCAGCGTCTCGAAATCGGCCGTGTGCTCGGCGGCGCAGAATGTGCCGCCCTGATAGAACGCCGAGATCTTGTCATAGGGCTGTTTTGCGTCGATGGCGGCTGCCTCTGCGGCGAAGTCCTCGGCGTTGTGTTTTGGGCGGTAGCCGAACGCCTCGGCGCGGGAGTTGTCCCACCAGGCACGCGTGTTGCCGGAGGCGCCGTAAAACACCTCGTTGACGATCCCGGGATGGTCAAGGCCGATGCGTATCAACTGCACGAGGTCTTCCGGGTGCAACATGATGGCGAGGCGGCGGATATCGAGTGGCTTCTCACCGACGTTGCCAATGCGCAGGCTGGTCACCTTGATGCCGTGCTTGAGCGCATAGAACGCGCCGAGAGCCTCGCCGAAGGCTTTCGACACGCCATAGCGGCTGTCAGGCAGCACGGTCACGTTGTGGGGGATAATCTCTGTCCGCGGGTAAAAACCAACGGCGTGGTTGGAGGAGGCGAAAATGATGCGCTTGACGCCGGCAACGCGCGCGGCCTCGAAGAGGTTGTAGCAGCCGTCGATGTTGGCCGAGCGGATCTGCTCCCAGGTGCCCTCGACCGAATGCCCACCGAGATGGACGATGCCATCGATACCGGCGACGGCACGGTCGACCGCCGCCCGATCGGTGATGTTGGCCTCGACGAACGGCAGGCCAGGCGGATCATCGAACGGCTTCATGTCCGAAAGCGTGACATCATAAGCGGACTTCAGCAGCGGCGTGATGCGGCGACCGACATCGCCTCCGGCTCCGGTGATCAGCAAGCGGCGAACGGTGGTCATGCGGTGTCCTCAAGCGTCTTTTGCAGCCTCAACCAGGCGGCGGGCGAAGGCGAGTGGCAGCTCGGTCGTGTATTTGATCTGCTCCATCGCGAACGCGCTCGACACCTTTGCAATCGAAATGCGCCCGATCAGCTTTTTGTAGAACGCGTCATAGGCGGCGATGTCGGGGACGACAACACGCAAGAGATAATCGACCTCGCCCGACATGCGGTAGAACTCGACGACTTCGGGGAAATCCGTGACAGCCGAGTGAAACTTGTCCAGCCATTCGACGCTGTGCGTGTCGGTCTTGATTGATACGAACACGGTGACCCCGGCATTCACCTTGGCCGGATCGAGCACGGCCACGCGACGCCGTACGATCCCGGCCTCCTCCAGGCGCTGGATGCGTCGCCAGCAGGGCGTGGTCGACAAGCCCACCTCTTTGCCGATCTCGGATACCGGCCGCGTACAATCGGCTTGCAACAACGCCAAAATCTTGAGATCCATTTGGTCAAGCGTCATGGACACGTGCATTTTCCCCCTGCTCAATCCGGCCACGATTGCGCGCGGAACAGCACGCGACCAATCGGGCTTGATGAGCAAAATATTATCGAACCGCCACAAATTGACGCTAGCATCAGCAATTTCCTTTCTCAATATCTGCCGAATCAAATCATGCTTAGCGCACACCACCCAAGCGCCCAACGCGCGACCGAAGGCCGACGGCATGGACAAAATCATCCGCGTGACGCCCGCTTTCGCCGTGACCGGCGCCATGGCGCCTGAGGACTTCGAGGCAGCTGCGCGGCTTGGATTCAAAGCCATCATATCGAACCGGCCAGACGGCGAGGCCTCGAACCAGCTGACGGCCGATGACGAGGCGGTCCTTGCGCAGCGCGCCGGCCTGCAGTTTTGCCATGTGCCTGCGACCAAGCACGAGATCTTCACCGACGCGGTGGTCGCTCGGATGGCCGACGCGCTGGCTGAGCTCGATGGGCCCATCCTCGCCCACTGCGCCTCTGGCACCCGATCGCTGGTCGCCTGGGCCGCTGCCCATGCTCGCGTCGATCCTGTTGCAACCGTTCTCGATAAGCTGCGCTCAGCTGGCCAGGACATGGATTTTCTGCGCGATGAACTCGAGGCGCAGGCTGCTCGCGCCCAGCGCGGAACGTCTCATACTGGCGAGCAGAAATATTGACTGACGACCTGTCCCTCCCACTGTCATGGCCGGGCTTGTCCCGGCCACCCATCGCGCAACGAGCGCTGCGGCATGTGGGTGTTGAGCCATCTCAACGTGATGGCAACCAGCCTAGTCTTACTGAGTCATTAAACCACAGTCGATGACTGCCGCGACTCCTATAGCTGCCGAGATTCCATCTTTGGCAACGGGAGCGAACACGATGGGTCAACGCGCAACGGGCAGTGACGAGCGGTTTACTGCATATGTTGA
>JANMGQ010000269.1:0-3972 GCA_031374735.1 Hyphomicrobiaceae bacterium | reverse complement strand
GTCGCTGCGCTGAACAACATGTTCCATGTTCCGTTCAGATTTGAGCGACAGGGGTCGCGCATCGTCCTGTTTGACCAGGAATTGACATCGAACTACCAGCAAACAGTTATCAAGCCGACGGCGGAGCAGGCTACCGTCGTCACACCGGGGATATCATGATGAGACCTGTTCATGGCGTCGCGGCGAAGAGCATCGTGGGGACGAAGACCTCAGCGTCAGCTTTCATCATAGAGGCTGACGCGCCGCTGCTCGCGGCGGTCGAGAAGGCAATAAACAACGGCTCCGGCGAGGTTCTGCTCATTGACGGTGCTGGCAGCATTGCGGGTGCGATGACACTCGAGTCAGCGCGTGCGCTGGTCCGCGACGGCCGCTATGCGACGGCGCATGCCGGTGAAGCGCGGGTGTCGCTGAACACGTCGCGCCTTTCACCTTCGTTCGACCGCGAAGGGCGGCTCGATGCCGTTGCTGTTGATCGCACGAAGACGTTCATTCCGGTTGCGGAGCCGCATCTGACGTCAGCAGAATTGCGCAATCATCTCGACGCGTTCCTCTCCACCTGGATCTCAAGTACCGGTGAGTACATCGGCCGCTTTGAGCAGACGTTTGCTGCACGCTGCGCGATGCCACACGGCGTTGCCGTTTCGAATGGCACAGTGGCGATCCATCTCGCGCTGCATGCGCTCGGGATTGGTCCGGGCGACGAAGTGATCGTGCCGGACCTCACCTTCGCTGCGACCATCAACACGGTGGTCCAGACGGGCGCGACGCCGGTCATCGTCGACGTCGATCCGACGACTTGGTGCATGTCTGCTGAGGCGTTTCAGAGGGCGATCACACGCGCGACCCGCGCCGTCATTCCGGTGCACGTTTTCGGCCGACCGGCACCGATGACCGAGATCTGCGCCACCGCGCGCGAACACGGCATCTACGTGATCGAAGATTGCGCGGAGGCCCATGGCGCGCATTACGACGGCAAGCCTGTCGGGTCGTTCAGCGACGTTTCGACGTTCTCGTTCTTCGCCAACAAGATCATTACGACTGGCGAGGGCGGCATGTGCCTCGCACGCACCCCACAACTCGCCGAGCGCATGCGCGTGTTGCGCGACCACGGCATGCGGCCCGAGCGACGCTATTGGCACGAGGAGATCGGCTTCAACTATCGCATGACCAACCCGCAAGCCTCGATCGGCTGTGCACAGCTCGCGCGCATGGACGAAATCCTGGCAACGCGTGCGGCGATTCAGAAGATGTACGCCGAGAAACTGGCCGGCATCCCAGGCGTCGAGATGCCCCCGCCGCTGCCACCCCGCTTCACGCCGGTGTCGTGGTTCGCGTGTGCGACTGTGCCGGCCGCCAAGCGCCCGGCCCTGATCGAGGCGTGTAAGAAGGCCAACATCGATTTGCGCCCGTTCTTCAACGGCCTTTCGATGATGCCCGCCTACAAGCGTTGGGCACGGCCGTGTCCGGTGACCCGGCATCTGTCGGAATCCGGGGTCAATCTGCCGACGTCGCACTACGTCGACGGCGCAATTGGAGACCGACTTGCGGCGGCCTTCCGCACAGTGCTCGGCTGACCTTGGGATGCCAGAGGTTTTTCGCTATCTGGCGCCCTCTCATTGCCTGCACCGCGGGCTCGTGGCACCTTAGCCGGGCCTCACTTGTCACAGCGCGGACAGGCAGTATCAATATGCGAACGGATGTTCGATGTAACCAGCATCGTCGTCATGGTCGGTCACGAGTTGCCGACAATCGAAAAGGTGTGCTCGCGCGTCGTGTGGCTCGACAAAGGCTGCATAAAAGTCGATGGCCCGTCCAAGGACGTGGTGGCACGCTATCTTTCTGAAACCACGTGACTACACACCAACACGGAGCGCTGACATGGAACGCGTCGTCATCACAGGTGCCGCCGGCTATCTCGGCTCGATCATGGTGCCTCGCTTGTTGCAGGCTGGCTATGCGGTCGATGCGGTTGATACCTTTCCGACTGGCGACACGACGCTCGCGCTGTGCTGCGCTGATCCCAACTTTACGCCGATCAAGGCCGATGCTCGCGACGAGGCGGTGATGAAGCCAATCTTCGCCAAAGCCGATATCTTGATTCCGCTGGCGGCCTTGGTTGGCGCACCGCTTTGCAAACAGGACCCGATCAATGCCACGACCACCAATCTCGATGCCGTGCGCATGATGGTGCGGCACGTCGGCAAGGGGCAGCGCATGCTGTACCCAACGACGAACTCAGGATATGGCGTCGGCCAGAAGGGTGAGTTCTGCACAGAGGAAACGCCGCTTCGGCCGATTTCGCTTTACGGCACGACCAAGTGCGACGCTGAGAAGGCTGTTCTCGATTCTGGCAACGGCGTCACCTTCCGCCTCGCCACAGTGTTTGGCATGGCGCCGCGCATGCGGCTCGACCTTCTGGTCAATGATTTTACTTGGCGCGCCGTGACTGATCGCGCCGTCGTCATCTTCGAGGGACACTTTAAGCGCAACTACATCCATGTGCGGGACGTGGCGAAGGCGTTCCAACACGGTATCGAGAACTACAAAACGATGAACGCGAATGCCTTCAACCTCGGTCTCTCGACAGCGAACCTGTCGAAACTCGAGCTTTGCGCCGAGATCAAGAAACAAGTGCCGAATTTCGTGTTCATCGAGGCTCCGATCGGTGAAGATCCGGACAAGCGCGATTACATCGTGTCTAATGCGAAGCTTGAGAAGACTGGCTGGACGCCAGATTGGCCGATCGACAAAGGGATCGGCGAACTGTTGCGCGGCTACCGCATGCTGAAGAATGGCCGCTTTTCCAACGTCTAGAACCCGCGACAGAGGGCTGCACGGTGGCAGAACCGATCGTCATATTCGGCATGGGCGGGTATGCCCGCGTTGTCGCCGATGCGGCCGTGGCGTCAGGCGATTTTTCCGTATCTGCGTTCCTCGCGCCCGAAGTGAAGCCGGGCGCGAGCATGCTCGGCTTCCCTGCTTGGCCCGAGAGCGAGGTTCTTGTTGACCGGCTTGGACCGCGTCGCGGCATCGTCGCCGTCGGCGACAATTTCCGTCGCGAGACGATTGTCGCACACATCCGGGCGCTTCGCCCCGATTTCGAGTTTGTCACCGTCGTTCACCCGCGGGCGTCGATCTCGCGCTTCGCGACTGTCGGGGAGGGCTCCGCTGTGCTCGCGGGCGCCATCGTTTGCGCCGCAGCATGGGTCGGTGCGCACGTCTCACTCTACACCAACACGATCGTCGAGCATGACGATGTCATCGGGGATTGCGTCACCCTCGCGCCGGCGGCCGCACTCGGCGGCACGGTGCGCGTCGGCGCCCGTAGCTTCCTCGGCATGGCCGCTACGGCCGTGCACGGCGTATCTATCGGCGCGGACACTGTCGTCGGAGCCAATGCGACAGTGACAGGCGACCTACCGGCGTGCGTCGTTGCTGTCGGCACACCGGCCCGTGTTCTGCGGAGCCGTACGCCGGACGAGCCGTATCTCAGTTGACGTCGAATCTGCTTCAGCCGTTCCCGAAACCAATCACATCCAAGCGTTCAACCGGCGCCTTAAGCATACGTCGCAAACTCGATGACCTGACTAAAATGCAGCAGCTCCTGTTGGCCGGTGGTGCGCAACCCGCGCCCCGGAACGTACCAAATCGCCGGATATAGGCACTTCAGCTTCACACGGGCGCGGCGGTCGTGAAGTACCAGTTGGCTTTCACGCTAGCAGCATTGCGCCGGGTGGTCCAGTCGGCAACTTCTGTGTAAGAGCAAAGTTGAAATGTCCCCTTCTCTGGCAAAGTTCAGATGTCCCTTCTCTGTTAACTCGCTCCGCCAGAGGGATTGTGGTCGGGTCGGGCCTTCAATAGCCCGAGCCGTCCACAAGCCCGGCCCACTTGCACATCTTGAACTTTGCTGAAGCGCAGATAGATCAGATGCTGCGTCGTTTTTCGCATTTCAACTTGCGAGGCCGGGTTCAC
>JANMGQ010000217.1:0-6812 GCA_031374735.1 Hyphomicrobiaceae bacterium | reverse complement strand
GGCCAAGGCAACAGGCCGAACGTTGCACGCTTATCCGCCCATCAGACTTGGGCATCCGCCCCGCCTCTCCGCCGGCTTGAAATGGCGGGGAGAGGCGAACGGGCTTTGCCCGTGGCTTGTGGCGTTAACCATGTTTGGGTGCTGCGCGTCGCACGTGCTGTCGGCCTCCTGCATCGCGTCGTGCGCGCAACTGACAACGCCTGCGGCGTTGGCGACTAGAGGGCGTACAGCGCGCCATACTTCGTGCGCAGATACTGCAGATACGGCTCAACGCGCATCTTTCCGCCCGTCGCCTGCTTGAGCAGATCGTGGACGCCGAACTTGCGGCCGTGCTGATAGACGTTGTGCTTCAGCCAAGTGTGCAGCGTCCCGAAGCTGCCGGCGGCGACGTCAACGGTGATTTCGGGATGCGCCTTGAGCGCTGCATTATAGAACTGCGCCGACAGCACGTTGCCGATGGTGTAGCCCTGAAACACGCCACCGATGCTGCCGGAATACCAATGCACATCCTGCAGCACGCCGTCGGTATGGTCAGGCGCGACGACGCCGAGATCCGACTGATAGCGCGCGTTCCAGGCGTCCGGCAGATCGGCCACCGCGAGCTTGCCTTCGAGCAGATCGCTTTCGAGATCGAAGCGGATCATGACATGCAGATTGTAGGTGACCTCGTCGGCGTCCGTGCGAATGAGCGAGCGCGAGACCTTGTTGATGGCGCGATAGAACGTGTCGAGCGAGACGCCCTTGAGCTGGTCGGGGAATTCGCGCTTCAGAGCGGGATAGTAGTGCTCCCAGAAACCGCGGCTGCGGCCGACGAGATTCTCCCACAGGCGCGACTGGCTCTCATGCACACCCGGCGACGTGCCGCCCGCGATCGGTGGCGTCAGATCGTGAGAGACACCGAGCTCATAGAAGGCGTGCCCGGCCTCGTGCCAGACCGAGAACAGGCAATCCGACAGATCGTCGTCGCGCACGCGCGTGGTGATGCGCACGTCGTCGGGGCTGAAGCGGATCATGAAGGGATGCGCGGTGAGGTCGAGGCGGCCGCGTGTATCATCGTAGCCCATGTCGCGGGCAACTTCGCTTGCGAACTTCAGCTGCTGCACCTGCGGATACTGTTTGCGCAGGCAGGCGTCGCTGGTTTCCTTCTGCGCGCTGATCGCCTGCACCATTGGCACCAGGGCTGCACGCAGCGACTTGAACAGCGCCTTGGTCTCCGTCGTCATCACGCCTTCGTCAGGCCCGATCAGTGGGTCCATGATGTGGTCATAGCCGGGAAAGAAACCGGCATACTCGCGCGAAAGATCAAGCGTCCGTTCCAGGTGCGGGCGCATGCTGGCAAAGTCGCTCAGCGGGCGGGCCTTCACCCAGGCTGAATAGGACGCGGACGATGCCTGGCTCTTGCGCGCGATGAAGTCGGCGGGGATGCGGATCGAGCGCTCGTAGTCGCGCCGCGTGACGGCGATCAGGCGCGCGTCATCAGATTTCGGATCGACGTTTTCGGCATACGGCTGCAGCTTATCCAGCAGCTTGCCGATCGCGGGATCGGTGCGCTTTTTATGCGCGATCTCCGACAGGCGCGACAACTGCCGCCCACGCGCTGCGGCGCCGCCTGAGGGCATGTACGTCGACTGGTCCCAGCGCAGCACGGATGCGGCCGAACCGATGTCGGCGGCCTCAAGCAGGAGATCCTTCAGGCGCGCCAATTCGGGCGGCGTGTTGGTGCGCGGTGGAGACGTCGGCTTGAGCTTCGCCGGCATGGCCAATTCCTTTGATGCGTCAAGAAAAAGGCCGCCACGCGGGCGGCCTTCTCGTCGTGTTGGGCAGATGCTTCACTTCACCGGCGCGTAGAACTTCATGTCGATGTTGTTCTGCGGCGAGACGGGCAGATCGAGGCTGTCCTTCATCGCGTAGGCGAGCGTCTGGTTGTGGATCGGCACGTAGATGGTGTCTTCGTGCAGCTGGCCCCAGATCTCCGCAACGAGCGCATCGCGCTTCTTGAGGTCGGTCATCGACGACAGCGCGACGATCTTCTTGTTCAGATCGGCGTCGTTGAGGCGGGTGCCGTTGAAGGCGCCCAGTTTGCCCTCGCGACCCGCATAGAGGAACGAGAAGATGTACTCGCTGTCATAGGTCGGCACGCCCCAGCCGAGCAGGAAGAAATCCGTTTCCGGCGGGTTCTTCTCGATCATTGGGAAGTGCTTCGTCTTGGACTGCGAGTTCAGGTTCACCTTGATGTCGATGCGCGCGAGCATGGCGGCGACGGCCTGACAAATCGCCTCATCTGAGACGTAGCGATCGTTCGGGCAATCGAGGCGCGATGAGAAGCCGTTGGGGAAACCGGCGTCGGTCATGAGTTTCTTGGCGCCGGCCGTGTCGACCTTCTGCACGGCGTCCATCTCTTTCGTGTAGCCGGCAACGAACGGCGGCACGATGGTGTTGGATGGAACCGATTGGCCGCGCATGACGCGCTTCTGGATCGCCTCGCGGTCGATGGCCATGGAGATGGCCTTGCGCACGCGCTTGTCGGCGAACGGGTTCTTGTCCTTCACGTCGGTTGCGGCGGCCGGTTCCTTGGCGACGTTGAAGCCGAGGAAGATCGAGCGGTTCTCGGGCCCGAGATTGACTTTGTAACCGGCCGTGCCCGCGACGCGTTCGATGTCCTGCACCGGCATATCCTGCACGATGTCGACTTCGCCCGAGAGCAGCGCTGCAACGCGTGTCGCATCCTGCTTGATGATCACATAGGCGATCTCGGTGAAGCCGTGCTTGATCGACTTGTCCCAATAGCCGTCGTTCTTTTTCAGAACCGTCTTCACATCTTGCTCACGGGACACGAGCGTGTAGGCGCCCGTGCCGTTGGCTTGGCGGACGGCGGCGTTGTCCTTCTTTTCTTTGAAATCCTGCACGGTGCCGGCGCCAACGGAATCGGTCCATGCCTTGCTCATCATGAAGATGCCGGTGAGGTAGGACGGCAGCAGCGGGTTCGGCCCCTTGGTCTTGATCTGCAGTGTGGTCGGATTGACGGCCTTGACGCTCTCGATTGACGTCAGCAGCCCGCGCATGCCGGAGTTGGCCTGCATGGCCCGCTCGATCGAATAGGCGCAATCCTCGGCGGTGAGATCCTGGCCGAGGTGGAACTTCACGCCGGAGCGGATCTTGAACTCCCATACCGTTGGATCGTCGGTGACTTTCCATTCCGTGGCGATCAGCGGGTTGAGTTTGCCATCAATGGCGCGATGAATGAGCGTCTCGTAAACCTGCGCCAGCAGGTTGTTGGTCGGCCCTTCGTTTTGGGAGTGAGGATCAAACGTGAGGGCATCGCCTGAACGAGCCCATTTTACGGGGCGGGCGTCGGCGAGCGTCGCCGTCAGTGCGAGGGCTGCGAACGCAGTCGCGGTGGTGCGGAACCAAGCAGTCATGTGTGGATCTCCCGGGCGGACAGGTATATCGAGTGGAGCGACTATGCCCGTTCGCCGCGATGGGAAAAAGGGGGCATAGATCGAGAATTCGAGCACACGCCTATCGGTGCGCGCTGAGGCAGGCAAATGAGAGGCCAACGGATCGACAAGGCGGACCTGTTTGTTCACATTTCGTCCGTCGCGGCCCATCGGCAACACTTTGGTCTCGGTCGCGGCGGCAGCAGTTGCGCTGACAGGGTGCAGGGTGCGAGAAGACTCGTTGAAGTTTGACAGTAGGGGACGTCAATGATCCGGCTGGGAGCGCGACGCGCGTGGGTTGCCACCCACACCCGCTCGGGGAGCACAGCTCCCCGAACCCCTCAGCTTGTCTCTCGCAAGGCTGTCTCTCGCAAGGCTATCGCAGCTTGTGGTGCAGTTGTTCTCTCGGCTCTGCTGCTTGGCGGATGCGGTGGCGGCGGCTTCCAGCCACTGTATGCGACGGGCGCAACGGGTGAGCGCACCGACGCGCGCTTTGCTATCCTCGATATCGCGACCATCCCTGGCCGGGTGGGGCAGCGCATCCGCAATGACCTGATTTTTGAGCGTACATCCGCTGCTGGAGACGCAGCCAAGCCGACCAAGCGCGTTGAGGTCAAGTTGACCGAGTCGGTGCTGACCAACGGCGTGCAGGTGACCGGTGATTCGACCAGCCAGACCTATCAGGTCGAAGCCGTCTATCGCCTTGTCGACATCGCCACTGGCAAGGTCGACAGCGAAGGTCGCAGCGTCGCCCGCGCAAACTTCGAGCGCTTCTCAGCGATATACGCAAACGTGCGCGCCAAAGAAGACGCAGAGAACCGCGCGGCTCGCGTCATCTCAAGCGACCTCAAGACACGTCTCGCGGTCCACCTATCTCGCGAATAGCGCTGGAGTTGCGCTCCTCAGGCGAGCTTCCAGGGAAACAGCCAGGCGTTGAACGCCTTGACCAGGAAGTCCGACGCCAGGCCAATTAGGCCAATGACGATGATGCCGAAAATGATCTGGCCGGTGTTGAGCAGCGACTGGCTGTCAACGATCATGTGGCCGATGCCCGACGACGAGCCGATCAATTCGGCCACGATCACGTAGGTCCAAGCCCAACCCAGAACGAGGCGCAGGATTTCGGCGATCTCAGGAGCCGCTGAGGGCAGCAGCACGTGGCGCACGACGCCCTTGTCGCCGGCACCCAAGGTGTAGGCGGCCTCAACCAGATCGCGCCGTGTGCTGCCGACGCTGACAGCGACCATCAGAATGATCTGGAACACCGAGCCGATGAAGATCACCAGCAGCTTCTGCAGTTCCCCGATGCCAGCCCACAGGATCAGCAGCGGAATGAATGCGGACGCGGGCAGATAGCGCGCGAACGAGACGAACGGCTCAAGCGCTGCTTCGATCGGTTTATAAGCGCCCATGACGAGACCGAGTGGCACGGCCATGAGCGCTGCGAGCACAAAGCCGCCGACGACACGCCAGATGGTCATGCCGATGTCGTAGAGGAAGCCGAACTTCGTCAACAGCAGCCAACCTTCTTGGATCATGGCCAGCGGGCTTGCCAGGAAGGTCTTGGAGACGAAGCCGCCAAAGGTCGCAACCGACCAAAGCGCCACAAAGGCGGCAAAGAACGCGATGCCATAGGCGAAGCGCGCACCTGAGGAGACGGGATGGAGAGGACGCATGGGGACGACGGGCAATCCAGTTTGATGGTCCCGAAGACCTAAGCGGTTTCCGCACCGGGTTCAAAGGGCGTCATGACGCGTTTGCCATCGCTGCGTTTCCCGCCTATGCCCTGCGCGCCATCGACGATCGACGCCGCACCGGAGCACACCTATGGATCGCAGACACGTCCTGCTCGCGCTGACGGCAACCATCGGTGCCCCCGCAGCTTTCGCCCAGCAAGGAAACCCCATGACACCGACAACAACGTCCTCTGGCCTGCAATACATCGACACAGTTGTTGGTACGGGCGCGGCCCCCAAAGCTGGCCAGACCTGCGTCATGCACTATACGGGTTGGCTCTATAACGATGGCCAGAAGGGCAAGAAGTTCGACAGCTCCGTCGACCGCGGCGAGCCCTTCGAATTCCCGCTCGGCCAAGGCCGCGTCATCAAAGGCTGGGATGAAGGCGTCGCCTCCATGAAGATCGGTGGCAAGCGCACGCTGATCATTCCAGCGGCACTCGGCTATGGCGCGCGCGGCGCGGGCGGCGCTATTCCTCCGAACGCAACGCTGATGTTCGATGTCGAACTGCTCGGCGTGAAGTAAAGGCCTGCGATCAGGAACGGCCTGGGCTGACGGGGCCGACCTCCGTCAGCCTGTCTCGCCGGTCACCTGCATCAACCAGTCGGTAAGATTGTAATACGTGGTGACGCGCGTGATGCGGCCGTCCTTGATGGCGAAGAAGGTGCCAGCGGGCAGCACATATGTCTGGCCGGCAGCTGGCGGCAGTCCTTCGTCGGTGTTCT
Source organism: Hyphomicrobiaceae bacterium (assembly GCA_031374735.1). Lineage (GTDB taxonomy): Bacteria > Pseudomonadota > Alphaproteobacteria > Rhizobiales > Hyphomicrobiaceae > JABFRJ01. The sequence goes on along the minus strand of JANMGQ010000217.1, from coordinate 913 downwards.
TGTAGGTGCCGCTCACATTGAATTCGGCCGCAGCCCGGCGCCCATCTTCGGATATCAGCAGCGTGATGTTTTCGAGCTTCTCGCCGTAGCAGTGTGCCATACGAGCGTTGAAGGCGCGGAATTTTTCCTTGCCGCTGCGCCGTTCGCCCTGGTTCACATCGTGCACCACGTCGTCAGCGAGACAGGCGAGCATCGCATCACTATCGCCAGCGTTGAACGCCGCATAATAGCGCTGAAGCAAGGCACGGGTTGTGGCGGCTGTGTCGGTCATGGCGGGTTCTTGTTTGAGGGGTTGGCTCAAGACTGTGATCCTCGTTTTGGCCACTGTTCGCGGAGCCCACTGTCCGTCAAGGGTCGTCGGTGTTGTGAAACGACAATGGCAGAGACAATAGCTGCCTGGGCATTCTTGTTTTGTTTTTTATATCATAGACTTAAGGGTTGTTCGGAATTTTTGCTTGCAGGATCAGCGATCGACCTCGCGACGCGGCCTGTGATCAGGTCGTCGCCGTACTCGTCGCGGCGACTGCTGCCACCGGCGTAGTAGGTGTTCGGATAGGTGGCGAAATAGGTTTCCATGCGGCGCGTGCGGTCACCATTGACCGAGTGAATCTGGCCGGGACGGCTGTCGGCGTTGACGATCATCTTGCTGTCGTGCGGCCCGCCGTAGTACTTTGTATCCATGAGTGCATTGAAGTCACCAACCGAAGCCGACATCCTCGACGGCGTCGTGCGCCCCGACAGCGCGGACATGTCACCTGAGGCCGCGCGCGCGCGCTGCTGCTGTTGAGCTTCGATGCGTCCTCGAAAAAGGCTGTTGCCAAGCTTTTGCGCGAAAATGCAAAGGGAAGCATTTCCGCTGAGGATCGCCTCCTTCTCGACCGCTATCTCCGGGTCGGGCAACTGATCGATCTCG
>JANMGQ010000207.1:0-12579 GCA_031374735.1 Hyphomicrobiaceae bacterium | reverse complement strand
GGTCAGAATTTTGGTCGGATCGCGACGGCCCTGGGACTCAGACGCCTTGGCGACTTCGTCATAGGCGATGGCGGTCTTGGTCCAGCCGCGCGCCTGCGAGACAACCGTCAGCGCCGCCGTCAGCGTGGTCTTGCCATGGTCAACGTGACCGATGGTGCCGACGTTGCAGTGCGGCTTGTTACGCTCGAATTTTTCCTTGGCCATGGCCAACTCCTCAGTCGTCTACCCCGTGCGGGGCGTGTTTCATCAGGCGGGACGTGCAGTCCGCGTCGGGATCAGGCGTATTTCTTCTTAACTTCCTCGGCCACGTTGCGCGGCACTTCAGCGTAGTGGGCGAACTGCATCGAGTAGGATGCACGCCCCGTCGATTGCGAACGCAGCTGGCTGACATAGCCAAACATGTTCGCAAGCGGGACGTTGGCGCGGATTACGGTGGCGTTGCCACGCATTTCCTGGGTACGGATCTGGCCACGACGGCTGTTGATGTCGCCGATGATACCACCAACGAAGTCACCCGGCGTCACGACTTCCACGTCCATGATCGGCTCGAGAATGCGGACACCCGCCTTTTCGCACCCTTCCTTCATCGCCGCGCGTGACGCGATTTCGAAGGCGATCGCCGACGAGTCAACTTCGTGGAAGGCGCCGTCATAAAGCGACACTTTCATGTCAACCAACGGGAAGCCGATCAGGACGCCAGCGTCCCAAACCGAGTTGACACCCTTTTCAACGCCAGGGATGTACTCCTTCGGGATGGTACCACCGACAATCACCGACTCAAACACATTGCCGCCGCCGATTTCGTTCGGCTCTAGCTTCATCTTCACGCGGGCGTACTGTCCCGTACCGCCGGTCTGCTTTTTGTGCGAATAGTCGATCTCAGTGGCCCGTGCGAGGCTCTCGCGATAGGCGACCTGCGGTGCGCCCACGTTGGCTTCCACGCCATGTGTGCGCTTCAGGATGTCGACTTTGATGTCGAGATGAAGCTCGCCCATGCCCTTGAGAATGGTCTCGCCGCTCTCCGGATCGACGGAGACGCGGAAGGACGGATCTTCGAGCGCCATGTTGTACAGCGCCGTCGACATCTTTTCCTGGTCCGCCTTCGTCTTCGGCTCGATTTTGAGCTCGATGACGGGGTTCGGGAAGTCCATCTTCTCAAGGATTACGGGCTTGGTGGGATCACACAGCGTTTCGCCCGTGCGTGTATCCTTCAGACCTTGCAGCGCGATGATGTCGCCAGCGAAAGCTTCTTCGATCGGTTTGCGCTCATCGGCATGCATCAGATACATGCGACCAATGCGCTCCTTCTTGTTGCGCGTCGTTTGCGCGAGCGCCATGCCCGTCTCGGCTTTACCCGAATAGACGCGGCAGAACGTGAGCTGACCAACGTGCTCGAAGCTCATGATCTTGAAGGCGATCATGGACAGCGGCTCGGAGTCGAGCGGCTTACGCTCGGTCGGCTCGTCCGTCTTGAAGTCGATTGCCTTGTAAGCATCACGATCAGAAGGCGCCGGCAGAAAGTCGACGACGGCATCCAGGAGCGTCTGTACGCCCTTGTTCTTAAAGGCGGAGCCACACAACATCGGATAGAAGGCGCGGGTGACGGTTGCTTTGCGGATCAGGCGCCGGATCGTATCCTTGTCCGGCTCCTTGCCGTGCATCAGGTACGCTTCCATCACCGTGTCGTCCATCTCGACAGCGGCTTCGATCATGGCAGCGCGATATTCAGCAGCGAGATCGACGAGGTCGGCAGGAATCGGTCCCTTGACCATCTTGGCATTCTTGTCGTCACCTTCCCAGATGACGGATTCCATCTCAATCAGGTCGACGATGCCCTGGAACTTGTCCTCAGCGCCAATCGGCAGCTGGATCGGGACGGCCTTGGCACCGAGCTTTTCTTTGATGTCGGCAAGGCACATGTAGAAGTCTGCGCCAGTCTTGTCCATTTTGTTGGAGAAGATCACGCGCGGCACGCCGTACTTGTCGCCTTGGCGCCAAACGGTTTCGGTCTGCGGCTCGACGCCTTGGTTTGAGTCGAGCACGCAAACAGCGCCGTCCAGAACGCGCAGCGAGCGCTCCACTTCGATGGTGAAGTCGACGTGGCCGGGAGTGTCGATGATGTTTAGGCGGCGCTTTTTACCGTCGCGCCCCTGCCAGAAGCAAGTGGTGGCGGCGGACGTGATGGTGATGCCGCGCTCAGCTTCCTGCTCCATGAAATCCATGGTGGCGGCGCCGTCGTGCACTTCACCGATCTTGTGGCTCACGCCGGTGTAGTACAAAATGCGTTCGGTGGTCGTGGTCTTGCCGGCGTCGATGTGCGCCATGATGCCGAAATTTCGGTAGTCCTCGATTTTATATTCGCGGGCCATGGTGAGCCTCTTGTCCTAGGGTTCGGTCCACTGCGGCCGGGGCGCCAATTGGGCGCCGCGCCGGCCGGTGATCCTGTTCAGTACGATTATTCGATTACCAGCGATAATGCGAGAACGCGCGGTTTGCTTCCGCCATCTTGTGAGTGTCTTCGCGCTTCTTCACCGCGGACCCCCTGTTATTGCCGGCATCGAGCAACTCACCCGCCAGCCGCTCCTCCATCGTATTCTCGTTGCGCGCACGGGCGGCAGCGATGATCCAGCGGATCGCCAATGCCTGACGGCGCTCAGTCCGCACGTCGACCGGCACTTGGTAGGTTGCACCACCGACGCGGCGCGAGCGCACTTCGACAGCCGGCGCGACATTCTCAAGCGCCTGCTTAAACATGGCGAGCGGATCCGCCTTGGCCTTCGTCTGGATGCGCTCAAACGCACCATACACGATGCCCTCGGCGACCGACTTCTTGCCCTCGTACATGATCGAGTTCATGAACTTGGACAAGACGATGTCGCCGAACTTTGGGTCCGGGTTAACGACGCGTTTATCGGCACTATGACGACGAGACATTTTCGGCTCCTTGCGGAGAAGTCTTAAGTTGCTAAGGCAGCGTCCAAATTACTTCGGACGTTTTGCACCATACTTCGAGCGGCGCTGGCGACGCTCCGACACACCCTGCGTGTCAAGCACGCCGCGGATGATGTGGTAGCGCACACCCGGCAAATCCTTGACGCGGCCGCCTCGGATCATCACCACCGAGTGTTCCTGGAGGTTATGGCCCTCGCCAGGAATGTACCCGATGACCTCGAAGCCGTTGGTCAGCCGAACCTTGGCAACCTTACGGAGCGCAGAGTTCGGCTTCTTCGGCGTCGTCGTATAAACACGCGTACACACACCGCGCTTTTGCGGGCAGGCCTGCATGTGGCGCGATTTCTCGCGATAGATCTTCGGTGACCGGGGTTTCCGGATCAGCTGCTGAATTGTCGGCATCCGCCCGCTCCGCTTGGCTCATGCGGCTTGCGCCGCTCGAGCCGCATTTCCATCACATCAGGACCCATTGGCCCCAACACGCATTTCCTACCGACGCGCAACCGCCCATTACGGGCGCGGCACATCAGCATGACTGCAGGCCCGCCCAGCTTGCGCCGGACTGACCCTTGCGCCAGAGGATCTGAGCATGCTTTCGCACACTGGAGATCGTGGCCCCAAATCTGTCTCTGCTTTTGAGACGGCAGCGTTTAGGCTACTGTTGCGCGGAGCGCCAGGGTTGTACCCGGGAACACCAGTGTGCGCGGAAAGATGGCCTACCACCTACCGTGAGAGTGAGGGGTATCTATCCCGTGTGTTGCAGGTCGTCAACACGTGATCGCCAGAGCAGCTGAAAAATCTTTGCTATACGATGGACCGGCACGCAGAGCTTCTTTCGTGTTTGTTTTCAGGGGGATGCAGCATTCTTTTTGATCACCGCGCGTGTGACGGTCGCAAATGTCGCGCGGGCTATTAGCGACGCGGGCCGGGTGATCTTGAGGACGGCCGCAACGCCCCGTGTAGGGTCCATAGCCGGAGTTATCAACAGGACTGCAATTGTGCTCAGTGCCTGGAGTGGGAACGCGAAGCCAACTCCGCAGCTCCCTCTGTCTTGGCTAAGGCTTTGTTCGGATTGCACTCCTAGCACGCAAGCGGCCGACGTTGGGGGCGCTTTACTAGGAATCACGACACGTCCAGACAACACTTTCTGTCGACTACCGCGTTAATGTCTGCTCATTTCCGTGACAAGCGTTGAATGCGCACTTTGGAGCATAACAACGCTGACCAGCGGAATGACCACTCCATTGCGCGCCTCGATCCTGTTGATCGCGGCTTGTGGCAGATCTGAGTACCTCACATGCAGTCTCTACGACGGACCTTGTCCGGCAATGACGTCGCGTTGTTGAAAATCGCCGCTATACAGCCGATTTCACGCCTTCCGGCCCTGCACCAGCCGGCTGCTGAGAAGCTCAGGGATGAAGGTCTGTTGCGGCGACAGGGGGACGTCTGGTTCCCGACCGCCGACGGCTTGGCGCTGTCCAAGCGCGCAACATTATAGATTAACGCGTCTGGCCAGCGGACTTTCAAACATCCTCACGTTCAACCTCGACGGCAGCGGTCCTGCGACCGTTCGCGACTCACATCACCTCACGCCGTCTGGAGCTTGGCATGCCACGTCGTTGCCGGTTCGCTATTGCCCTTGGTGCTGTGACCGCCACCTGCGCGGCCTCGTCGGCTGGCCACGCCCAGGATCATGAGCAATCTTGGATCCAAAGCTCGTTCACAGCTCGCCCTTCGCAACACAAGCTCGCGACAGCGCCGACGCCGCGTCGCCGTACTCTTGTGGTGATACCCATGGCAGCGCCGGAGGCGATTGCGCACGCAGAGGGCGGCGGCGACAGCTGTATACTACCGCCCCTGCGGCGCGCACTAGCGGATGTCGGTACGATGTCGGTTCCATGTCCATCACATCGACATGTCGAAGCCAGAGCCGAAACGCGGCGGCAGGCGGGGGCGTCTCGCAGCCTGCATCTATCTGGCCAGGCGGTGGACTTCCGCGTCAACGGACAGCCGGCAGCGGTGTATGCCTTTCTGGCCAAGCACCCTGACGTAGGCGGCCTCAAGCACTACGGTGGCGGGTTGTTCCATATCGATACGGGCGTGCGGCGGAGTTTTTAGTCTGTCAGCTCAGCGCGACGCCACTCCGCTATCGCAAGGTCTGCATGCGCCGTCGCCGTCTTTAAGCCACCCCCTCAGCGGTGACGGCTTTATCCGTCCCCATCACCCGTCCCTTCAGCCGGTCCATGGCGAGGTAGATCACGGGCGTCGTGTAGAGCGTCAGCACCTGGCTGAGCAGCAGGCCGCCGATGATCGAGACGCCCAAGGGGTTGCGCAGCTCCGAGCCTGTGCCCGACTCGAGCGCCAGCGGCAGCGCGCCGAACAGGGCTGCCAGCGTCGTCATCATGATCGGGCGGAAGCGCTTCAAGGACGCCTCATAGATGGCGTCGCGCGGGGTAGCGCCCTGCGTGCGTTCGGCATCGAGCGCGAAGTCGATCATCATGATCGCGTTCTTCTTGACGATGCCCATCAGCAGAATGATCCCGATCAACGCAACCAATGAGAGATCCATGCCGCAAAGCAGCAGGGCGAGCACCGCGCCGATGCCGGCTGAGGGCAGTGTCGTGAGGATCGTGAAGGGGTGAATAAAGCTCTCATAGAGCACGCCGAGCACGATGTAGATGGTGACGATGGCAGCCAGGATCAGCCACGGTTGGCCCTCCAGCGACTTGGCAAATTCAGCGGCATCGCCGGTATAGCCGCCCGTGATGGCGTCGGGCATGCTGATCGCCTTCTGCGCGGCCGTGATGGCGTTGACGGCGTCGCCCAGCGCATAGCCCGGCGCGAGATTGAACGACAGCATCAGCGCCGGGAACTGCTCCTGGTGCTGGATCGACAGCGGCGCGGTTACCCGCTCGATCGTCGCAACCGACGACAGCGGCACCTGTGCGCCAGCAGTGCCGGGCACGTAGACGCGATTGAGAGCGGTCGGATCGGATTGATAGCGCGGCAGGGCTTCGAGCACGACGCGGTATTGGTTGGATTGGGCGTAGATGGTGGATATCTGGCGCTGGCCGAAGGCATCGTTCAGCGCGTCGTTGATGGCCTGCATCGACACGCCGAGGCGGCCGGCGGTTTCGCGATCAACATTGATGCGCGCGCGCAGGCCGCCATCCTGGGCGTCCGAGATGACATCGCGCAGGATGGGGGAGGTGCGCAGCGCCTCAGCGAGTTTGGCGCCCCACGTCGAGATCAGCGCCGTGTCTGTGCCTGTCAGCGTGTACTGATACTGCGCGGGCGACAGGCGTGTTGCGATCTGCACGTCCTGGACGGGCAGGAAATAGACCCGCACCGAGCCCACAGCGCGCAGCGCGATGTTCAGCCGATCGATGATCTGCACGACGGACGATTTGCGTTTGCCGCGCTCCGTGAGCGTGACTTTCACATGCGCCTGGTTCGGCGTGACGTTGGTCGCGGACACGCCGATGACGGTGACGACGCTTTTCACGTCGGTGTCTTTTCGGATTGCCTCGGCGACGGCGGCCTGCAGGCGCACCATCTCGTCGAAGGACGCTTCCGGTCCGCCCTCGATCACGCCCGTGATGAGACCCGTGTCCTGCAGTGGCAGGAAGCCCTTGGGCGCGACGGCATACAGCCAGATGGTCAGGAACACCGTGCCAAGGGTGGTCAACAAAGTCAGGCCCTGGCGCTCCAGCACCCACGTCAACGAGCGTCCGTAGGCGGCGATGATGTTGTCGTTGAGGCGGGCGAGTATTTCCCCTCTCCCCGTCTTCAGGGGGAGAGGGTGCCCGAAGGGCGGGTGAGGGGCAGCGGCTAGTTCGGATGGCAACGCGTCTGCAAGTGTTGTGCTTGCCGACGAATGGCGTGGAGCAAGCGGCTGCCCCTCACCCACCGACACGCCGGCTGAGGCGCCGTCTTGTCGGTCTCCCTCTCCCCCTGAAGAGGAGGAGAGGGGACGTGCTTTGTGCCCCTTCAGCAACCGTGCGCACATCATGGGGGTGAGCGTCAGCGACACGATCGCTGAGACGACGACCGCGATCGTCAGCGTCAGCGCGAACTCGCGGAACATGCGGCCGACGAGGCCGGTCATGAACAGCAGCGGGATGAATACCGCGATCAGCGACAGCGTCAGCGAGATCACCGTGAAGCCGATTTCGCGACCACCTTCGAGCGCCGCCTCCATGGGGCTCTCGCCGTCCTCGATATGGCGGACGATGTTCTCGATCATCACGATGGCATCGTCGACAACGAAGCCGGTGCCGATGGTCAGCGCCATGAGCGACAGGTTGTCGAGCGAGAAACCAGCGAGCCACATGACGCCGAAGGTGGCGATCAGCGAGGTCGGCAAAGCGACACCGGCGATGATGGTCGCGCGGATGTCGCGCAGGAACACCAGCACGACCAGCGTGACCAGAAACACCGCCAGGACCAGCGTAAACTGCACGTCGCGGATCGAGGCTTGGATGGTCTCTGTGCGGTCGTGCACGAGGTTAATCTTGACGCCCTGTGGCAGCGCCGTTTGCAGGCGTGGCAGTTCGCGTTGAATGCGGCGCACAGTGTCGATGACGTTGGCACCCGGCTGGCGCTGCACGTCGATGATGACGGACGCCTCGCCGCGGAACCAGCCACCGACTTTGTTGTTCTCGAGCCCGTCGATGATCTCGGCGACGTCGGTCAGCATGATGGGCGCGCTGTTGCGATAGGCGACGACAACGTTGCGGTATTGTGCAGCCGACGTGATCTGGTCGTTGGCCGAGATGGTGTAGGATTGGTAGGCGCCATCGAGCGCGCCCTTCGGGCCCGACACGTTGGCGGCGATGATGGCCTGTCTGAGGTCGCTCATCGAGAGGCCGTAGTTCGACAGACGCGAGAGGTCAGCCTGGATGCGCACGGCCGGCTTGATGCCGCCCTCAACAGTCACGTGGCCGACGCCTGAGATGGTGCTCATGCGCTGCGCGATGAGCGTGTCGGCGAGATCGGACATGGTGCGGATCGAGACGGTCGGCGAGGTGAGTGCCAGCGTCAGGATGGGTGCGTCGGCGGGGTTTACTTTCGAATACACCGGCGGGAACGGTAGCGTGCGCGGCAGCGTTGAGCCGGCGGCTGTAATGGCGGCCTGCACGTCCTGGGCGGCGGCGTCGATATCGCGGTTGAGCGTGAATTGCAGGGTGATCTGGCTGAGACCCAGCGCTGACGACGACGTCATCGTCTCCAACCCGGGGATCTGGCCGAGCTGGCGCTCCAGTGGCGCCGTGACGAGGTTGGCCATCGTATCCGGATTGGCGCCGGGCAGTTGCGTCGACACCTGGATGGTCGGGAAATCGACCTGCGGCAGCGACGCAACCGGCAGGTTCAGATAGCCGAGCCAGCCGGCGATCAACGTCGCGATTGCCAGCAACGTTGTCGCCACGGGACGGCGGATGAAGGGGGCGGAGACGCTCATGTCAATCGCTGAGTCCGCTCGGGAGCATTGGCGTTAACTTGAGGTGTCTGACCGAGGTCAGACACCAGACGACGCGTCACGTTCGCGCCGATTCCTGAAGTGGGGGAAAAGAGAAGGCTCCAACAGCCAATCATGGCGTCTTCGTCTCCGGCGTTGCGGCCGCGGCACCGTCGCGCTTGCGGCCTTTGCTGCCGCCGGTACCGTCGCCCCTACCTTTCGGGTCGGCATTTGCCGGCACTGTTGCCGCTGGTGCGCCGTCGCCTTCGGCGATGACGGCTTGGCAGGGGGCCGAGAACTTCGCCCGGTTGGTCGCCATGCAGGTGCGCATCTCGCTACGCTCGATGCCAGCGCAATGAACCGCCAGATCAGCGCCACAAACCTCGCGAATGCGGGCGAAACGTTGACCGCCGGCTCCGCCAGGGCCACCGGCTTGCGGCTGGCCACCTGCTGGTGTTGCTTTGGGTGGGATGGGCTCGCCACCCTGCCGGCCAAAGATCACGCGCGACTTGTCTTGCAGGCGCGCAAAACCACCGGTCACAATCCGCTCGCCCGCCGCAATGCCGGCTTTGACCACGCTCTCCGTCTCGGTCTGTTGCGTCAACTCCACGGGCCGGATCGAAACGCGATCTTCTTCTCCGACCACATAGACAAACACGCCATTCGGCCCGCGCTGGACGGCGGGCGTCGGCACCACGACAACCTGCGGCAGCGTCTCGACCAGCAGGCGCACATTGATGAACTGGCCCGGCCAGAGTTGCATCGTGGCGTTGGGGAACTCGGCCTTCATTTTGACGGTGCCGGTGGTCTGGTCGACTTGGTTGTCGACCACCTGCAGCGTGCCCGTATCGAGGATGGATTTGCCATCGGCCTCGAAGGCCTCGACCTTCACCACACCGCGCTCGCCGGCCTGGTTGACCCGGCGCAGCTGCTGCTGCGGCAGGGTGAACAGCACGGCGATAGGTTGTAGCTGCGTGATGGTGACAATACCGGTCTCACCGCCGGAGCGGATGACGTTGCCTTCGTCCACCTGCCGGATGCCGGTGCGGCCATCCAAGGGCGAGGTGATCTTGGTGAAATCGAGCACGGCGCGGCTGCTGACAACCGCGGCCTCGTCCGAACGCACCTGCGCCTCGAGCTGGGCGACAAGGGCTGTCTGCGTGTCGACGGTTTTCTGCGCAATGACGCCGGGGATGCGGGCGTAGCGCTCGCTGTCGCGACGGGCATTATCCAGCTGTGTCTGCGTCAGGGCTTTCTTGGCGATCACCTGATCGAGGGCTGCCTTGTATTGGGTGGGGTCGATTTCGGCGATCAGGTCGCCCTTCTTGACCGTCTGGCCCTCTTTGAAATTCAGCTTGAGGATCTTGCCGTCCACTTGCGGCTTTACCGTCACCGTGTTGAGCGGGCGGGCGGTGCCGACGCCGTCGAGGAACACGGGCACATTGACGATCTTGGCCTCGGTGCCGGTCACGGGGACGGGCAAATCAGCCATGTTGGGCCCGCCGCCGCCCTTCTTGCCAAAGCCCATCTTCTGCAGGCCGTCCTTGGTCGAGGCGGCATAGATCGCGCCGACGCCAGCCAGCAGCAGAGCCAGGACGACAAGGCGGCCGACCAGTTTCTTAACCAACGTGAGCACTCTGCGGTCCTTCACTGCCGGGCGCGCCGGAGCCTGTCTGTGCAGGGCAGCCTAGGGCAGCCTAGCACAGGTGCGAGGGGAACGCGCAAAGTGATGCGCTTCCGTCGTTGTCGTCAAGGTAAACCCAGGAATTGTGCATGAGCGGCGCAAGCGTCTAGAAACCGTCATGACTACGCGCGAGATCCGACGACATCGGTTGCGGTGAGGCGCGCCGATCACACGCCCATCACATGCACGGGCTTGCCAGCCAGCCACGCTTCCACTGCCTCGACGGTGCCGCCGTAGAACTGCCGGTAGGTTTCTTCGGTGACGTAGCCGATGTGGGGTGTGAGCAGGGTGCGGGGCGTGCGCCGGAACGGGTGGTCTGCCGGCAGCGGCTCGGTGGCATAGACGTCGATGGCCGCGCCGCCGATGCGGCCGGCGGTGAGGGCTGCGATCAAGGCGGGCTCGTCCACAATGGGGCCGCGCGAGGTGTTGACCAACAGCGCGTCGGGTTGCATGAGCGCCAACTCGCGCGCGCCGACGATGCCGGTCGTGCGGGGCGACAACTTGGTGTGGATCGAGATGATGTCGGCGCGCTTGAACAGGTCGTCCTTGTCGACACGGGTTGCGCCTTGGGCCGCCGCTGCCGCGTCGGTCAGGTTCTGGCTCCAGGCGATCACGGGCATGCCAAAGGCCGCCGCATAGCGCGCCATTTGCGAGCCGAGTTTGCCAAGACCCAGCAGGCCGAGCGTGCGCCCGCGCAGATCGCGCCCGACGGTGGTCTGCCAACGGCCCTCGCGCATGGCTGACGCCTCAAGCACCAGATGGCGGCTGTGCGCGATGATCATGCCGAAGGCCAACTCGGCCGTGGCATGTCCGGGTGCACTCGTGCCGCAGACGGTGACGCCGTGATCGACAGCGGCCTGCATATCGATGGCCGCGTTGCGATGGCCTGTTGTGACCAGCAATTTCAGTGCCGGCAGGCGCGCGAACAGCGCGCGCGGAAACGGCGTGCGCTCGCGCATGATGGTGATGACCTCAAAGCCAGCCAGCGCCGCAGCCACGGCATGTTCCGATGCGAAAGGCTTATCGAACACTGTGACCGCGTGCGCAGCCGTCAGACGCGACCAATCGGCTATCGTCAGCGCCACGCGCTGGTAGTCATCGAGAATAGCGATCTTCATGCGGCCCCCTGAGGCGAGAGCCGCACAGGTGCCACACTGGCGGCACTTTGCCAAAGTGCGATGCGTCGCTGCGGGTTGAGCACCCACAGACGCCAGTTGCTGCCCGGCACATCCTGTGGCACGTTTTCGTCACCGTCTTCCCAGCCGCGGTTCCGCCACGCAATGCATCCTGCTTACTCCGTCATTTTCTTCACCACGGCTTCGGGCGCGGGGTATGGCCTGCTTGGATGGCTCGCCGCATCAGGCCTGCTCAATGGCGTCGCAGGCAATGCCATGTTCGGCTTGGTCGGCGTGGGGCTGGCGTTGGCGCTGATCACGGGCGGCTTGCTGTCATCGACACTGCATCTCGGCCGGCCGGAGCGGGCGTGGCGCGCCTTCTCGGAGTGGCGCACGTCGTGGCTCTCGCGCGAAGGCGTGGCGGCCATGGCGACGTTCGTCCCGGCGGGCCTGCTCGGGCTCGTCTGGGTGTTTGGCGACGCAGCGCGGTCGAGCCTGTTCGGGTTGCTTGCGCTGCTGTCGATCGCGTGCGCGGCCGCCACGGTCTATGCCACCGGCATGATCTACCAGAGCCTGCCCACCATCCGCGCCTGGAGCGAACCGCTGGTGACGCCGATCTATCTGGCGCTGGCTGTGGCCTCAGGGGCCGTGCTGGCGTTCGCCGTGCACGGCGTGTTTGGCGAAGAGCGTAGCCTCATCGGCTGGTGCGCCATTGTTGCGCTCGTGGTGGCGGCCGTCCTGAAGCGCATGTACTGGCAGCGTATCGACAGCGCGTCGCGCGTCTGGACGGCGGAAAGCGCAACGGGTCTTGGCCGCTTTGGCAAGGTGCGCGTACTGGAACAGCCGCACAGCACAGCTAACTACGTCATGCGTGAAATGGGCTTCCAGGTCGGGCGCAAGCATGCCGACAAGCTGCGTCGCGTGTCGGTGGTGCTGGCCTTCGCGCTGCCGGCGGCGCTGATCCTGCTCGCGATGCTGAGCGGGCCTGTGGCGTCGATGTTCGCGAGCGTCGCGGCGGTGGCGTCGATGGCGGTCGGCCTGCTGACTGAGCGCTGGCTGTTCTTCGCAGAAGCGCAACACGTGGTGACCACGTTCTATGGCGCTGAACGGGCGTAAACCGTTAGAAGCGGTGTCACCGATCTATGTTATACCGGCGAGCAAAATTTCTGACTGACGACCTCCCCTCCCACTGTCATGGCCGGGCTTGTACCGGCCACCCATCGCGGAACGAGCGCGACGGTCACTCGGGTGCGGAGCCATTTCAACATGATGGCAACCAGCTCCGTGCGTTGCAGAATGGGTGGCCGGCACAAGGCCGGCCATGACAGTTGAGGGGAGGCGCATCCGTCAATAATTTTGGCCGCTGGTAT
>JANMGQ010000204.1:0-1939 GCA_031374735.1 Hyphomicrobiaceae bacterium | reverse complement strand
CTGACTTGATCCTGGCGTCCACCGATGCGAGCACCTTGGCGGTCAACTCTCCGATCAGGGGCTTATTGGCGCATCGACTGCATCCCGCACCGATCAAGAAGCATGTGTCAGCGCCTGTGAGCCACTGTAGAACCCTCTCTTTCGTGTCTCCGGACATGCTCATTCACCTCGGCGCAATTGTTAGTCTCTGACGCGACGGTGACCGCGCTGGATTGAGACTGGAGTCTATGGCTCAATGACCGCGATGTGCGCGGAACCATAAATTGGGGGCGGCCCGATGACCAGGCAGCATCCGCTGCGAAGCGTCCACGAGTGCAGACGCCTGTACCAATACACAATGGGAGATTGCGAGGAGCGAAGGCAGCAAAGCATGATCGACAGAGTCAGGCGCTTGTTGGAGGTAGGCTATCTGCCATCGCAGTTGCCCCCGACATTCACAACCGGCCAGTTGGCGGCTAACCATGCCGCTTACTACCAGGCGTGGGTTGCTCTTCAGAAGAAGCCCAAAAAGGGCCAGCCGTTCGTTCCGAAGGCCGAGCCCGGCAAGCCCGAGGCCTTCAGCGTGGCGCGGGTCGGCCACCAACGACGCGTGACCTCCATTCCGAACCCGGTCACGCAGACCTACCTTGCCACTCATATAGCGACGCATTGGGGCAGCTTCGTCAAGCACTATCGGCAGTCGCGGCTGAGTGCCAGCCACCCACGGTTTCTCCACAACGGAGCCCGTGCTGCGAGCATCCCCTCGATGCAAATGCTCTACGTCGAGAAGGTTGCGCGATCCGCTGGTTATCGGTACATGCTGAGAACCGATGTTTCCCGGTTCTTCCCAACGATCTACACGCATTCGGTACCTTGGGCCTTCCACGGCAAGGCAGCATCCAAGGGCAACAAAGATCCGGCAGGCGCCAATTTTGGGAACCTCTTGGACCTGGCGCTCAGGCAGGGCCAAGACGGGCAGACGATCGGGCTTCCAATCGGACCAGACACGTCGCACTTGATCGCCGAGGCCATCGCGACGGCCATTGACGTCGAACTTCGAGATCGGCTGGGTGCATGGCCATCCGGGTTCCGCTACGTGGACGACTACTTTCTCTTTTTCGCTACCGAGAAAGAGGCTGAAGGAGCGCTTGCCGCCCTGGTTCGGGTTCTGAAACAGTACGAACTTCAGATCAACTTCGAGAAGACGCGCACCTGCCAAGTAATCGAGATTACGGATGACTACTGGACGCACCAGCTACGGAGCTTTGAAGTCCGAAGTGGCAAGTGGCGACAGACTTCTGACGTCAATCACTTCTTCGAGTTGGCCAAGGACTTGGCGCGCAAGAACGCAGATGAGAGCGTGATGGTCTATGCGCTCAAGCGTCTGTCATCAACCGTCATCAGGAAGGAAAACTGGGATGCGTTCGAGGCGCATATGTGTCACGTTGCGCTCGCGTATCCAAATACGTTGCAAACCGTCGCACGGCTTCTTTCGACTTACGCCGACCTAGCCTATCCGCTGAATAGACGTCGCATCGGGCGCTTGATGAATGCCGTAATTGAAGACCACGCGCCGCTGGACCACCATAGTGAAGTGGCGTGGTGCCTCTGGATGTGCAAGGCCCTGAATTTGCAGCTGCACGAAAGTAACATCGGCCGCGTGTCAGAGATGCATAGTTCGGTGTGTGCACTGCTGTTGCTCGACTTGGCGCAGGCGGGTAAGTTAGCGCAGCCCCCCAACCTCACTTACTGGAAGTCCTTCGAGAACAGCGCGGCGTTGCACGGAGAGCTTTGGCTACTGTCGTATGAAGCTGGCGTGCGGGGCTGGGCAGGTTTTTCGGCTGCACATGTCAAGGCCGATCGGTGCTTCCAGGTGCTTCGTCAGGCGAATGTCCATTTCTACGACCCGACGGCCAAGCTCCCGCCCGTATTCCAGGTCAAGTCTTTGGCGATGAAGGCC
>JANMGQ010000199.1:0-1775 GCA_031374735.1 Hyphomicrobiaceae bacterium | reverse complement strand
CCGAATTCTTCGGTGATGCGCTGCAGGCGCGCGAGTTCGCCCTCGCGCTCGAGCGCGCGAGGGCGCTCGGCGCGACCATCACCGAGATCGATTTCAAACCCCTTTTCGAAGAGGCGGCCCTCCAGTATCAGGGGCCGTGGGTGGCCGAGCGCCATGCCGCGCTCGATGCGCTCATGCGCGAGCGGCCGGAAGTGATCGATGCGACCGTACGTGCGGTGATCGGCGAGGCCACCCGCTACTCGGCGGTGGATACCTTCAAGGCGATGTACCGTCTGGAGGAGTTGCGGCGCGCGCTCGCGCCACTGTGGTCCGGTGTCGATGCCTTGCTGGTACCGACCACGCCCACCATCTACACCATCGCGGAGGTCAACGCCGACCCCGTCAAGCGCAACGCTCATCTCGGCACCTATACCAATTTCGTCAATCTGCTCGACTGGAGCGCCATTGCGCTGCCCTCATCGATGCGGCCCGACGGCTTGCCGTTTGGCGTGACCTTCATCGCGCCGGCCTGGGCGGAGCCGGCCTTGTGTGCCCTTGGTGCGGCCTGGCAACGCGGCACGGCCTTGCCTTTGGGTGCGACCGGGTTGGCGCTGCCGGCGCCGGCGCAACCCGCTGCTACGGCCGCGCCGGCCCCCGGTATGCAGCGCGTGGCGGTGGTGGGCGCGCATTTGTCGGGCATGCCGCTCAACCACCAATTGACCAGCCGCGGCGCGCGCCTGGTCGAAGCGGCGCATACCGCGGCCTGCTATCGCCTGTATGCCTTGCCCGACACCAGCCCGCCCAAGCCGGGCTTGCTGCGTGTGGCGCGCGACGGGGTGGCGATCGCGCTCGAGCTGTGGGACATGCCCACGCAGCATTTCGGCAGCTTTGTAGGCGAGATTCCGGCGCCACTGGGCATCGGCTCGCTGGAGCTGGCCGACGGCAGCTACGTCAAGGGTTTCATTTGCGAGCCCTATGCGTTGGAGCGCGCCCAGGATGTTTCCGCATTTGGCGGCTGGCGCGCCTATGTCGCCAGCCGCGCCTGATTTTCTCTTTCCCGCAACACTGACCAAGGAGCTCTGATGAAAAGACGCAACTTTCTGCAAACCGGCGCGCTCACCGCGGCCGGTGTCGCCGCGCCCGCACTCTGGAGCGGTGCGGCTGTGGCGCAGGCACGGCCCAAGGATGTGTTGGTGGTGGCCAACGAATTCGGGCCCAACTCGCTGGACATCCATACCGTTGGCGCCAACCGGCCCAGCTATTCCGTCTCGTGGATGTGCTACGACCGCCTGATGACCTTCGGCAAGAAGAAGCTGCCCGATGGCCAGGTGATGTACGACTACACCAAGCTGGAGCCGGAACTGGCCGAGTCCTGGAAGGTCGCCGCCGACGGCAACTCGGTCACCTTCAAGTTGCGCCGCGGTGCCAAGTTCCATGACGGCACGCCGATTACCGCCAGGGATGTGAAATGGTCGTTTGACCGCGCCGTGAGCGTGGGCGGCTTCCCGACTTTCCAGATGAAGGCCGGCTCGCTGGATGAACCCAAACAGTTCGTGGTGGTCGACGACCAGACCTTTCGCATCGATTTCGTGCGGCGTGACAAGATGACGATGAACGACATCGCGGTGCCGGTGCCGTGCATCTACAACTCCGAGCTTGTGAAGAAAAACGCCACGCCGCAGGACCCGTGGGGCCTGAACTGGACCAAGAGCAACATCGCGGGCGGCGGCGCCTACAAGGTGGAATCGTGGAAACCGGGGCAGGAAACCATCTTCGTGCGCAACGACGAATGGAAA
>JANMGQ010000189.1:0-2285 GCA_031374735.1 Hyphomicrobiaceae bacterium | reverse complement strand
CAAGCCCGTTTCCAGCGCGTCCACGGCATTGAGGAGGGCCTCGCCCTCATCCGCGCCAAAGGTGATGGCCTCTGGCACATCGGCGAATGTCACCAGAACTGTGCCGTCGTCGGGCGTTAAGGTTACGGGAAAGTCAAACATGTCTTCATCCTATTTCAGGCCAAGCTGCCGCTTGATCGCGGCGACCAAGCCCTTGCCCAGTTCGGCAGTGCCATGCATGGGCAGGGCTGTGGACGGCGTCAATCATCTTGTCCGGCGCATTGACTCATCAAATTTGTTACCGGTGCTGACCTGTTGCCTCACGTAATCTGCTACCCGTCGGATGGTCCGGCGGGAGCAGCACAACGTGACGAGGCGCATCAGCATGACTACACGCAAGGAGTTGATCGAAGCCCTGCGAGCGCGGTATCGCGGCGCAGCATTCGGTGACAGGATCAAGATCCTCGACGAATTCGTGGCCCTGGCCGGCTATCACCGCAAGCACGCCATCCGATTGCTGCGGGATGAGGAATCTACCGCGCCGGCAGCACGTGCACGCAATCGTCTGTACGACGAGGCGGTGCGGCAAGCGCTGACTGTGTTGTGGGAAGCGGCCGATCGTGTCTGCGGAAAGCGCTTGAAGGCGTTAATCCCGATGTTGGTGGACGCCATGGAGCGGCACGGCCATCTCGACTTGGATCCGGTCATAAGGTCCAAGATCTTGCAAGTCAGCGCGGCGACCATCGATCGCGTACTGGCCGTTGCGCGCTCGCACATCGACGGGCAGCGCAAGCGTCGCAAGGGTGTGGGTTCGGCAATCCGGCGCAGCGTGCCGGTGCGTACCTTCGCCGACTGGCGCGATCCGCCGCCCGGCTTCTTCGAGATCGACATGGTCGAACACTGCGGCGGCCCGAAGACCGACGGCGATTTCGTCCACAGTCTCGTACTCACCGACATCGCCAGCGGGTGGACGGAATGCGTGGCAATGCCCTTGCGCAACCAGATGCTGGTGATCGAAGGCCTGGGCAAAGCCGCCGAGGATCTACCGTTCGCGATGCTCGGGGTGGACTCGGACAACGACAGTGCCTTCATGAACCAGACTGTCTTCGACTACTGCAAGGCGCAGGGACTGGAGCAGACCCGCTCGCGGGCCTACAAGAAAAACGACCAAGCTTGGGTGGAGCAAAAGAATGGTGCCATCGTGCGGCGGCTGGTAGGCTATGGCCGGCTCAGCGGTCCTGTGGCCACGCAGGCCTTGGCGCAACTGTATGCCGCCTCACGGCTGTATATCAACTTCTTCCAGCCCTCCTTCAAACTGAAATCGAAGACGCGTGACGGGGCGCGCGTGCACAAGGTCTATCACGCGCCGGCCACCCCGTGCGATCGGCTTCTCGCGCACGACAGCATCAAGATGCCAACCAAAGAGACGCTGGCGAAGCAGTTCAAGAGCCTCGACCCGGTTCGGCTACTGCAAGAGATCCGAATCGCTCAGCAGACGCTGAGTGACATCGCGGCACACGGCGTGCGCACAGTGGCGGCGTCATCGGCGCCAGCCGGCGTTGCGGTCTTTCTCGCGAGCCTGTCTTCGGCGTGGAAGGACGGGGAAGCGCGCCCGACGCATCGCAAGCCGCCCGCCGTCGCACACTGGTGGAGAAGTCGAGTCGATCCGTTCGCCGATGCGTGGCCGGTCATCGAAGGCTGGCTGATCGCCGAGCCCACTGCCTCCGCGAACGCGTTGATGGATCGATTGGCCGCGATGGTTCCAGACGTATATGCCAGCAAGGCACAACTGCGAACGTTGCAGCGTCGCGTCAAGGCCTGGCGCACCGAGCGCGCAAGAGAGTTGATCCTAGGCAGTCTGCGCAAGTCGGCCGTCACGCTGGCCGAGGTGTAACGCGGCAACAGAAATACATCAGGGCTGAGGGGTAAAGTCGACCCCGCCGTTTGTGACGTGCACGCGCCGAAATCGGGGCGGCGATTTTTTTGGGCTCGGCGCTTCTGGTCGCCCTTCGGGCTCCCTACAGCACCGAGCCCAAAAAAATCGCTATGCACCAATCCCAGAGCACCTGACCTCAATGCAAGACACCCACACAATTCAGCGTGACTGTTCGACCAACCCTAAAACTCCGCCAGTGAGGTATAGAAACAGGTTCAACGACAACAAACGATCGGGTAACATTCCTTCGTGAGGCAACACGACCGGACAAGATGATTGACGCCGTCCAGGTTCGCAAGCGCAGGTTTCGGCGCTGCCGTGCTCGCCGCTCAAGTTTTGTCGCGCGATGCCGGTAAGTGGCTAGCGGACG
>JANMGQ010000148.1:0-51137 GCA_031374735.1 Hyphomicrobiaceae bacterium | reverse complement strand
CACTTTCACACGATGACGTTGCCGAAGGTGGCGACCGAAATGGCGCTGAACGTGCTCGCCTACAATATGAAGCGTGTGATGACGATTCTGGGAGTCCGTGCTTTGACTGAAGCGATGCAGGCTTGAAGGGAAAATCACGCGCCTGAACGCCCCGCGATAGGTCGCGCGGAGGACGTCGTAGGGGCCACAGGGCCGGTAACGGAGCCGATTTCGACGATTTTGGCCACGAAAGCTGGTGCCACGCGCTCATCGAAAATTGAACGGCGTTTCAAGCGGAGTTCTCAAACAGCCTTGGCCCGAAGCCGACGAGCGGAGTGTGCAGCAAAATGGGTGGCCGGCACGAAGGGCCGGCCATGACACTGGTGGGGTGGACTCTGCGCGGGCTACTTCTGTTAAGGGTCAACTGCGTTGTCGACAGTCGCTGGCACCGCCCCAATGATGACCTTAGACCTTCCGGCCGACACTGCTCGTTCTGCAACTGGAAGCTCTGCCGCCGTCATCGAGCGTCGCCCGCCCGCTGGCGACAGGAAACACCGGACCACCAACGCAAATCATCGCACAGATGTTACCGGCCAAAGGCTTGGAGTAAGGCTTGGAAGCATTCGGATGATGAGCTGCCACATTGCGCCAGTGCCGCACCACGACTGGGGTGGCGCAGTCACACAGGCACGGACTGCGCCCCTGATGGCTTGAAGGCGTCTGCACGCGTCGGCTGGCGCTGCGTTTGGACCGGAAAGATGGGTGCCGCAGGCAGAATACAAAGATGGTGCGGCTCGGCAGGCGTTACTTGATCTGTCCGGCAAGGCTCTCGGCGACCTGCCGATGACCAGCTTCGGTCAAGTGAATCCCGTCCGCCTGTTTGAAGCCGGATGACAGAGCCGAACGCACAAGTCCATCGGCTTGGACAACTCGGATGCCGCGCGCAGATAATTGGCTCTCGATGGCGCTGATATTGCCAGCCCGCTGTGCCCCCTGGCCCTTGCGGGCATCGTTGCCGCCGTACTGAACAATGACAATCTTTGTGCCATTGGGCACCGCGGACGACAATCGCGCCAGCATGTCACCGGTCGTATTGCCGCTGATGCCGGCGTTGCGAACCGACATGCCCTTGAGCATGCCTTGAAGCTGCGCCGGAAAGGCTTTTGCCGCGCCGACACCTTGACCAGCCGTGTTGCTCGCACCGAGCGCGACGACCTGTGCCTCAGCGGCGAGTGCGGAGGCTGTCAGACAGACCGCAGACACGGTGAAAGTACGAACGAATTTTAACATGATTGCATCCCCAGCATTACGAACCCAAACAAGATTGGCATAGCCTCTTTACCTGTCAAGAGCGGCGGGCCGAGCTTTGCCGTCCGCTTTCAACGACCTGCTGCCGGTCGCTTCGCGTCATTTTCAACATCTACCGTCCGGCAGCGGCGCCCGCATAACATTCGTCGCTGCTCCGCCGTAAGCCGCCGCAAGGCAGCGGCTCGACCGGAACTGGCGGCCATGCGAGTCTGATGGCACTCAACCGAGGTGGACCATGCTCAACCGGACCAAGCGCACCGCGTGCTACCTCGCGACAGCGGCGGCCGCAGTGCTGATGGCCAGCACCGCATCAGCCCAACGCGCGCCCAATGCCCCCGAAGCTGCGAGCGGGCTTGAACCACGCACCGTCTCGACAGCGCGGCGCTTCATGGTGGCGGCCGCCAATCCGATCGCTGTCGATGCGGGCGTCGCGATCCTGGACGCCGGCGGTAGCGCCGTCGATGCGATGATCGCCGTGCAGCTGGTGCTCAATCTGGTGGAGCCGCAATCATCCGGCATCGGCGGCGGCGCGTTCCTGCTGCACTATGATCCAACGCGCAGACGTCTGCAGAGTTATGACGGTCGCGAGACGGCGCCAGCGACGGCGAAGCCCGAGCGCTTTCTCAAAGCGGATGGGGCCCCGCGCGCCTTCGGCGAAGCCGTGTTCGGTGGCGAGAGCGTCGGCGTGCCAGGTCTTGTGTCGATGCTGGCCCTGGCGCATCGCCAGCACGGGCGCTTGCCGTGGGCGCGGCTGTTTGAGCCCGCGATCAAGGTGGCGGAGGAGGGTTTCGCGGTTTCGGCGCGGCTCAACAAGCTGCTCGCCGACATGGGCGCGAACGCGTTCGAGGCGACGGCGCGCGCCTCTTTCTTCGACGCGGCGGGGCAGGCTTGGCCGGTTGGGCATCTGCTGAAAAACCCCGCTTTTGCTGCAACTCTCAAGGCGATTGCCGCAGGTGGCGAGCCAGCATTCTATGCCGGCGCCATTGCCGAGGCAATCGTGAAGGCTGTCACGGAGGCACCGAACCACAAAGGCGACATCACGCTGGCTGATCTCGCAGCTTTCAAAGCCAAAGAGCGCGCAGCTCTGTGTACGACCTATCGGCAGAACCGCGTCTGCGGCATGGGTCCGCCGTCGTCGGGTGGGCTCGCGATTGCGCAGATGTTGAAGCTGGTGGAGCCATCTAACCTCGGCACGCTGCCGATGAACCCGCAGGCCGTGCATCTGATCGCGGAAGCACAAAAGCTCGCCTACGCCGACCGTGACCGGTATGTCGCTGACCCCGATGCCGTCAGTGTACCCGCCGTCGGTATGCTTAGTCCGGCGTATCTCACCAGCCGGCGCCAATGGATTGATACCGCCAAGGCAAAGCCGAAAGCGGAGGCGGGCGTGCCGCCCGGCATCATCGGACAGCGAGCGGGGCTCGACGCGACGGTTGAGGGCGTCGGCACCAGCCACATTTCGATCATCGACTCACGCGGCAACGCGGTGGCGTTGACGACGACAATCGAAAATGGATTCGGCTCGCGCCTCATGACGGCGGGCTTCCTGCTCAACAACCAGCTGACCGACTTTTCCTTCGCGCCCAAGGACAAAGATGGCGCGCCGATCGCCAACGCGCTTCAGCCAGGCAAGCGCCCGCGCTCGTCCATGGCGCCGACCATCGTGCTCGATGCCCAGGGCCGCGTGAAGCACGTGGTGGGCTCGCCCGGCGGCAGCCGGATCATCCTCTATGTGGCCAAGACCATCGTCGGCCTCGTCGACTGGAAGCTCGATCCGCAGCAGGCATCTGACATTGCCAACTTCGGCTCGCGCAATGGGCCGCTGGAGATCGAGAGCGGCATGGCGCCACTGCTGCTGACCGCGCAGATGCTGCGGCGTGGCCATCAGGTTGTGACGCCGGACATGACGTCCGGCGTGCACGTGATCACGCGGCTGCCGAATGGCACGCTGCAAGGCGGCGCCGATCCACGCCGCGAAGGCGCGGCAAAGGGGCGGTGAGGGTGTTGCCGGCCGGATCATCATAGTATCGTCGGCACCTGACCCGTTGCTGACATTGGCCTGTCAACCTCCCCCAAACGTCGGTAGATCCCGGATACTTGTCGTGCGAAGGGCACGCCAAATTCCGGGACACCGTGAGTTGGGGGGCTGCAGGACGATGTCCGAATCTGGCCCGGACTGCCGAGACGACCCTGGCTTCGGCCCAGGCGCGCCTGGCCCGAAGCGGGAATTCAGTCGCGGCTGGTTTTTGTGAACCAACCAAAGCCAACCACAGCCATTGACGCACTGCAGCACGAACCGCATATTCCCGGATCGTGCACATCGATCCACGATTTGCGCTGCGGAGGTGACAGCCCATGATGCGCCAGTACGAGCTCGTGGAGCGCGTGCTGTCCTACAACCCCAAGGCAGACGAGGGGTTGCTCAACCGCGCCTACGTCTACGCCATGAAGGCGCATGGCAACCAGAAGCGGCGCAACGGCGACCCGTACTTCTCGCACCCGCTCGAAGTGGCGGCGATCCTCACCGACCTGAAGCTCGACGACGCAACGATTGCGACGGCGCTGCTGCATGACGTGATCGAAGATACGGCCGTCACGAAGGGCGACATCGACAAATACTTCGGCCCGGAAATCGCGCATCTCGTCGATGGCTTGACGAAGATCAGCAAGCTCGATCTCGCGAGCAAAAAGGCCGAGCAGGCCGAGCAATTTCGGAAGTTGCTGGTGGCCATTTCGAGCGACGTGCGCGTGCTGCTGGTCAAGCTCGCCGATCGCCTGCACAACATGCGCACGCTGGAGCACAACAGCCCCGAGAGCCGGCGCCGCAACTCGGAAGAGACGCTTGAGATTTACGCGCCGCTCGCAGGCCGCATGGGCATGCAGAGCGTACGCGACGAGCTGGAGGAGTTGGCGTTCAAGTGGCTCGATCCCGACGGTTTTGCGACGGTCATGAACAAGCTCGACGACCTCAGGCAGAAGAACCAGGGGCTGATCGACGAAATTCTGGCGGCCGTTCGCGACAAGCTTCGGCTCGCCGGCATCACGGCCGACGTCTCGGGCCGCGAGAAGAAGCCCTACTCGATCTGGCGCAAGATGGAAAACCGGCAGATCTCCATGGAGCAGCTGTCGGACATCTATGGCTTTCGCGTCATCGTGGCGTCGCCAGAGGCGAGCTACGCGGCGCTCGGTCTTGTGCACAGGGCGTGGCGCGCGGTGCCGGGGCGCTTCAAGGATTACATCTCGACGCCAAAGCAGAACGGCTATCAGTCCATACACACGACCATTGTCGGCCCGCGCAACCAGCGCGTTGAACTTCAGATCCGCACAGGCGAAATGCATGCCGTGGCGGAATTCGGCATCGCGGCGCACGCGCTCTACAAGGAAAAGCGCACCGCCGACGGCATGCCAAAGCACGACGTCGCGCCACACGACGACCCATATTTGTGGCTGCGCCACATGGTCGAGAATGTGCTCGACGGTTCGACGTCAGAGGATTTTCTCGAGCACACCAAGCTCGAGCTGTTCCAGGACCAGGTGTTTGCCTTCACGCCCAAGGGCCGCATCATCGCCTTGCCGCGCGGGGCGACGCCGATCGACTTTGCCTATGCGGTTCATACCGACGTCGGCAATGGCTGTGTCGGCGCGCTGGTCAACGGCCGTCAGTTGCCGCTGACAACCGTGCTGCGCAATGGCGACGAGGTGGTGATCCTGACCGCCAAGGGTCATGTGCCGCCCGCCGCCTGGGAGCGCATCGTCGTCACCGGGCGCGCCCGCGCTGCCATCCGCCGCGCCGCACGCGATGCGCTGCGCCGCCAATACGTCGAGCTCGGCCGCCGGCTGGTGCAATCAGCGACAGAGCGAGCCGACCATCAGTATTCCGACGATAAGCTGAAACGTTGCCTTCCGCGTCTCGCGCAGAAATCCGTCGACGACGTGCATGTGGCCGTCGGGCGCAACGAGGTGGCCGCCAACGACGTGGTCAGAGCCATGTATCCAGACGCCAAGATCGCACTGCCGACAACGGGGCCGCGGCCCCCCAACAGGCACATGAAGGCGCCCGGCGCAGAGGATGGCTGGTTCAAGTTCGGGCGCATGTTGCCGGTCAAGTTCCGCTGGCCGGGCAGTTCTGCCGCAGTCGCCAACGGAGCTGCAACCGCCGCCCCCAACGGCGCGGCGGATGAGGCGCAGAAGGGCGCGATCCCATTGCGCGGATTGAAAAACGACATCCCCGTGACGTGGGAAGAAGGCGGCGCCATTCCAGGCGACCGAATCGTCGGCGTGTTGACCGACAACGGTATCCGCGTGTTCCAGATTTCCTCACCCAAGCTCGCTGACTACGAGCATGCCCGCTGGATCGACGTGACCTGGGACGTGGACGGCGAAAAGCCCGAGCGCTTCCCCGCCAAGATCCGCGTCACCGTATTGAACAAGCCGGGCACCCTGGCCGACGTGGCAAAGGTGATAGGCGAGGCCGATGGCAACATTGACAGCTTGCGCATGACGCGGAGCGCGGCCGACTTCACCGACATGCTGATCGAGTTGGAAGTCTGGGACCTGCCCCACTTGAACGACATCATCGCGGGCCTCAAGACCAAGGCCTCCGTCAGCGCCGCGGAGCGCGCGTTTGAGACGTGAGGCGTGCAAATCAGGCGATCGAAGCTCTGCCCCCTCTCCCCGTTCGTACGCGTCTTGACGGGGAGAACTTTACCCGCTGTCATGAGTGCGAGGCGATTGCGCGGACGGACGACTGCGGTTATGTAAATCGTAGGCAGGGCGGTTAGCTCAGCGGTAGAGCGCTTCGTTTACACCGAAGATGCCGGGGGTTCGATCCCCTCACCGCCCACCATCTGCGGCTTCGATGGCCATCACCAAATCTGCCAAGCCCTCGTAGTCGCTCATTTCGTTGTAAGCGGCCGCCGAAATGCGCAGCCACAGCGCGTCGTTGAGCGCCATGACGGGCACCTCGATGCGATGTTGCTGCCACAGCTTCGTCCGAATCGTTCGACCACCCTCACGCGTTGGCGGGCGGGCCGTTGGGATGCGAATTGTCACCATCGACCCGAAAAGGGCGTCGGGCGCGCCCGTCTCAGTGCGGAAGGCCCGCGCGAGCATAGCGCCTGCCTCGACAGCGAGCGCGTGATTGCGCGCGCGCAACGCCGCGCCGCCGAGCTGGTCGTGAAACGCCAAGGCCTCTGGTGCCGCCAACCACGCACACGCATTGCGCGTGCCGAGCTGTGCAAACTCCAGCGCGAAGCCGAGGCCGTAATTGTGCGAAATCGTCGTCGGGTGGATCTCGGGCGCATCGGTTGCGCGCGCAATAAATGCCGCCCCGCGCGGCGCGCACATCCACTTGTGCAGATTGCCGACGTACCACGTCGCCCCGAGAGCATCGACATCGAGATCGACCATACCCGGCGCATGCGCGCCATCGATAAGGACGGGCACACCTTCTGACCGGCCGTGCGCGATGATCTCGGCGACTGGCAGAATGATGGCCGAGGCGGATGCAATATGGTCGGCGATGATCAGCCTTGTGCGGGCCGTCAGTCCGCGATGGAACGCTGAAGCGATCTGTGCGCTGCCTTGCACCGGCAGACCCACCTGCACTTCAACGACCCTCGCGCCCGTGCGCGCGACGACGTCGGCCAGGTTCAGGCGCACGGCATTGTAGACGTGATCAGACACCAGGATTTCGTCGCCCGGCTTGAACGCCAGTGACCGCAGCACGGCGTTGGTGCCCTGGCTCGCATTCTCGACGAAGCCGAACCGCTCGGGCGCAACGCCGAAATAGGGCGCCACTTTTGCGGCGGCGTCGACGATTGCGGCCGGCAGTGTGTCCTGGAAAAATGCCGTCGGCTGCGCCTCCATGCGCGCTTTCCAGGCGAGTTCCACGGCCTGCGCTTGGCGTGGCAACGCACCGTACGCACCGTGATTGAGATGGCGAACGCCCGGCTCAAGCATCCATTGCGGCAAAAGTCCGTGACCGTGAACCGTCGACATGGCGTGCCTCAACCGGGGAACTGCACAACGCGCTGCACGTAGATGCCGGGCGTACCTACCGTCTCGGGATCGAGGCCCGCGGTTGGCTCGATCGTGTGGGCTTGGGCGATCGTGAGTTTTGCGGCCATGGCCATGATGGGATTGAAATTGCGCCCCGAGCCGCGATACCCAAGATTGCCCCAGCGATCCGCCGACCAGGCTTCGACGAGGGCGACGTCCGCCGGCAGCGCCATCTCCATCACGTAGTCGCGGCCATTGAAGGTGCGCACTTCTTTGCCATCCGCCACCGTCGTGCCGACGCCGGTCGGCGTGAAGAAGGCCGGAATGCCCGCGCCCGCGGCGCGGATGCGCTCGGCCAACGTGCCTTGCGGCACGAGCTCCAGCTCGATTTTACCGGCATTGTAGAGCTCAGAAAAAGCTGGCGAGTTTTTTGGGAAACTGCACACAATCTTACGCACGCGCCCGCCGTCGAGCAGCAGCGGAATGCCGGAGCCGCGCGTCCAGCCCGCGTTGTTGGCGATGACGGTCAGATCCTTGGCGCCCTGCTCGAAGAGCGCATTGATCAGCAGATCGGGTTGGCCAACGGCGCCGAAGCCGCCAACCATCACCACCGATCCATCTTTGATGCCCGCAACGGCATCGGCATAGCTCTGCACACGCTTGTCGATCATTGTCGGTCCAAAGAGTTGACCAAATGTCCGGGGCGCGTGTCGCACAGCGAGCCGGCCGCGCCAAGTGGATCGTCATTTGGCTGGCGCGAGTGACGCCTAACGCGGCACGTCGCCCCCTTTCGCCGGTGAGCGATTTGCCCCACATAGCGCACGTGTTGCCGCCGGAGACCGATCATGTCCGACATCGCCATGCCGACGCCTGATGCTGCTGTCCTCGGGCGGCGTGTGCAGATCGTTGCGGAGCTGGCCAAACTGCTCGGCGCGGACCGCGTGATCGCGGACGAAGATGGCCGGCGCGCTTATGAGACCGACGCCCTGACGGCGTATCGCTCAATGCCCCTGTGTGTCGTGCTGACACGCTCGACAGAAGAGGTGGCGACGGCGCTGAAGTATTGCCACGCTGGTGGCATCAAAGTGGTACCGCGTGCCGCCGGCACGTCCCTGGTGGGCGGTGCACTGCCGACCGAAGATGCCGTGGTGATCTGCATCGCCAAGATGAACCGCGTGCTCGAAGCCGACTACGCCAATCGCACGATCCGCGTCGAATCCGGCATCACCAATCTCGCTGTCACCGGTGCGGTTTCAGCCGACGGATTCTTCTACGCGCCGGACCCGTCGTCGCAGCTTGCGTCGACGATTGCCGGCAACATTGCGATGAACTCGGGCGGCGCGCACTGCCTGAAATATGGCGTGACGACCAACAACCTGCTCGGCCTGCGTATCGTGCTTATGGACGGCGAAATCATCGATATTGGTGGACAGCATCTCGACAGCGAGGGCTTCGACCTGCTGGGCTTGGTGACTGGTTCAGAAGGCCAGTTCGGCATCGTCACCGAGGCGACGTTGCGAATTCTGAAAGCCGCCGAAGGCGCGCGCCCGATGATGATGGGCTTTGCGTCGACGGAGGCCGCGGGCCAAGCCGTGTCCGCCATCATCGCTGCCGGCATCATTCCGGTCGCGATTGAATACATGGACAAGCCAGCAATCCAGATCTGTGAGGATTTCGCCAAGGCTGGCTACCCGCGCGATGTCGAGGCGTTGCTGATCATCGAAGTCGAGGGCTCAGAGGCCGAAATCAAGGCGCAGCTCGAGGTCATCCGCGACATCACGAAAGCCTTCCGGCCGACAACGACGGTCGTGTGCGAAGATGCCGTGCAAGCCGCAAAAGTCTGGAAGGGCCGCAAGAGCGCTTTTGGCGCCGTTGGGCGCATCGCGGACTATTTGTGCATGGACGGCACGATTCCGCTCGGCAAGTTACCCGAGGTCCTGCCTGCGATTGCCGATATATGCGCCAAGCATAAGCTGCGCGTCGCCAATATCTTTCATGCCGGCGACGGCAACTTGCATCCGCTGATCATCTTCAACGCCAATGATCCCGATGAAGCGCGCCGCGCCGAACAGGCCGGCGCTGAGATCCTCACCAAGTGCGTCGAGGTCGGCGGCTGTCTGACGGGCGAACATGGCGTCGGCATCGAGAAGCGCGACCTCATGCGTGTGCAGTTCAACGACGTCGACCTTGCCGTTCAGATGCGCATCAAGACCGCGTTCGATCCGGGCTGGCTGTTGAACTCGGCCAAGGTGTTTCCGCTTGATGGACGGCCATAGTTCCCAACGCTACTTCGGACGGACATCCCCCGAAAACGTAGCGCCTTGGAAGCCCGGGTCGCTGGCGAAGTGCGTCTTTTCAAATGATGCGTCGCCAGAAAATGTCGCGCCCGACAAAGTCACGGCGCCGGCGAAGTTGGCCTTCTCGAACGATGCATCACCCGCAAACGCCGTCCGTTCGAAGCTCGCATTGCCTGAGACGCTTGTTTTCTCCAGCGACGCGTCACCAGCGATCTGGGCGTCGTCGAAGGTGACTGTCTCGGCAAACACGACCTTGTCGAAGGTGGCATCGCCATGGAATGCGACGGACGCAAACGACGCCGACTTGGCAAACGCCGCGCGCTCAAAATCGGCGTCGCCGGATAGCGTCGCGTTGGCGAAGTCAGCGCCGCCGTCAAATGCGACGCTGGTGAACGTGGCGTCTCCAGATATCGTCATGGCGGTGAGTGTCGCACGCCCACCTATGGTGGCTCGCTCCAGCGAGAGATCACCGCCGATGGTCGCGTCGGCAAACCAGAGAGAGCCGCCGAGATCAACTTTCTCCAAGCTCACGTCGGCTGCGAAACTCGCGCGGGTGAAACTGGCTTCACCAACGATGACACATTTCTCGAACGACACGTCGCCCGATGCTGTCGCGCCATCGAACCAGACTTCGGCCGCAAACGTCGCGTGTTCGAAATCGACATCACCCAAAAACTGCGCGCCTTTGAACATCGCCGAGCCCGGAAACACCACGCGGTCGAAATCGGCTGCGCCGTCGTCGAATTCGCTCGGCGCCTCTTCGCTCGAAAACACGGCCGCCGCCATCGCGAGCCAATCGCGCGTCGCATCGTTGCCGGGTTGCGCTTCTCCGAACAGGCCTGGCTGAAGCAACCAACGGCCATCAGCTTCAAGAGCCGCACGCTCGGCCGCAAGGGCATTGGCCCATGCGTTCCAGGCGACTTTGCCTTGCCCCCATAGGGCGAGCGTTTCGTCTCGGTTCATGGGTACGCCTCGTCGGTTGTCGGCACCGTGTCGGCATTCACCTCAATGGGCAAGCGCACTCGGAACCTTCACTCCGCAGCGATCGGTCTTGGCTGCACTGCCGCTGGCTTCGTGCCGCCATGCGCAGCGTTGCCAGATGCATGCGCAACGACAGCATCTGGTTCATCAGACTTGCCAACGAACCGGCCAAACACCCACCATAGGCCCCTGGCGACATCGTCCATGACCAGGAACACGGCCGGGACGAACACCAGGCTCAACACCGTCGACGACAACAGGCCGCCGATAACGGCAACGGCCATGGGCACACGGAATTCGCCGCCCGAGCCGGCATTGATGGCCGCCGGCAACATGCCGCCAACCATCGCGATCGTGGTCATGATGATGGGGCGGGCGCGCTTGCGTCCGGCATCGATGATGGCGTCCGTCCGGTTCATGCCGTCGGCGATCCGCTCGATGGCGAAGTCCACGAGCATGATGGCGTTCTTGGTCACGATGCCCATCAGCATGAGGATACCGATGACAACAGGCAGCGATACGGGTTGCTGTGTCAGATAGAGCGCGAAGATCGCGCCGCCGATCGAGAGCGGCAGAGAAAACAGGATCGTGATCGGCTGCAGGAACGAGCGGAACAGCAGAACGAGCACCGCGTAGACCATCATGATGCCCGCGCCCATGGCTTTGCCGAACGAGCTGAAGACTTCGCCCATCACTTCAGCATCGCCGAACTGCTTGATTTCGACGCCGGGCGGCAACGTGCCCGCCGCTGGTTTCGGCTTCGGCGGCGCCGGCTGCACCCAGCCTTGGGCTTCGAGCCAACCACGAATCATGCCGGGCTGCTCGGGCTTTGTCTCCTGCGCCGTTGGCGCCCGCGCGGCCGGTAGTGCAAGCACGGCATCCATGGCCGCACCAAGCGCGGTTGTACCGGCAAGATCAGCGCCGATGGTGACGCGCCGGAAGCGGTCGTAGCGGTCGATCGAGGTTGCACCCTGCGCCATCGAGAACGAGGCGACCGTCGACAATGGCACGGTCTGTCCCGACGCCGTTGCGATCTTGAGAGTTTCGAGCGTCTGCAGATTGGCGCGCGCTCTCTCGTCGAGCAAGACGCGGATCGGCACCTGTCGGTCGTCGAGCGAGAGCTTGGCGAGGTTGGCGCCGACATCGCCGATGGTCGCGATACGCACGGCTTCGGAGATCTGATCCGTCGTAATGCCCAGTTCTGCTGCAACGTCAGTCTTGGGCGTCACGCGCAATTCGGGCCTATCGAGTTCCGCTGTCGAGACGACGTTGATCAGCATCGGCTGGCCATTCTTATCGACGATGCGCTTGGCCTGGCTGGTGATCTCGGCCGCGGTCTTGTTGATCGCCGCACTATCGCGCCCTGTTACGACAAGCGCAAAGCCACGTTGGCCATTGTCTTTCAGGAACCAGTAGCGGATGTCGGGTACGTTCGCGAGATCCGCGCCGATCTCTTCGGTGATCTGCGTCTGGTTCAGTTTGCGCTTGCCCTTTGGCAGCAGATTGATGGTCAGCGTCGCTTTGCGCACCTCTGCGCCGGAGCCGAGAATCTGGCCGCCGGTGACGAACACACTCTCGACATCCGGCCGCTGCTTGATGCGATCGGTCAGCTGATTCGTGACGCGCTGCGTGTCCTGCACGCGGCTGCCAGGCGGAAGCTCGACCGCGAGCAAGGCGCGGCCCGAGTCGTCCGGCGGGATAAATGCGGCGGGCAACAGAAAGAAGCTGGCAATGGAGGCTGCAAAGATCAACAGACCAAGGAACACCGTCGCAAAGCGATGCCGTGCCGACCAGCCAACGACTTTGGTATAGGCCTTGAGCCAGCGTGGCTCTTTCTCCTCGTGCACCTTCTCCTTCATGAAATAGGCGGCCAACATGGGCGTTATCAGACGCGCCACGAGCAGTGAGAACAGCACAGCTATGGCAACGGTCAGTCCGAACTGTTTGAAGTATTGCCCGGCGATGCCGCCCATGAAGCTCACAGGCGTAAACACGGCAACAATCGTGAACGTGATTGCAATCACGGCGAGGCCGATTTCGTCGGCGGCCTCAAGCGCCGCGCGATAGGCGGATTTGCCCTGCCGGATGTGGCGCACAATGTTCTCGATCTCGACAATCGCGTCATCGACGAGAATGCCAGTCGCGATGGTGATGGCGAGCAGCGAAACAAGATTGAGCGAGAAGCCAAGCGTGTCCATGACCCAGTAGGCCGGATAGATGGACAGCGGCAGCGCGATCGCGGTGATCAGCGTCGCGCGCCAGTCACGCAGGAAGATGAGCACCACCAGGATCGCCAGCACAGCGCCTTCGATGAGCGTCTGCATGGTCGAGTCGTAAGCACCACGCACCGCGGTCGTGGTCGTGTCGATGACCTTCAACGCCACATCTGGATGTACTTTGCCAAGCTTTGCGACGGCCTTCTCGACGTCGACCGAGACGACAGTGTCGCTGGCGCCCTTGGCGCGCACGATCGAGAACGCCACCATCGGCTGCTTGTCGAGGGTCGCAAAGGTGCGCGGCTCGACATAAGTGTCGATCACTCTGCCGAGTTCGTCGAGGCGCACTTTGCGGCCACGCGGCAGCGAAATCGTCGTAGCTGCCAACTCCTCGACCGTGTCTTTGCCAGCCAAGGTGCGGATCGCCTGTTCGCGCCCGCCGATTTCGCCGCGCCCACCTGCAAGGTCGACGTTGGTCGCGCGCAGCTGCCGGTTCACGTCGCCGGCAGTGATGCCATAGGACTGCAAGCGATCCGGATCGAGCACGATGCGGACCTCGCGCTCGACACCGCCAACGCGGGCAACGGAGCCAACGCCCTTGACACCCTGCAGCTCGCGAATGACGACGTCATCGACAAACCACGACAGTTGCTCCGGCGTCATCCCAGGCGAGCGGGCTGCGTAGGTGAGGATCGGCAAACCTTCGATATCGAGACGCGAGATAATCGGCTCTTCGATGGTCTTTGGTAGATCTGAGCGAACGCGCGCCACGGCGTCCTTGATATCGTTCAAGGCCCGGTCGGGGTTCATCTCAAGGCGGAATTCAACGACGTGCTGCGACAGCCCCTCGGTGATGGTCGATGTAATGTGCTTGATGCCATTGACGCCGGCGATGGCATCTTCGATTTTCTTCGACACCTGCGATTCAAGTTCCGTCGGCGCCGCGCCCGCTTGATAAACACGGATCTGCACGATCGGCACATCGATATTAGGAAAGCGCGTGATCGGGAGCTGCTTGAAGCTCATCAGGCCGAGCACCATCAGCACCAGAAATAGCACGATGGACGGCACAGGCTGGCGGATCGCCCAGGCGGAAATGTTCATGGCGTCACCTTCCGGTCGACAGAGGCTTCGGAACGAGTCTGAGCAATGGGTCGGACAGCATCGCCGTTGCGCAAAAACGTGCCGGAACGTGCGACGACCATGTCTTTGTCCGTTAGGCCGGAGACAACTTCGGTGCGCGCGCCGTAGGTCAATCCAAGCTTCACCGCCCGCACTTCGACTTTACCGTCCTTGACCACCTGCACTGTCGGGCCGGTGTCGGCGTATTGAATGGCGGACGACGGCACGCCAAGGCCGCTCGATTTTTCTATGGTGACTGTGCCGCGGGCAAATGCACCGATGCGCAGGCCTGGGTGATCGTCCACCAAGATGCGAATGCGACCAAGACGGCTCGCTTTCTCGACTTCGGGCGACACAAGCCGGACTTTGCCTTTCAGCCCAGGCGCACCGGGGATATCCATGTCAACCACTTGCCCCTCACGCAAACGGGCCAAGCGTGTCTCGGGCACTTCGGCTTCCATCTCGATCTGGCCATTGGCGATGATGCGGAACATGGCGTCCGCGGCACCGGCTCCAAATGCGCCGACGCGGGCGAGGCGGCGGCTGATGATGCCATCGGCCGGTGCCATGATCGACGTGCGACTGCGCTTCCAATCCAGCTCGCGCCGCTGGGCAAGCACTTGGGCACGCTCCGCCTCGGCAAGCCGGATCGCGTCCTGGGCGGCGCCCAAGGCTGCCTGTGCGGACTTGAAGGCCGACTCGCGTTGATCCTGAACCGATTCCGAGATCACACCTGATCCGCGCAGGGGCTTGCCGCGATCGTAGGCATTGCGGGTCTCGACGAGCTTGGCTTCCATCGATCCCAAGTTGCTTTTCGCCTGCGCAATGGCGGCGACGGCCTTGGCTTGCGACGCGTCGTTCTGTGCCAACTGTGCATCGAGCGTATCGCTGGCAAGGCGTGCCAGCACCTGACCCTTTTTGACTTTGTCGCCTTCGTCAGCGAGCACCTCAATGACGCGCAGGCCTTCGACCTCGGGACCAACGAGAATTTCATCTCGTGGGACGAGTGTACCGGTCACCAAGAGCGTGTCGGCAAACTTCTCCATGCCGACGATATCGACGGAGACCGCGGCCGCCAGCGAGGCCGTGTTCGCCGTCGCCACCGGCGCCTCGCCCGAGCCCGGCTTTTTCAGCAACGGAAGTTTGCCGGTATGGGCGAGCCCGGCAGCAATGCCGCCAGCGGCGAGGACCGTGCCCCAAATCGCGATTTTCGTGAGGCGACTCATGATCCAACCTCTTGCTTTTCTTTTTGTTTAAGGCTTTCGCCCGACCGACGCGCGGATTGTGGCCGCTTACGCGGCGTGCGGGAACGCGAGGACGCATCGCCGGCGACTTTTGCATACGTTGATTTGGCGGAAGTTAGATTTGCGTCGCCGTCGCCAAATGTGACCGGGTTGAAAAGCCCGTGCAGCACCGTCATCAAACCCGGCAGCACCGCGCGGGCATCGAAGTCCGGGTCGACAGCACGACGCCAGAACAGGCCATCGCCCATAACTTTGAACACCTCCGCCAGAGCCCGAATATCGAGTGCTGGCGCGATGCGCCCTTCCGCCTTGAGGCGGGTGAACAAGGTCAAGAAGCCGTCGAACACAAAACGGTCAACGGGCCTGCAGATTGCCTCAATGCGAGGATTTCGCGTGGCCTCTACAGCCATCTCGACAGCCATCAACCGCTTGTGCGCAGGCTGCTCATGGAAATAGTTCTCGGCAATGCCATTAAGCGCTGCCAGAAAGTCCGGGACCGCGGCGAGCGCCTCAAGCTTTTCGGCAAACTCGGCGCGGTCCCGCTCGCACAATCCAGCGATCAGAACTTCCTTGCTCTCGAAGTAGACATACAAGGCACCGGGAGACACGTTGGCCTCCTTGCAGATGTCCTGCATCGTCGTGCGGTGAAAGCCATTGCGCGCAAAGCAAAGCTCCGCCGCGTCCAAGATCTCGTCTCGGCGGGCTTGCTGTGTTTCGGGCTTCAACTTGGGCATGAAAAGGGCGCTTCACCGCGTGTGGCACAGTCACAAAACGAATGTTCGTTTTATTTGGATCTCTTGTGTCGAAGTCAAGGCCGTCGTCATGCGTTCGGCGCACGGCCGCCTATATTGCAACGCAACACGGCTCATCTCCCAGCTCTCCCCGCGCCGCCCTTACATCCGCCGGAGAGACCGCTTGCTCTGCAGCGGCAAGCGCCGCAGCAGCGTGTTTGCGGCCACGTGCAGGCCTGGGTGATACCAGTGCGGAGCGATGTCACAAAGCGGCCGCAGGACAAACGCCCGCGTGTGACTTTCTGGATGCGGCAACGTTAGCGTGCCGCAACCGCGACGTGGCCAGTTCAGACACTGGCTTCCCGTCATGATGATATCAATGTCGAGCGCGCGAGCACTCCACTTCGTCCGCGGTCGCCGGCCAGCGCGCCGCTCGATCGTTTTTGCCATACGAAGGAACTGCGCTGGCGCCATCCCTGTGTGGCATGCCAACACGAGATTCAGGTAATTCGGCTGTCCCGCACTGAGAGACGCGCTCTCGTACGTGGGCGAAGTGGAAACTATGCCGCAACCCAGGCGTTCAATTTCTACGACAGTTCTCGCCAAGGTCTCTTGCGGCGTCCCCCAAAGCCCCGGCAAGTTGCTGCCAAGTGCGAGAAGTGTTGCTTTGGCCATGCTCCTTGCCCTCTGCGGTTGAGCTAACACTTTGGTCGATAAATCACAGTTCAGTCACAGATGTTTGTTTTGCGTCCTGCGACGCTTTCACTTCAGAGCAGCCACGAGCCTTTGCATACGCAACGGAACAGATGAATTCTTCAAAAGCGAGATTTCCTTCTGAGGCGTGCTCGGTTACCGAAGCGAGCGCCTGCGCGCGAAGCCGCCTGCAGCGGCTCCGATGTGGGGACGCGATGAGTCCTAGGACCTGTCTTTGAGCGGACTATTTTGCGTGTGGGCGATTAACGGCACTCTCCGTCCATAACGCTGACCAGGAGTGCCGGGAGCTGAGAATGCGATGTATTTCAAAGATACAGAGAGAATTGCACTATTTATCGATGGTGCAAATCTGTACGCCACCGCGAAAGCG
The DNA here is from genome assembly GCA_031374735.1 of Hyphomicrobiaceae bacterium. Lineage (GTDB taxonomy): Bacteria > Pseudomonadota > Alphaproteobacteria > Rhizobiales > Hyphomicrobiaceae > JABFRJ01. The sequence continues at coordinate 34,175 of JANMGQ010000148.1, read as the reverse complement.
TTGGGGTTCGATATTGATTATAAAAGGTTGTTAGGGCTTTTTAGAACCAAGGGCCATCTTATCAGGGCGCTTTACTATACGGCGCTGGCTGAAGACCAGGAGTATTCCTCAATCCGGCCGCTTGTCGATTGGCTCGATTATAATGGCTACACCATGGTCACCAAACCGACAAAGGAATATACAGATTCGTTTGGTCGTCGCAAGATCAAAGGCAATATGGACATTGAATTGACGGTTGATGCGATGCGCCTCGCGGATGCCCTCGATCATGTCGTTCTTTTCACCGGCGATGGCGACTTCCGTGCACTGGTTGCGGCCTTGCAGCTGAAAGGAAAGCGCGTCAGCGTTATTTCAACTCTCCAGACGACGCCAGCCATGGTCGCAGACGAACTCCGCCGGCAGGCAGATCAGTTCATCGACCTCGCCGATATAGAAGACCATATCTGCCGCGATCCGGCTGTGCGTGCAGCCCGCATCGAGTCCGGCGCTGTGGACCGGCCCATCGCCGATCGTCGCCCGGATATGCCGGTGCGCACTGCGCCCGCGCGCCGTACACCTGTCGGTGCTGCTGCCGCGCCTGCGTCAGCATCGACACTTGGCTTCCCGGATGACGCCGATTCCAAGTGACCGTTGCTGGTCTCTTGTCGATTGACGTATTGGCATTTCAGCAGGCAATCGTTGCGATCCAACGGCTGCCTGCTCTATGTTGTCTGTATCGCTCGCTTGTAACACTGGCGGATCCGCAACGATGTCTGCCGAAGCGCCCCCAGACTGCTCTCTGTGTCCTCGACTGTCAGTTTTCCTTGCCCAGGCGCGCGCCAAGGAGCCGACGTGGTTCAACAAGCCCGTGCCATCGTTCGGCGACCAGTCTGCACGCCTTCTGATCGTTGGCCTTGCTCCGGGTCTCAAGGGCGCGAACCGCACGGGCCGGCCATTCACGGGCGACTATGCAGGAGACCTTCTCTACACAACGCTCGCGGAGTATGGTTTTTCGTCAGGCCAATTTGCGGCCCGGCCTGATGATGGATTGAAACTGGTCGATTGCCTATTGACCAATGCCGTTCGCTGCGTGCCGCCCGAAAACAAGCCGACACCTGCGGAAATAAACATGTGCCGCACGTTTTTGTCGGCGCGTATTCAAACGACAGATACTGTTCGGGCCATTGTTTGCCTTGGCCGCGTTTCACACGAGTCGACTGTCGTGGCCCTGGGCAAGAAGCGCAGCGCGGTGCCGTTTTCGCATGGCGCGCAGCACAAGATTTCGGATCGGGTAGACCTCTTCGACAGTTATCATTGCTCTCGCTACAACACCAATACGGGCGTGCTCACGACGGAAATGTTTCGAGCGGTGTTTGCCAACGTGCGGGCCTATCTCGACGGGTTGGCGGGTGATGCCTGATGAGGGCTATGCGTGCTTGGGATATTGACCGGCTCACCTGGGGGCTCGTCGGCGGCGTGGTTGTGGCGTTCGTGGCGTCACTTGCCATCGGCGCCGGGACCTTTGGCGTTCCAGCTGGCCCTGCACGATGGCTGATCCTGACCGAAGTCCGCCTGCCGCGCGCCTGTTTCGGTTTGCTGGTTGGTGCGGGACTTGGCCTCGCGGGCGCGGTCCTGCAGGGGTATCTGCGCAATCCATTGGCTGAGCCGGGCGTCCTGGGTGTGTCAGGCGGAGCTGCCCTCGGCAGCGTTCTCGCCATCCACACGGGCGTGGCCGGCGCGTTTGCCCTCGGCCTTCCTTTGGCAGGTTTACTTGGCGCGGCGGTCAGTACCGCGGCGTTGCTGGTGATCGCCGGGGAGCGCTCTGGACCGGTGACGCTGATGCTGGCGGGCGTCGCTATCGCGAGCCTGACGGCTGCGGGCGTCTCGTTGGCGCTGAACCTCGCCTCGAATCCTTTCGCGGCGGCCGAGGCGATCTTCTGGATGATGGGATCACTTGCCGATCGAAGCACCACACAGCTGTATCTCGCCGGGCCGTTGATCGGGCTCGGGATTGCCGTGCTGCTGCGCCTGGGCCGCTCGCTTGACGCGCTGACGCTCGGAGACGACGTAGCCAAAACACTCGGCATCGACGTCGTGGCCCTGCGCCGCGCCGTGGTGGTTGGCACAGCTCTGGTGGTTGGTGCATCCACTGCGGTGACCGGCATGATCGGCTTCGTCGGCCTCGTCGTGCCGCATGTGCTGCGGTCTTGGACCGAGCACCGGCCGTCGCAATTGCTGCGCGCGAGTGCGCTCGGCGGCGCGATGCTCTTGCTTGCAGCCGATGTCGTGACACGGCTGCTGGCACCGTACGTCGATGTGCGGATCGGTGTTCTGACCGCGCTGATTGGTGCGCCGTTTTTTCTTTGGCTCGTTGTCCGCATGCGCACGGAGTTGACGCCGTGACAACGATCGACGTCGAGCGGCTGTCTGTACGTCTGCGCGAGCGCAGCGTGCTCAGCAGCGTGTCGTTCAGCCTCTCATCGCCAGGACTGGTCGCCGTGGTCGGGCCCAACGGTGCGGGGAAATCCACGCTCTTGCGCGCCATTGCCGGGCTCGTCGCGATCGACGAGGGCGCGATTCGTATCGACGATGTTGAGCTTCGGTCGCTGTCCGCGCAACAGCGGGCGCGCGCCATCGGCTATCTCCCACAGGAGCGAACGGTGCACTGGCCGGTTGCGGTCCGCCAGATCGTCGCCCTTGGCCGTCTGCCGCATCAATTGCCAGGCGCCGGATTGAGCGCGGCAGATCAGACGGCGGTCGACGCGGCTATGGTTGCAATGGATGTCTCGGCATTTGCGGCCCGGTCACTGTTGGAGCTCTCGGGTGGTGAGCGCGCGCGCGTTCTGATTGCACGCGTGTTGGCACAGCAGCCGTCGGTCATTCTGGCCGATGAGCCAACCGCTGGCCTCGATCCGAAGCATCAATTGGCGTTGTTTGAGCAACTGGAAGCAACGGTGGCTTGCGGGACGCGCATCATCGTTGCGCTGCATGATCTCGCTTTGGCATCGCGATTTGCGCAGCATGTGCTCGTTATTGCCGAGGGACGTCTGGTTGCCTCGGGCACCCCGCAAAACGTGCTGACTGAGGACCTGCTGGCGTCGATCTTCGGTATTGCTTGCGCCTCGGTGGAGCGCGACGGACACCGGTTCATCATGCCGGTCGGGCTCGCCAATCGCCGACCTTGAGTCGACGCAAGTGATGCCGCTTCACTGCGGCTACTCGACAATCTCGAGGCCGTGCCGCTGGCGCGCCATGTGGCAGGCATCGTCGCCTGGCATGCAGGCACGACACACATGTGGCCGCACTGCATAGATCGTACAGGCCACGTGCTGCTTGATCACGCCCTCAAGCGCAGCGCATCGATTGCCGACGCAGCGCATGCCACCTTCATCGCGGGCGATCAAGGCCGCGGGAATGCGTGCCAGTTCCGCGTCGCTCTCAAGCGAGAATCGAGGCCAAAGCGGAGAATAATCACAACAGGCGCCGCAGGCCTGGCAATCATAGGACGCAATCGCTGCAGGGGTGATTTCCACGCTCATGCGCGACGCTATGCATTGTGCTCCGGCCAGGGCAAGTGCGCAGCACGTTACTGCAGCATGTTGCGACAGTGCCAGGAGCCTGCTCGGAACACAGCAGCTCATTGTATAGGCCGACGCGGCTCAAGCTTTCGGCAGACGCTGCAACACGACAGGGGCGCGTTGTGCTATAGATGATTCGACACGAGCGCGGCCCTTTACAGGGCCGCAAGAGAGGCCGTCATACGCACTCGACTCGCGACATTACCGGCACTGCGGTGGGCAGGGACGAGACCGCCACTGGCCGGATGCGTAGTGTCAACGCCGGGTTCCTCACAAACCCGCCGATCTCGTCCAAAACCGCTTGATGCCGATGTGATCGCCGCCGTTCTGTTCGAACGGCGCGCACGCGTGCGTCCTGCTAGCCGAGCGGAGAAGGCCATGAAGACACGCTCCCACAAGGTCTGCGGTGTTTCTCAGTGTGCTTGTTCTCAAGGTGCTGCGTCCACAACGTCTCGTGCGTTCGACCTCGAACAGAACCGCAAACAGGTGCTTCTCCTGCGCCAATGCGCCCCCCAACACCCTCCAAGTAGCCGTTGACTGACCGCATGCCGGCGCGCGTGCGATGCGCAGCCGGCCACGACACTGCAGCCGGCTCCGCAAGGGGCCGGTTGTTCTTTGTGGGCGCGTCTGGATGTGTGTGCATCGCCGGCTTGACCACGGACGCGGGTGAGGCCACGGCTTGGGCACGCATTGGCTCAACGCTTCGAGGAGACACGCATGACCCCCGAACAAAAGCTTGCCGCCATGGGCATCACTTTGCCCGATCCGCCGACACCCGTTGCGACCTATGTGTCGTTCAAGCGGGACGGGAATATGCTCTATCTCTCCGGTCAAGGCCCGCGGTCGGCCGATGGCAAGATGTTGACCGGGACGGTCGGCAAGGACCTCACCGTCAAAGAGGCCTACGAGCACGCGAAGCTGGTCGGCATCGGACTGTTGGCGGCGGCGAAGAAAGCAACCGGCGATCTGTCGAAGATCGAGGTCATCAAGATGCTCGGCATGGTGCGCGGAACGCCGGATTTTGGCGAACAACCAGAAGTCATCAACGGCTGCTCGGATCTGTTCGTCGCCGTGCTTGGTGAGCGCGGCCGCCACGCCCGCTCCGCCGTCGGCATGGGCTCACTCCCGCGCGGCATCTCGGTCGAAATCGAGTGCATCATGCGGATACATGAGTGAGGCTCAAAAGGCGGCAGCCGGCCGGTGCTGACAGCGCGGTCGTGTTGGTGCGGCCCTCGCCAGGCGCGGCGATCATCGCCGCGGCTCGGATGCAGCTGAAGTCGCCCGACCGGCCAAGCGCTGCTTCAGCCGCGCAAAAGCCAGATACACCGCAGGCGTCGTATAAAGTGTCAGCACCTGTGAGACGAACAGGCCGCCAACAACCGTCAGCCCGAGCGGGCGGCGCAATTCCGAGCCGGGGCCGTCGCCATAGAGCAGCGGCAAAGCGCCGAGCATGGCGGCCAGCGTCGTCATGAGGATCGGGCGGAAGCGCTCTTGGGCCGCAGCGATAACCGCCGCGTCCGGGGCTATCCCCTCGCGTTCCAACTCGATGGCCTTGTCGACCAGCATGATGCCGTTCTTCTTGACGATGCCGATCAGCAGAATGATGCCGATGAAGGCCACCAGCGTCAGTTCGAGATGCGCGAGCTTCAGGGCGACGAGGGCGCCAAGGCCAGCTGACGGCAGCGTCGAGAGAATGGTCAGCGGATGCACCAGGCTCTCGTAGAGCATGCCGAGCAGGATGTAGATGGCGACGAGCGCTGCCACCACGAGCAGCCATTGGTTGTCTCCGGAGCTGTTGATGACAGCGGCATCTCCTGCGAACTCGGCCTTGATCTCCTCCGGCAGCGCCATGGCGGCAACGGCTTCGCGCACCAGAGGTGCCATCGCCGACAGCGTCAGGTCCGGCGCAAGGCTGAAGCCAACTGTGACGGCTGCATATTGCCCCTGATGATTGACCGATTGCGGTGCGAGCGAGCGCTTCACCTGCGCCACGCCCGCGAGCGGCACGCGGATGCCGCCGCGGCCGGGCACGTAGAGGCCGGGAATATCTTCCGGCCCCTGAGCGACCTTCGGATCGGCCGCGAGTACGACGCGTTGCTGATTGCGCTCGCCGTAGATGACGGCGATCTGGCGCTGCGAGAACGCGTCGTTCAAGGCGCCAACCACGCCTTCGATGGAAACGCCAAGGCGGGTGGCCGTCGCACGATCGATATGGACATCCGCCTGCAAACTCCCGGGCTGCTGATCCGACCACACGTCGACAAGCCCTGGAACGTCCTTCAGTTTTTCGGCGACCAGCGGCGCGGTCCGCCGAAGCAGCTGCAGATCAGAACTCCAGAGTGTGAACTGATACTCAGAGCGCCCGCCCCGCGCACTGATGCGCACATCCTGCGCGGCAACGATCCAGATCGACAATCCGTTCACGGCATTCATCTGCTCGCGCAGTCGGGTCGCCACGCGCGGTGCCGCGATCTTCCGCTCGGCCGCGGGCTTCAAGGCGATGAACATCTGCCCGCTGGTGGACGAGTTGATGAACGAGCCCGTGTGGGCGACAGCGGGATCAGCTGCAATGATTGCGGCAGCGCGCTCCTGCAGGCGCCGCATCTCCGTGAACGACATGTCGGCTGTCCCGCCCGTCCATGCCATCAGCAGTCCCGTGTCGTCACCGCCGGGCAGATAGCCTTTCGGGCGCTCCTGGAACAAAGCCACTGTCAGCGCGATCGTGACCAACAGCGACAACACGAGCAGCCAGACATGCTGGAGTGCGGCACGCAGCGTTGCGCCATAACCTGCGACGACCGCTGTCATGATGCGATCGGTCCATGGCGTGGTGTGTGCTTTCGACGACTGTGGCGCGAGATAGTGCGCGCAGATCATCGGCGTAACCGTGAGCGCGACGACGGCCGAAACCAGAATGGCTATCGCCACGGTGAGCGAGAAAGCCAGCAGGTATTTGCCGACCACACCGCCCGCGAACATCAGTGGCAAGAAGGCTGCAATCAACGACAAGCTGATGGTGATCACGGTGAAGAAAATGCCGCCCGCGCCGGTGATTGCAGCTTGCAGCGGTGCCTCGCCCGCTTCGATGCGGCGGACGACGGCTTCGATCACGACAATGGCGTCGTCGACGATGAAACCAACCGAAATCGCTAATGCCAGCAGCGAGAGATTGTCGAGACTGAAGCCTGCGAGCCACATGCCAGCAAACGTACCGCTGAAAGCGAGCGGGATCGTGATAGCGGCCGCGATGATCGTTGCCGCGCGGCGCAGGAACACGAACACGACCGCCATGACCATGAGGATCGACAAGACGAGCGTGTGTTGCATGTCGGCGATGCTGGAGCGGATCGTCGTCGTGCGATCGACCATGACGGCGACGGTGACATCTGCCGGCATCCAGCGAGACAGCTCTGGCAAAACTTCGCGGATGCGGTCGACAGTTGCGACGACATTCGCGTCTGCGGATTTGATGATCGAGACGAGCACCGCAGCCCTGCCGTCATAAGAGCCCATCGAGCGCACATTGCGCACGCCGTCGGTGACGGTGGCGACATCGGTCAACCGCAAGACCGTGCCGTTTGCGGTGCGAATCAGCAGCGCCTTGTAGTCGTCGGCCGTGCGAAACTGGCTATCGATCTTGAGGGTTTCGCTTTGGCGCGTCGTCTCAAGAGTGCCAGCAGGAGACAACCCCGCGTTCGCGGTCAGCGTCGTGCGGACCTGCTCGACCGTCAGGCCTGCAGCCGCCAAGCGCGCGGGATCGATGGTGACACGCACGGCCGGTTGTTCCGCGCCCGCCACCGTGACATCGGCGACGCCGTGGATTTGCGATAGTCTTTGAACCAGCACGTTCTCGGCGATCTCGTAGAGGTCGCTGCCCATCCGCGTCGGCGACGTGACAGCGAGGATCATCACCGGAAAGGCGCCTGGATTGACCTTTCGAACCACAGGCAACCCGGAGAGATCTGTCGGCAGGTCGGACACTGCGGCGTTGATGGCCGCGTGCACGTCCTGCGCCGCGCGATCCACGCGACGAGCGGGATCGAACTGCAGCATGATGGACATTGAACCGAGCGAGCTGCTCGACGTCATATCGGTGACGCCGGAGATGGCACCAAGCCGCCGCTCGAGGGGCGCGGCCACGCTGGTCGCCATGGTCTCAGCGTCCGCGCCGGGACGGCTCGCCGACACGCGGATGACGGGGAATTCCACCGACGGCATGCTCGCGACGGGCAGCGCGCGATAGCTGAAGAGGCCGATCAGCAGAAGGCCAATCGACAGCAGCACGGTTGCAATCGGCCGGCGGATGAAGGGTTCGGAGAGGTTCACGCGCGTGCCTCACCCGTCATGCGGCGGCGGATGCCATCCAGCGTCAGGTAGATCACCGGCGTCGTGTACAGTGTCAGGATCTGGCTCAGCAGCAGACCGCCGACGATGCTGACGCCGAGCGGCACACGCAGTTCCGCGCCGGGCCCTGTGGCAAGTGCGAGCGGCAAGGCGCCGAACAAGGCCGCCAGCGTCGTCATCATGATCGGGCGAAAGCGCAAGCGACAGGCTTCGACAATCGCATCGTGTGGCGTGAGGCCACGCACGCGCTCGGCATCGATGGCGAAGTCGATCATCATGATGGCGTTTTTCTTGACGATGCCCATCAGCAAGATGATGCCGATCACGCCGATGATCGTGAGCTGTTGGCCCATGAGCTGCAGTGCCAGCACCGCGCCGATGCCGGCGGAGGGCAGCGTCGAGAGAATCGTGATCGGGTGGATGTAGCTCTCGTAGAGAATGCCGAGCACGATGTAGATGGTGATGACAGCCGCGAGGATCAGCCACGGCTGGCTTGCGAGCGCATCGCGGAACTCGGCCGCTTCACCGGCGAAGCTGTCGCTCAGTGTCGGCGGCACGCCAACGGCGTCGCGGACCTGCGTGATGGCATCGATTCCCTCTTCAAGCGAAACGCCGGGCGCCAGATCGAAACCAACGGTGAAAGACGGAAACTGCTCCTGGTGGCTGATGGCAAGGGGTGCGGCGGTGCGTGTGACCCGGGCAATGGCGGTCAGGGGGATATGCCCGGCGCCTGATGTCGGCTGCAGAGGTTGCGTCGGCTGCGCTTGGCTCTGGGTGGCCTGACTGGCTGGACTCGCCGGCAGACGAACAGCGCCAAGGCTGGCAGGTGACTCGCGGAAACGAGGTGCCGCTTCCAGCACAACGCGGTACTGGTTGGCTTGGCCGTAGATCGTGGCGATCTGGCGCTGCGTGAAAGCATTGTTGAGCACATCGCTGATCGCCTGCATGGACACGCCGAACTGACCGGCCCGCACACGGTCAACGTCGATTGTCGTTGCGAAGCCTTGATCCTCCTCGACCGCCGACACATTGCGAAAACGCGTGTCCTGGCGCAGCGCCGTGATGAACTTGCGGCCCCAGTCCTGCACGTCGCGCGCACTCGTGCCAGCGAGCGTGTATTGAAACGAGCTGAAGCTGGCGCGCGTCGCGATCTGCACGTCTTGTAACGGCCGCGCATAGGGCGTCACGCCGGGGATGCGCGACACGGTCGCCTCGATGGCGTCGGCGATGTCGGCCGCCGTGCGCACCCGGGCATGATGCGGTTTCAGTGTGATGGTCAGCGTCGCCGTGTTGGGCGTCGGGTTGACGAGGCCGCTGCCGGCGACCGATACGGCATCAGCGACATCGGGATCCTTTAGGACACGCTGCATGACTTGCCCCTGCAGGCGCGCCAGTTCGGTGAATGAGACATCCGGATCGGACTTGAACACGAGGTTGATCAGGCCCGTGTCCTGCGGCGGCAGGAAGCCTTTGGGGCTGTGAATGTAGAGTGCAACAGTGGCGGCAACGGTCGCCGCGGTGATCATCAATGTTTCCGGCCGCCGCGAGAGCACGACGCGCAAGGACCACGCGTACGCGCGGCCGAATATCCCGCTCTTCGGCTCCGCCTCGGCATGTGCCCCACCCGGTGCCTTGCTGCGCAGAAGGCGTGCGCACATCATCGGCGTCAGCGTCAGCGAGACAATCGCTGACACGACGACAGCTATCGAGAGTGTCAGAGCGAACTCGCGGAACATGCGCCCGACAATGCCAGTCATGAACAGCATCGGAATGAACACGGCCAGCAACGACGCCGTCAGCGAAATGACGGTGAAACCGATCTCGCGCGAGCCGCTGTTGGCGGCGATGTTGGCGTCCTCGCCGTTCTCGATGTGGCGGGTAATGTTCTCGATCATGACGATCACATCATCGACGACGAAGCCGGTGCCGATCGTCAGCGCCATGAGTGACAGGTTGTTCAGGCTGAAGCCCGCGAGCCACATGACGGCAAAGGTCGCGATCAGCGACAGCGGTAGCGCCACGCCGACGATCAGCGTCGCGCGCCACGAGTGGAGGAAGATGACGACCACGAGAATGACAAGCACGATGCTGAGAACCAGCGTGAACTCGACATCCTCGATCGAGGCGCGAATGGTGTCCGTGCGGTCGCTGACGACAGTGAAAACCGCGTCAGCCGGCAGGGCGCGCTGCAGGCGCGGCAGCTGTGCGCGCAAGCGTGTCGCGGTCTCGACGGTGTTGGCGCCCGGCTGCTTGCGCACATCAATGACGACGGCGGGCGATAGGCCGTGCCAGGCGCCGATGCGTTCGTTCTCGAAGCCGTCGATAACGGCCGCCACATCGCGCAGATGCACCGCCGCGCCATTGCGAAAAGCGACGACAATGCCGCCGTAGTCCTCCGCCCGCGTGATTTGGTCGTTGGCCGCGATCGTGTAGGCCTGCAGCGCGCCGTCGAGCGACCCTTTCGGGGCTGCAACACTCGCACTGGTGATGGCGCGGCGGAGATCCTCCAAGCCAAGCCCGAGCGCCGCCAGCACTTCAAGATCCGCCTGCACGCGAATGGCCGGCTTCAGTCCGCCCTGCACCGAGACACTGCCAACTCCGGTCACCTCGCTCAGCCGCTGTGCGATCAGCGTATCAGCGACGTCGGAGAGTTCATGCCGCTGCAGCGTTTTCGACGTCAGCGCCAGCGTCATGATCGGCGCGTCGGCCGGGTTGATCTTGGCGTACACCGGCGGATACGGCAGGCCGCGCGGCAATGCTGACCCTGCCGAGCTGATGGCCGCCTGCACGTCCTGGGCTGCGCCATCGATGTCGCGCGCGAGATCAAACTGCAGCGTAATGCGCGAGAGCCCGAAAGAACTCGTCGATGTCATGTGCGCAAGCGACGGTATCAAGCCGAGCTGGCGTTCAAGCGGCGCCGTGACGAGCGCCGCCATCGTCTCGGGATCAGCGCCGGGCAACTGCGTTGTGATCGCGATGGTCGGAAAATCGACTTGCGGCAGTGCGCCAACCGGCAACGCGCGAAAGCCGAGCACACCCAGGATCAGCACGGCCAGCGCCAGCAGCGACGTGGCCACCGGACGCGCGATGAATGGGGCCGATACGTTCATGAAAGTCTCGGCATGGGGAAAGCGGCTCAACCGGATTTGCCTGATCCGCCGTCACGGCGAGACGTGCCGGCAGGCTTGGCCGCATCCGGCGCAACACCGTCCGTGATCTCGACGCTCTTGCCTTGCGATAGTTGCGCGAAGCCGAGCGTCACCACGCGTTCGCCGACCCGCAGTCCCTCAGAGATGACCGCACGTGCCTGATCCTGCAGCGCCACCTGAACCGGGCGCACTTCGGCCTTGAGATCATCGCCGATCACGTAGACGAAACTGCCGTTCGGCCCGCGACGCAGCGCCGCCGACGGCACCACGCGCACGTCGTCCAGCGTCTCGACAACGACACGGACGCTGACATATTGGCCCGACCACAGACGCCCACTCGCGTTGGCAAACGTCGCTTTCAGCTTGATCGTGCCCGTCGCGATGTCGATCTGATTGTCGATGGTTTGCAGAACGCCGTCCGTCAGTGCGGCACGGCTGTCCGGGTCGATCACATCCACGCGCACAGAACCCCGCTCAAGCGCGGTAGCGACGACGGGCAACTCACGCTGCGGCAAGGTGAAGATGACGCCGATCGGTGCGGTCTGAATGATCGAGACGAGGCCGTTGGCATCGCCGGAGCGAACGATGTTGCCGGGATCGACCTGGCGCAATCCGACCCGGCCATCGATGGGAGAGACGACCGTCGTATAGGCGAGCACGGCGCGGGCGTTAGCGAGCGCGCCCTCGTCGGCCCGCACCTGCGCCTCAAGTTGCGCGACGGTGGCCGCCTGCTGGTCCGCCTGCTGCTTTGGCCCAGCGTTGCTCTGAGCCAACCGCTGATACCGTTCAAGGTCGTTGCGGGCGTTGGCAAGCGTCGCTTCGCTCTGCGCTTTCTTGGCCAGCATCTGGTCGAACTGGGCCTGGAACGTGGTCGGATCGATGCGCGCAAGCACGTCGCCCTTTTTCACCGTCTGCCCCTCGGTGAAGGCAACCGACAGGAGGCGGCCATCGACCTGCGCCCGTACCACGACCGCGTTGAGCGCCTGCACCGTGCCGATGCCGTCGCGATACACGGGAACCGTTGCCTGCGTGACGGTTGCAACAGCGACAGGCGCCGTATCGGGTCGCGCCGCCCGCCGCCCCTCGCCGCGCTTTCCGGCCTGCGCACCCGGGACCGGCAACGGCGTCTTGATCCAATCCCAGGCCATAGCGCCGCCGCCCAGGATCAACAGTGCAGTGATGAAAGGCCCAATTCGCATAACAAAACCTTGGCATGCCACCGGAATGTCAGCAACGATGCGGCGCGGCGCTCTCGCACTTGTGACCGGCGCTTAACCAAGCCAGCGGCATCATTTTTCGTCCCAGCTGCCACCGAGCGCGTGGCACAGCCGCGCGATCGCCTGCAAGCGCGCCAGACGTGCTTGGATCATGGCGTCTTCGGATTGGAACAGGGTGTTCTGGGTCGCGAGCAGCGAGGTCAGATCGATGGTGCCCTGACGCAAGCGCTCCTCGCCCAGTTGGAAGGCACGCCGGGCCAGCTGCAGCGCACGCTCCTGCGCCTTCTCCCGCGCTGCGCTTTCGCGCACCGCAATCAAGGCCGTTTCGACATCCGTCAGGGCGATGAGAATGCTGCGCCGATAGTTCTCGAGCAAAGCGCGCCGTTGCGCCTCACTGAGGGCGACCAGCGCGCGCGTGCGGCCGCCATCAAAGATCAGCTGCACCACATTGGCGCCGATCGACCAGCCGACGGTCTGCGGACTCAACAGCGCCGACAGCGACGAGGCCTGTAAGCTGGTTGAGGCCGAGAGCGTGATTGACGGGAACAACGCCGTCCGCGCGACATGCACATCGGCGTGCGCCGCCGCCAGCGTCTCTTCAGCGGCCCGGATGTCGGGGCGCCGCGTCAGCAGCGCACTCGGTACTCCAGCGCCGACGGCGGGAACGCGCAGCTTCAGGAGCGTACCAGCGTCCGCCTGAACCGACGTGCCGGGTTTGCCAAGCGCCAACGCCAGCGCGATGCGCGCCGTGTCCGTGGTCTGCACCAAGGAGGGCAGCGCCGCGCGCTGGTTTTCGATCAGCGCCGCCTGCTGGACGCGCTCGAACTCGCTGGCCGTCCCGGCTGCGATGCGATCCAGGATCACAGCGAGGACGCGTTCGGCGTTGGCCAGATTGCGCTTGGCCGTGGCGATGCGCTGCGTGCTGGCCACGTGCACGAGATAGCTCTCGACCACGCTCGCCGTGACCGCGCGGCGGACGACGTCGACCTGGTAGCCGGATGCCGACGCGCTGTGGACGGCCGCATCAAGCTGCGCCCGATTGCGTCCCCACACGTCGAGGAAGTAACTCGCCCCGAGCGAGCGCGAAAACGCGTTTCTAGCCGCGCCGCCTGCCGACTGCGAACGCACGTTGGCGTCATTGAAACTCAGGTTTGGCCAGAACGATGCGCCCGCAATGGCGATCTGCGCCTCTGCCGCATCGAGTTGCGCGACGGCGATGGCGAGGTCGAGATTGTCGGCATTCCCAAGCGCGACGAGCCGGTCGAGTTCGAGGCTGCGGAACGCCGTCCACCAGCGATCCAACGCAGCGGGCTTGGCGGTGTCCTCGGCGCCATACTTCGCCGGGACGCTGAAGGAGAGCGATGTGATGAGCGGGTCACGTGCGCAGGCCGCAAGCCCGGTGAGCCACAAAACTGCGAGCAGTTTTCCGACGACGATGGCAGGCCTACCAGCGGTCAAAGTGCGGGTCAAAAAGCGCGGGACGTGAGGGGACACTCTGGACACCGAACGATAGCCTACTTCGCCGCGCACCTATGAGACACGGCACGCCAAAGCTCACAACGATAGCCCAGTCGTGTGCGACAGCCATTGCAGCGCGGCAACAGTCGTTGCTCAGCGCGCATGTCATGCAGCTGACGGTGTTGAACTTGTCGTGATCTTGTAAGTGTTTCGCTTGGTTTTGGCCGTTGGCGCACAGGGCTTATGGCCTCGACGGATCGACCAGGCTCACCCATGTAAGCAATATCGGGTGGCAGGAGAGCGACTTGAGGGCTGCAGCAAACATGTCAGACGTGACCTTCGACGTCGCCATTGGCGGCATGACGTGTGCTGCGTGTGCAGGTCGCGTCGAGGCCGCTCTGCGTGGTGTCGAGGGTGTGGCGTCGGCGCACATCAACCTGATGACCGAGCGGGCGACGGTGGTTGCGGCGCCGAGCCCGGCGTTGGCGGCGCAGGTTATCGCAGCGATCGATGAGGCGGGCTATGAGACCGTCGAAAGCCGCTTTGAGTTGCTCGTCGAAGGTATGACCTGCGCGTCGTGCATCGGCCGGGTCGAACGGGCGCTGAAACTGGTCCCGGGCGTCATCGACGCCTCTGCCAATCTCGCCACCGACCGGGCGACCATACGGGCACTCGGCAGCACTGGGGTCGAAGCTCTCGCCATCGCGGCGCTGGACGAGATCGGCTATGCGGCGGTGCGCGGCGATGTGCGAGCAGATCAAGCGGATATCGAGCACACGCAGCGGGCCACGGAGCTTGCGGACCTGAAGTCGCGCGTTGTCCTGGCGGCGGCCGCGACGCTGCCTCTGGTCGTGCTCGAAATGGGTGCACACCTGTCGGAGCGGCTGCATCACATCTTCACAAGCGGCATCGGCGAAGCCAACATTCGCTACATCTCGTTCCTGCTTGCGTCGATTGTGCTGTTCGGGCCTGGTCGCGACTTCTATCGCAAGGGATTTCCAGCGCTTTGGCGTGCTGCGCCCGATATGAACTCTCTGGTCGCGCTCGGGACATCGGCCGCCTATGCCTTTTCGGTTGTTGCCACCTTCTTTCCGCGCTGGCTGCCGGCTGGCACCGCCAACACCTACTTTGAGTCCGCCGCCGTGGTCGTGACCCTGATCCTGCTCGGGCGCTGGCTCGAAGCGCGGGCCAAGGGACGGACTGGCGACGCCATCCGCCGGCTGTTGACGCTCGAAGCCAAGTCGGCCCGCCTTGTCCGCGATGGAGCCGAGGTCGATGTATCGATCGGTCACGTCCGGGTGGGCGATCTGGTGTTGGTGCGACCCGGAGAGCGCGTCCCGGTGGATGGTGTGGTTACCGATGGCGCGTCGTACGTCGATGAGTCGATGATCACAGGCGAACCCATGCCGGCACAGAAAGGTATCGGCGCCACCGTTATCAGCGGCACAGTGAACACGACCGGCGCCGTTACCTTCCGCGCCACCAAGGTTGGCGCCGATACGCTGCTCGCTGAGATCGTGCGCACGGTTGAAGCGGCGCAAGGGTCAAAACTGCCGATCCAGGCGCTGGTCGATCGCGTCACAGCTGTGTTCGTGCCAGTCGTAATGGGCCTTGCTGCCGTTACATTTCTCGCGTGGCTGGCGTTCGGACCTTCACCCGCCTTGAGCCACGCGCTGATCAACGCCGTGACTGTACTGATTGTTGCTTGCCCCTGTGCCATGGGTCTTGCGACGCCGACGTCGATCATGGTTGGCAGTGGTAAAGCGGCTGAGATGGGCGTCCTGTTTCGCCGTGGCGACGCACTCGAGGCACTCCGCAACGTAAGCATCGTCGCGTTCGACAAGACGGGAACCCTCACCCTCGGGCGGCCTGTGATGACTGACATCGAGGTGCTGGGCGGCTTTTCTGAGGTCGACGTGCTGGCGCAAATCGCGGCGGTTGAGCGGCAGTCAGAGCATCCAGTTGGGGCGGCCCTTGTCGACGCAGCGCGGCGGCGCGGCTTGATTATCCCCGATGCCGAGAACTTTGAGGCGACGGCAGGGCGCGGCGTGCGTGCCACGGTCGGCCATCAGGCCATCGTTGTCGGCTCCGAACACATGCTGGCGGACCTCGGGATCGACGTGGCGCCCTTCGCGGCCACCGCGGTTCTGTTCGGTGATGCTGGCAAGACGCCGCTCTATGCCGCGATCGACGGACGGCTTGCCGCTATCGTTGCTGTTTCTGATCCGATCAAGGACACGACACCCCAAGCCATTGCCGATCTGCGACGGCTCGGCAAACGCGTTGTCATGATCACAGGCGACAACCGGCGAACGGCAAATGCAATCGGTCGCCACCTCGGCATCGATGAGGTGATTGCCGAGGTCATGCCGATCGACAAGGCGGAGCACGTAAAGCGCCTGCAAAGTGCCATGGCCGGTAAAGTCGCGTTCGTTGGCGATGGCATCAATGATGCGCCGGCACTGGCCCAGGCGGATGTTGGCCTCGCGATCGGCACTGGCACGGACATCGCGATCGAGAGCGCCGATGCAGTGTTGATGTCGGGCAATCTGCGCAACGTCGCCAATGCCATCGCGCTGTCGGAGGCAACGGTCGCCAATGTGCGGCAGAATCTGTTCTGGGCGTTCGGCTACAACGCCGTGCTGATCCCTGTCGCGGCAGGAGCGCTCTATCCGCTGTTTGGCATTGTCATGTCGCCGATGCTGGCGGGCTTTGCGATGGCGCTGTCGAGCGTCAGCGTCGTGACCAATGCGCTGCGCTTGCGAGGCTTCGTGCCGCCGTTTGTGGATACACGCCTTGCCGAGGGCCCACGCCTTGCTGAGGGTTCTGGGATCGAGCGCTTCGTGGCCTCTGGAGGCGAAAGGGGGCATGGCCGGATCAAAAATCCCGCTCCCAGAACGGATGCGACAGCACTATAGGCAGGGTATGAAACTCTTCTGCTTCGGCTTTGGCTTCTCGGCGGCCGCGCTGGCCACACAGCTGCAGTCACGCCCGGGCGTTACGCTGGCCGGAACGCGCCGACACGTCGTCAAGACGGACGGAGTCGATCAGAGCGGGTCGGTTCAGATTGCCGCCTTTCATGGCGATGGGCGCAACAACAACGTGGTGGCGCTGCTGGCCAATAGCACGCATGTGCTCGTCTCCATTCCGCCGGACAAGGCGGGGTGCGCGGCGTTGCGGGACTTCGGCGCGGATCTTGCGGCCGTGCCATCTTTGAGATGGATCGGCTATCTCTCGACCATCGGCGTTTATGGCGACCATGGCGGCGACTGGGTCGATGAAGACACGCCCGTCCGTCCGACGTCCGAACGCGCCATGCGCCGCTGGCACGCCGAGCAGACCTGGACCGCGTTCGGCCGCGAAACAGGAAAGACGGTCCAAGTCTTCAGGCTGCCGGGGATCTACGGCCCGGGCCGCTCCGCTCTCGACGCCTTGAAGGCTGGCACGGCGAAACGGCTCATCAAACCGGGGCAAGTGTTCAACCGCGTGCACGTGGACGATATTGCGCAGGCGCTCGACAAGGCCATGGCGCGACCAACGCCGCACAGCCTGTTCAATGTGACGGACGATGAGCCGTGTCCGCCGGAAGACGTTGTGACCTATGGTGCGGCGCTTCTTGGCACAGAACCGCCGCCCGAAATCCCGTTCGACGCCAGCCGCCTCACGCCGATGGCTGCGAGCTTTTACTCAGAAAGCAAGCGTGTGAGAAACGCGCGCCTGAAGTCGGCCCTCGGGGTGACATTGTTGTATCCGACATACCGCGAGGGGCTGGCGGCCATTTTGCAAGGGAGCGGAGGTCCTGGGTCTCGCTCATAGTATTTTAGCAGCGACAACCGGGGGGATTGTCGTTTCCCTGTCGCGGAACACCGCGCGCCTGCGCTATAGTCGCGTTCGGTCGATGAAGGAGCCGATTTTCAATGCCTGCGCCGATACCCCCCTGGGCGGATGAATTCTCAGACTTGTCCGGTGCGGTCGAACTTGCCGCCGACTGCACAGCGTTCCTTGAGGAACGGCAATCACGACTGGGCGTCGACGGTTCGGGCCTCTATAATTTTTACGCCCAACGCCTCGCCAGCGGTCAATTGTTTGCACTCTACGATCTTCGGTTGGCGCGCTTTTGCGCCGATCGGCTACGGGGTTTTGAAACCTTCGTCGAGGTGGGGTGCGGGATCGGCCAATTGCCCTTGTTGATGGCGCTGCAGGGACAAACGTGCATCGGCATCGAAAACGACTGGAAGCGTGCGGCATGTGCCGGCGATCTCAAGTTGTATCTGTCGCAGCGCTATCCGCTGATCGCCGCCAATGCGCGCGTCATGTATGGCACCTTCCCGGCGCAGCTGCCCGAGGGGGTCAACAAGGCCAAGACCGCGCTCTTGTGCAATTTTCTCGCGTTCACACACACAGCTGAGCAGGAACGGGCGTTCATTCGAGAGATGTACACCTACCCGCTATGCATCATTGACCTCAGCCGCTTCTTGAAGTTGCGACCCGACGCGCAGCAGCGTCGGGAGTTGGTAGACCTTTTGGAGGCGCAGGGCTTTGACAAGCCAACGCCTCTTGGAACGTCAAGAGCGTGGGACGGCGAGTTCGTGGCTCTGATGCGCCGGCGTTGATGGGAAACGTCTTCTGGGTCGTGTTTGCTTCTGGTTCGCGATCCTGTCGTGCGCTAGGCTGACATCAGATCGCCATTGATCTCACGCACGGTCGCAATCCGTTCAGAGCCTCGGTGCCATGTTCAAAGCGACGGTGCTGTGTTTGATTGCAGGCGTGACCTTGGGCCTCACGGCACCCGCGCATGCGCTCGGCCCTGGGCCGTCGCGCAAAAAGACGGATAATGTCGCCTACCAGGTGTTGCACCGGTGGGAGGCGGCGACGCCGCTGTGGATCTGGCCCGTTGGCTATACGATCCAGGGCTGCTTCTTCTCGGGGACGACCACGCACAAGCGACTGTTCGTCGAGGCGGCGCGCGAGTGGATGCAGCACGCCAACATCGTGTTCGATTTCGGCACCGCGCCTGCATATAGGAACTGTCCGGACCTTTCGCCGTATCCGCCGCTGCGTGTCGAAATCAAGCCAGGCGACAGCTCGTCCAAGGTGGGCACGACCGCGTTCGACCTTTTGGAACTCGAGCCGACGACGAACATCTCGCCTGTCATCCCGGGCAGCACGCAGCAGATGCCTGACACGTATCTGCGCTCTGTCATGATGCATGAGCTTGGTCATTTCCTGGGGCTCAGGCACGAGCATCAACACCCGGAGAGCCAGTGCTACACCAACTTCGCCTGGCAGCGGCTGTGTACGCGCGTCGACAAGCTGCGGCAGGCCGATGATATCTCGCTGGTGGCATTCACCGCGCTGAACCTGTTGCCACGCACGGCGAATACGGGCGCCTCAGCTATGCCGTATGATCCGCAGTCGATCATGCACTACAAGTTCTCGGGCGCGGTGCTGAAAAACGGCCGTGGCGCGTGCTCGGGTGATGCGCCGCTGGGGCTGTCGGCGGGCGACCGGAAGCGGATTGCGATGCTGTACCCCAAGACGCGAGCTGCGCAGGAAGCTCTGATCGTTTCGCAATCTGCCACCGTGTCCAAGTTGATTGCCGAGGTGCCAGAGCTGGTCCAATCCGGCGTGGACCGCCTGTCGCGGGAAGCTGAACGGCTGGTTTCGCTCGGGCATCCGGATCTGGTGTTCCGGCTCGCCGAGCGGTCACATCCAGATATCCAGACGGGGCCGCTCACGGGCCGCGAGCGCCGCTCGCTCGAGGCATTGGCACTTGGCGACAGCGTGGAAGTGGCGAGGCTGTGCCGGCCAAACGGGTCGCTGGGTGGGGGTGGCGGGTTGCGGTAGGTGGTTGTTGGGGTCGACGGGCGCTTGCGGTGGGTGGGGTTTGGGGCGACGCGGAACTGGGCTGTTGGGGCCAAAAACGGACACTACGGCCCGGAGGGGCCAAAGAGTGTAGCCACGGGTGGAGCGCACGAAATCCGTGGATGTGATCGTCATGCGGCCTGCCCCGAAGGGACAGCGGAAACGCTGGCGCGAGGGCTTTCAGGCGAACACAGATCTCTTGTCGACCGTGACGCTCGTAGCTCGCAGCAGCCGCAGGCGCTCGGCGACGTCGGGCGATTCACGGAGCGCGGCCCTTGGTCGAGAAGGCGATGTGGAGCAGCAGTTGGCATTTCCTTCGCCCCTCCGGGGCGAAATCGTAGAGATCGCTCGTACCCGTGGCTACAATCGTACGCCCCTTCGGGGCGTGCAAAACCTAGATAGGGCACAGACGATCGAGGGCTGCTCAGGGGCAAAACCTCGGCCCAAAATTGCAGCGGCCTGATTTCTGCGCGGCTGCGCCGCCCCCTCGAAGACGCTGAGGGCGCTGAGAGGGAGGGGCTTGCGCAACCCGTTCAGCCCTCGACCTTCTTGAACAGGGCGAGCATGTCTTCGATCGAGATGACGCGGTCAGTTTTGATCTCGCCGTTGTCGATCTTCCAGACGAGAGCGGGACCCGTCACGTCGCCGTTGGCGTCGAATTCGATCGGGCCGGTGGCGCCGGAGTATTTGATCGGCTTGCCGGCTTTGATCAGCTCAAGTGCTTTCTTGTAGCCCTCGGGGCCAGTGCCGACGATTTCGCCGCCGGCCGTGTGGATCTTGCGGACGGCATCCTTGATGGCGGGGCCGGTCAGCTCGGGCGCGATGTTCATGGCGAGGCCGATGGCCATAACGGCATCATATTGCGTGTGCACGCCCGGGCCCTTGGTGTCGTATTTGTACTTTTCCTCGAAGGCCTTGTTGAAGGCGTCCACGTTCGGACCGGCGACCTGGGCGTTGTCCATGCCGAAGGCTTCGTTCAAGAACTTGGCACCGACGCCGTCGACGAAGTCTTTCACGCGCATGGAATTGTTGAGCGCGATCTTGGGCGAGCCGCCGAGCGAGATCCATTCACGCACGATCGTGACGGCGTCCTTCGGGAAGCCGATGAGCAGGAGGGACTCGGGCTTGGCGGCCAACGCCTGCGTGACCTCGGCGCGGTAGTTGGGCTGGTTGTCATTGTAGGGCACTTTGATCGCCACTTCGCCACCGAGTTTCGGCAGCGCCGCCTCGATGAAGCGGGTCATGTCGAGGCCGAAGTCGGTGTTGACGTAGATGATGGCGGTCTTCTTCAAACCGCGGCGCGCCATCTCGGACGCGGTCGCGTAGGCCTGGGTCTTGGATGTCGGGATGGAGCGGAAGAAATAGCCCTGGCTGCGGCCGTCGGTCGTGAACGGGCTCGCAGTTGAGCAACATGAGATCTGCACGACCTTTGATGGCGCGGTGACGGACGAGATGATTGGGCCGGTGACGCCCGACGAGACCGTGCCGGTGATGGCTTGCACGCGCTCGACCTCGACGAGGTATTTCGCGGCGTCGACACCAACGGTCGGCTGGCCCTGGTCGTCGCGCAGAATGAACTGAACCGGGCAACCCTTGACGCCGCCGGCGGCGTTGATGTGATCGATGGCGAGCTGCGCGCTCTCGGAGATTTTTTTGGTGATGGGGCCCATGGAGCCTGTGAGCGGCAGGATGCCGCCGATCTTGACAGGACATGAGACGGCTTGAGACTGGGCGTTGCTGGTCATGCTGGCGAACGCAGCAATGATGACAGCCGCGGCTGTCGTGAGACGTGTCATCCGATCCTCCCTGGAACACAGTTGGGCTAAGCTCGCCTACGCTGCAGGCGTCGTCAACAGGCGGATATAGCCCTTCGACTGTGTCATCAGATGAGCGCGAAATTGCCCCATGCTCGCCGCGTTCCTGCAGTCATATCCTGCAACGGTTGAGGAACGGGGGACAAGAAAGTTCAACAGATCCACACAGGCTATTGCCAAATTGTTCCGTCTGTGGTTTGGTGATTCGCCTGAGTGTCAAGGGCAAACATCGCCATATGCACACACATAGGGTTGCATGTTGCAGGAAAGTCCTTAGATAGGTGAAGCGAATTTAGTTCCTCACGGGCCATCGGGTCCGCCGCATCTCCTGATGCCGTGGGGTGGGAAGCGGAAAGCAGCTTGAGGAGTGGCCTCCTCTCGAAGCTGCGGGAACGCAACCCAACGTCAGGTGGATTGGCCAACGCCCTCTTTGGTCGCCCATTTGACAACGGTCGAGCCCACGTGTGTCCGGGAACATACCCCGCTGCCGGACATCGTGGGCTCGACTCGTTCTTGCGCCAGAACGGCCAACGAACGCCCTCTTATCTCGTAGAATTCGACACTGCCGCTGACGCCGCGGCGGTGATCTGCTGTATTTATAGTTAACACTTCGGCACGCGAAAATCCCGCGGCGCTTAGCTCAAGCGCCGCGCTCACGCGGCCAAGTGCAAGATCACTTGATCTTGCCTTCCTTGTAGTCGACGTGCTTACGCGCGACCGGGTCGTACTTCTTAAACACCAGCTTCTCAGTCGACGTGCGCGGGTTCTTCTTGGTCACGTAGAAGTGGCCGGTCCCTGCCGTGCTGTTGAGCTTGATTTTCTGGGTGACTGGCTTCGCCATGACTTAAAGTCCATTCTGCTGATTGTAGGTGATGGCCGCCCCGGCGCATGTGCGCTACGGCTGCAACCGGTATCGCATGTTGGCTGCACACTACTCGCGGACATTTTTCAGTCAAGCGCGGAATTGAAGCAAGCGCTGACGCAAAATCCTATGGAATGGGATCAACCGCTATCGTGTCGCAGCGACCCAGGCGGCCAGGACAGCTCGCTCCGCCTCCGTCATATCGGTAATGTTACCGGGCGGCATAGCGTTTGAGTAGACGGCCTGAAGCTTGATCTCGCGCAGATGCGCTCGAAGCTGGTCCGGTGTTTCGAGCTTCACGTGCTTCGGCGGATGACTCATGGGGCGCTGATAGCGCTCGAGCGGGCTCCAAACAGGCTCGGCGGCATGACACATGGAGCAGCGCGAGATCACGATATCCTCAACCTGCCGGAAGGTGACTTGCGTTGGCGTCGGCGATGCCTCGGCGCGGCGGCCTTTGGCCGGCCCAGCGGGCCCCGCCATCGACAGCCCGACTACGGCGAAGCCGAGTGCCACCGCGACCCCCCAGGCCCACCAATGGTCGCCATTGCCCTTGTGCCGCTCGTTGTAGAAGTGGCGGATCAGCGTGCCCATGACGATGAGGACGCCGATGATCAGCCAGGAATACTTGGTCGCGAACGCGAGTGGGTAGTGGCCAGCGATCATGACAAAGACCGTGGCAAGCGTCAGGTAGTTGTTGTGGGTCGAGCGCTGTTTGCCGCGTTTGCCGTGGATGGCATCCGGTGTTCGACCGGCAACGAGATCGGCGATGACTTTGCGCTGGCCTGGGATGATCACCATCAGCACGTTGGCGGCCATGATCGTGCCCATGATCGCGCCCATCTGCATGAATGCGCCACGCGGGGCAAAGACCAACGTCAGCGCATAGGCCAACGCCAACAGCACGACGAACATGATTGCCGCGAGCACGGGTTCGTTGTCGCCAACCTTAGTGCGGCAGGCGGCATCGTAGGCCACCCAGGCGGCAACCAGCGTGCCGATGCTGACCAGGATCGCGGCCAAGACGGGCAAGTTCAGCACCTGCTTGTCGATCAAGTAGAGTTCGGCGCCGAGATAATAGACGACGACCAGGAGCGCCATGCCGGACATCCAGGTCGCGTAGGCTTCCCATTTGTGCCACGTCAGTTCGTCCGGCATTTTGGGCGGCGCTACCAGGTATTTGACCATGTGGTAGAAGCCGCCGCCGTGCACTTGCCAGGCGGCGCCATGAGCTCGATCCGGCAGCGTTTCGCGCTGCCTCAGGCTGTAGTCGAGGTGCATGAAGAAGAACGACGAGCCGATCCAGGCTACGCCGGCGATGACATGCAACCAGCGCAGGAAAGCTTCGGCCCACATCCACAAAACGTCGATCAGCATCGGTCCCTCGTTCGCCTTCACGCTTCAACAAAGCGTGGCGCAAAGCGAGGGATGTCAAGATGTGGGCGGACTGGCAAGGTGGCACGGGAGCGTGTCCTGAAAGGTTTCAAGAGCCGAACGCGCCTCATGACGCCAGAGGCGTGCTTGCGTCGATCTCGGCCAACAATGCCAAAATCTCGGCCTCTGATTCTTCAAGAGTAAGTGTCTGTCCAGACTCAGAATCGCGTCTTGATGCCCTTAAAAGGGCTTGTTCACGCTCACTCAGCCCGCGAAGCGGTTTCGCTGCGATCTCGCCCACTTTCATCACGGCGTCCGAAGCTGTCGACACATGCGCATCATCAAGCCCGTCCAAGGCAATGTTGATCGCGTCGATTTTGTCCTTTCAGTCCATCAGCGATTGCTTAGCACCGCTTCCGGCTGATTTCTAGCTGCAGGACTATGTATCATGCCGACGGCCGATCGGCTCGGAGGAGGAGGAACGAGGGCCGCGGCAGGTGGTCTGCCAAGTTTGGCCACTGCTTAAGTGTGGCAGTGTCGGGACCGGGCTCGAGCACCCGGCGGATCAGCAAACCGGCGTCGATGAGTGCATTCAAGTAATGAGCCACGGTGCGGTGCTGCCTTGGCACTTCCGCGCCGAGCCAGTGAACCAGCCGCGGGCCTTCGTGAAGATAACGGTCCACCGGCCAATGCAGACGCGTGCCATTTGGGGCTTCAACCCAGTTGCGGTCAGCGCACGTCATAATCAGATGCTCGACCGAGAATACGAAGGTGCCGCTTTGCTTCAATCCGTTTGCGACCAGGTTCGCCACGCGCTCGAAGTCGGCGACATAGTGGAGCGCGAGGCCGCTCATCACCACATCGATGCTGTCGGCGGCCAAGTCCAAGTCCTCGATGCGGCGCTGCTCGTAGCGGATACGCGGATCGCTGGTGAGGCGGGTCGCCTCGTCGATCATGCGCCTCGACGCATCGTAGGCGTGGACGCTCGCCGCGCCTTGCTGAGTTGCCCATCGTGCCATAGCGCCTGCTCCGCAGCCAAGATCGACGACGACCTTGTCTTGTAGTGTGGGAATGAGTGAGCGGACTGCAGGCTGCTCAATGGCGTCGTTGGGATGTCCCGGCTGTGATCTGAGTTCGTGATAGGTCCTGTTGATCGAAGGATCGTCGAACAGCGGTTGTTCTTCCATGCCTGCCTTCCCAGCGTGGCGCTTAACGCCTCGATCGAAGTCTATCTGCGATCATGCCGCACGGCCATGGCCGGGGCTGTTCTTCGCGGGCGGCTGAGGGTATGGCTCGGCCACTGGCACGGATGAGATGACCATGGCTGACTCTGTCGTTCCCCATATCGCCAACGACCTCGGCGTCGAGAAGGTGTTCGTGGGCGTGAAAGAGCTGAAGTGCATGGGTGCTAAAGCGCCCTTTGATCATCCGCATGTGTATCTCGACATGGGCGGCGATACGCAGATCCTGTGCCCCTATTGCTCGACGCTGTATGTGCACGACGCGCGCCTGCACGCTGACGAGACCGACCCGAAGGGCTGCCTCGTCTCGCATGCGGCCGCCAATTGACGGCTTGTACCAGCGAGCAAAATTTCTGACCTATCATCTCCAACGGCGTCATCCCGGAACACGATCACGTGCCCCGCGTGATCGTGTATCCGGGATTTACCTCTGTCCGCATAGAAACAGTGCCCAACCATGATAGGTAAAGGTCCCGGATATGCCTGCCGCGCCTCGGCGCGACGGGCATTCCGGGATGACGATAATCGTTGGTCAGTCATAAAATTTGGCCGCTGGTATTACATTGAGTGCACCCATCGTCATCGTTGGAGCCGGCATCGCCGGGTTGGCGCTCGGGCTCGCGTTGAAGCAGCGCGGATGTGAGGCGCTTCTCCTGGAGCGCCGCGCCACGTTGCCGGCTGAAGGCGCCGGGATTCAGATCGGACCGAATGGCACGCACTGTCTGCGCAAACTCGGCGTTTTCGATGCGCTGCGCGGGCAGGCGTCTGTGCCAGAGGCGATTGTGGTCCACGATGGCATCTCGGGTCGCGAACTGACCCAGCTGCCGCTCGGGGCTTGGATCGAGGCGCGCCACGGCGCGCCCTATTGGGTGACACGGCGGACGGATCTGGCGCGGGCGCTCTACGATGCGGCGCAGGCGGCCGGGCTTGAGGTGCGCTTCGGCGTCGATGTCCAGGGCCTGCGTGATGGCGACACACACGTCGTTGTCACGTGTGCGAATGGCACGCCAATCCATGCGGAGGCCGTCATCGGCGCTGATGGTGTGTGGTCGCACGTGCGGCAGGCCATTTTCCGCGGCGGTGGTGTACCGCTCGGCGGTCGGGTGGCGGCACGCGCCGTCATTCCTTCTGCGGCTGCGCACCATATTCGCCGCGACGCCGTCTCGGTGTGGATGGCACCCGATACGCATCTCGTCTGCTATCCCGTGCAGCGCGGCGCCGCCTTGAACATCGTCCTCATCTCAGATGGCGATGCAGCCGCCGAGCGCTGGTCTACACCCGTCGATCCGGAAGAGATACGGCGGCGGTTCCTGTCGTTCCCGCCGTCCCTGCAGGCGCTAGTGGCAGCGACAGAGGATTGGCAGCAATGGCCCCTCATCACGCGCGCGCCACTTGCACACTATGCCCGGGGGCGCGTGGCGCTGATCGGCGATGCGGCACATCCCATGTTGCCGTTTCTGGCCCAGGGCGCGGTCATGGCACTCGAAGATGCGATCGTGCTGGCGACCCAAATCAGTGCAGCGCGCAGCGAGGTCGCGCTGGCGCGATACTCGCAAGATCGCCTCGCACGAACGCAGCGCGTCGTGCGGGCCGCCCAGCAACAGGGGCGCATCTATCACCTCGCGGGACCTTTGCGCGCGGCGCGCGATGCGGTGCTTCGGGCTGCGCCACCGACACTGATGATGCGCCGCTATAACTGGCTCTACGGCTACGCCTCTTGGTGAAGCTTGACGAGAAATGCCCATTTTCCAGGGTGATTCGCACACAGGCCTGTCGGAAACGCTTGTCCTGCAGGCTGATTCGCGATACGCGGCCATCCCTTGGAGGGCGCGCGCAACGAAAAAAGCCAAGAAAACGTGACTTTTTATGAGCTAGCGATCCAAAAGTGAGGCTTTTTGCAAACACTTGCGGGCAAAAGCGCAGGTGTGGTGTGAAGACTTCGAGCCAAGCGGCCGATGATAGGTTATCCAACATCGACCGCGTGATTGTGCTGCCGACGCGCGCTCCCCACCCCAATCCAAAATCAAGATAGAGAGACTTCCACATGGTCAAGAAAGCCGCCGTCAAAACCGCTCCTAAAGCTCCGGCCAAAAAAGCCGCCGCCAAGGGCGAAAAGAAGCCGACTGTCACGCTGAAGCATCTCGGAACCGCCATCGCCGATGGCCACCAGCTGCCGAAGAAGCAGGTCAACACCATCCTCGAAGAGATGATCGGCATGGTCCGTACGCATCTCAAGAAGGGCAACCGCATCCGCATAGCCGGTCTCGGCATCCTGCAGGTTCGCAAGCGCGAAGCTCGCATGGGCCGCAACCCCGCAACCGGCGCTGCCATCAAGATCAAGGCCTCGAAGAAAGTTGCCTTCCGCGCCGCCAAGGATCTGAAGGAAGCCGTCTGATTTCGAGATGATCGGCTGCGGGCCCAAGACTGCCGCGCGTGGCGTCTTGAGCCTGTGGCCGATCCGAGTATATCGATCCGATAAGCCAATTCTGCCGCCGGATGCCTTGCATCCGGCGGCGTTCTTGTTTTTACAGCTGCAACGCTCTTGATGGCGCGCGCCGTCAGTCCAAAGGATTCATGGATGTTTCGTGCCTTGCTCGTCGTCCTGCTCGCGGTCGCCCAGATTGTCGCGCCGCAAGCCAGCAAGATCGCTGGATTCGGAATGACCATTGCCAATGCTGGCGGGTCGTCACCGCCGGGCCCTGAACAGCCATCGGGCTATGCCTTTGCGATCTGGGGCTTGATCTTCACAATGGCGATCTTGTTCGCGGTGCGCCAGGCGTTGCCGAGCCGGCGCGATGCGGCGCTGTACCAGACTGTTGGTGCGCCAGCGGTGGTCCTGTTCGCGGGGTCATGCGCATGGATGCTGGCGGCCCAGTTTTATGGCAACGGGCTCGTGCTGCTGGGCCTGATCTGGCTGATGTTGCTTGCGGCCGGGCGCGGATTTTTCCGCACGCTCGCGATGCGCGCCAGCCTCGATGCCTTCGATCGATTCGTGACGCTGCCGATGTTCGCGCTCTATACGGGCTGGCTCGCCGCAGCCGTTTGGCTGAACACTGGGTCGGTCTTGAAGTTCTACAGCAGTTTCGCAATGGGACTGACGCCGTCGATTTTCGCGGCAGCGCTGTTGGTCCTGATTGCAGGCCTGTCGCTGCTGCTCTTGCGCAAGGCGCATGGATATCTGCCCTTGGGGCTAACAACGCTGTGGGCGCTTGGTGGCATCGCACATGCGAACATCGTGCTCAGGCCAAACACGCAAATCGCGACGTTGGCGATCGGTCTTGCATTGATGGTTGTCGGGTATCTTTTGTGGCAGCGGCGCCCGGTTGTGAAATCGGAGTTCTGAGCCGCCGTATGGGCCGATAGCGCAGCACTATTGCCGGGAACACGCCTCTGAGTCCGCGGCGGTCGCCGGTGTCAGCGGCAGCACTGTACCGGCTGGCACGCGCACGATCGGGACCGTCGTCTCGTCGGGTGGCGTACGTACGACTTCGACGGCGACGAACGAGCCCGGCGCGTCGGGCTCAAGCGCGAGCGCAATGCGATGGGCCGCCGCCTGCGCCGTCGGCACATAGATGCTTCCGGCAGGGATGGCGACGCGGACGGCGCGCACGATTGCTTTAACCGCTGCGTCGGGATTGATGGCGCGGCGATCGGACGTGCCACGATCGCGCACCTCGAACATTTCTGCGTCGATCTCCATCAGATGCGACACAACGCAAAGATTTGCGCCCAGCAGCCGCAGCTCCGTCGCGCCGCCCTTTGCGCCCGGAAGCAAGACGTAACCCGCAGGCCACGGACGATAGGCCGTCACTGTGACGCGATTTGAGTTGACCATGAGCGTTTCAACCGTGCGCACCTGCCCGGTGATGGCGTCGACGAGCGGCAGTGAGACACTGTCATTCTCAACGCTGAAGCGTACGACAACGTTGCCTTGGCGCTGCGCAAGCTCGCGCCGGCCGGCAGCGACTGTGTCGCGCAAAAGATCCGCATCGGTGGCCGCGGTTTCAAGCGCCGCGCGAATGGCGACGTAGTGGGTTGCGACACGGCGCTGATAGTTTTCAAGGCCAATGCCGACCCCTCGCGTTTCGAGCAGAAACGACACGGCGCCTGTCAATCCGAAGGCGTTGCGCGCGATGCCGGGCGCATTGCCGCCCATGGCGATCGTGCGATCAATCCGTCGCGTCGAGGTGGTGTGATAGGGAAAGGTGGTCAGTCCATATCTGGTGATTGCGGCTTCGATCGCCGGCTGAAAGTGCGCCCGGGCGAGGCGTCGCGGCGCCTCGGGCACCATCGGATGCGTGGCATCCAGCAGCATCAAGTCGACGGATTGCAAGGCGCCGAATTTTTCGAGCCACCGCTGCGCCACTGAAAACTCGTGCGCATCAATGACCAGATCCGGCTGCAAGCGCTGTACGGCCGCGTGAAGGGCGCGCGTCTCGGGCAATGCGAATGTTGCGTGATCCCGATTGAGATCCATCCGGGCGGACTGATCGCGCTGGTTGGCGGCCGCGCCGTCCGGGTTGGCGCGCGGCACCATAACGATGACGACCTTATCCAGAAGCGGGCGCAATTCGCCGTGGGCCAGAGCCTTCGCAAGCGCCAGCATCGCTTCGCCGCCCGCCGGCTCGTTGCCATGTTGTTGGCCAATCAGCCAGACGATGGGACGACCCGTGGCGCGGATCGCTGCCGGGTCGGTCATGCGTTCAGGGGTGAAGTACAGGATCGGCAGCTTACGACCTCGTGGGGTCGTCATCAACGTTTCGACCACCACGGGGGCGTCGGGCCGGGCGAGTTTGAGGATGTAGGCTTCCAACTCCTCTTGGGAGGTGGCTGTGGTGCGCTCCGGCTGCAGCGCGGGCGTGTCAAGCTTGATGGCGACGTCCGGATAGCGGGCGAGCACTTCGGTGGACTGTCGGTAGCGCTGTCCCATTGCGATGGGCGTGGCAGTATCTTGGGCAGCGGCGCTCTCAGCCGCCAATCCCAGCGCAAGCGCCAGCCCATAGCTCGCCTTGCGGCGCATACCTTGCCCCCAAAAGTCTCTCATCACGTTAGTGCTATTCGCGATTTGGCGCTAGAGAAGCGACACACCGATACCGCTGAGCCCGTGACCTGCCGCCATGGATATTGTCGCCTCCGCCAAGACCCGCATTCAAGGACGCAAGTTGCGTGTCGTGCTGCCGGAAGGCGCTGACGTGCGCATCGTCGAAGCAACGCGGCGGTTGATTGCTGATGATCTGGCGAGGCCCATCTTGATCGGGGCTGAGACCGGCGACATGCAGCATGTGGATCCAGCGGCGGCGGCATCGGAGCGGCTGGCGGCGACCATCCAGGCCCAGCGGCCCGGCATGGAGCTGAAGACGGCCATGCGGTTGCTGTCGAAGCCGCTGTATCTGGCGGGCGCGATGGTGGCGGCTGGCGATGCACATGCCATGGTTGCGGGTGCCGCACACCCGACCAAAAGGGTGATCGAGGCGGCGCTGATGACCATCGGTCTCGAGGTTGGCATTGCAACGCCGTCGAGCTATTTTCTCATGACGTGTCCTGCTGCTTTTGGCGGCGCGCGGTCCTTTGTCTTTGCGGACTGCGCCGTGAACGCCAATCCCAACGCCGATGAACTTGCAGATATCGCGGTCGCGTCAGCACGCAGTGCGGAGCGGTTGCTTGGCGAGCGGGCGCGCGTCGCGCTGCTGTCGTTCTCGACACGCGGCAGCGCGCAACATGCGGATGTCGACAAGGTGGGGGCGGCGCTGGCCCGTGTGCGGCGGCTTTGGCCCGATCTTGCTGTCGATGGCGAGATGCAAGGTGATGCGGCGCTGTCACCGTTGGTGGCCGCAAAGAAGATCGGCGGCGAGAGTTCTGTTGCTGGCCGGGCGAACGTGCTGGTGTTTCCAGATCTCGACGCGGGCAACATTGCCTATAAGCTGGTGCAGTATCTCGGCGGGGCAACGGCGACGGGGCCGTTTCTGCAGGGCTTTGCCAAGCCGGTCTCGGACCTATCGCGCGGCGCAACCGTCGACGATATCGTTGCGACCGTGGTTGTCACTCTGGCGGCGGCGTAAGGTCTTTGGGCTGAATCAGCGCAATCGATCACCCACGCGCGTCGATGACGAACATCTCCGCCGGCTGGCGCACCAGATCGACCGCCATGCGACCAGCGACACTGAGCACCAACACGGCCAGCAACAGCCGCAGCTGATCGGCGCGCAACTTCTCGCCCAGGCGGACTCCGACTTGCGCGCCCGTGACGCCTCCAGCCATCAGCGGCGCGGCCAGCATCAGGTCAACGGTGAAATTGTTGGTCGCCTGTAGGATTGTGGTCACCGCCGTGACGAAGATGATTTGAAACGCCGACGTGCCCATGGCGAGACGCGTCTGCAGGCGCAACAGATAGATCAGAGCCGGGATCAGCATGAAGCCGCCGCCGACGCCCATGATCGCCGTCAGCAAGCCGACAAAGGCGCCGATCATCAGCGGCGGCACGACCGAGACGTAGATTTTTGACGTGCGGAACCGCTGCTTGAACGGCAGCCGCTCGATGAAGCTGTGCTGGCCGGCACGGCGCTTGCCGACAGCCTTGCCCGCCCGGATGCCGCGCCAGGTTTTCAGGCTCTCGATCAGCATCATGGAGCCGATGGTGCCGAGCATGACGACGTAGACGACTGCAATGAAGCTATCGAGCTGGCCCGCCGCCTTGAGCACCTGCTGCAGCTTGACGCCGACAAATGACCCCCACAGGCCGCCCGCGATCAGGACTGCCCCAAGCTTCACATCAACGTTGCTTTTGCGCCAATGGCCGAGCGCACCGGAGACAGACGAGGCTGCCACCTGGGCGGCCCCTGTGCCGACGGCGACGGCGGGCGGCACGCCAAGGAAGATCAGCGCCGGCGTCAAGATGAACCCGCCACCGATGCCAAACAGGCCCGCAAGGACGCCAACCGCCAGCCCCATGGCGAGCAGCAGAAACAGATTCAGCGAAATTTCGGCGATCGGAAGGTAAATGGACATCGGCGCCCTGATGAACCGAACCGCTGGCGCGTGCAACGGCTGGAGCGGCGGCGGGCGTGCGCGACCCACAGGGCACATCGCGATTGGCAGCAAGCGGGCCCATCGTCCTGGCAAACTACAGGGCGATTGCATGAACGGGACATTCCCTCTCCCCCTGCTCTTCGCAGGGGGAGAGGGTGCCCGAAGGGCGGGTGAGTTACCATGTGCGGCGCACACCTTGATCTATGAAACAAGCTGCCGCGCAGCGGCGATTTTTGCGATGCAGCATTCGTGCTGCGCTGCAGCGAGTTACAGGAGAGGGGCAGGAGCTTGCTCCGACGCAATACGTGCGAGCGCAGGAGCGCAAGTCTTTCGCGCCGGCTCTTGCGGCAACGCGACCCCTGAGTGCGTTGCTGCCCCTCATCCGCCCTATCGGGCACCTTCTCCCCTCGTGAAGGACGAGGGGAGAAGGGAAGCAGCAGTCGTGCGGTCGCCCTGACAAACTACACGACGACGAGCTGGGACCGCTTGGTACCTTTGACTGCACTTGGCGCAATGCCGCTATCGAGCGTGACGAGGCGTCCACCGTGTTTCACGGCAAGGGCCAGTAGATAGACATCGGTGATCTGCTTCGGGCCGAGCAGGCGCGAATGGTCGATCGCAGCGGTATCGAGCAAGGTCAGGTCATCAGGCCAAAAGGTGTGGTGGACGTCCTTGGTCGCGCGGGTGAGGGTGGTCAGGGCATCACCGATCGGCGAGGGATTGGTGTAACTTTTCAGGATGACGATGCGCAGAAATCCGTTCTGCGATATCGGACAGCTCGCCCAGCCCAGGTCCTTCTCAGCCCGCCACCACGCCTGCGCCCGCCCATTCAAGGCGTGCCTCGGATCCATCAACGCGACGAGCATATTGACGTCGAGCAGCGCGATCATGGCGCGTGTTTCTTTTTCGCTGACGCCTTGGACAACACCGGTTCCGCTTCCGGAAAGTCGCGCGGCCTGTCGCGCTCATGATCCCATGGTATCGAGTCTTCGAGATCGATCTCGTCTTGCAGGCGACGCACAAGTTCGGAGGTCACAGGTGGGCCATCACGATGCGGCAACATTGGAAAACCGCCGCCGTCGAAGCGTGCCGGCGCCTCCGCAAGCCCACCGAACGTCGGCTGCGTTAGCGCGCGGCGCGCCAGGTCTGAGATCACGGCGCCCATGGTTCGCCCCTCGGCGCGCGCCAGATCCTTGGCCGCCGCCAGCACGTCGTCGTCAATGTCTAGGGTTGTGCGCATGCAGGCAGAGGTAGCGCATCTGATGCGGTGATGCAAGATGTGGCCGAGATCTCGACGGCACTGTGTCCTTCTTTGCGCGCGTTCTGTAGCGGGATCTATATCACGGTATCTATCATCTCGGAGCGCCGCGTGCGGCGCGAAGGCAATGCCGTGATCCTGGAGCCGATCGGGTTCGATGTGGCGGCGTGGCGCGCTGAGCATGACCGGCTTGTCGCGGAGCATGGGGAATTTCTACCCGATGACATCCCCGAGCCGACTGTGCCGCCCGACGACATTGATCTCGACGCGGCCTTCGACGAGCCGGACAGCGGCAAGGCGTCATGATCTTCCTCGACACGAACGTGATCATCGCGGCGACCAATAAGCGGCCCAAGACGACGGCGGACCGGTTTGACGCCGAGCGTGCGATCGGCAGCCCACTCGCCGAATCGTCCATCGTGGTGTTCGAGCGTCGCTACGGCATCGCCAACAGCCAACGACCGAAAGCCAACGACTTGGTCATGACCCAGGCGCTGAGTGCTGTCAGAATCGTACCCTTCGAAGCCGAAGACGCCGCGGTAGCAGGGAAGATCCGCGCAACGCTAGAAGCCGCGGGCACGCCGAGCGGCGCGTACGACCTGCGATCGCGACGCAGGCCCTCCGCCACAGCGCGACGCTGGTCACGGCCAACGTGCGCAGATTCGAGCGGGTGGCGGGGTTGAAGGTGGTGGATTGGGGACGGTGAGGGTGGGACGGGGCTCTGACCGCTTCACGCAATCAACCCATTGTACAGCAGCGCCAAAAATCAGGGTCGGCCGTGTGCATCGAATGCTCTTACACCAACGGCCAAAATTAGTGATGGATGCGCCTCCCCCAACTGTCATGGCCGGCCTTGTGCCGGCCACCCATTCCGCAACGCACGGAGTCGGTTGCCATCACGTTTAGACGGCTCAGCACTACAGATATCGTCGCGCTCGTTTCGCGATGGGTGGCCGGGACAAGCCCGGCCATGACAAAGGGAGCAGACAGTTCGTCAGTCAGAAATTTTG
>JANMGQ010000114.1:0-7773 GCA_031374735.1 Hyphomicrobiaceae bacterium | reverse complement strand
CGATCAGTCATGGGCACGAGTTGTTCTTTATCCGACGGCGTTTGTACGACGTCGTGGGCGACCACGATCTGGCTCGCGGCATCGACGGCGGCCTGAGCATTGTCGGCCTGCACGAAGCCGTCCTTGCTCGGCATGATGCGGATCGCGTCCGGGGCTGAAATTCTTCTGCGCTTTCAGATCCGGTTCGTCGCTGACGGGCGCCGGCTCCTTGCCCGTGCGCTTGCGGCCTTCGGCCTCCCGCTTGGCATCCGCCTCGGCACGCAGGCGGCGTTCCTCGTCGGCCATCGCCTCGGCTTCAAGTTCTGCCTGTGCCGCTTTGATTTTTGCGATGCGCTGCTGCTTGTCCGTGACCCACTTCGGCAATTCATCGCCGCGTTTGTCGCCATGCTTGGCATCATCGGCTGCATCAGCGGCTTGGGTCGAAGCCGGAGTCTGGACGGACCGTATGCTGTCGGCCCTGGTCAACGGCGTCGTCGTGCGGGACGCACGCGGAGCGTGGCGGGGGTAAATGGTTCAGTCTGTTGGACAAGGTGTTCGCACCGAAGATGCTGGCGTTGGCGTCATGCTGAAAGCATGCCTCCGGCATGACGGCGAGGTCGACCGTCTGATCGAGGAGGGGTTCACATACGTCGTGGACGCTGACTTGCAGGCCTATTTCGATGCGATCCCGCACGACCGTCTCGTGGAAAGGGTCGAGAGCAAGGTCATCGATGGCGTCGTGCCCCGCACGCGAAGCATGACGTTCTGGATCTGATCCGCAGCTGGCTGACGGCCGATATCCTGAAGGGAACAGAACGGTGGACACCTGCACAAGGTTCTCCGCGTCGCGGCGTAGCGCGACTCCGGCACGACGTGCGGTGATCAGCCCGCTGCTGGCGAATATCTACCTGCACCCGCTGGATCAACTGGTGGCAGCGATTGGATACCGGATGGTGCCGTATGCGGACGACCCCGGCTCGCGTAGGCGAGCCAACTTGGCCGGGGCAGGCCCCGTCATCCTATGCAGGACACGGAGTGATGCCGACGCCGCACTGGAAGTCATTCGATCGTGGGTCGCAGACAACGGAGCAGGGTCGCGTGAGCAGCGCACGCCGGGATCTGTGCGGGGGACGTGGGGTAACTCACGTCCCTACCGCGATTGAGGACGGGAGGTAGCGCGTTGACAGGGCGACGCTATTGTTATGAAGGATAACTATCAACTTGATTGGTAGCCGTCCGGAGTTCGCTATGAGCGATGAGAGCTTGGTGCAGACGGAGCGGCGTGGTCCGCTTCTGGTCGTGACGCTTGATCGCGCGGCGAAGCGCAACGCTCTCAACGATCGCGTCGTGCAGGCGCTGGGCCTTGTGTTTCTGGAGCTTCCAACCGATGTGGGCGCAGTCGTGCTTGCGGCCAACGGCGACAATTTCTCGGCCGGTCTCGATCTCTCAGAGTTGAAGGAGCGTAATACGAGCGAGGGCATCGCCCACTCGATGAGCTGGACACCGGTGTTTGAGGCGATCCAGTTTGGACGCGTGCCTGTCGTCGCGGCGCTCAAAGGCGCCGTCATCGGTGGCGGTCTCGAACTGGCACTGACCGCGCATGTGCGCGTGGCTGAGGCGAACGCGTTCTATGCGCTGCCTGAAGGCCAGCGGGGCATTTATGTTGGCGGTGGCGCATCGGTACGGTTGCCGCGCGTGATCGGGGTCAGCCGCATGATGGACATGATGCTGACGGGGCGCACGTACACGGCCGCCGAAGGCCTCTCACTCGGGCTGTCGCAGTATCTCGTTGAGCCCGGCCAAGGCCTCGCAAAGGCCATCGCACTGGCCGAGCGCATTTGTGAGAACGCCGGCATGACCAACTTCGCCGTCATTCAGGGCTTGCCGCGCATCGCTGAGACAGATCGCCAGTCTGGCTTCTTTATGGAGAGCCTGCTGGCTGGCATCGCACAAGCCGAGCCCGAGGCAAAAGTGCGCCTGCGCGCTTTCCTCGAAGGCCGCGCGGCCAAGGTGAAACCAGGTTCCGGCGCCTAATCTTATCGTGTCACAATTTGTGCCGCTGGGACCGAACCGCGGCAACGGTCTGACAGCACGGGCATATCGGCATTCGATTCACCGCTTGCGCCGGAAGCAGATCCGGCTTCGTCGCTAAGGGCTTGATGGTAGGTCTCGAACGTCGAGAACGCCTCCCTGACGCATGACCCAACTGG
The DNA here is from genome assembly GCA_031374735.1 of Hyphomicrobiaceae bacterium. Lineage (GTDB taxonomy): Bacteria > Pseudomonadota > Alphaproteobacteria > Rhizobiales > Hyphomicrobiaceae > JABFRJ01. Next base: position 5,584 of record JANMGQ010000114.1, on the reverse strand, counting down.
GATGCGCGCCCTTGAGGCCGATTCCCCGGCGGTGATTGTAGAGATAGATCCAGGGCGGATCTTGCTGCAGCAATCGATAGCAGTCCCGATACAGCGCCTCGCGCGCCGCACCGTCTGTCAACCGGCGGGCACGGTCGATCAGTGCCTCGACAGCGGGGTTGGCATAACCTTCCCACCATGAACCCTTTACGCGTGAATCTATCTTTTCATGCAGCACCCGGAAGGCGCTCATTGGGCTTGAATCGAAGACACAGAGATCATGAACCTGTTTGAGCCGCACCTGGGTGGCGTACTGCGTCCGATCAGCTTCGAGATGAACATTGAAGCGGACCCCGATTGTCGACAACTGCGTTTCCAAGTGCTGCACAAGGCGCTGTGCTTCGTCCGGCAGCCTGGTCGGGCAGTAGACCTCAAGCGTCAATCCATCGCCGTAACCAGCCTCGGTGAGCAGACGGCGCGCCTCAGCTTTGTCCCGTCGAAAATGTGGGGCATCCGGGTCGGCGCCGAAATGGATCGGGCTGATAAAGCCATGCAATGGCTGGCCCGCCCCCTGCAGGACGTCGCGCACCAGCGCCTCGCGATCAATTCCGAGGTTGAGTGCCCGTCGGATTCTGCGATCCGCGCCGGGGCCGCGTGACGCGTTGAACATGAGGATAATGGCCGTCGGGACGAGGTAATTCACACAGGTGAATTCGCAAAGGGCACCAAGCTCCTGCTCCTCGGCGGTCTCCAATCCGTTGGCGATATCGGCAGTGCCACGACGCAACATGTCAAGACGGATAGCCGCTGTTTCGCCCCTGATCCAACGTATCTGCTTATGGGACGGCGTGCCGGCAAAGTGTTCGAGATTGGCTCGAACGCTGATCCGTTCGCCCGGCACATACGTCACCAATTGAAATGGTCCGGTCCCAACGGCTCGCGCCGCCAGGTCCTCGCCCGCCCCGCCTATCGCGCGGGGCGAAACGATATGGCCGGCGACCAGAATATCGAAAAAGTCTGCCATGGGTTCGGCAAGCGTCACGCGGACTTTGAGCGGCCCGAGGATCTCGACTCGTAACCCCGCGAGATATTGCGCGTATACGCCGGGCGCGCCGAGAGTGGCGCCCATATCGGGGCGTGCCATGCGTTCGAGTGAGAAACGTACAGCCTCCGCATCGCAAGCATCGCCATTGTGGAAGCGGATGTTGTCCCGGAGCGAGAATGTAAAAGTTCTGGCATCGTCTGAGGCCACCCAGCTTGTTGCCAGCGCGGGCGCATAACGGCCGGTTTCGTCGCGCCGCACCAGGGTGTCGAACAGCGCTCCGAAAACACAAAGGACATCGGCTGAATCGGTGCAAGCATGCGGATCGTCGAGGACGACGCGAGCCTGGGCGATGGTGATGGTGTGCGCCATTTTTCCGATGTCTCCGTTGGCCCCACAGGGGAGCGTAGACGGCCATATTTGATGTGCAAAGGGCGCTGACGATCGGTGCTGACTTTCGGTTGCCGATGATGCTGATCAAGGCGTGAGGGGGTGATGACAAGCGACATGTCCGCCGTCTGCGACAACAGCGAGCCGCGGGATTTCGCTGCGACAGCGTTGATCCGCGTGGGCGCAACGCAAATGAAAATGACAGCCCGGTGGCGGATTGAGCGGGGAGGGCAGCTCGCCCTCGATTGGCCGGAAGGTCACGAGGCTGTCGTCGGCGAGCACCAGTTTCGGCACACTGTCGAGGAGGGCGCGCGTGTAGGGATGCCGGGGTGCTGCAAAGATCTCGGCAGCGCCGCCGGTCTCGACAATGCGTCCGAGGTACATGATCGCCACGCGATCGCAGATGTGGCGCACCACGCCAAGATCGTGGCTGATGAACAGCATGGTCAGGCCGAGGTCACGTCGCAATGCCAAAAACAGATTGATGATCTGGGCTTGAATCGAGACATCAAGAGACGCAACCGGCTCGTCGCATACCAGCACATCCGGCTGCATCGCAAGCGCGCGCGCAATCGCAATGCGTTGCCGTTGGCCACCCGAAAACTGATGCGGATAGCGTTCCGATGCTTGCGCCGGTAGCCCGACGCGCGTCAGCCAAGCGGCGATATATGTGGCCGCGGCGGCGCGCGTCACGAGGCCATGTGCAATTGGACCTTCCGAGATGCTCTCGCCAACCCGCATGCGCGGATCGAGCGAGCCGAAGGGATCTTGGAACACCATCTGGACGCGCGTTGTGGTCTTCACCGGCCGCCGCCCCACGCCCATGACCGGTGCACCATCAAGGCTCGCCTGTCCCTCAGTGGGCGGCAGAATGCCGGCGATAATCCGCCCGAGCGTGGACTTGCCGCAGCCGGATTCGCCGACAAGGCCGAGCACCTCACCTTTGGTAATCTTGAGGTCGACACCGTCGACGGCAAACACGGTGCGAGACTCGATCGCTGACCCGAGCTTGGCTGCGATACGCTCGCCGATGGTCGGCCGGGCTTCGAACCGCTTTGAGACGCCAGAGACTTCGATGAGGGCGCTCATGACGCTGTCTCTACTTCTGCGCGTTCGGCGTTCACCGGGTGATGACAGCGCACCGCGCGCGGGCCGTCGCGGACCAGATCGGGTGGGGTCGCGCACATGCCGTCAGCATGCGTGCAGCGCGGCGCGAACGCGCATCCGGCCGGCAGGTCGAGCAAGGACGGCGTGGTGCCTGGAATCTGCACGAGGTCGCGGCCTGGCACGGCGTTGCCCGGCAGCGAGTTCAGCAGGCCGAGCGTGTAAGGATGGCGCGGGCGGCGCAGCACGATGGCGGTCGGGCCTTCCTCGATCAGGCGACCCGCGTACATGACCAGGATGCGGGCCGCCATCGACGACACGGTTGCGAGGTCGTGACTGATCCAGATCAACGCGGTGCCTGAGTCGCGCGCGAGCGCCTTCATCTCGGTCAGGATCTGCGCCTGGATCGAAACGTCGAGGGCAGTGGTTGGTTCGTCGCAGACGATCAACTGTGGTCGGTTCAACATGGCGATGGCAATCGCGACGCGCTGGCGCATGCCGCCGGAGAACTGATGCGGATAGGCGTCAAGCCGCCGCGCCGCATCGGGAATGCCAACGCGCGTTAACGCTTCGACCGCCCGCGAACGTGCCGCGACATCGGACAGGCGTTCATGGGCCGCCAGCGCTAGCCGCATTTGTGTGCCAATGCTGAGCACTGGGTTCAACGTCGTTGATGGGTCCTGAAACACCATTGAGATGCGCCGGCCGCGCACGGCCCGCAATGCGGCATTCCCCGCGCCGACCAGCTCGACGCCGTCGAGCTTTACGGAGCCGCCAACGATCCGCCCCGGCGCGTCCACGAGGCCGAGGATGGAAAATCCCGTGACACTCTTGCCCGAACCGGATTCGCCGACGAGCCCGACAATCTCGCCCGCATGCACATCGAACGACACACCGTCGACGGCCTTCAGCACGCCAGCCGCCGTGTCGAAGTGCGTCGCAAGATCGCGAACCTGCAACAGAGGCGTGCTCATCGCTTGAGCCTCGGATTGAGCTGATCGCGCACCTGATCGCCGACAAGATTGATGGCGACGATGAGCACGATCAGCGCGACGCCCGGATAGATCGAAATCCAATAGCGGCCAGACAGCATGTACTGGAAGCCGTTGGCGATGAGCATACCGAGCGACGGCTCCGACACCGGCAAGCCAAGGCCGAGGAACGACAACGTCGCCTCAAGCGAAATGGCGTTGGCGATCTGAATGGTTGCAACCACGATCAGCGGTGGCAGGCAGTTCGGCAGGATGTGGCGAAACACGACTCGGGCCGCTGACAGGGGTGTTGAGAGCGCGGCATCGACATAGTCTTTGGATCGCTCCGCCGCCGCCGCGCCGTGGGTCGTGCGGGCGAAATAGGCATACTGGGCCGTCACCAACGCGGCCACCAACTGCCATTTGCCCTGGCCGAGGATCGCCGACAGCACCAGCGCAAGGAGGATGGCCGGAAATGACAGTTGCAAATCGACGATGCGCATCAACAACGCCTCGATCCGCCCGCCGAAGTACGCCGCTGTCGCCCCAAGCGTTGCCCCCATGATGAAGGCGATGGCGCCTGCGATGAGCCCGACCTGGATCGAGATCCGCAGACCATAGAGAATAGCTGAGAGGAGATCGCGGCCCTGAGCATCCGTGCCGAGCCAATGCGTAAAGCCGTTGCTGCCGACAAAGCCCGGCGGACGGCGCGCATCCATCAGCACCAACTTAGCGAGGTCGTAGGGGTTCTGCGGGGCGATCAGCGGCGCCAGCACGGCGAGCAACACGATCACGCCGACGACGCCGAGTGCTGCGACCGCCGTCCGGCTCTCCTTGAACTCCACCCAGAACCGCCCCAGCGGCGATGTCGCGTCTTTCGCCGTCATGCGCGTTTGACCCTCAAGCGCGGGTCAAGCGCCGCGTAGGCGATGTCGACCAGAAAGTTGATCATGATGAATAGCAGCGCGACCAGCATCAGGTAGGCGACCATGACGGGACGGTCGAGGGTCGAGATGCTGTCGATGATCAGTTTGCCGATGCCCGGCCAGGAAAAGATCGTCTCGGTCACAACCGCGAACGCCAGGGTCGAGCCGAACTCCAGGCCAAACACAGTGACGATCGGGATCGCAATCAGGCGTAACACATGGCGGCGCAAAATGGTCCATTCGCTGAGCCCGGCAGCGCGCGCAAATTTCACGGTGTCGGTCAGCATCGTCTCGCGCGTCCCGGCGCGGGCAAGACGCACCATCAGCGCGAACTTGAACAGCGCGAGATTGATCGCCGGCAACAGCATGAAGCGCCAGCCGTCAGCGGTCAGAAAGCTCCACTCCACGCCGAAAACGGATTGCGTCGCCCCGCGTCCACCGGCCGGCAACCAACCAAGCGTGACCGCAAACGTGAAGATCAGCACAAGCCCGATCCAGAACGTCGGCACTGAAAAGCCGAGAATGGAGACCGCCATCACCAGCTTGCCGAACCGACTGTCGGGCCGGTAACCGGCATACATGCCGAGCGGAACGCCAAGCAGCGTCGCGCCGAGCACCGCCGCAAGGGTCAATTCCAGCGTTGCTGGCAGTCGCGAGAAAATCAGGTCCAGCACCGGCATGTTGAAGACGAAGGAGCGGCCGAAGTCGCCGCGCATGAGCCGGCCGAGAAACGTTGCATACTGCTGCCAGAGTGGCTGATCCAGGCCATAGGCTTTTATTGTTGCTTCGCGGATCTGCTGCGTTGCATCAGGGGAGATCATCACATCGATCGGGTTGCCGACGGCATAGACGCCGACAAACACCAGCAGCGAGATGATGAGCATCACCACAAAGGCCTGCAGCAGGCGCTGGATAACGAAGCCGAGCATGCGTCTCTAAGCTCCGGCCCACTGGTCGGCAATGATCTGCCGCGTCTCGTCGACCGCAACGCGCCAGATTGCCAGCATGTCCTCGTCGCTGCGCTGATACAGGCCGCCATAGTTGCCATCACCGAGCATGGCCTTTTTTGCAACCGGATCAAGCGGCGCAAACCGCTCAAGGCTGAGCATTAGTTTCTGCGTTGCGGGCATGGCGACATTGCCGAGCCGGGTCCACGGGAAGTTTTCCATCCA
>JANMGQ010000113.1:0-28433 GCA_031374735.1 Hyphomicrobiaceae bacterium | reverse complement strand
GTCTTTTTCTCCCCTCCAAAACAAACACCACTAAAAACAAAAACAAACACACAAAAAAACACACCCACCCACCACCCCCCCGCGCGGGGGGCCGCCCGCCCCCCCCCCCCCCCCCCCCCCCCCACTCCGGGATCTACCTCTATCCGTAAAGCACGAGTGCCAATGCGCGAGAGGTAAAGCTTCCGGAATGACGATAACGGGATCGGTCAGTGAAAATTTCTGATCGCTGGCATTATCGCGCCTTGGTTGCCCGCATGAACTCCGCGAAGCGGCTGAACAGGTAGTGGCTGTCTTCAGGGCCCGGCGAAGCTTCTGGATGGTGCTGCACGGAGAACACAGGCTTACCCTTGAGGCGAATGCCGCAATTGGAGCCGTCAAACAGCGACACGTGCGTTTCTTCGACGTTGGCTGGCAGCGTCGTCGTGTCGATCGCGAAGCCATGGTTCATCGATACTACCTCGACCTTGCCAGTCGTGTGGTCCTTCACCGGGTGGTTCGCGCCGTGATGGCCCTGGTGCATCTTGTGGGTCTTGGCGCCGAGCGCGAGACCGAGCATCTGGTGGCCGAGGCAGATGCCAAACACGGGTGTGCCCGAGGCAATCAGCGCCTTGATCTCGGGTACGGCGTAGGTGCCCGTCGCCGCGGGATCGCCCGGGCCGTTGGAGAGGAAAATGCCGTCGGGCTTGCGGGCGAGGATATCAGCGGCCTTCGCGGTCGCCGGCAGCACAGTGACGCGGCATCCGGCATTGGCGAGGCAGCGCAGGATATTGGTCTTGAGACCGTAGTCGATGGCAACAACGTGGAACTCGGGTTTGACAAGGGTGGCGTAGCCCTCGCCCCAGGCCCAGCGCTTGTCAGCCCACTCCATCGATTGGCCGCGTGTCACATCGGGCACCAGATCCATGCCGTCGAGGCCTGGCCAGGCCTTGGCGTCGGCCAGCAGCTTGGCCTCGTCGAACATGCCAGAGGGTTCGTGCGCGATGACCCCGTTGGGCATGCCGTTCTCGCGGATGCGGGCCGTCAGCGCGCGTGTGTCGATGCCTGCGATGCCAACGATGCCGCGCTTTTCAGCCAGGCGTCGAGATGTTCAACCGCGCGATAGTTCGAGGGTTCCGTGATGTCTGCGCGCAGCACAACACCGCGCACACCTGAACGCATGGCTGCGTTGGAAATCTCGGTGTCGTCGGCGTTGGTGCCGACGTTGCCAATGTGAGGGAACGTGAAGGTGATGATCTGCCCGGCGTAACTCGGGTCGGTCAAGATTTCCTGATAGCCGGTCATGGCGGTGTTGAAGCACACCTCGCCGACGGCTGCACCGGTGGCGCCGAGCCCGTAGCCGGTGATGACGGTGCCATCGGCCAGCACGAGGCGCGCGGATTCAATGGCCTCACTCCAGGGAGCGGGCGCGGGTTTTGTCAGTGCGGCCATGTGTCGGTGATCCGGCTGTTGATCCGGCGGCGCAGATGCGGTTCCGCGGCGATCCTGTTCGCGCGCACATGGGGAACTCCGGCCGGATTGTCAACGCTGGCGGGGCCGGCGGCCTCGGCCGGCTGGGGACAAAAGCGAACTCAAACAAAACCGCCGCGATCTTGCGATCGCGGCGGGCTGTCGTGTGCCTTAGCGGATGTTTGGCCCGCTCGGCTTCTTCTGGCCGCCGCCGGCAACCTTTTGCGTGACCGCTGGATGGTTGCGCACCACATCCGGCGTACGAACCAGCTTCGGCACGAACGTCCTGGTCGGCAGGTTCGCCTGCGGACGCTTGCCGCCATCGCCCTGCGTGTTCGGCGTGCGCCCCGGCACCTTGGGCGCATCCGGCACCTTCACCTGATCATTCGGACGGATCGGCCGGAGTGGGCGGTTGAACCCTGGATCGATCGGCCGGATGGTCGGACCGTTGTTGCCGGGAACTTTCACGATGCCAGGATCGATCGGGCGGCCCGGATAGTTGATTCCGGGATTGTTCGGCGGCGTTAACTCCGTTTTGCGGATCGGGGGCGCTGGGCGATCCGGCGTCGACTGGTCTGGTTTGCCCGGTGACGGCGGCGGATTGCTGCGGATCGGGATCAGCGGCTTGTGGTTCTGGATCGCCGGCGGCGGGCAGTTGGGGCCTGGCAGGTTCACGTTGATGTTGATGATGTTGATCATGAAGTTCCAGTTCCAGAACCAGGCGCCGAGGAAGCATGGCGACCAGGGCGGAAACACGCCGATATTGATGTCGATATCGACAATATTGATCAGCAGCGGGGGCGGCAGCACGAAGATGGCGATGCCGTTGACGAACTTGATGTTGGTGACGACCGTCGTCTGCTGCAGGATCACGGGGTAGAAGCTCGGGCTTGCCGCCACGATGGTCTGGCCGCCCTGGCACGACGACGAGAATTTTGGTGCCTCAACGAAGATCCAGTGCTTGTCGGTGTTGAACTCGGTGGCCGAGATGGTTTTGACGTCCTGGTCCGGCGGCAACGGTGCCCAGCCGACCCACTTGTCCGACGTGCGCCAGACGACCCAGGCCGGCGAGAACTCTTCGCCGCGCACCCAGACCCAGCCCATGTCCTTGTCATGGGCCCAGCGGCCGTAGTGGTGCACGATGCGGCCCCAGTCGGTGTTGTCATTGAAATACCAACCGAGGTCCTTGGTGTGCACCCAATGGCAGGGTGGGTAGGGATGCCAGCCTTCTGGCGCCGTTTCGCGCGAAGGGATCCAGACTTCGCCGTACTTGGCGTGCGTCTGGAAGGTGCCGTAGCGCGACAGGATCTGGGTGAACTCGGCCGGCTGCTGGGCGTGTGCAACCGAGACGAAGCCGGGCATCGACACGAGCGAGGTCGCGACGGGAGCTGCAAAGGTGAAGGCGAGGCCGCAAGCAGCGGCAGCGGCGAATTTGGAGATGGAGCGGGGGATCATGGGGAGCCTCGGGGGTGAGCAGTTTCTCTGGTTCTGCTCACTCCGACGCGGCCACGCGTAAAGAGGTTCAAAGGCAAGTTCAAAGGCAAGGCCTCGGCCGCCGGGCGGCGTGCCGAGGCACTTGCACAGTGCGGCTACGGCCTCCTACGGCAGCATCGCACCGTAGACGAGACCGCGCAGCTTGTTCCGCATCGTGACGCGGTGCTTTGGCGACTGCATCATGAGGATCACATACATCTGTTGCTTCGGGTCGATCCAGAAGGCGGTACCGCCGGCGCCGCCCCAGGAATAATCGCCCGCTGTGCCATGCAACGCGGAGTGCCCGCCCTCGCGCCGCACCTGGAAGCCGAGCCCGAAGCCGTAGCCGTCACCCGGCAGATAGGCCGAGCCGAGGCCGACGCCTGCGAGATGGTCGGATGTCATGTAGGCGAGCGTCTGGGCCGAGAGATAGCGCTTGCCGCCATAAAGGCCGCCGTTGATGAGCATGTCGCAGAAGCGCGCGTAGTCGAGCGCCGTCGACACCATGCCGCCGCCGCCCGACTCGTATTTCACGGGCTTGCGTGGCTCTGACATGAAGGCGTTGACGCCAAACTGGCGATCGGCCTTGAATGGCTCGGCGATGCGTTTGAAGTCCGTCTCATTGGCGACGTAGAAGTGCGTGTCCTTCATGCCCAGCGGATCGAGAATGCGCGCTTTGACAAACTGGTACAGCGTCTGACCGGAGGCGACTTCGATGACGCGGCCGAGGACGTCGGTCGACTGGCTGTACTCCCAGTTCGAGCCCGGTTGATGCATCAGCGGCAGCGACGCAAGCTTCTTTGAAAACTCGGCGTTGTTGAGATCCAGGCCAAAGATGCCCTGGCTGTCGAGGTAGGTCTTCTTCACGGCACCTGAGCCGAAGAACCCATAGGTCAGACCCGAGGTATGACGCATCAAGTCGTGTACGGTCATGGGCCGCCGCGGTGGTACCAGATCGAGTGTGACCTTGCCGTCGGCACCGGCCTTCTCGACGCCGACCTTTGTGTCGGCAAACTCGGGAATGTATTTCGATACCGGATCGGCGAGCGATAGGCGGCCTTCCTCGACCAACATCATGGCCGCAACCGACGTGATCGGTTTCGTCATCGAGTAAATGCGGAAGATGGAATCGCGCGCCATCGGCACTTTGGCTTCAGGATCCTGGTCGCCGAACGGTTCGAACGCAACCGTACGCCCCTTGCGCACGACGACCAGGACGCCGCCCGGGATCGTGCCGGATTTCACGTCATCCTTGAGAGCCGCAACGATGCGCTGCACACCGGCCGTCGAGAAACCACCGTCCTCGGCGCGCGCGATGGTTGGCGCGGCCAGCGGCGCGCGTTGTTGAGCCACCGCCTCCGGCGCGGTGGCCAGCACGAGTAGCAGTGCGGCCGCGCCGCCTGTTGATACGCGTTGTCTGTGCATGATCCATCTCCCCATTGAGCCGACGCAGCGTTCCAAGCGGTCCGGGAGATGTCAATGCATGACGCGCCAGAACGACGGGCCCGGCGTCTGCTGTCGGTTCCGGAATGACGCCGCTTGAGGTCATGGGGCCATGTTTTGCCCGGAGGCATCGGCACCGGGGTTTGATTTGCCCCGGTGCCGCCAAGCGATCGCCTTCAAGCGACAGCGCGGATGGTCTTGCGCAGCTTCTCCGTGATCTCGTCGAGTTCAAGGTCCGTCATGATCAGCGGCGGCGAGACGATCAGCGTATCGGCTGTGACGCGGCAATAGAGATCCTGGTTCCAGTACATCTCCTCGATCGCCTTGTAGCCGCGCTGGCCGACCTTGCCGTCTTCCGGATCGAGATCGATGCCGCACATCAGGCCGATGGGCCGGATATCCGCCACGTTCGGCTCGCCCTTGAGGCTCAGCATGGCGTCGCCGAACTTGCTTTCCATCTTGAGTGCGCGTTCGAACAGGCCTTCTTCTCGGTAGAGGTTCAGCGTCGCGACGCCGGCTGCAACGGCAAGCGGATGGCCTGAGTAGGTGTAGCCGTGGAACAGCTCGACCAGATACTCAGGCCCCGTCATATGCGTCTCGTAGATGCCCTTGCGGCAGAGCACGCCCGAGAGCGGCACGGCAGCGTTTGTGACACCCTTTGCGAACGTGATCATGTCGGGCACGACGCCATAGCGCTCGGCGGCGAAGGCATAGCCGAGGCGGCCGAAGCCGGTGATGACCTCGTCGAAGATCAGCAAAATGCCATGCTTTTCGGTGATCTCGCGCAGCTTCTTGAGATAGCCCTTTGGTGGTGGCAGGCAGCCCGTGGAGCCGGATACGGGCTCAACGATCACCGCTGCAATCGTGCTGGCGTCATGCAGCGCGATGATGCGTGTCAGTTCATCGAGCGTCTCAGTGCCCCACTCAGGCTCACCCTTGGTGAAGGCCTGCCTGGCGCGGTTGTAGGTGGCCGGCATGTGATCGACGCCAACCAACATGTTGCCGAAGGCTTTGCGGTTGTTGACCATGCCGCCGACGGAGATGCCGCCGAAGTTGACGCCGTGATAGCCGCGCTCGCGACCGATGAAGCGCGTGCGCGCGCCCTCTCCACGGGCCTTGTGATAGGCGAGCGCCACCTTGAGCGCCGTGTCGACGGCTTCCGAGCCGGAGTTGGCGTAGAGCACGTAGTCCAGGTCGCCCGGTGCCATCAGCGTCAGCATCGACGAGAGCTTGAACTGCTCGGGATGTGCGTACTGGAAGGGCGGCGCGAAATCCAAAGTGGCCGCGGCCTTCTGGATCGCCTCGACGATCGGCTTCCGCGTGTGGCCGGCGTTGGTGCAGAACAGGCCCGCGGTCGAGTCGATCAGCTTTCGGCCTTCCGGCGTGTAGTAATGCATGCCTTCCGAGCGCGAGAACAGGCGCGGTTTTTTCTTGAACGCGCGATTGGGTGTGAACGGGAGCCAGTAGGACTCGAGTTCGTTCGGCTTCATGTCGAGAGGGGTCATGGGAGTGGGTCCTTTTGTGTGGTTGTTACTGAGTTTCTATTTCGACAGTCCGTGCTTCAAAGTCCACGAGCAAAAGATGAGGCGTGAGGAGGCTCGTGCCGATCAGCACGACAGGCTCGCCGTCGCGCGTCGGTTCTGAGCGTTCGCTGATGAAGACAGTCGCTCGACGCTTGCGCTCCATCCACATGATGTCCACTTCGCCAAGTTGAACATCCACTTGCAGGCCGTGCCCCAATTCGACTTTTTCGGCGTTATCCAGAAGGGTAACTCGCCATCGACGTGCATCGCCGTCAGTCATCATGAGTTGCCCGTTAAAGCCTGTGTCGACGGTGGCAAGCGCCTCGTCGTCACGAGCCAAGATGCGGAGCCGGATCAACGGCCTTAAGCGATCGTCGACTGAGCTTGTAACCTTAGCCAATGCCGCCACCGACGAACACTGGACGACCAACCTCGAACGGAAAGCCGAGCGCACCGCCGCGACCGTACTTCTGATGAAATTTATCAATGGCTTCAAGGCGATCAGCCGCGGTGATGTAGTCGCCGCTGATGACGTTGAACATCACAACAGTACCGGCTGGCAGTTCATCAATCTCCGCAGCCTTTGCCTCGCGCCACCTTTTCCCTTGCGCGACGGCAAACTCGGTCTGGGCACGTCTGCGTTCGTAGTCAGCGTCGTGCATAGTGCTCCTCCGTTTGGAACCTTTTGCTCACTTCACTTCCACCTCCACAAACGCAATCTCATGCGTGCTCGCGTTGATGACGTTGTGTTTGATGCCGCTCTTTCTGGCATAGCTTGCGCCGTGGGTCAGGGCTGCCCGCATGGTCGTGCCATCGGGCATTTCGATTTCAAGCATGCCCGTTGCGACGGGCACAACCACATAGTCCATGGTGTGCGTGTGCCAGCCGGTCTCCGCGCCCGGCGCGAAGCGCCATTCGGTGACCTTCACGCGGTCGTCGTCGACCTGCACGGTGGCGATCGCCTGCGGGCGCTTGGCGGTTGAACTCATGACTTCGCCTCTTTGCGTTTCGGTGCAGGCTTGATTGTCGCCGCTTCGGCTGCCCGCAAATGCGCGATCAGCTTCGCGCCTTCGTCTTCGACGTGCGCGCGTGCGAGCGTCGCGGCGGCGTCGGTATTGCCCGTGACGATCGCGCGATAGATCGGCTCGTGCTGATCAACCAGCAAAACCGGATCCGACATCAGCGCGTTCGACGAGGCGATGAGAATGCTGATCTGCTGCGACACGCGCCGATAGTGCTCAACCAGACGCTCATGGGCCGCAGCTGCGATGATGGCGCGGTGAAAGGCGAAGTCGGCCGTTGTCGCAGCCGCAGGCTTGCGCGACGTGGCCGACGACGCGAGTTCACCGAACGCCGCATCAAGCGCATCACGCGCCGCCGGCGTCGCCCGTTCGGCGGCGAGTGAGGCGGCGAGCCCCTCGAAGCTTGCGCGCAGCGTCACGAGTTCCCAGGCGTCGTTGGCGGTCAAGCTCGTCACCATCCAGCCGGTGTAGGGCACTTGCACTGCCAGCCCTTCGGCAACCAGATGATGCAGCGCTGTCCGTATTGTTGCCCGCGAGGTCGCCAGCTGGTCCGCCAGCGCGGTCTCCGTTAGTCGCGCACCGGCGGACAATGTGCCGGTCAAAATCGCCTCGCGCAGCCGATCGAGCGCGAGGCTTTCGGCAGACTTGCGGGCGATGGGTTCGAGCAGAATCATAAAGCCGAGCTAGCATGCGCGTCGATTGTCGACAATCGGCAATAACCATCTCGCACTTGCGAAATAGGTTGACGCCTCGGGCGAACTCAGCCATATGACGCTTGTCGTCCAGCCCATGAGCGCGCGAACGCGCTTACCCGTCCGCTGCGGAGTTCCTGACTTTCCCTTGGGTCTACCCCCTGGGAAGTGAAGTGAACCCTCCTGCCATCGGACATGCAGCGTCTTCTCTACGGGCACCGGATCCTTTTAACTGTATGCTGCTCTTGGCCGCGCGCCGAGCAGATTTGAGCGACCGGACGCCCGGGAACCGTGGGAAGCCACGCTTGTTCACCCGCGCCGGCGCGGAGAACCTATGACAGACTCTATCTCTGACGTCGCCGCAGCCCCTGAAGCTGTGGCCGAAACTGCAACCGTCGCATCGAGCACGCTTGCAGCCCCCGCACCGGCCGTTGCTGCTGTCGCAGCGAACAAGGCCGCAAATCCGGACTTCGCCATCCTTGGCCTCGCATCCGGCCTGCTGAAAGCCCTGGATGAGGAAGGCTACACCAAGCCGACGCCGATCCAGGCCAAGGCCATCCCGCCGCTGCTGGCCGGCCGCGATTTGCTTGGCCTCGCCGAAACCGGCACCGGCAAGACGGCTGCGTTCTCGCTGCCGATCCTGCAAATGCTCAAAATCCAGGACCGTAAGACGATTTCGCGCACGCCGCGCGCGCTCATCCTGGCGCCGACACGTGAACTCGCCATCCAGATCGGCGAAAGCCTCGATACCTACGGCAAGCACCTGACCATCACGCACACGGTTGTGTTCGGTGGCGTCGGTTCACGGCCGCAGATGAAGGCTATGGACCGCGGCGTCGACATCGTCGTCGCCACGCCGGGCCGCCTGCTCGACCTGATCAGCACCAAGCACATCAGCCTGGAGCAGGTGACGCACTTCGTGCTCGACGAAGCCGACCGCATGCTCGACATGGGCTTCATCCATGACGTGCGTCGGGTTGTGCGCCTGTTGCCCAAAACGCGCCAGTCGCTGCTGTTCTCGGCCACCATGCCCGACGATATCGCCTCGCTTGCTGCTGACCTGCTGCGCAACCCGGAGCGCATCGAAATCGAACGCGCCGGCAAGACCGTTGATCGCATCGAGCAGCGCGTGCACTTTGTCGGCGACAAGGAAAAGCGCGCAGCGCTGGTTGCGCTGCTGCAAGACAAGGCGCTCAACCGCGTTATCGTCTTTACGCGCACCAAGCGCGGCGCAAACCGTGTCGCCCGCACGCTCGAAGCGGCCCAGATCGGCGCCCACGCCATCCACGGCAACAAGAGCCAGAATGCGCGGCAAGCTGCGCTTGATGCCTTCAAGTCGGGCGATGCCCGCGTGCTCGTCGCGACCGATATCGCGGCCCGCGGCATCGACATCGACGACATCAGTCACGTCATCAACTACGAACTGCCGAATATTCCGGAAAGCTACGTCCACCGCATCGGCCGCACGGCACGCGCGGGCGCTGACGGCGTGGCGATTGCGCTCTGCTCACCCGACGAGCGGCCGTATCTGCGCGACATCGAGCGCTTGACCAAGAAAAAGCTCAACGATGCTGGCGCGGTGCCCGGCATTGAAAAGTTCCTCAAGATGCCGGAGCCTCCGGCTCGCAAGGACGAAGACGACGACAAGCCTGCCTTCGAGCGCGGCGCCCGTAAGATCGACAGCGCACGTCGCAACACGCGCCCGTTCGAAAAGCGGCCGGATTCGCAGCAGTTTGCCGGCGAGCGCCGGTTTGACAAACCACGTGGAGATGGACCTCGCGGCGATGCACCCCGTGGTGATCGCCCCTCTGGCGACCGTCAGGATCGTCCTCGTGGCGATCGTCCAAGCTTTGGCGCGCCGCGCGGTGCGCCCCGTGGCGCCCCGCGTGGGGACCGGCCCGACCGCCCGCGTGGCGATCGTCCGGCCTTTGGCGGAGATCGTGCAGGCGGCGACCGTCCGCGCTTCAATGATCGCGGTGGTGACCGCAAGCCGTTCCAGAGCCGCGACGCACGCCCGCCGCGCCCTGAGAGTGCACCCATGGAAGCCGCGGCTCCAAGCCGGCCGTTCGATCCGCTGGACGTGAATTCGCGCCGTGAAGCGCCTCGCGCTGAGCGCTCTGGTTTCAATCGTGACGATCGCGGCGGAGACCGGGGCGAACGCAAGCCCTGGGTCAATCGTGGCGCCGATCGCGGTGGCGATCGTGGTGCACCGCGCGGAGATCGCCGCGAAGGCGGCGGCAAGCCTTGGGAAAACCGTGGTCCGCGCCCTGAAGGTGATCGCAAACCGTGGGTCAACCGTGACAGCGGCGCACCTCGCGCCCCGCGCACCGGTGACGACCGTCGCGGCCCCCGCCCCGATGGTGCCCGCCCCGCTGGCCCGCGTGCGGACGGTGATCGCAAGCCTTGGGTCAACCGCGACAGCGGCGCCCCGCGTGCTCCACGTTCGGGCGACGACCGTCGTGGTCCGCGTCCCGATGGTGAGCGCAAGCCTTGGGTCAGCCGTGATGGCGGCGCTCCCCGTGGCGATCGCGGCCCGCGCCCGGGTGGGGATCGCCCATCTGGCGATCGTCCGTTCCAGAAGCGTGAGGGTGGCGGCGAGCGTAAGCCGTGGGTCAACCGCGATGCTGGCGCACCGCGCGGCGACAACCGCGGCGGCGGCGATCGTCCACGTCCGCGCGGCCCACGCCCCGACTTCAAGCGTCCGGAAGGCGCCAAGTCTGAGAGCGACACCGGCACCGGCGGTGCATGATCAACGCGCTGTTCATCTGCTCGCGCAATCGGCTGCGAAGTCCGACGGCCGAGCAGGTGTTCGCAACATGGCCGGACATTGAGACGGACTCGGCCGGCCTCGCGGCCGATGCCGACCGCGTGCTCGATGCCGATCAAATAGAATGGGCTGACATCATTTTTGTCATGGAGGCGGTGCACCTGCGCCGCCTCAAGTCGCGTTTCGGCAAGCACCTGCGATCCAAAAAGGTGATTTGCCTCGATATTCCCGACACCTACGCGCTCATGCAACCCGAGCTGATCACCTTGCTTGAAGCGAAGGCCGGCCGATTTTTGCACAGCTGACCTGGCTCACCGGCCAAACAGCCGTGCCCTGATGGCCGCAATGCGCGCCCGGATGGCTTGTCCATAGGGACGCAACACGTCTTTCGCGCGCTTCTTGAGCATACGGCCCGTCTTCCAGACCGCGCTCGATCGCACCCATTCCGTCAGCGCATGCTTGAGCGGCATGACAACGTCATAGGCGCGCTTAAACCAGGCAATGCGCATCAGCGCCGGCTCAGTCAGCATGAACAAGCGGGCCAGCAGCGCTGTGCCGGCAATCTTGGCGCCGATGAACAGTGTTGCTGCGCTGACCGTATGGCCTTGCGCGATGAGATAGAGCGCCGTCAGCTTCAGGGGCAGGATCAAGATCGACGGCAACGCGAACACGCTCAGCGCGCCGTAGGGCGGCAGGCGTCGCACCACGTTTTCGAGTGCTGCGATCGGTCTTAGCTTGGCGATCCGGCCGAGTAGTCGCGCCAGCGGGTGCCAGCCCCACTCCTCGAACACGACGACAATGGCGACGGCGAACGCCACGGCATGGCCGACGACGGCCCACAGCGCCAGCGCGACGTGGCGCAGCGCAGCGACGCTATGGGCGGCAGCAGCCCTCATATGGCCGAGGGCGCCCGCATGCAGGAACGAGGGTCGGGGCATGGTCGTCTATGCTACGCCACAGCAGTTCCGATCCTCTTAATCGGGCCCCCTTTAGCGGGCTATCGAGCCCGCCTCGCGCGTGTGACCTGTGCAACATGACCTGTGGCCGATGTACCGAAAGGAGACCTGCATAGGAGTGTTCTGCAATTCTCCGCAATCAAGAGATGCATTTGTCCGACTTATTGAGTTTCATCCACAGGGGTGTTGCAGGTGACTGTCCAGAAAGAACGAGACGTGGAAAACTTGTCTTTGAAGCTCAGGTTCCAAGTGTTCAATTGGCATGTTCTGAGCGAAAAATCGAAGCGAATCAATTGTGGCAAAATCAGGGATCTGACGACCTCGGAGCGATACCTGATTCTCATGTTCGGCTTACGTTTCAGCCTCACATTGTGCTTTTGCACAACTTCGGTTCGAGAGCGATAATTTGTTCCAAATCATATAATTAGGTGACGTTTCATGACGCATCACTTGAGCTTTCAGGTCCCTGTTGGTCAGTGCTGTTGCCAATTTGCCAATTGCATCGCCGGCCCGCTTTCGTCATGTTCCTGACACAGCGGCGACGCGAGAGGGCCACCGACCTTCCACAAGTCGACGGTCGTGTCCCCGCTGATGCATACGTGCCAGGAAAAGCAAACGCTTCAGCCCTAAGCACGAAACATAGTCATCAACGTAAACTGGTAATGCGGGGTAATGCGCATGGGAGACTCTAAGTTCCCAGATCTGTCACCAGATCAACTCGTCGGCTATAAAGCTGGCGATGCCGAGGCGAGAGGCCTCGACGTCTTCGAGACGGCCGGCACCATCAAATGGTTCGACGCCTCCAAGGGCTACGGCTTCATCGTCCCTGACAACGGCTTGGCCGATGTCCTCCTTCACGTCACATGCCTCCGCGCCGGCGGATATCAGGTTGCCTACGAAGGCGCCCGCGTGCATTGTGAAGTGCTGCGTCGGCCGAAGGGCCTGCAGGCATTTCGTATCCTCTCAATGGACGAGAGCACCGCGATCCATCCGTCTCAGCTTCCCCAGCGCACACACGTCATCGTGCAGCCGGAAAGCAGCTGGGAACGGGCCATGGTGAAGTGGTTCAATCGCGTCCGTGGCTTCGGGTTCTTGACACGTGGTGAAGGTACTCCTGACATCTTCGTTCACATGGAAACGCTGCGCCGGTTCGGGTTCACGGAACTCCGCCCTGGCCAGATGGTTCAGGTCCGCTTCGGCGGTGGGTCCAAGGGCACCATGGCGGCCGAGCTTCGCCCAGATGGCGCAACCAGCAACCTGCCACCACAGCACTGAGTTTGGGGATCGTACGCGCGCCCTGGCGCGTGTTCAAGGTTTTATCGAAAGGGTCGCGCATGGCGCGGCCCTTTTGCGCGTTTTGTCCACCGTCTTTGCGCTGCTCCTGCTGATGGGTAGCGTGCACGACAGCACGGCTCAGGTTGCGATGCGGCGTGACACACTGATCCTCAAGACGTCGGGTGGCGACAAGACGATCGACATCGAAATTGCCGAGACGGCCGAGCAGAAGGCCATAGGCCTGATGTTCCGCACCTCGCTCGCCGACACAGCCGGCATGCTGTTCCCCTATGCGCCGCCGACTGAAATCACCATGTGGATGAAGAATACCTTCATTCCGCTCGACATGGTGTTCATCAAGCCAGATGGCACCGTGCATCGCATCGCTGCGCGCACGGAGCCGTTGTCGGAGAAGGTGGTTGCGTCCGGGGGAGACTGTGCCGCGGTCCTTGAACTCGCTGGCGGCGCCGCAGAGCGGCTCGGCCTTAAGGCCGGCGACCGCGTGCTGCACGCCCTGTTTTCGCCGAAGAAGTGATGACACGCCTGGGATCGGAGCCCCTCGATTGCTCACACTTTCGACGTGACATAGGCCGCAGACCACGCGCAAGGCCGCGTGCGCCGTCGCCTGGTCCTTCCGAACGCGTGCGCTAAACCGGATACCCACGCCAGCTGCGCACGGTGCGGATGGCGAGGTGGCTTTCGAGCCGCGCCACGTTCGGCAGCTTGGCCAACCGTTCGCGGTGGATGCGCTCGAAGTCAGCGGCGTCGCGGGCCACGATGCGCAGCAGATAGTCGGTGCCGCCAGCCATCAGATGACACTCGAGGATTTCTGGCGCCGTCGACACGGCCTTCTCGAAGGCGTCCAGCATCTTGTCGGCCTGCGATTTGAGCGCGACCTGGATGAAAAACTCCATGCCATAGCCGAGTTTGCGCGGGTCGAGCCGGGCACCATAGCCCGCGATGAGCCCGGCCTCCTCGAGCTGCTTCACGCGCCGATGGCAGGCGGATGCGGACAATCCCACCTTCGCGCCAAGCTCCGCGACCGGTAGCCGGCAATCGGCCTGCAAGGCCGCGAGGATGCGTCGGTTGATGGGGTCTTCGGGCATCAGGAAAACTTTGTCTGGTCGGGCATGAGAGCGTAGCATGCGCTGTTGCGATGTCGAAACGCGTTCAGACCTGAGGACGGCACCATATGAGCAGCACGCAAGGCTATGCCGCCGAGGCCGCTGCGCTGGTGCGCCAATATGAGAGCATTACGTTCGACGATGTGCATGGGGCTGCGCTGCATCTCTATCCCGCAGCACCGTGCAAGGTGCTCGATGTCGGCGCGGGAACCGGTCGGGATGCTGCGGCCTTGGCGCGGCGCGGCTATCAGGTGACGGCCGTTGAGCCGACGGCTGAACTGCGAACGGCCGGTCAACCTCTCCACGCGGATGCGGCCATCTCATGGATCGACGATCAGCTTCCGGATCTGGCGCACGTGCGTGCGCTCCAATGCCGATTCGATCTGATTTTGCTGACCGCGGTGTGGATGCATCTCGATCCGACCGAGCGCGCCATCGGAATGTGCGCCCTCGGCGCGCTGGCGGCGCCAGGCGGTCTCGTGGCGATGACGCTGCGGCATGGCCCGGTCCCGGCCGGGCGGCGCATGTTCGACATCTCGGGGGACGAAACGGCACCGCTTGCGGCGTCCCAGGGCTTCGCGGAGGTGCACCGGGATCGTCACGCGGATGGCGTGCTTGGTCGGCCCGACGTGTCATGGACGCGCCTCATTTTACGCGCGGGCGCATGACGCCGTCGATGAATCGCTTGACCGCCAGCGGCGACGCCAGCATATGTCAGCGCATGACCCGGCTTTTCGGCAAACGCGCCGTTAACATCTGTTGCGGCATTGTTAACACCCGCTGATCCCGCGGGCGGGTTGCTGCCGTCATGTCACCACTCGACGCATCGACCAGCCCGGCACCCGCCGCTGCCTGCTCTTGCGCATCGAGACCCCTATGCCCCTCACGCTCCACAACACGCTGACGCGCCGCAAAGAGACGTTCCAGCCGATCGACGCCAAGAACGTGCGCTTGTACGTGTGCGGACCGACCGTTTACGATTACGCCCACATTGGCAATGCGCGCCCTGTGATCGTGTTCGACGTGCTGTATCGCCTGCTGCGCCTGATCTACGGTGCCGACCATGTTACGTATGCGCGCAACGTCACTGATGTCGACGACAAGATCAACGAACGGGCGCGCCGCGATCATCCGGGCGTGGACCCGATCAAGGCCATCGCCGAGATCACCGCCAAGACGACGGCGCAGTATCAGGCGGACATGATGGCGCTCGGTGCCCTGCCGCCGACGATCGAGCCGAAGGCGACCGAACACATCGCCGAAATGCGCACCATCTGCGAGCAGCTGATCGCCAACGGCCACGCCTACGTCGCCAACGACCACGTGTTGTTCGCCGTCGGCTCGATGCCGGACTACGGCAAACTCGGCAATCGCTCGCTCGAGGAGATGGAAGCCGGCGCCCGCGTCGACGTCGCGCCGTACAAGAAAAGCCCGATGGACTTCGTGCTCTGGAAACCGTCTGAGGCAGGCATCCCGGCTTGGCCGTCACCGGCTGGCATCAAGGCTAATGGCCGCCCGGGCTGGCACGTCGAGTGCTCCGCCATGGCGTACAAAACGTTGGGCGCGGTGTTCGACATTCACGGCGGCGGCGTTGATCTCGTGTTTCCCCACCATGAAAACGAGGTCGCGCAATCGCGCTGCGCGCACGGCACGGCCGTGATGGCGAACGTGTGGATGCACAACGGCTTCCTGCAGGTCGAGGGCGAGAAGATGTCCAAGTCTTTGGGCAACTTCTTCACCATCAACCAGCTGCTCGCGACGTCTGACTTTGGCGGCAAGCCTTGGCATGGCCGCGTGCTGCGCTTCGCCATGCTCGGCACACATTACCGCCAGCCCATCGACTGGACCGTGGAGCGCGTCACGCAGGCGCGTGCGACGTTGGTCGAGCTGTCAGAGATGTTGGCAGGTGTCACCGCAGCAGCAGCGCCGCATGAGGATATCCTGGCGGCCCTGCAGGACGATCTCAACACGCCCTCGGCCATCTCGATCATCCACGGCCTCGCCAAGTCGGTGAAGCGCGGCAACACCGAGACGGCGGCGGCGCTGAAGGCGTCGCTCGCCTTCCTCGGTGTGCTCGACGGCGAAACCCGCGCCGATCTGATGGCCGGTGAAGGCGGCGCATCGATCGACCGCGAGAAGGTGCGCGCGCTGATCGAGCAACGCCTGGAGGCGCGCCGCAACAAGGACTTCAAAGCCTCCGACCGCCTGCGCGACGAGTTGGCCGCCATCGGCGTGACGATCAAGGACAGCAAGCATCCCGAGACCGGTGAGCCAGTGACGAATTGGGAGGTGAAGGGGTGATGTTTCGCCAGAGTTGCCCGTGTGGCATGGTCTTGGATGGCAGGAGGCGCTGCAATGACCACATTGACAATTCGAGATCTCGATCCGTCGATCCAATCGCGCCTTGACCGCCGGGCAGCCGCGCATGGCCGATCGGCGGAAGCCGAAGCACGAGACATCCTCGCGACGACGCTCGCAAACGATGTGCCGTTGGATGCCAAGCCGGACTTCTACGTCGCGATGCGCGCCATCGTCGAAGGGAACGGCGGCGTCGATTTGGATCTGCCGCCGCGAGATCTCACGCGGGACCCACCGGTGTTCGAGTAGGCCATGTTTGTTCTGGATACCAACGTCGTCTCTGAAATCCTGAAAACAGCTGTCGATCCGCGCGTGGCCGCGTGGGTGCAAGGCCAGCCAACAGAACTGCTTTGGACGACAGCGCTTGTTGAAGCGGAACTTCTGGGCGGGGTCGCGATCTTGCCGGACGGTCGGCGAAAATTGGACCTCTTGGACAGCACAACGAAAGCGATTGGTGTGTTTGGTGCGCGCATACTGCCGTTCGATCGGCTACGTTGGACGCGCAGATCGCTGCAATCGCCAAGTCCCGCAATGCCACGGTCGTCACGCGCAACGTCAAGGATTTCGAAAACGTGAATGTCCTGCTGATCAATCCGTGGGCCTAGTCGAGCCATGACCACATCCCCTTACACAGGCGGTTGCCAATGCGGCGCGGTGCGCTTTCGCATCGACGGGCCACTCGCCAACGTGTCGGTCTGCTATTGCCGCATGTGCCAGAAATCGAGCGGGCAACTGGTCGGCATTTATGGCGCGACGCCGCTCGCAGCGTTTACTTGGACGCGCGGCGCGCCAAAGGTCTTTCGCACGTCGGCCGCGGCTGAGCGCGGGTTTTGCGGGGACTGCGGCACGAACCTGACATTTCGTTATGTCGACAAGCCGCGCATTTCCATCACCATCGGCAGCCTCGATGACCCGCGCCGCGTCGAAGTTTCGACGCAGTACGGTATCGAGGGCAAGATGCCGTGGTTCGATCATCTCCTTGCGATGACGGGCACGAAGACAGAGGACGAGATCCCAGCCAGTGATGTGCCGCGCTATCGCTCGCGCCAGCATCCCGACCACGACACGGACGTGTGGCCGCCAAATGGAGACGCATCATGACCTCCTCCCCCCACACCGGCGGCTGCCAGTGCGGCGCGATCCGCTTTCGCGTCACGGCGCTGGGACGGCCGTCGTTCTGTCATTGCCGCATGTGCCAGAAAGCATTCGGCGCGACCGGTGGCGCGCTGGTCACAGCCAAAGCCCTGACGTGGACACGAGGTGCGCTGAAGCATTTCCAGAGTTCGAATACGATCCGCCGCGGCTTCTGCGCCGACTGCGGCACGCCGCTGACGTTCGAGTATGACGCGGGTATCGACATCGCCATCGCCGCTTTCGACCGCGCAGCCGAGATCGCGCCGATCATTCAGTATTCGCCCGAGGCGGCGCTGCCGTGGACGTCATCGGTGACGACGCTGCCGGGATATCCGCCGGAGGAACACGAACGGCGGCAGGCGTGGATGCACGCGATCCGGTCGAAACAGCATCCGGATCATGATACGGATGGGTGGCCGAGGGGCCGTAGCTAAAATCAACGACTAACGGCCCATTTACCCTTTGCTGCGACGCTCCGTCACCTGTGTCCGGGAGATCGGTGCATGACCTTCGCAGTGGCGAGACCAGCCTATATGAATCTTGCCGGAGATCCCTATTTCTGGGGATTTCTTGCCCTCATCCTGACATACATACTCATTGGCTGGTTCTTCCCAGCGCGGCCCTCTCGTAACGCCGGTGCTGCAATGGCTCGGATTGTTTTGACACTTGGTGGTGCTGCAGCACTGGCACTTTTCCCGTTTGTCGTTCCAGGGATCCGCGGCGAAATACTGCTCGCAACCATTCCTGGCGCACTTGTTCTTTTGCCAGTGTTTTGGTGGGTGTCCGGCAAAGTCGTTTGACGACACATCAACTGTGCTCAGGTGCGAGCCGCCGCTGTCGTTGGTATGACGCGAGAGCCGCATCATGATACGGATGTGTGGCCGAAGGAGGTGCCCGGATGAACGACGAGCAGAAACAGGCCCTGGCGAAGTACATTGCCAATGTGCTCACGCGGTACGGCGAACGCATCATCGACATTGTCGTGTTCGGCAGTCGCGCGAGGGGCGACAACGAAAACGACAGCGATCTAGATCTGGCAATCGTACTGGAAGATGGTGCGTGGGACGTTTGGTCGGAGACAAGTTGGTTGGCTGGGAAAACGTTCTGGCCGCTCGTACAATCCGGACTTTTCATTCAGCCCGTGCCTGTGCGTTTGACCGAGTGGCTGAACCCGGAGCGCCACACCAACGCAACGTTCATCCGAAATGTGCAACGGGACGCGCGTCGAGTTGAGGAGGCCGCATGAGCGGGATGTGGGAACGCGCGCTTGAGGCTGCGGCAGATGCGAGGACTCTAACGGCGGCAGGGCGGGTGAATGCGGCTGCGAACCGCGCTTATTATACCAAACAGCGAAAAGACCGACTCCTCGAAAATGTCGGTGTCCCGGAATTTTCGGTGCGCCGTGACGCACCGAAAATATCCGGGATCTTGACCGTTCAACACGTGGCAGAGACGTGCCTCAGTCGCCGAGGTGACGATCCCGGATATTTGGATCAGCGCATGGCGCTGACCAAATTCCGGGACACCGACGAAAGGGGAGCGGTCATTCATTTTGCGGTTTGGTATTATTCCGTGTTCTGTGTCGCGCGGGCGGCATCGCGCTTCGTCCACCAAGACCTCGATCAGTCGAAAACCCTTGCAGGTGTCATTCGCCTGTTCGGGTTGGAGATTGTCGTGAAGTCGGGACTGGATCCCGACCTTGGTGAGATATTGTCGAAAGCAGAGGACGTCCGACGGCTCGCAGATTTTTCTGATGACGGCGTGTCGTTGCGGCAGTCGCAGGAAGCGGTCACCAAAATGGAGAAGTTCCTCTCCGCCATCGCCGCCTTCATCGGCAAATGTGACTCACTGCCGCTCGACCAAAACACCCCATGACCCGTGACCGCCTCTACCTCTTCGACACGACGCTGCGCGATGGCGCGCAGACGACGGGCGTCGACTTCTCGCTCGCCGACAAGCGGCGCATTGCGCGTGTGCTTGACGATCTCGGCATCGACTACATCGAGGGCGGATATCCCGGCGCCAATCCGATGGACACCGAGTTGTTCTCGCAGCCGAGCGGCTTCAAGCACGCGCGCTTCGTCGCCTTTGGGATGACCAAGCGGGCGGGGCGTTCGGCTGCAAATGATCCGGGTTTGCAAGGCACGTTGCAGGCAGAATCCGACGCGGCTTGTCTCGTTGCCAAGGCGTGGGATTATCATGTGCGTGTCGCGCTCGGCGTCAGCAACGAGGACAACATCGAGGGCGTCGCCGACAGCGTCAAAGCCGTAAAGGCTGCTGGCCGCGAGCCTATGATCGACTGCGAGCATTTCTTCGACGGCTACAAGGGCAACCGTGCCTACGCGCTGCAAGTTGCGCGCACGGCGTACGAGAGCGGCGCACGCTGGGTCGTGCTGTGTGACACCAACGGCGGAACACTGCCGCACGAGATCGAGGCCATCGTCGCCGATGTGATCCAGCTCGTGC
This sequence comes from Hyphomicrobiaceae bacterium, assembly GCA_031374735.1. Lineage (GTDB taxonomy): Bacteria > Pseudomonadota > Alphaproteobacteria > Rhizobiales > Hyphomicrobiaceae > JABFRJ01. The sequence continues at coordinate 8,754 of JANMGQ010000113.1, read as the reverse complement.
CAGGCTCGCACGTCGGTATCCACACGCACAACGATACGGAACATGCCGTTGCCAATTCACTCGCGGCGGTACGCGCGGGTGCGCGTCAGATCCAGGGGACGCTCAATGGGCTCGGTGAGCGTTGCGGCAATGCCAACCTGACCTCGATCATCCCGACGCTGCTGCTCAAGTCCGAATACGCTGACCGGTTCGAGATCGGCGTCACGCGCGAGCAGTTGAGCAAGCTCACCGCGGCGAGCCGCCTGCTCGATGAAGTGCTCAATCGCTCGCCTGCACGACAGGCGCCTTATGTCGGCGAAGCCGCGTTCGCGACCAAGGCTGGCATTCACGCGTCAGCGATCCTCAAGGAGCCGGAGACCTACGAGCATGTGCCACCGGAGACCGTCGGCAATCGCCGGCGGGTGCTGGTTTCGGATCAGGCTGGCAAATCGAACTTGGTCTACGAACTCGAACGCTTGGGCGTGTCGATGGAGCGGACCGATCCACGCCTCGGTGATCTCCTGGACGAGGTGAAGAGCCGCGAGGCGAGTGGCTACGCCTATGAGGGAGCGGACGCGTCGTTTGAACTGCTCGCGCGGCGGTTGCTTGGCGAGGTGCCGGAGTTTTTCCGTGTCGATAGCTTCCGCGTCATGGTTGAGAAGCGCCACAATGCTGTCGGGAAACTCGTGACCATGTCGGAGGCGACGGTGCGGCTGTTCATCAATGGCGACAAGGACCCGCTTTGGCACGTGGCGTCGGGCAATGGTCCGGTGAACGCACTGGACAATGCTCTGCGCAAGGACCTCGGCCGCTATTCGGCCTTCATCAAAGATGTGGAGCTTGCCGACTTCAAGGTGCGCATCCTCGACGGTGGCACGGGCGCTGTCACGCGCGTGCTGGTCGAAAGCCATGACAGGGCATCGGGCGAGCGGTGGTTCACAGTCGGCGTGTCAGCCAACATCATCGACGCCAGCTTCGAAGCTCTCACGGACAGCTTGACTTACAAGCTGTTGAAGAGCGGGGCTCAGGCCCATTAAACACGGCTCACTGAGAGAACGTAATGGCAAAGCTCAACCTTTCCAGAGCTTTAACCTTGCCGAACCTTGACGGCTGGTCGGCTAAGCCGCTAGGCCCGGGCAAGTCACAAGGAGCCGCCCGTGTCCACGCGCCCCGTTCGCACCTATCTGTCGTTTGAAAAGCCCATCGCGGAGCTGGAAGCCAAGGTGGCGGAGCTGCGGACACTTCACGACGACGACCAGAACACCGTGACCATCGGCGACGAAATCGCCAAGCTCGAGACCAAGGCAAAACAGGCGCTGGCCGACACGTACGCCAAGTTGACCCCGTGGCAGAAGACGGAAGTCGCCCGCGCTGCCGAGCGCCCCCATACGCAAGCCTACATCAACGCCTTGATCGAGGATTTCACGCCGCTGGCCGGTGATCGCTACTTCGCCGAGGATGCGGCCATCATTGGTGGCGTCGGCTCATTCCGCGGTCGGCCGGTCGTTGTCATGGGGCACGAGAAGGGCTCGAATACCGAGACCCGCATCAAGCATAACTTCGGCATGGCCAAGCCTGAGGGCTACCGCAAGGCCGTGCGGCTGATGGACCTCGCCGAGCGCTTCAAAATCCCCGTTATCGCGTTGATCGACACCGCAGGCGCTTACCCTGGGATCGGAGCTGAAGAACGCGGGCAGGCCGAGGCGATTGCGCGCTCGACCGACCGCTGCCTGTCACTGACCGTACCCATGATTGCCGTTGTCATCGGCGAGGGCGGATCGGGTGGCGCGGTTGCCATTGCCACGGCCAACAAGGTGCTGATGCTTGAGCATTCCGTCTACACGGTCGCCTCACCCGAGGCCGCCGCATCGATCCTGTGGCGCGACAGCGGCAAGGCCAACGACGCCGCCAACAATATGAAGATCACCGCGCAGGATCTGGCGACGTTCGGCGTGATCGATGTGATCATTCCGGAGCCTGTCGGCGGAGCGCACCGTGATCGCGCGGCCATGATCGAGCGTGCGGGCGAAGCCATTTCGAAGGCACTCGCCGAGTTCGACGGCCTGCCTGGAGAAGACGTGCGCCGTGCACGCCAGGACAAGTATCTGGCCATTGGCCGGGGCATGTAGGCGTCTGGGGGCCAGTCGCCCGTGCTACTTCGCCTGCCCCGCGACCTCTTTTTCCCAGCGTGCAATCAAAGCTGCGCGCACACTCGACTGGCCGAACTTGGCAAAGTCGTAGGCGATAAGTTTCACGTCTGCGAGCTTCGGCGTGTTCGGCGGCAATGGCGCCTTTACATTCGATGGGATCTGAAAGCCCTTGGCGCGTGCGCCGGTGGCTTGCGCTTCGGCGCCGAGCGCATAGTCCATGAATTTGCGGGCGATGTCGGCGTTCTTGCCGCCTTTGACCAACGCCGCGGCGCCGATCTCATAACCCGTGCCTTCGCACGGCGCGATCGACGTCACCGGGAAGCCCGCTTGCGCCTCGGCGACGGCCGCAAACATCCACGTCACCGCCAGCGAGGCTTCACCTGTTGCCACGTTACGCATCGGGGCCGCGCCCGAGCGCGGATACTGGTTCATGTTGAGATGGAGCTGTTTCAGATAGGCAAATGCTGGCTCCTCGCCCATCAGCTGCACCAGAGTTGCGAGGAAGGTGTAGGACGTACCCGATGTGGCTGCGTGCGCCATCTGCAGCTCGCCCTTGTACTCGGGCTTGATCAGGTCGGCCCAACATTTGGGCGCCGGCAACTTGCGCTTGGCGAGTTGCTCGGTGTTCCACACGATGCCAAGCGTGCCGGCGTAGATGCCGGACACACGGTGCTCGGAGATTTGCCCCAATTGCTGCGCCCACGGGTGCAGCTCGTTCAGCATGGGTGATTTGTAGGCCTCCAGCAGGCCAGCCTCAGCGGCTTGCAGATATTGCTCGGCGCCACCGCCCCACCACACGTCCGCGCGCGGATTTTCCTTTTCGGCTCGCAACTGCGCGAGCGTTTCGCCGGCGCTCTTGACCGTCATGGTCGCTTTCAAGCCGGACGATTTTTCGAAAGATTGGCGCAGCAACTCGCACCATTCGGCAATATTGGAGCAATAGAGCACAAGTGTTCCCTGCGCCAAGACTGGCCGAGATGACAGCAGGCACACGGCTGCAACAAAGACTAAGCCTATGAGTTGACTTGGTATTGTCCGCATCGCGCGTTTCGCGCACCGACGTGCGCGCCCCTCAAGGTTAGCCGAACCTTACCACCCTCACATTTCCGGTGGTGTGTTTGTCAATCGTACAATCGGACTTTCGGTTCATGATGATCTTGGGCTAGAACAGTCGTGATACCTTGAGCTGCCACGATGCGGCTCTTGGCCTGTGGAGTACGTGATCATGAGTACGCTTTCGAACGGCACCAATGGCTACGGTAATGGCCAGCACACGAACGGGGCCTCGGGTGGGCGCGGTGCTGGGATCGGGGCGCCGAATGTGGTGTCACTCTCAACGACCAAGGCCATTGATCCGGCGGACGCACAGATGGACCAGATCAGAGATCTCCTGTTCGGTGAATTGAAGCGGGACATTGATGCACGCATGGCGGCGTTCGACGCGCGGCTGGTCGACCTTGAGCGCCGGCTCGCTGCAGCGCGTAGTGAATTGACGGCCGTGCGTAGCGAAGATGAAACCAAACGCAAGGCGATGCTTGACGATATCGCGCGCGGTGTTGCGGCGCTTGGCGATCATGTGAAGCAGATCTCGCGTTGATGGTGGGCGCGCCTTCATGCGGGGCTTGTGGTAGAGGACTTGATGACGACCAACGTCACACGCCTGAAAGAGCTGCTGTTTGACGCCGAGAGCCAACGCCTCGACGATCTGCAGCGCCGACTGGCTGCGCTCGCCGCGCAGGAGACGGAGCACCACACGGCGGTCTCATCGCGCCAGAGTGAGATCACAGAGCGTGTCGACCAGGTGTTTGCACGGGCTGGCACCGAAGAGCGCCTCAGGAAGAGCGTCGCTGTTGTTCTCGACGGAGCCTTCCGCGAAGCGGAGGTGACGCGCCACGAGCAATTGAGCCAGGCGGTCGCGCCGCTCGTCGTCAAGACGATCAAAAGCGAGCTGCGCAACAGCCAGGACGAAATGGTTGACGTGCTCTACCCGCTCACCGGCAAGCTGGTGAAGGAGTACGTGCGCGCGGCCATGGCTGACTTGATGGCTGACATCAACCGCAAGCTCGGCGGCTCCTCGCCGTCTGAATTGGAAAAGCGCGCCAAGGCGCTCGGCATCACCGTTGGCGAATTGGTGGTTGCCGAGGCGCAGGAACTGAAGGTCGATGAACTGTTTCTGGTGCGCAAGGGCTCCGGCCAGATGGTCGCCCACTGGGAGCGGCCGGACGCAGACCAGCCTGCCAAAACGGTCGGTGTACGCTCGAACCGCGATGAGCTGATTGCGGGATATCTTTCCGGCATCACGCAGTTTTCCGAGGAAGCTTTCGACGGCAAGACCGGCAGCCTGCGTTCGATCGACTTGAAGGGTGAAAAGATCTTTGTCCGCTCGTCACCGGCCTATCTGCTTGCGGCCCGCTGCTCTGGACGCGCACCGGTGGCCGTTGAGCAGGTCATTGACGACGCTTTCCTGCAGGTGCTGACCGACTATCGCGAGGCTCTCGGCGACGGCAAAAACGTCGATAAAGCTTCTGTTGCCGCGATCGACGCAGCCGTTTTGAGCATCCTGCCGAACGTCGCCGCCGACTGCGAGCGCCGCTTTGCTGATGCGCGTCGTGACCTCGAAGAGCGGGCCAAGAGCTACAAGCCGGCGAGCAATTGGAAGCCGAAGGCCATCGCTGCGGCCGTTGTGCTGCCGCTGCTTGGTGGCATCGGATGGTGGGCGTGGCAATCGTTCGAGACCAGCCGGACACGCATGGCGGCGGAGGCCGTGCTGGGCTCTGTCACCGAACTCCAGGGCTATCCGGTTCAGATCGATGTGGAGCGCGGCGGCAGGGCGCTGACGCTCGGCGGACTTATGCCAACACCGGCGGTGCGCGAGCGGACACTTGCGGCGCTTGATGGTGCGCTCAAGGATCGGGCTGTCGTCCGCAGCCGCCTCGGCCTGATCCCGACTGTTGCCGGCGCCCCGGATCTCAGCGGTGATGTCACGGCTCTGCGCCAGTCTCTGGCCGATGCCCGGCAACAGTCTGAGGATTTGAAGCGTGAGCTGGCGCGCCTGCAGGCGCAACAGGTGAAAACGGCAACAGATCTTGCCGCCGCGCAGGCGGCCGTCGCACCCGTGCCGGCTCTGCAGACAGCCACCGCGCAAGTGCCGGCGCTGCAGTCGTCATCGGCCAAGACCCAATCGGATCTCGCTGCGCTGGCCGCACGCGTCGATGCTATCCGGATCCCGAGCGGCGGCTATGTGCCGACGCCGCGGGAGCAACTCGACATGTTTGTTCGCGGCAATGCGATCTTCTTTGCCAATGGCGCTGACTTCTTGGATGAGCCGTCGGCCAGTGCTGTCCTCGACCAACTTGTTGCCTTGCTCGGCAAAACCGACGCTCCCTTGCGGATTCTTGGCTATACCGACGAGCGCGGCAACCTGCAGGCCAACACTGCACTGGCGCAATCGCGCGCAGATCGCGTGGCCGCGGCGTTGGCCGATCGCGGAGTATCAAGAGATCGGCTGATGGCGATTGGCCGCGGCCAGGGCCTCGACATTGCCCGCGGGGCCGGCGTCGGAAACGCCAACAGGCGCGTCTCCTTCGAGGTTGCGTTCGTCGGAGAGCCCCGGTGACGCAACGGCGCAAGATCATGCTGCTCGGCGATATCGGCGTCGGCAAAACGTCGATCATTCGCCGTTTCGTTCTCGGCCGATTTGAGGGCACCTATCGGGGCACAATCGGTTTTGATCTGTTCACGTTTGAAGTGCCAGACGTCGGCGCTACCCCCGGCGAAGGTTTGCCCGTTGTCATCTGGGATACGGATGGCAATGCCGGGCTGAACATCCTGCGCCAGGACACCTACATGCGTGGGACGTCGGCGGTGCTGGTCGTTGGCGACTGGTCACGGCCGGAGACGCATCAGGTCATGGCTGAAGTCGCGGCGTCCTACAGGAGTGCATTCCCGGCGCGACCGATCCTGCTCGTACTCAACAAGGCCGATCTTGTTGACAACCAACCGGCACCACCCAAAGTGCTTGAGCCCCTGATCAATGACGGCGTGCCCTTTGTTTCGACCAGTGCACTCACCGGCGATGCCATCGTGACGGCGTTCCAGGAGGCGGGACGCGCGATCGTCCGCCGGGGCCTATGATAGGACCCTCTACGACGAAAGCGGACGTTTTCGCAGGCGACGCTGCGCTGATCGATGCGGCGGGTTTCATCGCAAAAAGCGGGATCTTCGGTTTGCTGTGGTGCGATCCTGAACTGATCGTGCGCCGGAGCTATGGCGACATTGCCTCGTTCGTGCGTGTCGGCGAGCCTGTATCCGAGAGCCTGCTGCCACTCATCGGGCAGGAGGAGAGTATTGCGTCGCTCAAAGCCGCTGCTGAACCTGTTCCCCTCGTTATACCGAACGTCGCCATTATGGCGGGGCCGAATGCCACGTCACAGATGCGCTTGAACATCCTTCTGTTCTGGCGGCCGGAGTTACAGTTCTATCAAGTGCTGCTCGCGCGGGTGTTCTCGCAGGATCTGGCAGACCAGGCCATCGAGCACGAGATCCGCAAGCGGCGCATTGCAGATGCCGAGCTGGCGCGGGTCAATAAACAGCTGGAAGACTTTGCCTACGTTATCTCGCACGATCTGAAGGCGCCGCTGCGGGCGCTGCGCTACTACAGCGAGGACGTGAACGAGGCGCTCGATATCAAGCCGCCGGATCTCGACGCCATACACGCGTCGGCCGCCAACATCACGACGGCCACACGGCGCATGGGCAACATGCTCACGGGGTTGCTGGAGTTCGCCCGGCTCGGCCGACAACAGGAGGCCATCGAGACGGTCGATACCGCTGGCCTGGTCGATGACATTATCGGCAACATTGGCCGTCCAGATGGCCTGCGAATCGTGCGCACCGGCGCCTGGCCGACAATCCGATCGGCCGTCGCGCCTTTCGACCTGATGTTGCGCAATCTCGTCGACAACGCTGTCAAGCATCACGACGTCGGCGCAGGCGAGATTATGGTTCGGGGCGAGATTGTCGGCTCCAACCTTGAGGTCTGCGTGATCGACGACGGCGCCGGCATCCCAACGGATTGGCACGATGCCATCTTCGAGCCGTTCCGCCGCATCGATGACAGCAAGTCACCCGATAGCAGTGGCATTGGCTTGGCTCTGGTCAAACGCACGATCGAGCTGGCGGGCGGGCGCATTGAGGTGCACTCAGACCCTGACACGGCGCGGGGCACGACATTCCGTGTCCATTGGCCACTTGGGCATTGAACGCAACAATCGCGCCATCTGCGATCCAGTCTTACGGCAGCAGCTTGAAGCTCCAGGCCTTGGGTTCTGGTTCGGCCGGGGCGCCAAAATCAGCTCTGCGTGCCAGCCGCCCACTCGCAGCAGCCGGCGTGCCCGTTGGACAGGGTGTCACCAGCGTTTCGTCGCCGGACGCAGATGCCGTTGCCAGCGAACACGCCCGGAGGGCCTTGGCGGCGGCTGGGCTATAGCCTGCAACGATCTGCTTGGGCCCATGAACGGTCCCGGTCGTGCGCAGGGCCGGAGCATGGGCCACCGGCGCTTCAGCACGGGCGAGACGGCGTTCCTCTTCGTCACCCTTCAGAACAGTCTTGCCGACAAAGTCCCAAAACCCCAGCGCATGCCACACCGCAACGCCAAGAACGAACCCGGTAACACCCCAAGCCGGGCCGACCCACAGGCGATGGGACGCCTTCGACCGATGCGCGGACGGAGCGCTGTTTGAAGGCGGCACGGGCAGCTTATAGCGGGGGCGTTTGTGTGGTTGGGGCATGATGAGCTTCTTGAATATCAGTTCCGCAAACGAAGCAGGGATTCGTGCTTCGGGCGCTAGGACGCTATGGTGACGCCGATTGAATTTGTGAGGTTATCTACAGCGGCAGGCCGCGGCGGACTTTACAGATTGAGTTCAACATCTCTCAAGGTTGCTGTTCTTTTTTGAGATGCAATCAATGAGTGCTTTCAGGTCGTTGCAAACGCCTAGCCGAATGCCGACCCTGGACGACTTGGATCAGACAATCGGATGAACATGACCGAAGCCGAGAAAGAAGCCCGCATCCTATCGGGTGCCGCCCTGTTTGACTCCATGGGCGGCTTCAAAGTGGTGTCTTGGGACGCCGCGAAAAAAGAACTGACGGCGGCCATCACCGTGCGGCGTGAGTTCTGCCATTCAAACGCAACCACGGCGCAGGGTGGGTTCATCACGGCCTGGCTCGATGCCGCGATGGCCCACGCTGTGATGCACGACAGCGATCAAGCGCTGAACGTTGCCAGTCTTGAAATCAAGGTCAGCTTTCTGGAGCGCGTTGGCCCAGGACCGGGGCGCGTGGTCGCGCGTGTCGTGCGGCGTGGCAACCGGGTCGCCTTTATGGAAGCTGACCTCTACACCTCGGATGGCCGCCTCGCCGCACAGGCGACGTCGACGGGCATGTTGGTACCGCATGTCAAGCGTGTGTGAGACGGCGCATCCAAGGCGTTTAAAGATGAACGTGCGAACCAGATCCCGCCGTGTCATACCGGCGAGCAAAATTTCTGACTGACGACCTCCCCTCCCACTGTCATGGCCGGGCTTGTCCCGGCCACCCATCGCGGAACGAGCGCGACGGTCA
>JANMGQ010000107.1:0-12361 GCA_031374735.1 Hyphomicrobiaceae bacterium | reverse complement strand
CCCGACCTACCCGGAACGGCAGCGACGCCGCTCGGGTTGGTCCCGCAGCAACACCTTCCGACGGACACGGTCTGTTCGTCTACCGGTAGGTTGCAGAGCATCATCGAGCGTGTCAGCTTGTCTGCGCAGTTCACGCACCTGACCCGGAGCGACCGGACTAGATTTGTTCTCGAATTTTCTGCAGCTGGCCGAAGCCGACATCTTGGGTGGGTTCAAGCTCGCTGCTGCACCCGTAACACCCAACCGTAGGCGGCGAGTGTCGTCGCTATGCCGATCAGCGCGCCGCCGACGGCAACAGTTTCGCCGAGCCCCGCACACTTGAACGCGACGCCGGCGAGTCCCCAGACGATCACGGCCGCGTAGAATACGTTGCCGCGGTTGGTCAGAATCGTCGCCGCGGCGGCGAGGCCGCCAACGATCGCGAGGCCTGCGACCCAGGTGCCGGCCGGGATGCCCGCCCCGTTGAAACCACCCGCGTTGGCGAGCCAGCTCGACGTGTTGGCGAGGGCCGCAATGGTGATCCAGCCAGTGAAAATGCTTACTGGGAAGATGACCAGCGCTTGCTCCGACGTGGTCGGCACCCCGTCACGATAGAGCGCCAGAAACGCTATCAAGAGTGTTGCCAGCATTGCGAAGATCAAGATGACGCTGACGAGCGTGATGCCGTTCGAGATGACGGACAACTCCCACGCCGTGTTGATCGCCATGGCGAGTGCCGTCCACCAGCCGATCCGGCGCAGACGTGAATTTGCCAGATTGCGCGGCACGGCCTGGTAAATCGTGTAGCCGAGCGTCGCGACGAAGATCAGACCCCAGATCGCGAACGTGAAGTTTGGAGGGGTGAACAACGCAGGCGAGGCAGCAGATCTCGCCCCGATGTCGACGCCGTCCAGTACCGGCGTCAGCCACGGCGCAAGTACCTGTGTGGCGGCGAAAAGACCGTTGAGGGATACGCGGAACCAGTCCGCCGTTGTTGGACGGCCCGATGTGCTTGCCCCCACGTGAGTGTCAGGCGTCGAAGCCGTTCGCGACATTGCGTCTTCCTTTTTATCTCGATTGGTATAGATAACGCTCGCGACGACGGATTGGTTCACATGGGTTGCCGGTCGCAAGAATATTGTATATCACATGATATATGATTGAGGAATCGCAATGGCAAATCCACGGGCTTTCGTTGTCACAGGCGGCACGTCGGGAATGGGTCTCGAATTGGTTCGGCACTTGAGCCGCGACCCGGCGAACGTCGTGATCGTCGGTGCCCGATCTCCAGCGACGGCCCACGCCTTGAGAGCGGCGGTTCCAGAACTTCAGCTTCACGTGCTGCCGCTTGATCTTGAGCGCCTCTCGTCCGTCCGCTCGTTTGCCGAGACCGTCATCAGCTTGATGGCAGGCGGGAATGTTGCCGGGGTCGCATGCAATGCCGGTGCGCAGTTCGAGGGACCTCTAGAGAAAACCGACGACGGGGTGGAGCGAACGTTCGCCGCCAACCATCTGGGCCATTTCGTGTTGGTCCACGCTCTACTTCCGCACTTGGCGGCCGGTGCCGCCGTTGTTTCGATCGCGAGCAGTGCACACCTTCCCGGCAGTGCGCTCGCCAGCCGGATCGGGTTCCGTGGTGCGATTTTTCCCAATGCCGAAGCCGTCGCCAATGGTCAACTCGATCCCGGTACCTCGGTGGCGCAGCAGGCCTTGGACCGCTATGGGGCGTCCAAACTGTGCAACATTCTGTTCGCCTTCGAGATGGCACGACGCGTTCCGGTGAGCAGGGCCCGCTTTCTGGCGCTCGATCCCGGGCTCATGCCCGGCACCGGCTTGGCGCGCGGGCGCAGCTCCTTGTCACGTTTCATGTGGTTTTATGTCTTGCCAGCGTTCCGATTCGCCATGGGCGCTGTCATGAGTACACCGGAGCGCTCGGCCGCAGCACTCGGCGCGCTGGTGACCGGCACCAGCTATGGCGACCGAACCGGTGTGCACGTCGATTTCACACTTGCAGAAACTCCCACCTCAGCGGACGCAAAGCGCACCGATCTGGCGTGCGACCTCTACGACGTAAGTTCAAGACGAGGCGGGGTGGTTGGTTTACCGGTCGCCGGTGCGGACGTGGTGAAAACCTGACCGATTCGTGTGCTCGATGGCCGGCGTAGAATGTTTGTGAAATGCGGAGTGTCGCAAAGCTGTCTCCGTACCGCAGCGTTGCCGGGTCTCATGTTCGTGTCTGGCCAAAAAACTCTTCACCGCCACCTCTGCCGCGACTGGCAAGAAAACTCTTCGCCTGCCGCTCAGCGAAGCTGATTTGTTCATGTCATGACAGGCAGCTCGCAAGTCTTCGTGTTCGCCAGATCTTTAGACAAGGATACCGCAATGGCCTTCGCAAAATGGGATCAAATGGCGATGCTGGTCGGGCGCGTGTTGATCGGGAGCTTTTTTCTTGCGGCAGCCGTTCCAAAGGCGCTGAATTTTGCGGAAGTTGCAGCTCGGATGGAGGCAGCGGGTTTGACGCCGACGGAGGTGTTGCTGCCATTGACGATCGCGTTGGAGTTCGGCGGTGGTCTTTTGCTGATCGTGGGAAGACGTTTTGCAGTCCCCGCGGCACTTGCACTTGCCGGCTTTACACTGCTCACCAACATATATTTTCACCGTTTCTGGGAATTGTCGGGGGAGCTGCGCCAACTTGAGTTTTCACTGTTCTTCAAGAATGTGACGATTGCCGCTGGCTTGCTGTTGGCCGCGGGCGTTCTGAACCAAACGGTATCTCGCAAGAGAGAAGGCTGAAACGGCCAAAGGCTGCTCGAATGCGTCGTGTTCCTACCGGAGATCGAAGTCAACGCTCTGCCCTGATCCCCGACTGACCACAGATGACAACGCCGCTTCCCTTGCAGCCGCCCGCGATGCCATACTTGTGCCATCGGATTTCAACGGCGGACGGATGGCCAGACCTCTCGGTGCCCATAACCAGGACTATGAGCAGAAGCGGCAAGAGTTGCTCGAACGCCTCGGCCCACGACTAGTCTCGGGCAGCGGTGAGCGTGCGAGCTTTCGCGAGATGGCGGCTTTCGCCAAAGTGTCAGTGCCCACCCTGCGTCACTATTTCGGCGATCGCCCGGGCGTGATTGTGGCTTATCTAGAATGGCGCGGCACGCTTGGCGCACCGTACCTTGCCCAGGTGGCCACTACGGAGGAACCGTTTGCAGCCTCTATCAGATCGTTTCTGGCTTACACAGCAGCGGGCCTTGATCGGGCACGCGTCATTGAACTGCACATCGTCGGATTGACCGAGGGCCTGACCAATCCAGAACTCGGACCGGTATATCTACAATCCATATTGGAGCCGACGTTGGCAGCAGCAGAGGCGCGCTTGCGTTTGCACATCGAGCGCGGGGAAATGCGAGAGAGCGACGTGCGCGGTGCCGCTCTGATGCTGCTGTCGCCCATGATCCTCGCGCTTTTGCATCAGCGCGACCTAGGCGGCGAGAGGGTGCGATGCCTCGACATTGATGCATTCGTTGACTCGCACGCCGGCGTCTTCATTCGAGCATATGAAGCAACGCCCGCTTTGTGAAACGCATGCGGGTCATTATCGGATATTCGGCGTTTTCGGGAGATGAGGGCGATGACACCACGAGCGCTGAAGCAACGGATGGAAATGTCTGAAGTTGGTCGAAGCTGCCGTGGTTGCCCTGAAAAACTGCCACCGATTCCGGCAGAAATTGGCCCGCTGTCTCCGGAACGGCCCTGGCGACGGCCCGGTCGGTCCCAGGGAGCAGCTTCCGACGGACCCAGTCTGTTCTTCGACCGGGCGGTTGCGGGGCATCAACGAGCGTGGCAACTTGTCGGCGCGACCAACGTTCGTGACCCAAACCAGAAATTCCGCATCTCAGGCGGGCATTGCCGGCTCAGGTATCGAAACCGGACGATCCTTGCGCTGGCCGATCAACACCGCACCGACCCCGCTGCTCGACCGAACAGCAGAACCCGACGCTCGGTTCAGCCGGAAGCAGCCGGAAGCAGTTCCTACCCTTGGCGGACACGATGCTCGAATGGCATGGTGCCTGCCCGCATGCCGGCCGCTCAGCAACGCACGATGCCGAAATAGCTCTCGCCATCGCTATCATTGGCGCGGCAGGGCGGACCGATCGGACGCGGTGTCGTCATGGATGCGGCATACCCCTCCGTCCAGCAGGTGCGGCCGGTGGCTTGTGCTTGCTTCGGCGCCGCCGTCACTTGGCCGACTTGGGCGCGGCCGTCGTTTCGGTCTTGCCCGTCACCTTGTCGTGGAGGCAATATTCCGTGCCGCGCATGCCGTTGGGATGGCGGCCATCGACGATCAACAGCACCCTTGCCTGGAAATCGGCTGGCTCGCCGCGCACCTTCGCGCCGCTCAGCGGTGAGGCCTTGACACAGGCCGCACTCGCCTTGGCGTACAACTCTTTCCAGGCGTCAGGGCTCGATGCCTGGGCGACTGGCACGGCGCCAAGCACGATTGCCGTCGCGACAAGCTGTTTCAAGTTGGGCATTCGAACCCTCCCTCTTTGGTTATTCACTCGACGGCTGAGCAGATGGCCGTTGTCTTTGCGGCGCACGTCCAGCCGGGATTTCTGCCAGCCAGAACTTTGTCGCAGTGGAATGATCCATTGCGATGTGAACCCATCGTCCAAGTCCTGCCGTGAACTGCGGCGATTTTGGCTGCCAAGGCATCGCCGGCCGACGCTGTCGCCGCCTCGATATCCGCTTTTTCCATGCCGGTGGCGCGAACAGTCACGGTCTTGCACACGGCAAGAGCCGGCTCGGCGGCCATGGCCGCAACACCGAGGATCGCCGCCAGGACGGCATGCTTAGCGGCAGGCATAGTCAAAGGTCTCCATGTCGGGTGCCGAGTTCGCACCGGCGGTCGCGATATCGACTACCGATGCTTGTGCCAGATTTTGTAACCCGCGTTTTGTCCAAAATTGACTGCATCTCGCAACGCCGTCCCGATCGTGACCGCCGGGCATCGCCGCCCGGAGCCCGCGCCAGCGACCACGCCAGCGGGTTGACGGCGTCCTACATGCCGTTCAAAAACCATGGACTTCGAGAGCTGCGACAAGCGGGGGGCAATGTCTGGAACGCTGCGGCTCGACCGCTTCGACGACGAATTTTTCGCCCGCGTGACGCCGGCCGAATGGCAGCGCATCCTGTCCGTGCGCGACCACCCACGCTTTCTTGACGGTGCCGCGCATTACGACGAGAGCGTGCCGGCGCTGTTCGCCAACAACTTCGTCTTGAGCAAGGCTGTGACCGAGATCAGCCGGTTCCTGATGATCGTCCTCGCGCTACATCTGCACGACTCGGCCGACCCCGACGATCCCACCACGGGATTGACGCTGTCGCGGCTGCAGCGGCTGTGCAAGGACTACCAGATCGCGAGCCCCGGCAGCGTCGCGGCGTTTCTCGGCGTCATGTTCCTGGCCGGCTACGTCCGACGCCAACGCTCCAACCGCGACAAACGCGTCATTCATCTGGAGCCGACACCGAAGTTCATCGCCATTGTCGAAAGCTGGAACCGCGCCATCCTACAAAGCCTGGATGCGATCGAGCCGGAGATGCGGTTGGCCGAGGCGCACGCGGCGCACAGCCGCTTCGGCTGGGACATGCGCGAGGGCGGTGCGCAATACGTGCTCGGCGGTTGGAAGCCGCTCGACCCGTTCCCCGAGGCGATGCACTTCGTCACCTGCGATGGCGGCTGGATGTTGCTGTGCCATTGCGTGGCGGAGGTTCTGCGTATCGGCGAACACCGCGAGATCGTGCCGGTGTCGCTCGACCTCGCCGCGTTCGGCCGCCGCTTCGGCGTGTCGCGCTCGCAGCTGCGACGCATGTTGGAGGGTGCACACCAGAAGCGCCTGCTGGTCGAGCCGCCCAGGAACGGCCGGCATGTGCTGATGTCGGAGCGGCTGTTGGCGGCCAGCCTCGGCGTCAAGGCGTTCGAACTCGGCACGTACCGTGCGTGCGCACACGCCGTGCAACGGGCTCTGATGGCCACAGGCAGTTGATGCTGTCCGAGCGACGGCAACGCGGCGAAAGTACAACCAGATTTGGACAGATCGCCCGATGACGGGATGTGCCATCATCTGACTTGAGTTCAAAGCACCCGGAGTGTGTCATGCTTCGCCTGCCAGTCGCAGTTCTGACGATGGTTTTGCTGTGCGTTTCAGCCAAACCATCCGCCGCGGCCGACCCGCCCGTCGACTGCAAAAATCCGAGATCGACGCCCGAGTTCAATATGTGTGCCGAGGGCGTCTTCCAAAAGGCCGATGACAAGCTCAACGCGGCGTTCCAGAAGGCCGTCGCCTTCATCAAGACGGTCGACAGCGCTAAGCCTTATGACGCGGCAAGCTGGGAGCAGGCGCTGCGTTCGAGCCAGCGCGCCTGGGTCGCGTTCCGAGATGCCGACTGCAAGGGCCTGACGCCCATGAGCTTGAGCGGCGGTACGGGCACAACGGTTGCCGTGCTTGATTGCATGACGACCAAAACCAACTTCCGCACCAAGGAACTGGTGGCCATTTACAAGGGCGAGTGATCTGTTGCACCGAAACCTGCTCCGCGTGGGCGATCGTGCCGAGGACACTGCCAAGGAAGAGGAGGTCGAGCCATGACACATCGCCGCAGACCCAAGCCTCATCGAGCGCTCAGCGTCGGCGTCGGCTGCCTCGGTTTGCTGCTGGCGAGTGCCGGCACGGCACGTGCCCTCGGGTGCAGCCCGAACGCCAGAGCCGAACTGGTCGATGGCTTCTACCAGTGCCGCGACACCGCCGCGCGCTCATCCGCGTCCGTCGAGGTCCATGCCGCGACTCGCAACACAGCCAAAGCTGGCTCCACGATCAATCTCGACGCCTTGTGCCTCTCACCTGTCGGCGCGTCGGTCGCGTGCTCGATCACGGCATCGCCAGCGTCCATCTGCGCCGTCACCCAGTCTGGCGCGCTGCGCTTCACGGCCGTCTCCGGCACCTGCACGTTCAGCGTCACCACTCCGGGCGCCAACGCCACACCGATCACCTACCGGCACACCATAAAGTCGCGCCAGCGCGTGGACTGACGGGCAACCCGGAGAGCTTGGCTGTGAGATTCCACCAGATTTGGACAGCACACCCGGCGCCGCGATATGTCATCATCCAGCCGAGTTCAAAACCGCAAGGGGGAGGTTCGTGCGAATTCATGTTCTTGGGATAGCCGCCGTCTGTGTGGCCGTCTGTGGGCTTGTCACACCGTCCGCGAATGCCGCCGAACGCTGTGCGGCGTTCATTGCGAAACCGGCACGCGCTGCTGACGCGGCGCTGGTGAAGCGCTTCGCTCCCGGCCAAATCGTGACAGCAGCAGATGTCGGACAAGTGATGGTGGAAGGCCCTTGGCGATTGATTTGGGCCACGCCGAGAAACGCGGAACGCGGTGTCTATTTTTTCCGTCGTGGTGAAGACGGCGGCTACCAACTCGTCGAGGCTTGGGGAGGCGTTTTGGCGCCAGATGAGCGCAAGGACGCGATAAAATGGGCGGGCGAAATCAAGGGCGGAGGGCCCTCCCTGCAATTGGCTGGATGCTTTGCAGACGCTCTGCTCGCGGGTGACTGAGGCAGCGCGAATGCCTCGCGGCTTGCGGCCGCTGAGCGAGCGGTGCAGCCGTCACACGCACACCTTATCCTCCCCATAGGCGCTAAGATAAACCCATAAACTATCGATATCCCGGAATTTCCGCCGCCACTTCGCGGCGGAAATATCCGGGACCGTTCCCGCCCGAAATCGAAAAAGAATTGCGCCGCTCATGTTCTTTGCCAATGATGAGACGTAAAGGATCCCGGATAATCCTCGCGCGAAAGAGCGCTCGGATTTCCGGGATACCGAGTTTTTCTTTCTTATTTTAGTTGGCCACCGGCCTGATCGGCCGACCCTTGGGGGATGAAACGGGCTGCAGCTGATCGATTGAGCATCTTCCGATAGCAAGTTTCTTTCTAGCGCCTACGACTGTCCTCCCCCGGTTACGGGGACAATGGCGTCGAGATGGCGTCGACACCGTCCGAACCTGCTGATGGGCACCATGGCCTCACACGGCGCTGTAAATTTGCAACACTTGGCCGCGACTCGCATTGCAGAGCCTGATGCACCCAGATTTGGACAAGCACGTGCCCAGCGATTTGGCCTAACTGTGGTGGCTGTAGCGGGGGCGCGCAGGGGCTTCAGGTTACGGGGGAACGGGCAATGATCGCGACGGCGAAGCAGTCACTTTGGACCGCAGCTCTTGCGCTGTTCGGCCTTCTGCTGTCCGCCACGACATCGGCTGCTGCGAGTTCGGCCGGTTGCACGGCGGTCAACGGCGGCGCATTCAATCTTTCGGCCAGCACCTTTGGGGAGAGCGCAACCAGCCCGAGCCTCACCTTTGCGGCTGGCGACGTCCTCTCGTTCACGATCACCCGCACCGGCATGTCCGGCTCCGACGGCGGGCTGTTCACGCTCCTGAGCCCGACGGATACCCTCCTCCTGAGCGGTGGCACCACGGCGAGCGAAACCGCGACCCACACCGTGACCAGCGCGGCGCTGGTGATGTCCGCTGCGGTCGAGAATGTCGGCCATAGCATCACGCTGACTGCGACCTGCACCCCCGCGCCGCCGCTCGGCCCAACCGACAGCCAAAAACTGCGCAGCCTCCAAATTCAGGGCAGCAAGATCGTCGCGCAGACCTCCGGGCAGGCCATTGCCGGAGCCGTTGGCAATGCCATCGTGACGGCGCTGAACCCTCAGCCGACACCGCCAACCGGCAACTCACCATCTGGCGGTCCGACCGGCCTCGGCGGCCCACGCGCTCCCAACGCGGACACGGCCGCCGCAGGGCCGCTCGCCGTCTCCATCCAGCGCAACGGTTGGAATGCCTGGGGCGACCTGCGCGTCACCCAGTCGGAGCGCGCACTCAATGCCGGCGGCTTCGACGGACGGCAGGTCAACGGCACCTTCGGCCTTGGCCGCATCGTGGCACCTGGCATCGTCATTGGCGGCTTCGGCGGCGTCGAGAGCTTCCGCTACGACGTTGCCGCGCTGACCGGCCGGCTCGACGGCGATGGTGTCACCGGCGGTGCCTATCTCGGCTGGCAGATGCTCTCAGGCCTGCGCTTCGATCTCGCCGGCGCCTATTCGCGCATCGGCTACGACGCCACCGCGGGCACGGCCAGCGGCAGCTTCACGGGCCATCGCTTGCTGCTGTCGTCGGGGCTCACGGGCACGCACGGCATCGGCGGCGTGGTTCTCGAACCCTCGGCGAGGCTGTTCGGTGTGTGGGAAAATCAGGGCGCATACACTGACAGCCTCGGTGTGGCGCAGGACGCCAACCGCTTCTCGGTCGGCCGTGCCAGTTTCGGTGGCCGCATCCTCGCCCCAATGCAATTCGGCAGGTTGTCCATTGCGCCCTACGCTGGACTCTACGGGGACTATCGCTTCTCGCAGGGTGACGCCGCCGTGCCCGCCGGCACCGAGATCCTGGCATTGCCGGACGGCTGGTCGGCCCGCGCTGTTGGCGGCCTCGGGTTCAACGCGGCGAACGGCGTCAGCCTGACGGTTGGCGGCGAATGGGGCGGCATCGGCACGGATGCACGGCAGCGCTCTCTCAACGTGCGCGGAGCTGTGCCGTTTTGAGGTCGGCGGCGGGACCGTCTCTCTCGCCGGCCGCCTTACGCGCCACGCCGTTTGACCTGCAGAGGAACACCAGATGGATCCCAGTTCAACTGGTGCCGTCATGCTGATCGTCACCGTCGGACTGCCGGCGGCGGTCGGCGGTGCCGAGGCGCTTTGGCGGCGCCGCGGGGTGCTCGGCTGGATCGGCAGCGTGGTCATCGCAACGGTTGGCGGCATCGCGCTGATGCTCCTCGCCGTCATCCTCGGTGGCGTGCCGTTCAGCGAGGGCACGCGCGACATCTCGAATTTTAAGGCCGGCGGGCTGTTTTTCGGCGGCCTGATCGGCGGTGCGCTGGTGGCGCTGTGGTTGCTGAACCGGGTGCGCGCGTCACGCTCGTCGGGCGCGTAGGGTGCAATAGCGCACCTTGGCGCGGAGTGGCCCCGCCGATGACGTGCCGCCCAGTCCAACGGGGCGTGCACCCGTCCGCAGCGAACCTCGCAATCTTTTGGTTCGCCCCCTGCGAAGCATCTTTTCGTCCCGCCCGCAGATTGCCAACGCCGTCGCGCGCAGCGGCGGTCAAGACCAGCCGTCGCTCTGCCCTTGCCACACACACGGTGCTGACAGGCTGCGTCTTGAACGACGCGAGCACGATGGCATACTGAGAATAGCGGGTGAAGCCAACGGAGCGTTGCAGCGTTCGATCGCGCGCGCTTAGCTCTGGACGGCAACCCATTTCCGGTTATGATCCACCTTGACGCATGGGGTGTTCGGCGTGGCACTCACGCAATTGACCCGAAGCCGAAGGTCCTGTGTCGATGCTCGGTCAGTCCGCTTCGCCCTCCGAAGCTGCCTAAGCGTCGCAAATTGTTCACCCCCGTATCCGTGTGCCCGCTGGATCGTACATCGGCTGGAGGCTCGCGGTAGCAGCGAAGCACGCGCCCGCGACCTCGATCTCATATCGACGTGTCAGAACGTCCTCAGGCTTGTCCTTCGGACCACACGGCACATAGCCCAGGCCGACTGCGGCGCCGAGCGTGTGGCCGTAAGCGCCGGAGGTCAGGTAGCCGGCGACCTTGCCATCCATGACAATCGGCTCGGTGTGATACAGTAGCGGCTGCGGATCGTTGAGCCTGAACTGTACGAAGCGCTTTAAAAGGCCGCCCTCGCGTTTGCGCAGAACGGCATCACGGCCGATGAAATCTCCAAAGCGGCCGGCAGGCTTCTTCGTTTTCACGGCAAAGCCAAGACCGGCTTCGAGCACGTGGTCTTCGTCGCCGATGTCGTGGCCGAAGTGGCGATAGGCCTTTTCCATGCGCAGTGAGTCCATCGCATGGACACCGACGAGCCGTAGCCCAACTGCGGCGCCGGCGGCGGTGATCGTCTCGAACACGTGCCGCGCGAAATCGACGGGCATGTAGAGCTCCCAACCGAGTTCGCCGACGTAGGTCACGCGATGAGCACGCACGTGCGCCATGCCGAGTTCGATGGTCTTGGCCGTTCCGAACGGAAAGGCGGCGTTGGAAAGATCGGCTGTCGTCAGGGGTTGCAGAAGCGCGCGTACGTTCGGGCCCATCACCGCGAGGCAGGCTTCGCCACTTGTGACATCGAGCGCCACACAGCGTGCGCCGTCGGGGATATGCCGTTGCAACCAAGCAAAATCACGCGTCACGCAGGCGGCGGAGGTTGTCACGAGGAACGACGTCTCGCCGAGCCGTGTGATTGTCAGGTCCGCTTCGATGCCGCCCTTGTCATTGAGCCACTGCGTATAGACAAGCTTGCCGACATGGACGGCCACGTCGTTGGCCGAAATGCGTTGCAACACGGCCTCGGCATCCGCGCCTTCGACGCGGAATTTGCCGAACGCGCTCATGTCCAGCATCCCGACGTTTTCGCGCACCGCGCGGTGTTCGGCGGCAGAATAATCGAACCAGTTTTGTCGCCCCCAGCTGTATCTGTACTCGGCCTTTTCGCCGGCCTTGCGCGCGTCCTCTGGCAGATACCAATGCGCGCGCTCCCAGCCGGCCGTCTCGCCGAAGCAGGCACCACGGGCCTTCTGCAGCTCGTAGAAGGGCGTGTGGCGCACACCGCGGGCGGTCGCGTACTGCCGGTAGGGGAAATGATCGGCGTAGAGCAAGCCGAGCGTTTCGGTGACTCGCGTCTGAATGAACGTTTTTGTCGCCTGATACGGAAACACGCGTCGCACATCAACATCCCACAGATCGAATGGCGGCGACTTGTCGACGATCCATTGGGCGAGCGCCATGCCGGCCCCACCGGCCGACTGGATGCCGATGGAGTTGAAACCGCAGGCGACGTAGAAATTCTGCAATTGCGGTGCTTCGCCGAGCAGGTAGCGGTCGTCGTGCGTGAAGCTTTCCGGGCCATTGAAGAAGGTGTGGATGCCGACCTTGCCGAGCAGCGGCATACGCTCGGTCGCCTGCTCCAAGATGGGCCCGAAATGATCAAAGTCCTCCGGCAGCTGATCGAAGCAGAAATCCTCCGGCACGCCGTCGACCGCCCACGGTTTCGCGACAGGCTCGAACGCGCCGAGCAGGATCTTGCCCGCGTCCTCCTTGTAGTAGGCGCACTCGTCGGGCACGCGCAGCACAGGCAAGTCGCGCGGCACATCCGGGCTCGCCTCGGTGACGATGTAGAAATGCTCGCACGCCTGCAGTGGGAGCGGCACACCAGCCATGCGGCCAACGTCGCGGCTCCACATGCCTGCACAGTTGAC
>JANMGQ010000208.1:0-6845 GCA_031374735.1 Hyphomicrobiaceae bacterium | reverse complement strand
GCGCGCGAGCCCCAGACAAGCGAGCCCCAATGTCAAACGGGCGCGCGTGCGGCAGCGCGATGTTGATGACGGCTCGTCATCAGGTTTCGAAGTGGGCCGGATTACAATCGCGGCGCCCCGAAGCGTGCCGATACGGGGGAGGCAGCGTCACGTGCCGGTGCACATTGCGAGGCCTATTGCGGCCAGAAACGGCGAACGCCGGAAGCACAGGCGCGTGGAGCGCCAACGTGGCAGCGCTCTGACCTTGGCCAGTTCGACCAAGGCCAGAGGGCTCATCAGCGTTTGTATTCGTAGTACAGGCAGGCCAGTCCGACCGTAAGGTTCAAGACGGCAAGAACAAGATCGATGGTCACGATCCGTCTCCGCAGTGAGAGTGATCCTAACGCGGTGCAACGCACCGCCGGTGGTGACCCTCTCCAGTGATCCGTCGTTGCGGACCATGTCTAGTGCGGAGACGGCCATCGACCGACGGCCACTGAATTAGAGGTGATTCGCCCTCGCAGCGTAGCCTCCAGAGGCGATAAATCACTGCTTTTATGCACGAAATTCGGCGCCACTTGACATAGCGTGCGCAACGCGTTCCCCGAGCACCGCTCCAGACCGGCGTCTCGCCGCAGTAGTTTTCCAACCGCGCTCCACGCGTTTTTGTGGAAACATCGAAAAGCCCTTGAACGACAGCGTTTTCTTACATTCTTTTACGCTGTTCGTGGAGTGTCTAAAAAACGTGCCTTTCTTTTTGTGCGTCAAGCCGAATCACCCTAGACTTAACGGCGTCTAGTGCGGAGACGGTCATCGACCGACGACGCCATCTTTTGGGCTGCCCGACCGGGCGGCCCATTTTTTTTGGCCGTTAAACCGGCGTTGTACAAAGTGGCCCGCGACACGCCGAGAGCCACGGCCACTTCCATCATGGTGGCACCACCGGCAATCAATTCTGTCGCTTGCGCGGAGGCCTCAGCCGTCAGCGCAGCTGGGCGACCGCCGATCTTCCCTTGCAGCCTTGCAGCCGCAAGGCCGTGCTTCGTGGTGGAACGAACTTCAGCAAGCCGGTTGTGCAAATGAAGTTCGTGAGCTGCGACCGCGAGCCTGCCCAGGGGCGTCCGGGTATCGATCTGATCGCGCACAAACAGCAACATGATCTTGTGACGTCTCGTCCACTCAAGGAACTCAAGCATCTCGCGAAAGCCCGCGATTGCATCAAAAAATGAGACGAACGCCACAACATCGCCCGGCCGCACCGCCCTCTTGAGGTTCGCCAGAGCGGGGCGTTTTTTGCTGCGATGCGTCACCGCGCGTTCGATGTAGATATTGCCGACATCGCAGCCGCCGCCGCGCAATGCTGCGATTTGATTGCTCAGTTCCACTCCGGTTGCTTGCCAGCAGTAGCCGAACTTCTGGCTTTCACCTCGTACTGGCTTTCTCTTTCGCTGCTGCTCCATGACGACCCTTCCGATTGGGGCGCTGAGTGGTCGGCGCATGCCAGCACCGACGCACCTCACGACGCATCATCACCCCGGGCACGCACAGCATACCCCATGAGGACGGGCCCGATGGCCGCGATGACATCCCCGAGCGAGCCTGGGTCCTCAGCGACATCCCTGGCGAAGGCCATCCATTGCGCCTGCTTCATCGGGTCGGCGGCGAACGCATCCGTCAGGGCGTCGGGAGCGGTGTCCGGAATGAGCGTCCGCCGGCGTTCGAACGTGGCACGGATCGCCCGCGCGACGTCTTCGGCAACAAGGGTGCCGTGCCGCAGCAAAATCCAGATGTCGTAAAAGTCCTTCATGCGGCTGTTGGCGCGGCCGAGCAGCACCATGGCCTGGAACTTCTCGGCGATCACTGTCTCCGGTCGATAGGCGCGCAGCCGCGGCGCCGGCAGATCCAACAGCACCGGCATGTCGATCTCAGCAAGGCCTGGCTCAATGGCATCCCCGAAACCGATATCGATGACCACCCTAATGCGCGCGCCGTCGATCATCGCGCCAGTGGTCAGACGCAGGCCACCGTACTCGAGCTCCTCGCGGATCTGCGTCACCGCCAGCGCATCAGCATCGAACAGGACGCCATCGTTGACGTCTTGAGCGAGCACATCGCGGAATACGCTGAGCATGCCCTCAGCATCGTTGCTGCCGAAGCCGAGCAGGTCGAGATCGCGGGTCGGCCGGAACGGATCGGCGAACCAGGTGGTGAACAGCATGGCGCCCTTGAGCGCGAACTGCTCGCGATGCGCGGTCAGGCTCAGCCGGTACAGCAGGCGCTCCAGAACATAACGCGTCAGCAGCAGCTGGAACGGCTGCTTGCGGTCTTTGGACACCGTTTGCAGACGGGCCCGCACCGACGCGGCCATGTTCTTTGGTGCAGTGTTCTTCGGCTCAGCCATGGGTCAGCGCCTCCAGATAGGGGCGCACGACCTTCCAGATACCACCGGCCTCGGCGTAGCGCGCAATTTCAGCCGGCGTCGCCTTGCGCTGCCGCAGCACCTCGCGCAGCCCCTCGATGGCAAGGCCAAGCCCGGGGCTGACCCGGTACCGCTGGCCGGCGGGCTGGCGATAGCGGAAGAGGTCGACCACCGTCTTGGCCGGATCGGTCACCGTCACGGTGACGCCAGCAATGATGTGCGTCTCGATGCCTGAGCGCAGCAGCGGCTCCCGGAAGCGCACGACCTGCAGGGCTGGCCAGGACATCACCGGCTTCCGATCTCGCGGCCCTATGGCAAGCCAGACGCGCGACGGCACCGTGTCGGTCAGCTCATGAAACGCGAGCGCCGAGGTCAGGCAGATGACGCCACCCGGCACCATCTTGGCGACCTGCGCCAGGTCCTGGTTGGCGTCGCCGGAAGCGTCGGGCAGCTGGTAGAGACCACGCCCGAGCTTGGCCACCTCACCGTTGGCCAGCATGCGCGTGACCGTCGCGGCGGTCACGCCGGCTGCGATGAATTCCGACAGACGCACGAGCCCCTGCCGCGACAGCAGCGCCCGCGCGTGATCGCGTTGTGTGGGTTGAGCGAGCATGCTGGCACGATAATACAAAACGCCTAACATAACAACATTATTGACAACACTTAAGATCATTCGCCAGAACTCCGGCGTCGCGCACAGACCGCTAGCATTGCGATACGCTAGCGCCACAATTTGTCTAGCGCTTAACAAAAAGCTATACGCCACACGAAAAATCCACCCCGTGGCCACGCTCAACCAACGTGCGTATAGCTCCATGCTATTTGTCTAGCGCTTTCCGATAAAGCTATACGATCAAGCCCCTAGCCCTTCACGAGCCAGAAGCCAAAAAAGCCCAATTTATCTCACATTTTTACCTCTTTACCGATTGTCCACCATCGCGACGCATAGTACTTTGTATAGACGGTTCGCGTATCGCTAGACAGCACTAGAGCTAGACGCATCACGAATCGCTACACAATGAAATCCGCTAGACATTTCAGTTTTACTAGCGCCTCCCCGAGGGCCAGATGAAGACGATTGCGCTCATCAACACCAAGGGCGGCGTCGGAAAAACCACGCTTGCCAGCAACTTAGCTGCGTGGGTCGCTCTATCAGGCAAGCGCGTGGCGATGGTCGATCTCGACCCGCAGCGGTCGCTCGCATCGTGGTGGAAGCGGCGCGGACAGTCTGAAAACCCGAAGATCTTCGCCGGCGCAGTGGATTCCGATGATGCGGTAGAGAAGCTGGAGCTGGACGGCTGGGACTACTGCTTCCTCGACAGCCCGCCATCGGCGCTTCTGCTGATCAAGGAAGCGATCGAGGCGGCTGACGTCGTCCTCATTCCTTGCAAAGCGGGCGGCCATGACGTCGACGCCATGCGCGATGCGCTTCGCCTCGTTCACCACAGCGGCAAGCCGTACCGTGTTGTGATCAACGAAGTGATGCCCCGTGAGCGAGCGCAAGAAGCGCTGCGCGAGACGCTGATCAAGGCCGGGTTCCCCGTCGCACCACTCGACATTACGCGCCGCACCTCGTTCGCCACGGGCGCCAACGTCGGCAAAGCCGGCTTTGAGATGGGCGACAAGGAAGCGGGCAGCCAGATCGAGCAGCTCTGGGCCGAGGTGCTGCGCCTCACGAAGGGGAGCAAGAAATGACCACCCGCCCCCTGGATGAAGCCCCGGAATTTGGCGGCTTTGCTGCCGACCTAGCGTCGATCCTCTCGGCACCGACTAGCCCGGAGATGGACCGCCGCATCAATGACGAGCGCCGCGCAACGCGGACGCCGAAACAGCGAGCTCGCAAAGCCCTCCGCACCGAGCAGGTGAACTTCCGCGTTGCGGTCGAGCACCGCGAAATCCTGGCTGCACTGGCCGAGAAACTGGACGTCAGCGCGACCGACGTCTTCATCCAGGCGCTGACGGACCTGGCGAGGCAGCACAAGATCAAGGTTGGGTCATGATTCGTGCGGCCTCTATGCTGGTCGGTGCGGGCATCGTCGCCGCCGCAGCCCATGTCTCGATTCTGGCCGCAGGCGGCTACGACGCCGGCCACGCGGCCATCGTGATTGCGGTGGCCTCGGGCGTCGTCGTCGCCGCCATCGCCATTGGCAGATGTATGGCCGAGCGCCGCATCGTGCTGGCTCTGACCATGCTGGTCTGCATGCTCGCAGGCGAAGCCTACGGCCTGCTTCTCACAGCCGAACGCGTGATCGCGGTCCGCGAAGCGGGCGAGGCGCCGGTTCTGGCGAACGATGCCAAGCGGAAATCCGCGCTCCAACGCGTCAAAGACGCTGAAGAGGCCAAGCGCAGAGCTGACGCGGCCGTCGTCGAGAAAGCTGCTGAAAAGTCCTGCGTTTCCAACTGCCGCACACTCTTGGAGGGCGCCGTGACTGCTGCGAAGATCGAACTCGACAAGGCGCGCGCCGACCTCGGCCAGCTACCGCCGGCCAAGTCGGCGACGCCACTCGCAGATCGCTTGGGCATTTCAGGTTGGACACTCGATCTGGTGCAGGCGGCACTCGCATCAATCGGCGCCAACGGCCTCGGCGCGACGCTGCTCGCGTTTGGCTCGCATGGCGGCCGCCGTCGGAAAGACGCCGATCCAATTCAGCCCCCGCGTCGCACTGAAGCCCCGGCACCTATGGCTCCGCCAAAACTGATCGAAGCCGACGTGGTGCCGGTTCAGTCGACGCGCGAGCATGCAGCCCAGTTCATCACTGCTGCCCTGCGTCGCGATCCGCTTGGCGAGATTGCCCCGGCCGACCTTCACAAGGCCTATCTCGACCACTGCAAGTCTGAAGGTGTTCCACCGCGCGCAGACATCGGCAAAGCCTTGGCGTTACTACTGCGCGACCTTGGCCTGACGATGACCAACAATGCCATCCGCGGCGCGCGACTGGCCTCGACGCTGTCGATTGAACGCGCGGCCTGATGGACGCAGTTTTCTGATCGCTCCCCTACTGCCAAGGACGCGATCAGTGCGGTAGTTGCTGATTCCTAGGCGGCACTGTCGGTGCCACTCACTCTTATTGATAGCCCTACAGACGATCGGCTTGCGCCGGCTTAGAAGGGTATAGGGATCGTTGCGGCAGGCGCCTTTTCGTCTGGGTACGAATTTATATGTGTGGGGTGTTCTTTTAGGTGAGCGGTGACTGCACTCTGCCCGCCACCTCGGATCGGTGCCGGACGGGTCAGAGCGTCAGTCGGCGGCAATTTCACGCCTACGCGCCGAGCGGCGCCCTGGGGCAGGATCAGTTCATAGGCATTGGAGGTCTGATGCTCGACGGCAATGCCGTCGATGATCTGGCGGGTACGACGGCGGGTCTTCTTGATGAACCCGTGCGTCTGGAGCCAGGTGAGGGCCGCATCGACAGTGCGGATACCGCGACCGGTCGCGTTGGCGATCGTCTCGCGGGTCGGGAACACCAGGCCGTTGCAGTTGCCATAGCGGCGGATCAGGTCATCGAGCACCGCCATGACGCCGTGTTGGCGTTGCGGATGCCCGCGACCTTCAGCGGCGTTCTTCTGGCTGCGATCGGTGTATTCCTTGTCGAGGTTCTTCCGCGCCACTCGGGCCAGCGTGCGCAAGGCCTCGTTGGTATAGAGCGCCTCGACCGTCGGCAGCCAATTGACGATGCTGTCCTTGCGGATCTTCAGCCATTCGGGGCCGTTGGCGATGGCGGCCTCGTAGGCCTTCACCACGGCATCCGCTTGGGCCTCTGACTCTGCCTGCGCTGTTGCCACCGCATAGGCATGGTCGCGTGCCGCTTTCCATTGCCGATAGCGTGACACGCTCCGCACCGGTGTGCCGTCGCCGGCGAGCACGGGTGGATTGGCGCGTCGCCCTTCTCGAAGCAGCCCCGCCCGAGCCACACCCGCATTGATGGCGGCGACGGTCTTGGTACGATCGACGGGGTTGTTGAACGTCTCTGCCGCGAGGGCCGCCAACGTCGATGACGCGCCTTTGAGCGGGCCGGTGTTGCGGGGGGGCTGGTTGGGTGCTGCGTCGAGTGCAGCAGCGTCAATCGTGATCGCCGGCCACTTGCCTCGGCCAGGAACAGTGATGTTCGACGGACGCGCGTCGTCGCAACGCGGGAGCAGACATGAGGGTGCTGCAGGCAAAGCAATGCCGGGCAGCGCCTTGTCGAGCGCTTGCATGGTTGGTCCTCGATAGGACCCGCCTCAGATGCGAAAGGCAAAGCTCCGCCGTCGCTAGAAATGACTAGCGTTTCGATTACGAATCAGTGCAATTGGGTGCTGTCACACAGCCCAACTACACCGCCCGTCGGTCGCTCAGCCCCGCCTCCAAGCGGGGTTTTTGCGTTATGGACGCTGAAGCAACGGAACGGATTGGTCAGGCACCTTCGCGATCGAGGAACGCCTTGATGGCTTCTTCAATAACCAAAGT
>JANMGQ010000071.1:0-27412 GCA_031374735.1 Hyphomicrobiaceae bacterium | reverse complement strand
GCGGATCAAACGGCGGCTGGCCGAGCACGCTCGGATACGAGGCTTCGAACTCCTGAAGGTCGAGGCTCTCGCGCACCAGCGCCACGATAAAGCGCGCCAGATGCCCCTTCGGCACGTACTCGCTGACGTCAGCCGGCAGCACCTGGTCGATCTTCCAGGGGCGGAAATGCTTGCTCCACTGAACCTCTCGCCCGTCCACTACCCAACCTTCCGCCACGTTGTGCGGCGCGAAAATCGCGGCTAAAGCGAGCGCAGAACACAGCGCGGACGGGAACCTGACATGAACATCCACGAATACCAGGCCAAGGATCTCTACCGCCAGTATGGCATCGCCACGACGATTGGTTATCCAGCCATGTCGGTCGATGAAGCCGTCGCTGCTGCTGGCAAGCTGCCGGGCCCGGTCTGGGTGGTGAAGTCACAGATCCATGCCGGTGGACGCGGCAAGGGCAAGTTCAAGGAAGCCGCTGCCGGCGACAAGGGCGGCGTGCGCCTCGCCAAGTCCCTCGACGAGGTTAAAACCTACGCCAGCCAGATGCTGAACAACACACTGGTCACCATCCAGACCGGCCCCGAGGGCAAAAAGGTCCAGCGCCTTTATGTCGAGGACGGCTCGGCCATCGCCAAAGAGCTGTATCTGTCGGCACTCGTTGATCGCGCCACGTCGCGCGTGTCGTTCATCGTCTCGACCGAAGGCGGCATGGACATCGAGAAGGTCGCCCACGACACGCCTGAGAAAATTCACACGTTCTCGATCGATCCGGCATCCGGCTACACCGACTTCCACGGCCGCAAGATCGCTTTCGCGCTGGGCCTCAAGGGCGATCTGGTCAAGCAATGTGTCGACATGACCGGCCGCCTCTACAAAATGTTCGTCGACAAAGACATGAGCATGCTCGAGATCAATCCGCTTGTTATCACCAAGGACAACAAGCTGGTTTGCCTTGACGGCAAGATGGACTTCGACGGCAACGCCCTGTTCCGCCACCCGGAAGTGATGGCGCTGCGCGACATCACGGAAGAGGATCCAGCAGAAGTCGAGGCGTCCAAGTTTGACTTAGCCTACGTGAAGCTGGATGGCACCATTGGCTGCCTCGTCAACGGCGCGGGCCTCGCCATGGCGACCATGGATATCATCAAGCTCTATGGCTATGAGCCCGCCAACTTCCTCGATGTCGGCGGCTCCGCGTCCAAGGAAAAGGTCTCAGCGGCGTTCAAGATCATTCTCAATGATCCCGCCGTGAAGGGCATCCTGGTCAACATCTTCGGCGGCATCATGCGCTGCGATATCATCGCCGAAGGCGTGGTCGCCGCCGCACGCGAACTCGGCGTGAAAGTGCCGCTGGTCGTGCGGCTTGAAGGCACGAACGTCGACCTTGGCAAGAAGATCCTGGCCGAGAGCGGCTTGCGGATTGTCTCGGCCGATAACCTTGCGGATGCGGCGAAGAAGATCGTCGAAGAAGTGAAGGCGGCGGGTTGAGTGAATGGGCCGGAAGACGGTCGAGACGTACGCTCGTCTTGAGCAAGACAACGCCGCAGCTTCGGGGTTCACGCCTGAGGACATTGCATCGTATGTCAGCCTCGAGACGAGCGGCGTTCCTGACACCGTTGCTGCCACGGACATTTATTTTGTTCGATCAGCGCTATTGATGAGAGCAAATTTGAGCCAGGCACTGATCGCCAGCGAACGAGGACATACTCATGCCGCTGCATGCGGCCTCACCGCTCGCTTGACCGCATCTCCAACCTCTGCCGCAGCCATCCTGATGTCATAGCGTGTCTGCAAATTCAGCCAGAACTCCGGTGACGTTGCGAAGTAAGCTGCTAACCGCAATGCGGTGTCCGCGGAAGTACCACGCTTTGCCCGGATGATATCGTTGACCCGAGCAACGGGTACATCGAGATCGCGCGCAAGCTTGTTCTGGCTAATGCCAAGCGGGCGCAGAAACTCTTCGCGTAGAACTTCGCCCGGGGGATGGGAGATAAAGTCTTGCTCATGTGACGATCCGTTTCATGTCATTGAAACATACCCCAATTTTTCGTCATCCCGGCCAAGGGAGGCCCCTTCAGGCCGACCGCCGAGCCGGGATCCAGCGCAGGGCGTGTGCGAAGCACGCGATGTACCGACCGCTTCGCGTACAGATCCGCTGGATTCCGGATCTGCGCGCGGCCAGAAGTGGCCGCGCTTGTCCGGAATGACGCGGAAAATTTGTTATGATAGCGCGTATGCCCCTCACCCCGGCCCTCTCCCCGTGAAGAACGGGGAGAGGGTGCAGTTTCGCGTTCACCCGATTGCACCTCCTGCGCGCCCGTGTCGCTTGACCGGTTTGCCAGCCGTGCCATCTGTCGTGGCGACGCCGACGAAGGACCGATGCCGACGATGCTGGTGGTGCAGGGCTATACACAGGTTCCCGAGGCGGCGCGCCGTGCCGTGCTCGCCATCGGCAATTTCGACGGCGTGCACCGCGGTCATCAGGCGTTGCTCGCGCAGGCAGAGGCGACAGCCGCGATTGCCCCAGCTGGGCCCAGCGGCGTGATCATCTTTGATCCACATCCGCGCGCGCTGTTTCAACCCGATGTCGTGCACTTCCAACTGACGCCGCACGCGGACAAGCTCGCACTGCTCGAACGCCACGGCGCCGATGTTACGGTTGTGCTCGCTTTTGACCGTGCTCTCGCCGCGCTGACGGCTGACGCCTTCATCGACGACGTGCTCGTCCGCGCGCTAGCCGTCCGCCATGTCATCGTCGGGTATGATTTCCACTTCGGCAAGGCCCGCGGCGGCTCGCCCGAGACCCTATCGGCCGCCGGGCGAGCCCGCGGCTTCGGCGTCACCGTGGTTCCACCCATCACGGATGGGGGCGCCGCCATCTCGTCGACCGCCGTGCGACAGGCGCTCGCCAACTCCCAAGTTGAGGCCGCCGCGCACCTGCTCGGTCGCTGGTGGCGTGTGTCGGGTGTCGTCACCGGCGGCGCCAAACGCGGCACTGGCATGGGTTACCCGACGGCCAATATCACGCTGCCGGCGGGCGTTGCGCTCGGCCACGGTATCTTTGCCGTGCGCGTGTATGTCGGCGACGATGTGCACGATGG
This sequence comes from Hyphomicrobiaceae bacterium, assembly GCA_031374735.1. Classification (GTDB taxonomy): domain Bacteria; phylum Pseudomonadota; class Alphaproteobacteria; order Rhizobiales; family Hyphomicrobiaceae; genus JABFRJ01. The sequence goes on along the minus strand of JANMGQ010000071.1, from coordinate 24,319 downwards.
CGCCGCCTATCTGGGCACACGGCCGACCTTCGACAACGGCGCCCCCGTGCTCGAGACATTCCTGCTTGATTTCGACGGCAATCTCTACGGCAAGACCATCACCATCGCCTTCATCGCGCACATCCGGGGCGACCAGAAGTTCGACGGCATGCCAGCGCTCGTCGCCCAGATGGACCGCGATGTGACCCACGTGCGCAAGCGACTGGCACAGGCGGCCGTCGACCTTTAGGCGCCGGTTCCTCCCCCGCACGTCCACCTGCGACCTCCTGCGGCATCGCTCTCACGTTAACCGCAACCCAAAGCTGTATTGGTGCATTTCCCTCTCCGCGTGTATATCTGCCGCGTCCTTGACCGGGCCGGGATGATGCGCATCGTCCGCAGCGGGGTCGGGGATGCTGCGGCCCGGTGGGGTCAGGTCCAAGCCAAGCGCTGGACGTACCACCTTGGTGGCGGGGTGTGCCCGGTCTGACGCCTCGGCTCGCACGGTCGGATTCGAACCGTGTTGTCCTCAGGACCATGCCCGCGCCGTTACGAACGCAGCACAGCGGATCGGCGCCAAAGCCCAGGCTTTCAGTAGCCTCAGCCAAGGACCGGACACGACCGGCCGTGAGGGATATCACGGAAGATGCAGCGCGAACCCTTTCCCGGTTCTCGCCGATCCGCTGTCCCGGCCGTTTTGCATCGCGACTTTTGACTTGCAGATACATGAGCAAGCCGTTGATCGACTCACGCGGCTTCCGCCTCGAGCACGTGGCCGGTGAGGGCTCGGCCGCGGCCGGCTGCGAGGAACAGGGCGAGGGCTGCGATGTCGGCTTCGCTGGTCAAGCCACTGCCACCGACGCCGCTCGTTTCAGGTGCCACCGCGTTGACGCGAATGCCGTCGCGCGCCCAGGTGTGAGCATCGTCGCGGGTCATGGCTGTCAGCGTGGCCTTGGCGGCAGCGGCGAAGGCGCGGTCGCGTGCGTCGGCGTGACGCGGCATGGTGGCGATGTGCAGGATGAGGCCATCGGCCTGCAGCAGGCGCATGCGGTTGGCAGCGACCCGCGCGATGAGGCAGGGCGCCATCAGCACGTCAGAAATGCGCGCTTCAATGGCTTCGAGATCGTCGTCTGCGACGTCGCCGAGCCTCAGTGGCACAACGTTGATCACGGCATCGAGGCCGCCGTAGACGGCAACCGCACGACGCGCGAAGGCGACGATCTCGTCGGCACCGGTCAACGAGCATTCGATGAGGGTCAATTCGGCAGCCGTCGGGGCCAGCATTTCACCCAACGCTGCGGCGGCCAACGGATCGGCATCGACCTGCACCACGAGACGCGCGCCATGTTCGGCGAACGCGCGGGCAATATCGATGCCTTCGGCATCACTGACGCCGGTAACGAGCACGCGGCGGCCGTGCAATTCTGGATACGTCGCACCGACGAAACGATCGAACGGCTGCTCAGTGGACGACATCAGCATGGGCAAACTCCGGACGGACCATCGGGTTCGACGGTCCGCGTGTGGGCGGTCCCATGTCGTCCCGATTCGACTAACAGGAGGTAAAGAGCACCCCGATTCGGGCGACCGCTAGGCCGGCGTGTGGCAACGCTGGCCTATATTTGTTCTCATAGATCTCTCATGGCATCTGCAGCAGGCGGACGGCCGCCGCCAAGGCCGAAATGCGGCCCGAGAGAACATCATCGGTCAGCGATGACATATCGCTGGACGTTGACGCACGGGCAATTTCGGCTGCTGCTGCGCGCGCAATCAACAAGCGCGCGCGCCGCCGCCGCCGCTCGACCACTGGCGCCTGCAGGCGCCGTGCGCCGATGCTCGCAAGTGTCGCAGCCAGAGTCTCGACGCCGGCGCCCGTGGTCGCGACGGTTTTGAGCACGGGGACGTCCGCTGGCGCACTGCTGCGCAAGGACAGCGCACTGAGCAATTGCTGCTGCGTTTCATCCGCTCCGGGACGGTCGGCCTGGTTGACCACCAGAATGTCGGCGATTTCGAGCAGGCCGGATTTCATGGCTTGAATGCCATCGCCGAGGCCCGGGGCTGCCAGCACCACGCGCACATCTGCGACTTCGGCGACGTCGATCTCGTTCTGGCCGGTGCCGACGGTTTCGAGCACGATCACGTCTTTGCCGACCCCGTCGAAGGCGTCGATGATACGCACGGCGGCCGGCGACAGGCCACCGAGCGCGCCGCCACTGGCGAGCGAACGCATGAACACGCGCTCATCCGAGAGGCTCGCGCCCATGCGCACGCGATCGCCCAGGATAGCCCCGCCCGAGACCGGGCTTGAGGGATCAACAGCAATGATGCCGACCGTTTTGCCAGCTGCCGTCAACAGCCGCACGTAGGCATCGACCAGGGTCGATTTGCCGGCCCCTGGCGGCCCCGTGAAGCCGACCACCAGCGCATGCCCGAGATGCGGCGAGAGGCCTGAGATCAGCGCCGGCATGTCCGGCCCGGCACGCTCCAGCTCCGTGATGATGCGGCTGATGGCAAGGCGCTCTCCGGAGCGCGCGCGGCGGACAAGATCCGCTGTCGTGTCAGGCAGATGGGGCATGCGGGGCTGATAAGTCAGCACTGCCGCTGGCGCAATCGGTGGCTTTGCGCGCTCAGGCGGGTTGCAGGGGAACGTCGGATTAGGCGATGGTGCGTTGCGGCTTGCAGGCCCCATGCACGCGAGCCGCCAGTGCCCCTTGACCCCCGCGTCCGGCGTCCCTCACAGTGGCAAAACTCACATTGCCCATGAGGCCTTCATGACTGACGCAATCGACCTCGCGCCGAAAGCCGCGACCGCGCACACCTGTGCCTGTCACAGCGCCTCATGCAGCCACCTGCCCCTCGGTGACCGCGCGGACTTTGACGACGCCGCGCGCGGCCTGATTGCCAGCCTTCCCGACGTCACCATCCGCACCGAGAAGGGCCAGGTCGTCTGGAGCCTTGGCGAGTATGCGTTCCTGTCTGCGCCCGAGCCGCCTGACAGCGTCAATCCCAGCCTGTGGCGGCAGGCGCAGCTGAACATGAACCACGGCCTGTTCCAGGTCACAGACCGCATCTACCAGGTGCGCGGCTTCGACATCTCGAACATGACCCTCATCGAGGGCAACCGCGGCGTCATCGTCATCGACCCGCTGATCTCGTGTGAGTGCGCGCGTGCGGCGCTCGATCTCTACTACGCCCATCGTGGCCACAAGTCCGTGACGGCGGTCATCTACACCCACACCCACATCGACCATTTCGGCGGCGTGCGCGGCGTCGTCGATGAGGCAGATGTCAAGGCCGGCCTCGTGCCGATCATCGCGCCCGACAAGTTCCTCGAAGAGGTGACCAAGGAGAACGTGTTGATCGGGACGCCGATGATCCGCCGGTCAATGTATCAGTTCGGCCCACTGCTGCCGAAGGGGCCACGCGGTCAGGTCGACGCTGGGCTCGGCAAGGTGACATCACGCGGTACGCTCTCGCTGATCCCACCGACACAGGTGATTGTGCAGCCGCTCGAGGTGCACATCGTCGACGGCGTCGAGATCGTGTTCCAGCTGACGCCGGACGCCGAGGCGCCCGCTGAGATGCACATGTACTATCCCGGTCTGAAGGCCTTGAATCTCGCCGAAAACGCCACGCACAATATGCACAACATCTATCCGCTGCGCGGCGCGCAGGTGCGCGACTGTAACGCCTGGGCCAAGTATCTCGGCGACGCGCTGGTGCAGTTTGCGCCCAAGTCCGAGGTTGTGTTTGCCCAGCACCATTGGCCCGTTTGGGGCAACGGCCGCGTGATCGACTTCATGACCAAGCAGCGCGACACCTACAAATACCTGCATGATCAAACGCTGCGGCTGATGAACCACGGCCTCAAGGCGGGCGAAATCGCCGAGCGCATGACGCTGCCGGCGTCTCTCGAGACCAATTTCGCCAGCCGCGGCTACTACGGCACGCTGTCGCACAATTCAAAGAGCGTCTATCAGCGCTATATCGGCTGGTATGACGGCAACCCCGCGAACCTGTGGCCGCTGCCGCCGGAACCGCGCGCACAGAAACTCGTCACCTACATGGGCGGAGCTGCGGCTGCGCTGGTCAAGGCGCGCGAGGATTTTGCCAAGGGCGAATATCGCTGGGTGGCTGAGATCGCGAACACCATCGTGTTCTCGGACCCGACCAACCAGGAGGCGCGCAAGCTGTGCGCCGATGCGTTCGAGCAGCTCGGCTATCAGGCCGAGAGCGCAACATGGCGCAATGCCTATCTGCAAGGCGCGCAGGAGTTGCGCCACGGGGCGCCGAAAATGCTGCGACCGCCCGTGCGCGAGGATTTCGTGCGCGCGCTGCCGGTGGCACAGGTGTTCGATTTTCTGGCGGTGCGCGTCGATCCCGCAAAATCGGCGGGCAAGCGGACCGTCATCAATTGGACGTTCACAGACCTCAAAGAGACCCATGTGCTGACGCTGGAAAACTGCGCGCTTAGCTCCGTCTCGGGCCATCAAGCCGCAGATGCGGATGTGACAGTCACAACAACCAAGGCGATCCTGTCGCGCCTGATGCTGCGCCAAGGCACGCTGGCCGAGGCCGTTGGCGCGCAGGCGGCAACCGTCGTCGGCGATGCGACAAAGCTCGCCGAACTGCTCAGCATGATTGAAGACTTCCCGCTCGCGTTCCCGCTCGTCGAGCCCCTCAAAACATGAAGCCACCAGTTTCCTGGTGGCTGCAATTCGCAGGTTGCGGTGCGACGACGGGCGGCTGGCACATCAAGCGCCGAGCGCTCAGACCGCGGCCAGCTTTTTCACCCGTGCCGTGAGGCGCGACACTTTGCGTGCAGCGGCCTTCTTGTGCACGGTGCCCTTCGTGGCAGCGCGCATGATGTCTGCTTCAGCGGCTTTGAGCACAGCCACCGCATTGGTGGCATTACCGGCAGCGATTGCCGCTTCGACCTTGTTCACAGTGGATTTGTAGCGTGAACGGCGGGCCTTGTTCACCTCAGTGCGGCGCACCATCTGGCGGGCAGCCTTTTTGGCCGAGGACGTATTGGCCATGCGTTGCAGTCTCCTCGAGAGTACGGGATGGGCACACTCCGATCAGGCACCAAGTGCCATGACAGTCAGAATCTGCCGGTTGTGGTCCGGGTGAGTTCGATGGGCGGTAGACGATAAACAGGCGCTAAAAGGTCAACGCCGCAAGTCACCCTGGCGGACCCGGGCGGCGAATGGCTGAGCGCCTATACGGGCTCCGCTTTCACAGGTCAACAATGGCAAGACCCTATTGCAGGCAAACGCATGACCCGTCACCCCGCACAAGTGCGGCCGCTTCAGGCCGCGCGCAGATGCGGGATGACGAGGTTTTAGTTCATGCGATTGGCTTGGACCAGATCGGCACGCAATCTGGCAGTCGACTGGCGTTCCGCCTCAGCGAACGGTCTTTCGTACCCCGTTCGCGGGTCGAGCCACGACCGGCTTCGGCGGCACGAAGTGGCGCACCATGCCGACAAACTTGGCGCCGACCTTCGAGCCCCGCCGCCACATCGACTGGCATTCGACCGCGGTTTTATCGAGTGGCATGATCAACGTGAAGAAGTTCGGCAAATTCTCGCTCGAACCGTCTGGGTTCATTTTGGTGCGCGTCATTTCCACCTGCGCGCCGGTCGATGAGATATCGCGCAGTGTGCATTCGTACGGCGTTGTAATGCCATCGAACAGGATCTTGGCCGGCGTCGCCGTGCTTTTGCGCTTGGCCCAGCGCTTGTTCATTTGCTCGGCTTCGTCTGCGTCGAGCGCTGCGCTGCGCTTCAAGACCGCTGCCATGCGATTGTGGAGAGACATTCCGCGCACCCAATGATCGGCAGATCGAATTCGATCCGGCCGCGCGACAGGATTGCGCAAAAATGATGAAGGCTTGGTTGCTTTGAGGATGGAAAGCCGATTTTGACGACCTCGAGAGGCATGTTCCGGTAGACTTTATGCCGCCGCGGCAAAACTTTCGCCAAGCCCGAGGGCAGACAGCGTTACGCGGTTGATCCCCTCGACATCGAAGCGGCGCTCGGCCTTGGCACGGCTGGCGCGGGCCATGGCGGTGATCTCGTGCGGCCGACGCAGGAACGATACCATGGCAGCTGCAAGGCCTGCGACGTCGCCGGCGGCAACGCGACAGCCGTTGACGCGCTCATCGACGGCCTCGCGCGCGCCCGCCACGTCGGAGGTGATCAACGGTCGTCCAGCCGCGAGCCCAGCCAGCAGGCCCGGCGCCAAGCCATCTTGGGCGCCAAGGTGGAGCACGACATGTGCGTTCGCGATGGCCGCGACATCGTCGCTATCGGCTTCCGCAAAGCGCGCCAGCGGTGATCGAGGTTTGACGTCGGCTGCCGCGGCGGCAAAAAGCGCTCGTGCCGCCAGATCAGAAGGCGATGACACGTGAAGAAATGTCAGGCCTTCCCCGATCGGGGGCAACGGCAAGGCCACGGCACGGTGTAAATCGATCCCCGATGCAGGCACAACAAGAACAGGCACGCCCGGCCGCAACAAATGCGTTCCAGCTGCAACGCGAGCCAGATCGGGCGTTTCCACGATCAAGGCCGTGACGGCTTCAAAAGCTTTGCGCTGCACCGTGTCGAGGGACGCTGGAATGCGCGCTGCCATGGGCACGATGTGACCGACCCCCACACGTTGCGCCGCGGCAACCAAAACCGGCACCAGATCGAGATCCGTGATCGCAAGCGTGTGCGGCCCGAAGGCTTTCAGGTGTGCGGCCAAGTCACGGCGCACTTTGTAGCCGGCGAATGGATTCAGCCCGTGCGCTTCGAACGCAACCGCTCGCGTATGCACACCCAGGCGCTGCAGGGCCGCCGCGACCGGCGCATCGAATGTTGGCGCCATGCAAAGCACGGTATGGCGGCGGCGCGTCGCTTCAGCGAGCAACGCACTGCGCAAGCTGACAAAGGCACGTGCATCGCTGGTTGCGAACACGATGCGCCGCGTCCCGCTGATAGCAGGTGTCTCCAGCATTCAGTGCAGGGTCCTTAACTTTGGCTCGCGCCACAGATACCCGACCGAATCACCCCCTGCCAAGGCGTCTTCGCCAGTGTCTGTGCCGGCACGATACCCCTCGACAGTACGACGCAGGATCTCGTGAACATCGACGGCGTTGCCACGCCGAACCGCTTCGCCAAGGTCGGCCAAGGCCGCTTCCAGTGCTTCAGGCGGAATCGAAGGTTCGCGCGACATGAAGATGCGTGGATGCTCTGTCGGCGAACTGTCATCGCCGATCAGCAACTCCTCCTTCAGCTTTTCACCCGGCCGAAGGCCGACAAACTCGATCGCGACATGGCCCGTTGGGTTGGCCGCGTCCTTGACGTCGAGGCCCGAGAGCCGGATCATCGCCTTTGCCAAATCTTCGATGCGCATGGGTTTGCCCATGTCGAGCAGGAACACCTCGCCGCCCGTCGCCATCGCGCCGGCTTGGATAACGAGGCCTGCAGCCTCCGGGATCGACATGAAATAACGGATCATGTCCCTGTGCGTGACGGTCACCGGGCCGCCGTTTGCAATTTGCTGGCGAAACCGGCGGATGACCGATCCGGAGCTGTCGAGCACGTTGCCAAACCGCACCATGGTGAAGATCGTGCGCGCGCCGGCTTGGCTCGCCAACGACTGAAGGATCATCTCGGCGAGGCGTTTGCTCGCCCCCATGACGCTGCTCGGGCGCACGGCTTTATCTGTTGAAATCAACACCATGCGTTCGACGCCGCTGGCGATGGCAGCCTTGGCCAGGACCCAGGTGCCAAAGGTGTTGTTCATCACCCCCAACGCGGCGTTCCGCTCGATGATGGGGACGTGCTTGTAGGCCGCAGCATGATAGACGGTGCGTACCTCGTTGGCCTCAAGCACATCAGCCAAAAGGGCTTCATCAAGAACCGAACCAAGCACGGCAACCAATTCAGTCTGCGGCCGCTCGGCCTCTGCGGCGTCGTCGTCGACCAGACCGGCAGCTCTCGCCGCCTGCCGCTCAAAGGCGAGCTTCATCTCGGCTTCGATTTCGTACAACGCGTTCTCGGACGCATCGAGCATGATCAGGCGGGAGGGCTGCTGGGTCAGAATCTGGCGGCACAGCTCGGATCCGATCGAGCCCCCCGCACCGGTCACCAAGACCGACTTGCCGCGCACGTTGCGCGCCAGCAGCGCGGCATTTGGCGGAACGGCGTCCCGGCCGAGCAGGTCGAGCACGTCGACCGGGCGAAGGTCGCTGATGGTGACGCGCCCGGCGGCAATGTCTGCAAGGTCAGGCAGGATGCGGACCTGAATGCCAATTTTCTCGAGTTCTGCGAGGACGCTGCCCCGCTCCTGACGGCTGGCCGAGTCGAGTGCCACGACGATCTCGCCGACCTGATGCCGGTGCGCCAGATCGCGCAACATGTCAGGCCGATGAACCCGGTAGCCACCAATGTATTGCCGCCACAGCGTCGGATTTCGATCCACAAAAGCGATCGGCATGACATGGTCCGAGCGCTCAAGAGCCTGCGCGATCCGAACACCGGCGCGCCCTGCGCCGTAGATGATGACGGCCTTGCGGTTGTATTCGCCTTTGCCCGCCACCGTCACGCCGGCGCCACGCAAGATGCCACCGATGATTTGCCGCATGGTCCAAACGGCCATCGTGCCAACGATGGGGTACGCGATGATCGCCAACCGTGAGACCCCAAGAGGCTGGACTAGGAAAGCGACGAGGCTCCAAATGAGCGTCGATAGAACCATCGCCGCGGCAATCGCGTTGATTGCTCGGGCATCCATGTAGCGTGTCACCATCCGGTACAGCCCGAAATGGAAGAACGCCAGACACGACAACACAGGGCCTAGGCCCGCAACAAACATCAAGATCCAGGTCGTCGGCCAGAATGGCTCGCCATAGCGCCAGGAGTACGCAACCCAGACGATGACCTCGAGCAACACCATATCGATGCCGATGAGAAGCGCGCGCTTATGGTAACGGCCGAGACTGAGGGCGAAGCGCGCGATTCCGGACACGGCAATATCGCCGTCGTGTCCATTGCTTTCTCCCGGACGTCTCACGGTTGCCCCCCACTGAACCGAATAAAATCGCTAAAGCATTCAGACGCCGAAATTCGGCCGGCGAAATCCACCACATCCTAATGGTTCAATACCATACACCAGCCGGAGACTATGATCCTCCTGGAACAAAGACCAATGTGTAGGCAGAGCGTATCCCTTGCGCCAATCGTCACATTTCGACGACCACCGCGGCCCCATTGGCGACATCAAAGCGGCAGCGGGCTGTCGTCGCATCGAGAACAATGTAGGTCCGCCGAAAGCGCGCCTGCCAGTCCTGGTGGTCAACTTGCCACAACGAGACCGCGGCCTGCCGATTGCCGACTTCGATGCGAACCGCGTTCGAAGCGCCCCACACTGGGCCAGGTTTCAGGGCATCGGCGCGGGTAGCTTTTTGGCAAGCGGCAACCGCCTCGTTGCCGTATGCGGTGACGAGGGCATCGCGTGTGGCCGACCGTTGAAGGTACTCCACGGTACCGATTTTTGCGGCAGCCAGGGCTGCGAGCAGAAGGCCAATGCGTTTCATCGCTGGTCTCTCCATCGGACGCCGTGGACGTCCAGCGTCGTCAAGAATTGTAGACCGCGTGATGGTAAACAAAGGCTTATCGCCGCTTCGCTGCGATCGCCGGGTCAAGTAAAGTGGCGCCATGGCGATACCACCCAACACCGCATCGAGCCCGTTTATCTGGCCACCCGTGATCTACGTGACGGCAGCTGTTGTCTCGGGACTTCTGGCCGTTGTTGCGGGGTGGCCGTTTCAGTCGCCCGGCTTGAGGAGTGCGTCCCTGATAGGAGGCGGCCTCCTGATCTCACTCGGCATCGGTGTCGCGGTGGCCGCCGAGCGTGTGTTCAAGACGGCGGGCACACCGGTGCCGCCCACGCGTCCGACAACAGCCATTGTGACATCAGGCATCTACCGCTACACGCGCAACCCGATGTATCTCGGCATGAGCTTGGCGCTCACCGGCATTGGCTTGGTGTTTGATCAGCTGTGGTTCCTGCTCGCGCTACCGGTGGCTGTCTTTGCCGTTACCAAGTTGGCGATCGAGCGCGAAGAGGCCTACCTGGCCGAAAAATTCGGCGCGCCATACCTTGCCTACAAGACCGAAGTCCGGCGTTGGATTTGAGTCCACACAGTCACCGCATCAGCCGCGGCAGTTCCCCCGTGAGGCCGGCGGCCTCGCCGACCAGCAGCCGCTTCAATGCCGGCATGCGATCGACGAGCCCGAGGCCAGCCGTGCGCGCGGTGCGCAGCAGCGTCCACTCGTTTGAGAACAGCCGGTTCAGCCCATCGAAGGCTGCAGCCGACATGGCCCCATCCGCCCGCCGCCAGCGCTCATAGCGCTCGAGCGTCGTCGCAACCCCGATATCCTGACCCGTGCGTGCCGCATCCTCGATCACCTCGGCCAGCGCTGCGCAATCGCGCAGGCCGAGATTGAGCCCCTGGCCAGCCAGTGGATGCACACTGCGCGCCGCGTCCCCGATCAAGGCCACGCGGTTTGCGGCCAGCGCGCGCGCAAGGTGCAGCTCCAGCGGCCACGATTGGCGCGGCCCGGCCAGTGTGATGCGACCGAGTTTGCCACCGGCCCGCTGTTCAAGCGCATCGAGAAACGTCGGGTCATCGGCGGCCATCAACCGTTGTGCTTCAACCGTGTCCTCGCTCCAGGTCACACAACTGCGACTGCCCGTCAGCGGCAGCAGCGCGAACGGCCCACCCGGTAGAAAATGCTGCACCGCTGTGCCTGCATGCGGCACCTCGTGCGCGATCGTCGTGACGATGCCGGATTGCGGATAACTCCAGCCCATACTCTTGATGCCGGCCAGCTCACGCACGGGCGACATGCGGCCATCGCCTGCAACGACCAGCGCGGCCGTAGTCATCGTCCCGTCGTCGAGCGTCACCTGGGCAAGGTGCATCTGTTCAGCCGACAGTGCAATAACCCGCCGACCGGCACGCAACGTCACGCCAGGAGCCGCGCGAGCGGCCTTGAGCAGCGCCGTCAACAGCGGACCATTCTCGACGATCACCATGCCGTCGCCATCCGTGTTCGGATCATAGCTCAGCAACGCCGGACGGACACCGTCGCCGAGCGCTGAGTCCGTGATTTCGATCGTCGATACGCGTTGTGCTTGATGTTCGAGATCCGGCCAAACACCGATCGCCGACAACATGCGGGTTGATGCCGTGCCGAGCGCGCGGGCGCGTGCATCGGCCTTCACCTGCGAGGCATCGAGTGCGCCGGGATCAACCACGGTCACGGCCAATTCGCCACCCAGGCTCTTTGACAGCGCGAGCGCAAGTGCGAGCCCGACCAATCCGCCGCCGGCAATCAGAACGTCCGTGGTTCGATGGTCTGTCACATGTTCACATGTCGTTAAGAGGTCACCTCGCTATCTTTGCAGGCTTTGCCGTGCGCTGCACGTCAACGGATTGCCGCATTTGCTGTGCGGGCTTACTCCTCAAGCGACGGATTGCGTTTGGGGTGTCCGTTCTTGCAGGCGATGGGCAGTATGGAGACGCGCGATGTCGACGACCAAACGGGATGCCACCACAGCCCTGCGCCGCTTTGGTCTCGGCGCTCGTAGTGGCGACATCGCGAAGATATCGTCAGATCCGCGCGGCTTTGTGGCCGCGCAACTGCTGCTACGTGATGCCATCAAGCTCGAAGACCCCGACCTCGACTCCTCGGGCGTCGCCTTGTCAAATGTCCAGCTGCAGCAAGCCCAGCGCCGACAGGCGCGCGAGGCAGCCCAGGATGCGCTCCGCGAAAACATGAAGGTGCCATTCCCGGGCACCAACTCAGCGTCGCCGCCGCAGAAGGCAAAGGATGCCAAGCAGGCACGGCCCGGCCTCATGCGCGGCGAGGTTTACCAGGATGAAGCGGCTGTCCGCTTCGACCGCATGGTGACGACGGAGCATGGCTTTCTCGAGCGGCTGGCTCTCTTCTGGTCCAACCACTTCTGCGTCTCGGCCGGCAAGGGCAACGTGCGCGCGATCGCCGGCTCCTTCGAGCGCGAGGCCATTCGCCCGCACGTGCTCGGCACCTTTGCCGCCATGCTCGAAGCGGTCGAGATGCATCCCGCGATGCTGATCTATCTCGACAACCAGCTGTCCATCGGACCCAACAGCCCCGCCGGCCAGAACCGCAAGCGCGGCCTGAATGAAAATCTCGCCCGCGAAATCCTGGAGCTGCACACACTTGGTGTCGGCGGTGGCTATTCACAAGAAGACGTCACCAACCTTGCCCGCATCATCGCCGGATGGACCGTTGGCGCCCTTGGCCAGGGCGAGAACGCAGGCAAGTTCATGTACGCGGCGCCGCGGCGTGAACCCGGCACGTGGAGCGTCGCCGGCAAAAGTTACGTCAACGTTGGCGCCGTGACAGGCAAAGAGGTGCTGGCCGACCTGGCGAAGCATCCGTCCACGGCCAAACATGTCGCAACGAAACTGGCCGCGCATTTCGTCGCCGATCCGCCGCCGCCGACACTCGTGGCCAAGCTGGAAAAATCGTTTCGCTCTTCAGGCGGCGATCTCGCCGCGCTCGCTAAAACCCTGGTGACATCAGACGAAGCCTGGTCGCATCCGCGCACCAAGATGCTGCCGCCCAACGATTTCCTGGTCGCCATCGTCCGCGGATTGCCGTTTCGCCAACGCCCCCGTTCAGCCGAGATCGTGCGGCTCTCGAACCAGCTCGGCCAGCCGATCTGGAACGTGCCCTCGCCCAAGGGCTGGCCCGAGACCAACGACGCCTGGGCGGGCCCATCCGCGATCCGCGAGCGCCTGCGCATTGCCGAGTTTGTGGCTGGCCAGTTGGACAAGGCCGCTGACCCGCGCGCCATTGCCGACGACCTGCTCGCCGGCGAATTGAGCGAAGCAACCCGCCAAGCCATCGCCCGTGCCGAGGTGAAGGAGCAAGGCTTCGAACTGCTGATGATGAGCCCGGAGTTTCAGCGGCGGTAATCTCCTTCTCCCCCTTCTTCAGGGGGAGAAGGTGGCCGCAGGCCGGAGGAGGGGCAGCATCCGCACTTACTCAGCAAAAATGCATGACTCTGGAGCAAGCGGCTGCCCCACACCCGCCCATCGGGCACCCACACCCCCAGAAGGTGGGGGAGAGGGCAAACAAGACGGAGCCACAAATGTCTGACTGCACTGAAAACCACACACTCTCCCGCCGTCGCCTGCTGGGGGGCTCCGCGGCGGCACTTGCACTGTGGGGCATGATGCCGAAGGTGGCCATCGCGGGCACGCGAGATCCGCGGCTGCTCACCATCGTGCTGCGCGGCGGGCTTGATGGCCTGTCACTCGCGGCGCCCGTCGGCGATCCCGACTATGTGCGCCTGCGCCAGCAGATGGCGCTCGGCATGACCGGCGACAAACCCGGCCTCGCGCTCGACGGCTTCTTCGCACTCAATCCGAATATGCCATTCCTGCACGGGCTCTATCAGGCCAAACAAGCCTCCATCGCGCACGCCATCCACACGTCGTATCGTGAGCGCTCACACTTTGACGGCCAGGATATTCTTGAAGCCGGCATCGCCTCGGGGCGGCCTGAGCACGGCTGGCTCAACCGCGCGCTGACCGGCATGGCGAACGCGGGCCGCGTGTCGCCCAAGGGGCTGGCCATGGACGCCGTCGTGCCGCTGGTTATGCGCGGGCCGGCACAAGTGCTGTCGTGGATTCCAAAGGTCTACAATCTGCCACTCCGCGACTCGACCGTCGCCCGTTTGATGGATCTCTACGGCCAATCCGACCCCGTCCTCGCGCGCGCTTTCTCGGAGGGCATGGAGATCAATCGCGTCGCTGAAGCCGGCATGACGGCTGCGCCCAAGGCCGCCCCCGGACAGCCAGCGCAACCCGCACCCCCGCAGCCCCCGCGCCCGTTCCGCGACTTCACAGACGCCGCCGAAGCCGCCGCCAAGTTCCTGTCCGCCAGCGATGGTCCGCGCATCGGCGCGTTGTCCTATAACGGCTGGGATACGCACGCGAATGAAGGCGTCGTCACGGGCCAACTCGGCAACCGCCTCGCCGGCCTCGATCTCGCATTGAAGACCTTCCACGACGGCATGGGCGAGGCTTGGAAAGACACCGTCGTCGTCGTTGTCACCGAGTTCGGCCGCACGGCGCGCGTCAACGGCACCGATGGCACCGACCACGGCATGGCGACGACGGCGATCATTCTCGGCGGCGGCGTGCGCGGCGGCAAGATGCTGGCTGATTGGCCCGGCCTCGCTGACGCGAACCTGCATGAGAATCGCGACCTCAAGCCGACCACCGATCTGCGCGGATTGCTGAAAGGCGTCCTGCGCGATCACCTCGGCATCCCCGATGGCGCACTCGCCAATACGGTGTTCCCGGACAGCTCCGGCGTGAAGCCGTTCGCAGATCTGATTGCGGCGTAGTACCAGATGTTGAGACGTCTCAACACCATAAGCAGCGCCGCTCTCGTTGTGCGATGGGTGGCCGGGACAAGCCCGGCCATGACAGTTGGGGGATAAGTCTTCAGTCAAAAGTTTTCGCCGCTGGTATAAGTCGACCGCGTCAGGCAACTCACCTTAAGCCCGCGTGGCAGCAGCTACGGTCAGGCCTTGGTTCCAAGTCGCCCCGCACCGAGCACAGGCGCGGCATCGGCGTCCAGCGGCCACCGTGCGCGCGCGGTGAAGTTCTGTCCGTCGATCCATCCGCGCACGAGGCGTTCAGCACCGGCCCAGGCGATCATGGCGCCGTTGTCAGTGCACAGTGCGAAGGGCGGGATGTGCAGCGTGTAGCCGCGCTTGGCCGTGAGCTTGGCGAGGCCCGCCCGCAACGACGCATTGGTCGCGACGCCACCCGCAACCACGAGCCGACGCGGGGCATCTGCCCCAAGGCGGTCTTCCGCAATGGTCATGGCGCGACCGACACGGTCCGCGACACTATCGGCGACAGCTGCCTGAAACGAGGCGCAGAGGTCGGCGACGTCCTGATCGCCCAAAGGCACCAGCGCCTGCGCCGCGTGGAGGACCGCCGTCTTCAAGCCTGCAAACGAGAAATGTGGTTCCGCTCGGCCAGCCATCGGGCGCGGCAGCGCAAACCGCTTTGGATCACCTGACAGTGCCGCCCGCTCGACCGCAGGTCCGCCCGGAAAGCCGAGCCCGAGCAACTTCGCCGTCTTGTCGAATGCTTCGCCGAGCGCATCATCGATGGTGCTGCCGAGCCGCTCATAGCGGCCGACATCGCGCACCAATTGCAGCTGGGTGTGGCCGCCCGACACGAGCAGCAGCAGATACGGCGGGCGCGTCCCGTCCGTCAGCCCCACCGTCAGCGCGTGAGCCTCGAGGTGGTTGATGGCGACCAGGGGCAGCTTGTGGACTGCAGACAGCACCTTGGCCGTGGTCACACCGACCAACAGTCCGCCGACCAGCCCCGGCCCAGCCGTGACGGCGATGCCGTCGAGATCACGAAACGTCAGCCGCGCCTCCGCCATGGCATGACGCACGATCTCGTCCAGGCATTCGACATGGGCCCGCGCCGCAAGTTCAGGCACGACGCCGCCAAAGGCGCGATGCTCCTCCCACTGGGCGCGGATGATGTTGGAGAGCAGCGCGCCGGTGCCTGCCTCGTCCCGGCGCACGACAGCCGCCGCTGTTTCATCGCAGCTCGTCTCGATGCCAAGCAGGGTGAGAGAAGGCAAATTGTACCGCCGAGGTTACCGGTCGATGCGGGAGAGGCTGTGTCTGTAGATCAACCGTCAAAAACCGCAAAGCCCAAGTCGGACATGCTCCGATCACCCATGGCTTTGGTTATGCCACCGGTCAAAATTTGTGACTGATCAATCTATCATCGTCATTCCGGAATGCCTGTCGCGACAAGGCGCAACAGGCATCTCCGGAATCCTTACCTCGCGCGCATTGCCACTCTTGTTTTTCGCACAATGGTAAACCCCGGATCTGCTAACACGCAGGAGGCGTGATCGCAGATCCGGGATGACGTTTTTTGTTGTGATGGGTCAGATGTTTTGCTCGTTGGTATTACCCGCCCACAAGACCGAGGCGCTCGCAGGCGCGCCGGATCAGGGTTTGAGCGCCAGCCGTCATGGCCAATCGGCTGATCTCTCCGATCGGCACATAGGCGGCAGCAGCAGCGTCACTCGCCGGCTGCGGCTCACCTGCAACATGGCGGCCGTAGTGCACGGCTATGACATAGTGCGCCGTCAGCAGGCCGGATGCATCGCGCACAATGACGTCATGGACATCCAGCAAGCCGGCGATCTCAGCTGTGATACCGGTCTCTTCGAGAACCTCACGGTACGCCGCATCGCGTGCTGTTTCGCCGGGTTCGATATGGCCGCCGGGGACAGACCAGAGGCCACGCATGGCACCCTTGCCCCGCTCGATCAGCAGCACCTCGGTGCCGCGCAGGATGACAGCGCTCGCTGCAGCGCGCGGCCACGCAACAGCCGGTAGAAGCGGGCCAGTCATAGCGAGCCAGTCATAAAAGCCCTGTCATCAATGACGTTGCAGCACAGTGATCAGCGCTTTCACGCTGCCGTTGTTCTGGCCAATATAGTCCTCGAACAGTTTCTTCAAAAACGGTGACATCCAGAATGTCAGCGCCTGTGCGTCCCGCACGCGATAGCTGTTGCCATACTTCATCAACAGCCAGGCAATCTCGTGCGTGGTCCCATCCTGCATCGTGATGGTGCTGTCGACGGTGATGCCGTATTTGGCTTTTCGGCTCTCTTGCGCAAAGGCCACGCGGGCGACGGGATATTTGGGTGCCTCGGTGGCTGCATATCGGCCGATGAAGCGTGTCATGCCCGAGATGTAGGCCTCGCGATCCGCCGGCTCGAGCTTGCTGCGGTAATCGCCAAGCGCATAAAGGCCGATGGCCTGCATGTCGCCATAGCGACCGACGGCGCCTTGCATGGCCTGCACCGAGCGTGATCGCTGCGCCGCGATCATGTCCTTGGCGACGCGTTCCATGAACTGCACTGCTGGGTCACCCGCGGCCGCAGCCGGAGGCGCTGCCACATTGAGCACCGCGAATGCCCAAACGCCAGCCAACAGAATGCGCGACCAAACCCGCCACCGGAGCGCAATCCCGGGATGTGCAATCGTTGTCAGGCCCATGCCGTCATCCCGTCGTTCGACAAAACGTTGCGAGCTATTGCCGTGCTTCGCCGTGTGCGTCAAAGGCTGCCGCGACACAGCAAGCCCAAAACATGTGACCTGAATGCCGCAGTATGGATCAGCATCTTGATCGAAGTGGCGTATGCATGGTTTTTCAGGCGAAGGTGTGGCTCGAACTTCGCCCCCTTTTCTGCACACGCCTCAATCCAACCGCCTGAAAAGAGACGTCTGATGGCCCGCCCTCACTTCGACCCCGTGCTGCGCACCGTGGCGCTGGCCGAACTCCGGCCAACGCAGATGACCGTCGGGCTGATGGAGGTCGAGCGTCGGCGCGCGAAGTGGCGTGGTCTTGAGGCCGCCGCGCGCCACACGTTCCTGGCGAGCCACATGGTGCCAACGGTCATAGGCCCGAACGAGCGCCGCTACATCGTCGACAATCACCACCTCTGCCGCGCGCTTTACGAGGAGGGCGAGACGGGCGTCTTCGCCATGACTTTGGCCGATCTCTCGAAACTCGATAAGCCGCGCTTTTGGTATTTCATGGACCACAAGGGCTGGGCGCACCCCTATGACGAAACCGGCACACGCCGCGATTTCAAGGACATCCCGAAATCCGTACCCGAGTTGGTTGATGATCCGTTCCGCAGTCTGGCGGGCGCGACGCGACGGCAGGGCGGCTTTGCTAAGGATTCGACCCCATTCAGCGAGTTCCTATGGGCGGATTTCTTCCGTGACCATTTCAAGGCGTCTGAAATCCAGCAGAAGTTCCCAAAAGCTCTCGCCGAAGCCATCGACCTCGCACGGACCAAAGAGGCCGGATACCTGCCCGGCTGGTGCGGGCCGGGAAAGGTCAGCCGCTAAAGCGGATGCCTGTCATTCAGCGGCGTCGTGCCAAGCACGTACTGGGGAATCGGGTGGAGTTCCCTCTCCCCGTTCTTCAACAGGGAGAGGGAGCAGGACAGCGGTCACCCGGTTGCCCTGCAAGCACGTATCGCCACGCTTGTCGGACAGCGCAAAAGCCTCTACACGCGGCAGCCGTGATACAACGGGGCTCGCGATCGGGCACCCTCACCTGATCAGGAGACTTCCCATGGCTGGTCCATCCGCCCGCGGCGCCCGTTCGGCACGCAACGTCGAAACACGCAAGAAAAAAGCCCGCCGCGTCATTCCCCGTAAGCCCGTGACGACAGCGCTTGGCAACACCATTGGCGCCCGCCTGAAGGCCAAAAAGGCCGCCGGCAAGCGTTTGCAAGCCAAAGCCAAGGCCGCCGCGAAGGCTTGAGCCTCACCGAGCCCCTGAGCCTACTCGGCCTGAGCCTACTCGGCCTGAGCCTCCGGGCCTGAGCCTCCGGGCCTGAGCCTCCGGGCCTGTCGTGGACACGTGCGTGCGCAAAATCACGGTCGTTCAGGTTATTCCGCGCATGCGGTCCGGCGGCGCGGAACTCGGCTGTCTGCAAGTTGCACAAGCCCTCGTTAAGGCAGGCCATCGCGCGATTGTGGCCTCGGCTGGCGGCCGCATGGTCGAGCAGCTGCGTGCCGTTGGCGCCGAGCACGTCGAGATGCCGCTCGCGGCCAAGAACCCAGTTTCGCTGGCGCTGAACGCGCGTCGGCTCGCGGCTTTGGTCAGGACTGAAAGAGTCGACATCCTGCACGCCCGCAGCCGGGCGCCGGCCTGGAGTACGCTCGCCGCTGCACGCCGCACAGGCACAGCGTTCGTGACGACCTATCACTCCGAGTATTCCGAACGGGGGCGGGTCAAGAACCTCTACAATTCCGTCATGGCGCGCAGTGACACGGTCATCGCCGTCTCACACCACATGGCGACGCTGATCCGCGCCCGCTACCGCACGCCCGAGGATCGCATCGCCATCATTCCTCGCGCCTTCGACCAGTCCCAGTTTGACGCGACGTTGGTCACCCCTGACCGCATTGCCGCCGTGCGGGCCTTGTTCGGGGCTGAACCAGGCGACAAGATCGCGCTGCTTGCCGGCCGCATCACACGCCGCAAGGCTCAAGATCATTTTATCGAAGCCCTTGGCCTCATGAAGCAGCACGGCCATGCGCTGCCGCTCGCCGTGCTCGCAGGCGAAGTCGAAAAGGGCGACTTCAAGGCCGAATTGCTGGCGCGCGCAGAAGTGTTGGGCATTGCCGACCGCGTGCGCATTCCAGGCTTCGTCAGCGACATGGCGGCGGCCTACACGGCGTCCCATGTGCTGCTGAACATTTCGGCCTTCGAGGGGTTGCCGCGCGTCGCGCTCGAGGCCCAGGCGATGGCGTGCCCGGTCATCGTCTCAGACACAGGTCCAGGTCGCGAAGTGGCTTTGACGCCGCCCGATAGGCCGCGCGCCGCCGCGACTGGGTTGCGTGTCCCCGTCGCAGACGCGCCAAAGCTTGCAGCAGCCCTCGTCGACATCCTGGCAGATGAGGACGCACGCCGCGAGATGGGCGCGCGCGCGGCGGCCCATATGCGTGCCACCTACACCTTGGACCGGCTGACGTCGTCGACGCTGAAGGTCTATCAGACCGTGCTGGCCCGTCGCGGATTGATCTAACGCCACCCGTGAAGCTGGCCGAAATCTTGCGTCTTGCGTCTTGCGTTCTCGCAGAGCAGCGGGCTCTCGCGGAGCAGCGAGAACGAAACGAGATGGCAGGACAACATGACAGGTCAGAATGACCGGCCGGTTCTGGTGTATGCCACGGCACCTGACAGCGGCACGGCCGAGTACATCGCGGGCGAACTGCTTGATCGACGCCTGATCGCGTCGGCCACTGTACTGCCGGGCGTCACGACACTCTCGACGTGGCGTGGCAGACGACAGAAGGAGAGCGAAGTCGTCATGATCTTCGCCACCCGCGCCAGTCTGGCAGATGCCGCCGTCGCCGAGGCAAAGGTTCATCACCCCATCGATCTGCCGGCATTCGTCGTGGTCGATGCGACCGGGGGGCATAGCCCCTATCTGGACTGGATCTTTGACCAGACCGAGCCCAAGGTGGCTTAAATCTACCGAATCGCGAGGCTTGTCGCATAGCACTTGTTCCGCCATGGAAACGGCGGCTTTCCATGACCATATATGATCCGCACGGCCCTGTTCTGTGGGGCACTGCTGCCTCTAGCCCGTTGTGCGAGGGTGCGGACCAGACGACTAAGACGTGACGACCCAAGGAGACACGCCATGGCCAAGTTCGTTGCGATCTATGGCTCGTTCATGCTGATTGCGAGTGTGCTCGCCGGTTTCGTGGCTTTGGCCAAGCGGCGTGACGTGTCCTACTGGATGACCATGTCGTTCCTGTTTCCGCCGGTCATTGCACTGCTTTTTCTCATGGCGAAGAACACGGGCCCGCGTCCGCGCCGCGAGAGCCTTGAAGCGCAGGAGCGGCGCGAGCTGCAACGCGAAGACGGCGATCGCATCTTGTAAAACGGCATGCGATGCTGCGACTCCGCTGCAACCTGGGAGCCCGTGATGGCGCGCATCGTCCGCAAAGCCGATACCGTCTGGTTGCCCTGGAAAAACGGTGCCGGCGAAATGGCCGACATCGCGGTGTCGGCTGAGCGCACACAGGTTGGCGATCCGCATTGGCGCGTGTCGACGGCACGTGTCACGCGTGACAGTCCGTTTTCGAATTTTCCAGGCATTGATCGCGGCATGATGCTGATCAGCGGCGCGCGCATTGACCTCCATGTCGACACGGATGCGCCGCGGGTCGTGCGCGCTGGGGGACCTGCCGTCGGCTTTTCTGGGGATCGCCCGACGCGCGGCGTGCCCGTCGGCGGCGCCATCGAGAACCTCAACGTCATGGTTCACCGCACAAGCCTGCGCCAGCGCATGGTCCGCTGGACACTCCAAGGGCAGACGTGGCTACCGGCCGTCACGGGCGGCACGAGCTTCGTTTTCGTGCAAAGCGGCGAGATCGCCATCTCCGGTGACGCACGCATGATCTGCGCCGCAGGCGATACGCTGGTGGTCGAGACGCCTCTCGAGATCAGCGGCGCAGCCGAGCTGATCGAGGTCAGCATCTGGCCGAAGTGACCATCGCCGATCACGTGTCCCAGTGCAGCTCTGCAGCGGTGATCGACCCTATTTCAGGCGCGCGAAATAGTGCGCGCCAGCCAGGTGGCAGATGCTGACACGCCACTCCAGGCGCTGCTCATCAAGGCCGAACGAGACGCGATCGATATGTAGCAGCGGTATGCCGTCGTCGACGCCGAGGGAACGCGCAATGGGACCATGCGCCAATATCGGCGTCACGCGCTCGTCGGCGCGCACGATGATGTGGCCATAGGCGCGCTGAAACAGATCATAGAGCGTGTTGGGAATCTCGCTGTGGTCAGCGAGACCGGGATACAGCACGTCTGGCAGAATAATCGTTTCGTGCACCAATGGCCGCTCGCCGGCAAAGCGCGTGCGCTCGATGCGGATCACAGCCTCGCCGGCCCCGACTTCAAGCGCCGCCGCTTCCTGGGGTGTCGCCGCGCCCCGGATGGGGCGGCCAGGGATCGGGCTCGAAGGTTTGATCGGGCTGCCGTCGTCGCGATACAGCTGGAAGAACCGGAACAACATATCCGCCGGCGTATGCTCGACGACATAGGTGCCCTTGCCCTGTCGGCGCACGACAAGGCCGTCGGCCGCGAGCGTGTCGATCGCCTTGCGCGCGGTCCCCTGGCTGACGTTGAACTCGGCTGCGACGTCGAATTCGTTGGGGATCAGCTCGCCCGGCTTCCAGTGGCCGCCCTTGATGCGCGCCAGCAATATCTCACGCACCTGGGCGTAGAGGGGGCGCGGGTCAGCGGTGTTCACCGAGACGGTCATGTCCGCCTCCGAGCCGTGCCGTCCACGCCCCTCGACTGCTTCACTTGGCCTCTGCCGGCTTTAGGCCAGAAGCCGTGACCAGATCCTGATAGCGAACGATCTCGGCATCCAGGAACTTACGGTGGGCTTCGGAAGAACGCATGTCCTTTGCGAACGCGACGGTGCCGGTCTGATGAAAGCGCTCGATGACTTTCGGATCGTCCATGAAAGCCTGCAGTGCCGCATGCAGCTTGTCGCGAATGTCCTTCGGGGTGCCGGCCGGGGCATACATGCCGTTCCAGATGGTCATGTCGAAGCCCGCCAACCCAGCCTCGCGCGCCGACGGCACGTCTGGCAACGCAGCAAGCCGCTCGGATGATGTCACCGCATAGCCTTTGATCGTGCCACCCAACACCTGCTGGGATGCTGTGGTCGCTTGGTCGCAGAGCACGTCGACCTGGCCGCCGACGACGTCGTTCATGGCCGGGCCAGTGCCGCGATAGGGAATGAGCGTCTGCTTCGAGTTGGTGACCTGCGACATCAGCATGGCGCACATGTACGAGTTGGAGCCGATCCCGGCATGCGCCACGGTGACCTTGTCGCCGTTGGCCTTCATCCAATCGAACAGGCCTTTGGCATTGCCAACGTCCAGGGATTTGCGGCTGGTGAGCACCATTGGGCCTGTGTTGATCAAACCGATCATCTCGAAGGCTGTCTTGGTGTCGTACTTCAGGTTTGCGTACAGCGCCGACGACGCCGGCAGGCCGCTGTGGTGTTGCAACAGGGTGTAGCCGTCGGGCGCGGCCTTTGCCGCCCGATCCGTGCCAATTGTCCCGCCAGCGCCGCCAACGTTTTCAACGATGATCTGTTGGTTCAGCGTGCGGCCGAGATGCTCCGCCGTCAGTCGGCCCAGTGTGTCGGAGGGCCCGCCGGCCGCGAACGGAATGATCAGCGTGATCGGCTTTGAGGGATAACTTTGCGCGAACGCTGCTGGCGCAAACAGCGATGCAGCGATCACCAGGGCTGTGCGCCTGGAGGTGTATCGTGACGGTCCGTTCGGTGAAATCATGGTCGGCGTCTCCCTTGCAGTCTCATTCACGGCCGGTGTTGGTCACAGCTCGTGCGGCGCACTTTAGTCGATCGCCAACGGCCTGCAAGCTGCTGATACGGGACTGCCGATAAGGGCCATCGTTGGCGTGTCCGGCGAGCGGGTCACAGGGCTCATTTAGCTATAGTCTTCTATAAGACTTGCATGTCGCCCACCACTGTGATTGATGCGCGGCGACAAGCCAGCAACGCGACGAGGGGAGCCGACGTGGCCAAACGCAACTATCCGCACTTCCTGGTGCATAGCCCGAAAGACAACGTCGGGGTCATTGTCATTGAGGACCTGAAGGCCGGCACCGAGATGGACGGCGTCATCACCGAGACCGACAAGGACACGGCCGTGAAGGCCAATCACGACATTCCGATCGGCCACAAAGTGGCGCTCAAGGATCTCAAGAAGGGCGACACCGTCACCAAATACGGCGAAGACGTCGGCGTTGTCCTCAAGGATGCCAAGCGCGGCGACCACGTGCACGTCCACAACATGAAGACCAAGCGGTGGTAAACCTTCCACCGTTGGCTTATCTTGTAGTCGTTGCAGGGTGTTGGAGATGACCGTGGCATGCAAGGCCTACGCGTTCGAGCAGATGCTGCGTGACGAAGGCATCGGCGAGAAAGAAGCCCGCGCGATTGCGAAGGCGACAGAAGCGCATGTCGTCGAAGGCATGCTCACGCGCGATAGCTTGGATCAAAGCTTGAAAAGCGAAACGGCGTCCCTGAAGGCCGAAATCGCCGCCATGAAGTTCGAACTGTTGCGCTGGATCGTTGGAGTCGCGGCAGCGTCCACTCTCGCGATCGTGCTCGCACTGCTGCGAACGACACGATAGCACGCTGTCACACCCCAAGCATTTGCGCGACGGCGCTCATCTACCCTCAATCCCTAATTCCATCTGACCAACTTCGAGTTCCCGCACCATGGGAACCGACACCCGAGACCTGAAACATGGCCAAAGCTGCTGCAAAATCCTCTGCCAAATCGGCTTCCAAATCCAACCTGTCCTTCCACGGCTGGCGCCGGGAGAACGGGCGCGTCGGCGTACGCAACCACGTGCTGATCCTGCCGCTCGATGACCTGTCGAACGCGGCGTGCGAAGCCGTTGCCAACAACATCAAGGGCACCATGGCGATTCCGCACGCCTATGGCCGACTGCAGTTCGGCGCGGACTTGGACCTGCACTTCCGCACGCTGATCGGCACGGGCTCGAACCCGAACGTGGCCGCAGTCGTCGTCATCGGCATCGAGGACCAGTGGACCAAGCGCGTCGTCGACGGCATCGCCAA
>JANMGQ010000065.1:0-3795 GCA_031374735.1 Hyphomicrobiaceae bacterium | reverse complement strand
ATCGCGGCAGCCGCCATCACGGTTGCGACTTATACGGCTGCGGCGACGAAGCCCGCGTTGTTCAAATCAGGGTCCGGCAGACGCCACGATGGGGAGCATGAATAGATTGGCTGAAACTTCATCTGGAACACGATGGCCGATGCGAGGCGGCCATCGTGACGACGCGCCGTTGCCGTCCGACCCAGCCGTCATTGGCGAAATCATTGAAATGGCCCTCAGTGATCATGTCAGCTTCAACACCATCCAAGCGCTACACGGGTTGTCGCCAGACGACGTAAAAGCCCTGATGCGCCGCGAGTTAAAACCTGGAAGCTACAGAGCGTGGCGCAAGCGCCTCCAACAGTTCGGCACCCGCCGCTGGCACTATAAGTGAGCCGCACTCGCGCATGAGGCGTCCGCAGCGATCATGCCTTGCGTGAGTACGCAGTCTTGCACCACACGATGCTTTGCCGGTCCCGCATATCGAGCGTCTCCGAGACGCGCACGACGGCAATCGCCCCGGCGATTGCCGCGGCATGGTCTCGTGACCTTCACACTTTTTCAAACCAAGCCAACGCATGCGTCACGGCGAGAATGGCCCACCCGAGTACACTCAAGACGCTGAACGCTTGGTTGGTTGGGTTTTGGTAAGCGGCTGCGGCGCTGAAAAGCAACGCCGCGTTGGCCGCAACACCGATCATGCAAGCTATTGCGACGACAGCGAGCCATGTTGAAGATTGAGGTGGCCGATGAAACAGCAAAATGCACAGCACGAAAACAATCGCTGCGAGCGGCGTGAGCGGACTGATCGGTCCTTTGGCAAACAGGAACCAACTCGCCCTCATCGCATAGATCCCAGCGAGAACGACCAGCGATGATTGAACAACGACAGTGCGCATAAGTTTTGCCTGATGTGTTGCGGCAAGTCTTAATCGGCTCGAATGGCGTTCAACCGGTTCAATCGGCAACCCAATTGCCATGAAAGCCCGGGGGGATCCGATGCGGGATGTGGGCCAGGGCCCTCGGCCGACCCGTGAAATCCTGAGCGTCGATGATGACAAGGTCCGTCGTTTCAGTCTTGAGATCGACAACAAAGCCGACCATCCAACCGTCATCTTCCGATGTGGCGCCGTCTCTTGGCACGAAGACGAACTCACCCGGGACACGTTTGTTGCCAAAATCGTGCACCTGCCGCGTGCCGGTTTGCAGGTCATGTTTGTATAACCGCGGCTCTGACAAGAACGACGCATCGCCGCCGTTCGGTAGCGCCATCGTGTAGGCGTAGCGATAGGGTTTGCCGACTTTCGTCTCATTCAAGCGTGGAAACTCCTGGCTATCGGCATCAATGACCTTTCGGCCAACCGTTTGTGCGATCGGATTAATGGTCCAGCGCTCAAATGGAACCTGATGGGAGTCAGGTCCTTGCGTGCTCTTGGCGAACATCTGATCGTGGACGCAGACGTCCAGGATGACCTTGCCGTCAGACTGCTCGTAGCTGTTGCAGGCATGGAAAACAAAGCACGGGTCGACGGGGCACCAGATAATATCCGCATCGCGGCCTTCCCGAGGAAGCAAACCGACCCGACCTTGATGTCCGGGGTCCCAGCGATACGGGAACGATTGTCCAGCCACATAGGTGCGCATCGAAAACGTGACTGGCAGATCAAAGATCAGCACGTACTTCGGCGTGATCATGCAGTCGTGCACCATCGGCCCGTTCTTGACCGTGATGAGTTCTTCGCGCCTCACGGCGCCGTCTTTATCAACCACAACGTGACGCAGTTTGGTGGGTTGGCGACCGTTGTAACAAATGGCGTGCAGTTCGCCCGTTTCGGGATCGAGGTGAGGGTGGGCTGCAAAACTGCCTTTCAAGGTTCCGCCGAAGGGATCATAGGCGATCGTATTGAGGTCGCGATCGATCCGGACAGGGTATGAGCCAGATTCAACCATGGCCCAGATGTCACCGGCGTGCCCCATGACATTCGTGTTGACGGTGTCGGAGGGACTATTGCGCGGTCCTGGTGCCGGCGTCTCGCCAAGTACGGGCGCCACCGTGTTTGAACGTATCCATCGGTTTCGATACCAAACTGCGGTGCCCCCCTTGAGACGGACGCCATGCACCATGCCGTCGCCCAAAAACCAATGGTAGCTGGCAGCCTGCGGTGGCGTTGCTGGATTTGGCCCGATGCGCAAATACCGGCCATTGAGGTCGCCCGGAATCGTGCCAGTGACCGTTAAGTTTTCAAGGGTCTGCTCCTGCGTCATCGGCTTATGAATGCCGCTCAGAAAGGGGTGTGGTGCGGCCGGCTCCTTCAGACGTTGACGGTTGCGGTCGGCAAGTTTCATTACGCCCGAGGTAATGGTTTTGCGGATCATTCGCCCGATTGTAGCTGCCATGACGCGCTCCCATGCCTTGCGGGCTCGGTGGACAATGTTTACGGTGCACACATGACACGCAATGATAACACCGTCAACATCAACGCTTCGGTGCGGGGCTATCATCACGGTGATCTGCGAACAGCAGCTGTAGCTGAAGGACTGAAACTGCTTGAGACAACTCCACTGGCAGACCTCAGTCTGAGGGAAATTGCGCGCAACGTCGGTGTGAGCGCGACCGCAATTTACCGGCACTTTCCCGAAAAGAATGCGTTGTTGGCGGCCTTGGCACAGGACGGGCTGCGGCAGCTCGCCAAATTACAGGCACCGAAAGATGGTGAGACGGCCGCCGAAAGTTTCTTGGCTTCTGGTCGAGCCTACGTCCGGTTCGCGATTGCAAACCCGGCGTTGTTCAAATTGATTTTCACGTCATTGCCCTCGAACACGCATCCGACCGACACCAGCGTGGAGGGATCGCCTGCTTGGTTGCTCTACAACAACGTGTCGCGATTGCTAAAGCAGGATGCCTCAGCGGTGGAGCGTTACGTGGCCGTCTTGAGAGCGTGGTCCCTTGTACACGGCCTCGCAATGCTGATCCTCGACCATCAGGTCGAGCGCACCGAAGCCGAGCAGCTCATCGATCAAGTGATCAACAAGGCGTCGTTGAAGCTGACGTGAAGCAGCCGGCCCGGGCAATGTTCTAAAGTCGGCCACTCATCCCTTGAGCAAGTTCGGCAGCAACAAGGCAGCAAGATGAGTGGCCCCATCGCAGCGGCATGCTCGGTGACTCTTCGAAAGCGCCCCGTTGACCAACAGATGGAGGTGGTCGTCGAAAGATGATCTCGTGTACCGCCCGGACAGACAGCGCGACCGGTCCATTTCTTGTTCGCTCTTGCCTCAACGGCGGACGGAGCTTTCGTCCCAATCACATCCCCAACACCCTGAAAGGATGCCCCATCGCCGCCGTGACCAGTGTGAAGACGACGAGGGCGGTGTAGAGAACGCTCACGCCGATCACCGCGAAGCGTGCGACACCAGCGGGCAAGGTCCAACTCGCAATGAAACCGAAGGCCGGAATGATGTGCATCACGTGGGTGGCGAAGAAGTGCGCCACCCGCAAATCGCCTGCGGTGCGTGACCAGCCCATGATCGGCAGGGCAGCTTGGCACGCGCTGCTGGAGCCGACGAGGTGGCTCAACTTGCCCGACATATAGCCGGCGGTAGCGAGTGTCAGCGCGAATGTCAGCAACAGTCCGAGCCCGACCGAGAGGCGCACGACGGAGTGCAGCAGGCTCTCCGCGTTGCGCCAGATCAGCACGCCGTAGGGGAGTGTCGCGGAGGTCAACAGGACCGCGAATGCGCCCATGACGGGATAGATCCGCGCCAGAAAAGGTTGTGTCGTATTGAAATGTGATGCGACGCCGAACGCGGCCGCCCCCG